>NZ_JBXCJA010000002.1:0-797877 GCF_056786435.1 Paenibacillus sp. Y916 | reverse complement strand
TACCGATGGACAAATCCTAACCGTGGAATTGGATGATTAATTGGAGAGCAACGATAATGAATCATCTACAGTAAGCTACCATCAAAATAGAAGCGGGTAAATTCTCGGTTCTATTTGTGCGCTTATTTGTGTTATACTTATATGTTATGACATAAAGTAACGATGTTAAAAAGAAATGTATTTATAATTAAGGAGACAACATGACATTTAATGAATTGAATATTATACCCGAGATTCTAAAGGCTTTAAGTAAAGAGAATTATACTACTCCGACCCCTATACAGGAACAGTCGATTCCAGCTGTGTTAGCTGGTAAAGATCTACTTGGTTGCGCTCAGACTGGAACAGGGAAGACTGCCGCGTTTGCTATACCGATTATCCAACGATTGAATGAACAGCAAAGTAAACCTAACGCTGTGCGCCGTGTTCGTTCATTGATTCTAACACCGACAAGGGAACTTGCCCTGCAGATTTCTGACAATATTAAATCGTATAGTCAATATACCAACGTGAATTGTACTGCGATCGTGGGTGGCGTGTCGCAAAAAGTGCAGGAACGGGCGCTAAATCATGGTGCGGATATTATTATTGCTACGCCAGGTAGACTGATTGATCTTATCACTCAAAAACGTATTGATCTACAATATGTTCAAATCGCTGTACTTGATGAAGCTGATCGAATGTTAGATATGGGCTTTATTCATGATGTAAAGAGGATTATGGCCAAGATGCCGAACAAAAAACAGACACTCTTCTTCTCGGCAACGATGCCACCTGAAATATCCAAAATGGTTAAATTGTTATTAGTTGATCCAGTAAAGGTAGAGATTGCTCCGGTGTCATCGACAGCTGACAGAATTAAACAATCTGTTTATATGCTAGCAACGGGAAATAAGCAGAAACAATTGAATCACTTATTACTAGATAAATCGATTGTTTCGGCATTGGTGTTTACCCGCACGAAGCGTGGTGCTGATCGGGTTGTGCGCGATCTGACTAAAGAGAATGTTTCTGCTCAGGCTATTCACGGAAATAAGTCTCAAATAGACAGACAGAAGGCATTAAGTAATTTCAAAAGCGGTGTAACGCGAGTGCTCGTAGCGACAGACATCGCAGCTAGAGGAATTGATATCGATGAACTTTCTCATGTTATTAATTTCAACCTTCCTAATATTCCAGAAACCTATGTGCATCGAATTGGTCGTACCGGTAGAGCTGGGTTGAGCGGGAGTGCGATTTCCTTTTGCGAAGTGGATGAACTTCCGTTCCTCAGCGATATAGAGAAATTAATCGGGAAGAGCATCCCAGAGGTGAAGGATCATGCCTATCCGATGCCTAAATCAAGTCAATCTACGAAGGTGGAAGGTTCATCGAAACCTACAGCTAGGAAACCTGCAAAACCCACCCAACCCTCTAAGCCGGCTAAATCGAAGGAGAACCCAACTCGTAAGCCCAAGAGTGAATGGTTTACAAAAAGAAAGTAAACATATCTAATTTAATATCCGAGTTTCAATATTTCTCTATTATCAACAAAAGTTGAAGTATTGAACAACATCAATACTTCATCAATCTCATTCTCGGTCATATAATCACTAATATTTCCGTTGTAATAACGCAGGTCGATGACGTGAATTTCCGGTACATGAAGGGCTAGAAATGGAAGCACACTATGTGCGTAGGAATCCTTGAGAACGAGCAGCTTCTGCTGCTCAATGTCTACGGGTTTAATATCGCTAGTGATGGTCATCAGCGCATGAACTCCACCGAGGAAATACGAGTATTTATCTTTTGTATCCAAATAACTAGAGTCGTATAGACCAGAGACTGTTTCATTCGTGTCCGCAATATACAGTTCCGAAATGACTGGCGATTTCGGTAAATAGACTTCAATGGAATCCGCATTCAATCTGTTGAATTGACTCCGCGTTTGATAGCTTCCTAAGAATGAATCGGTGACGGTTTCAATCGTAAACTCCGATTCCATTTTTACTTTCCATCCCATTTTCTCAGCATACGCTTGATAAGCTAAATAAGCACCATAGGTCGTCCAATGATGATCCGTTCGATAGTATATTGGTGTGGTGTCGCTAGCGGCAGGACGTAGATAATCAAACCCATCAATGAAAGACAAGTTGTCTCCCAACTGCTCACGAATGAATTCGTTCACCTTTGATTGGGGATAAGCGGAAGCAAGCCAAGGCAGTCGTTCTGGGTATAAGCCAATCGAGGTTGGTGCAAGCATGAACGTTATATGAGTATCAGGGTGCTTAATAACAAACTTGTTAACAGCATCTGTATATTTCTGTACGGTTTCATAATAAGGCTGATTGAATTTCTCGAATAAATAGCCGTTATGGCCTTTGTAGATCCCATTGTTCTCCTGCTGAAGTCGTAGTTGTTCCATGGTCGATTTCACGGCAACCCATTTGTCCCGATAGGGGAAATGATCTGTAATATAGCTTTCTGTCTGTTCTGAGAATGTTTTCGACCAAAGATTGTCCCATGTGAATTGAGGAATCTTTTGCAGGTTACGGTTCTCCGTGTCAGAGAAATAAGATTTAGGAAGAAGAAGGAATAAGAAGAGCATGGCAAACAGAATAGTGACAAATCCAACGATATACAATTGATCTACACGTTTATTCATCTTGTTCATGCTCCTTCTTTAGTAAGAATTTTTGAACTACCTCTATTAGAATCGGAAGTATAGGAATGGATTGAAGGTTGCATCGACTAAATATGCAATAGAGAGTAGAAATAATACAGCATGCCATGTTAGTTGTAGATAGGGTCTAGATTCCAAGCGTGGGTTCGTCCGATCTGAAATAGAGGCAATCACCAGTACAACGAGCAAAATGGCGTTCGTGTATAGGAGATATAACGAATCAGAATTCCACAATGCTTGCCCATTCAACCCTGCAAGTGCGTTAAAGTAACTTCCCATCATAGGAAGCTCGTCGAATGCGAACAGCACCCAACCGATCAAGATTAGTAGCAATGCGTAACTATGCCGCAACCACCGTGGCATCCGCTGAAGTAATTGTAGCCCCAACCATTTCTCGAATATAAGAATAATACCGAAGTATAAACCCCATAAGAGGAAGTTCCAGCTTGCGCCATGCCATATCCCTGTTAGTAACCATACGATCAGAATGTTCCGTAGTTGTATCCCTAACCCACGACGATTACCACCTAATGGAATGTAGACATAGTCACGGAACCAGGAACTTAATGAAATATGCCACCGTCTCCAGAAGTCGGTGATACTTTGTGCTATGTATGGCCTATTGAAATTCTCATTAAATCGGAAGCCGAACATGAGTCCAAGACCAATAGCCATGTCCGAATATCCACTGAAATCGAAATAAATTTGGAATGCAAAGGCAATCATGCCAAGCCAAGCTGTTAGAACGGATAGTGTATCTGGGTTGGAGCTAGAAATAGTGTTCCAGAGCAGTCCGATATTGTTCGCAAGCAATACTTTCTTCGCTAATCCAATCGTGAAACGACGAACCCCTTCTGCGAACATTTCCCTGTTCACAGTTCGGTTACGTAATTGCTCAGAAATGGTAGAATATTGCACGATAGGACCAGCTACTAATTGTGGAAATAATGCGACGTATGTCCCGAAATCGAGCCAATGACGTTGGGCTGGGGTCGTTCTTCTATACACATCAATGATATAGGACATGGATTGGAAAGTATAAAAGGAGATACCGATCGGCAAAGGTAGTTCAGTTAAAGGAATATCAGTACCGAGTAGCGTATTGATATTGTCGATCAGAAAGTCAGTGTATTTGAAGTATGATAGTAAGCTTAAATTAACGATAATAGAAAATACCACAATCCACTTCCGCTTGTGATCACTGAACTTTGGACTGTCAAGAAGCAGACCAAAGCAGTAATCAGTGAAGGTGGAGAGTAGCATGATGACGATATATACAGGCTCGCCCCACGCATAGAATACGAGGCTGGCAGCGAATAAGATTAGATTCTTAGTACGCCGCGGCGAGCAATAATATATAGCTAATACAGCAGGCAAGAACAAGAATAAGAATAATAGGCTGCTGAATACCATACTAATTAAGGTTTAACGAAGAAAGGTTCGAATGCTTTCTCAATATCGGCGGCATTCTCTGAGATGATGAAGATGACATAGTTACCTTTTGTGACGAGTTTATAGTTCTTGGCATGCTCGTATTGATCTGGCAGATATTGCTCGAACTGTTTCTGAATATCTGTTGCACGTTGTTTGACGGCTGTTTCTACTGTGGTGATGTCTTTCGCATCTTTCACTTTCAGAACTGCAATTTCATTCGTCTTCACATTCATCATCGGTGTCATAATGGTATATTGATCAAGCAAAGTAGGATCTAAATGATAGAGTTCGCTGACCATTTCGGCCGGTAATTCCATTAAAGATGGTTGCTCGATTTGTGCTAATACGCTATCGGTCATTTCTTTCGTTGTTTGTGTCGGTTCATATACAACTTCTTTATTGTTCGATCCACCACATGCGGTTAACATAATCGCAAGTACGATCACCATGATCATGACAACATTCTTTTTTCTCATTTTTGTTCATTCTCCTTAGTTGTGTGTTTTGTCACTCTAATAGTAAAGACGGCAGTGATGTCGTTAATGTTGCAACTGTCGGTATATTGATTATCCCCATAATACGACTAATGATGCGCTTTAGGGAGGTTCTTGAGATATAATTGACGACTATGGGTATGTCTATTACCTTTGTTATAGTAAAATAGAATAGTTACCTAAAAATCATGTGCGGTATTTAATTATAATAGAAAAGTACGGAGGAGATATATTGTATGGCACAGCGCAGCAAGCAAGAGGTGTTCGAGTATTTAGGACGGGCTGAGGTCGCAGCAGTAGGAACCTCTAATATGGGGTTGCCTCGGCAAAGAATGATGCATTTTGCAGTGGATGAACAATTTAATTTCTATTTAACGAGTACGAAGGGTGATCCGAAGGTGATCCAATGGATCAACATACCTGAGACAGCTATATTGATTCATCAGGGCCCTACCTTTATGGAGATGGAAGAATGTGAAGTCATCGGAAGAGCAGAGGTACTGAAAGATGAGAAGGATCGGAATAAAGCGATTGAACTGCTATTGAACCGTTCACCTATTGTAGGTCAATTTCATAATATTGGTGCTCTAGATCGGTTGGAGTTTATTCGTGTTAAGCCATTTACCGTTAAGTATCGATATGTACCAGAAATTCTTCAAGGGGAACCTCCAACGGTGTTCGAATTCGAACACAATCGCGAGAATGTTAATGTGTGGGATGATGTTAAAGCTAAGGCACGGGCATGGAAAGAAGCAGTTCGTCCGTTGTCTCTTACAGCGTCATTAGTTCCGATCCTTTTGGGCGCAGCATTGGCTTTGTCGCAGACGGATCATATAAATATGCTTACCTTTATACTAACCCTATTCGGGGCTATCATGATTCAAGCTGGGACGAATATGATCAATGACTGGAAGGATGCTGAACGTGACAGCGAGAATCGTACGGGTATTCGCCCATTTACCGGTGGATCACGGATGATTCAGCTTGGATTAATCTCCAGAGCAGATATGGGGTTCTTCGGGATAGCGTTAAGTACCAGTGCTGTCTTAATTGGGATATATTTAGTTTTTGCTAGTGGACTTGGTCTGATCCCACTAATTATCTATGGATTGATTGCGGGTATCTTTTATACGGGTGGAAAAGGAAAACTCTCCTTCATTAATATGGCAACAGGTGTGGCTGAATTTCTCGTCGCTACGACCTATGGCGTTTTGATGACGATGGGAGCTTATTATGTGCAGACTGGACACTATTCGTTGCAAGCATTTCTGATCTCACTACCAGTCGCCTTGTTTATCAATAATGTATTGATTATTAATCAGTTCCCAGATGAAGAATCGGATAGGAACTCTAGTAAAAAGACGCTGGTCGTTCGCCTTGGTAAGAAGAAATCTAAAAATGTACTCATCGGTAGTTTCGTCCTAGGTTATGGAATCATCGCGGTGCTTCCGGTTGTGGGCTATGGGCCCTATACGCTGTACTTTTCTTTCTTATCCATTCCATTTGCCGTACAGGCAATCCGTTACGCACATCAGAATTATAATAAAAATGCTGTGGATTTGATCCCGAGCAATGCTCATACAGCGATAAACCATCTGTTCAATGGTTTACTTCTAGTTTTTGCTTTTCTATTAAACAATGTTACTGTCATCGTGCCCGTTTTGTATTTGGTTGCTTCCCTAATACTGGTCTTTTGGGTGTGGAATTATATTGAACGGCATAGAAAAGCGATGAATGAATTTAGATTAGCGTTTAAGAAGTAATATCAATAAGATCAATAATTGTAACGAGATACGTCTTATTTGAAAATATAAGAAAGCATAAGTTTCACTTGAATCAATTTCATAATCGCCGGTGCAGCTAAATCGAGTTGCATAATTATGAAATTGATTTTTGATACTCTAATCCTTATATTTCCGCTGAAATGGGTGCCGTCCTTGAAAAAGGACGGCGAAGCCGTTTCTACTTGTCAAGTGAGGTTAATTAAATATAGCTTTTTAAAGGGGAGAATGGGTAGATTGAAAAAGTATATGGACTATATGATCAGTCCTCATCCAATTCGTCTGTATGACCCAGTGGTAGATCCGAGTAAAAAGAAAATAAAGTCGCTTACTGTAGTAAATGCGGGACATTTACCCGCAAGAACACTTCAGCGAAAAGATGCTGATTTCAAATTTTGGGCATTCGTTATGATTACGGGTGGAGGCGGCTACTACCAGGTTAACGGAGGCGAGCTGCAGATCGTTGAAGCAGGAAGTTGGTTCTGTCTATATCCTGGTGCTGTTTTTAATTATGGTCCGCATAAGGACGGGTATTGGGATGAATATTATTTTACCGTGGAGGGAGAGAGAATAGCTGAGTGGTTGGAGAATTGGCTTCCTGATCCGGCACTCATTAAGAGAGCGAACATTGACGAACCATTTGTTCATAAGATGGAATTGATGTTCATGCTTATTGACAGTGGTGTTCCGAGTAATCTAGATCGCGCCTCAATGATGCTCGAATCGTTCTTGTATGAACTTGTTGCTCAAGCGGATCAGAGTGAAGATGGTAATCGGGGAAGTTTCGTTCTGAAGGTTATTGATGATATCTCTCGTTCACTGCACCTCTCACAAGAGCCTACGGACATGGCGGCTAGGCATCATATTTCCGTGTCGACACTTCGCAGGATCATTCATGAGTATACTGGATATCCGTTAAATGAATTTCTCCATCAACTCAAGGCTGCGGAAGCAAAGAATATTCTGCTTAACACAGAGTTAACTGTCAAGGAAGTAGGAGAAGCGCTTGGTTATAAAGATATATTCTACTTCTCTCGCGTATTCAAACGTATCACTGGATTTTCTCCGAGGAACTATCGGAAAAGGGGCGGTCAGTAACCGTAGTTTCAGTTTGTGAAAGTGAATAAATTGAAGTAACCAGAATACACTTGAATCAATTTCATAATCGCCGATGCAGCCAAATCTGGTTGCGTAATTATGAAATTGATTCTTGATACTCCATTTCTTATGTCTCGGCAGAAACGACATCAAGACGTTATGGATCATTCGCCTAATATATAGTTAACTATTTAATTCTTCAATACTTTCCTCGCACCACTGAATCAGCGCCCTAACTTGTATCTTTCCGTAGTTAGTCGTCATTAGCCAATACTTTAAATTTTCATCTAACGGGTGACAACTGCGGAGTGATACCTCTACGGTTTCGAATACTTGCAGCATCTCCTGCATCTTGTTCTTATACTCATCAATATGTCGGATGTTGACTTCAAGTGGAACATTATGACCGAAGAACAACCGTAGCAAGAGTTCGTTCTTTTTCTCGATAAAAGAGTGTTCCATCGGCATGCTTAACCAAGCAGCCAATGTCCGCTTGCCTTGTTGTGTTATTGTATATACTTTACGGTCTGGTCTTCCCTCTTGTGATTCCACATCCATCGTAACATCATTGTTCTCTAGAAGCTTACTTAACTGAGGATAGATCTGTCCGAAGTTCTCATTCCAAAAGTAGCTAGTGCTAAGCTCCATTTGTTTCTTAATGTCATATCCCGTATGAGGACCCAATGTCAAAACACCCAGTATTGCGTACATGCTGCTGTTCACTTTTCCTTCTCGACGCGTCAACTTGCTTCTGCCTCCTAATTAATCGTCTTTTCTTCTAAACTTCGATACCATGCTAATGTGCACTGGATCGCTTCTGTATGAGATGTCACCTGTGTACCGAAGGCCCGATCAAATTTCCCGTGATCCACTTTGAAAGGCTGATTGAACATATACATGATTTCCTTGAATTCCCTCATCATTGGCACGAACCATCCCATAACAATCAATATGAATCCCTTCGCGATACGAACCTTCGGTTTATGACCAGCTTCCTGATAAATTAAGTCTATCAACTGACGCGTGCTAACCGTGTCGGCAGAAGGTACATGCCAAACTTGACCGAGCGATTCTTCATTTTCGGATAGTGTTACTAATGCTCGCGCGAAATCATCGATAAAAATATGGGTATGAAGTTGGTCAATATCTCCAATAACTTCAGCAGGCTTTCCTGCTAGTGCTGCTCTAAATACACGTTCACCTAATGTAGATAATTGTACCTCAGGACCATAGAAGTCTGATCCACGACCAATTGTGGCTTGAATTCGTCCTTCCTTATGTGCTTGTAATACCATCTGGCTGAGAGTAGCACGAATACTTGTTTTTGATCCAATTGGTTTCTCTTGAAGATCTTCATGCAGATCGCCATACTGCGGTCCATAGGCATAAAGATTATCAGCATAAATCAATTTCGCTCCAGAGGAGGAAGCACCTTGAATGATTCCATGTTGAATTCTTGGCAGATCGGTGACCCATTGACTGTAAGGGAGTCCTGTACAATTATATATGACCTTGGCCCCCTGGCAAACATCTTTGCAAAAGCTTTCTTCCTTTGCATCACCGTGCACGAGTTCAACACCTGTAGGCAATTTTAGTTTCGATTTCCGATTAACCATTCTTACCTGTTCTCCATTACGCAATAATTGCCTCATGACAGCTAAACCTAATGCACCCGTACCGAAAATGATTTGCATGTTGGAGACCTCCTATGTATTATAATAATATATATTATTATAATACATAGGAGGAGATATGAATAGAAGTAATAACAGGTTATACAGTAAATTAATAAAATAAAGATGGGAGTTGTTTTATTGGACAATCATGAAAAATTTGAGCTAGCATTAAAAAGGGTTAGAGCATTAAAGGAATTTTATATTCACTTATTTGTATATATTTTAGTGAATTCAGGGTTAATTGTGATAAATTTATTATTCTCCCGAGACAGTATCTGGTTTATCTATCCATTGCTTGGGTGGGGAATAGGAATTGTAGCGCATGGCTTCTCTGTCTTAGGAAACGGCTTCTTTTTCGGTGATGATTGGGAGAAGCGGAAAATTGATAAGTATATGAATAGAAAATAAGCAACAACCTGTTGAATTCGATTGAGAGTATGAATTGGTTTTCATCAGAATTAAATGTTATAATTTAGTTCGAATTAGCTTATTGAATAGAACAGGACATGATATCCTTTTAGTAAGACAAGACTTACTTATT
Source organism: Paenibacillus sp. Y916 (assembly GCF_056786435.1). Taxonomy (NCBI): domain Bacteria; kingdom Bacillati; phylum Bacillota; class Bacilli; order Caryophanales; family Paenibacillaceae; genus Paenibacillus; species Paenibacillus sp. Y916. The sequence goes on along the minus strand of NZ_JBXCJA010000002.1, from coordinate 788,191 downwards.
CATATCGATAAGCCCTTTTGAAGAAGGGTTTTTTTTATTATTACTTCAAGTTTTACACCATAGAGAAGAGGAGCAGTGCATAAATATGATTAAGTTAGGCGTACTTGACCAGGTATATGTTAATGAAGGACAAACGGCCACAGAGGGCCTTCATCAATCAACACGACTTGCTAAAGCAACGGAGGATCTAGGATACACTCGATACTGGGTGTCCGAGCATCACGCCATGCCAGCACTTGCTTTCTCTAGTCCAGAAGTACTCGTTGCTCATCTAGCAGCAGCGACCAACCGAATTCGTGTCGGTTCTGGCGGTATTATGCTCCCGCATTATAGTGCTTATAAGGTGGCTGAGAACTTCCGGTTGCTGGAAGCACTTCATCCCGGTCGTATTGATCTTGGTCTAGGGCGAGCACCTGGTGGTATGCCGCTTGCGACGAGAGCTCTACAACAGGATAAGTACGTTGATGTGAATAAATATCCCCAACAGGTATTGGATATTATAGGGTATCTAAATAATTCCATTCCTGCTGGACATCCGTTTGAGAAGCTAATAACTGCTCCAATCATTTCCACAGCTCCTGAAATTTGGCTTCTAGGTTCAAGTGGGGAGAGTGCGAGAATTGCCGCCACACTAGGTACCTCTTATGCTTTCGCGGAGTTCTTTGGCACGCCTGGTGGTGAAATGGCGACGCAACATTATAATGAGCATTTCGAGTCCAATCATGTATTGGAGGATCATCCACGTTCGATGATTGCAACCCTTGCGATCTGTGCTGAGACGGAAGAAGAAGCAAGTCAATTGGCGATGAGTAGTGATTTGTTATTCCTCGGTATTAGAACAGGGTTGGAGATCCCATTCTTACCGTCTGTTCAGACAGCAACGAATTATCCATACACGGAGATGGATCTGCAACATATTAAGGAGATTCGGAAACGTAGAGTGATCGGTACACCGGCTCAGGTGAAAGAGCAACTTCTACAAATGGGCAAGGATTATAATGTTAGTGAGATACTCCTTAATAGTCCGATTCACGATGAGAAGGCAAGAATCCATTCCTATAAGCTGATTGCAGATGCGTTTGACATGAATGTAAACTGAAAGGACTAGATCTATTGACTCTACAACAGCTGAGATATGTTATTGAAGTCGCTAATCGAGGTTCGATGAATGAAGCCGCAAAGCATTTATTTATATCTCAACCCAGTCTTTCCAATGCGATTAAAGATTTGGAAGAGGAACTTCAAATTACTATTTTTGATCGGACGAATAAAGGAGTCACTCTTTCGATGGAGGGTGCAGAATTTCTTGGATATGCACGGCAGGTGATTGAGCAGGCGGAATTACTTGAGGGACGCTATTTAGATGCTAAGCCATCACCACAGCATTTCTCAGTTTCTACACATCATTATGCTTTCGCGGTGAATGCATTTGTGAATTTGGTTCAAGAATATGGGCAGGATGAATACGAACTAGCACTACGTGAGACCAAAACCCATGAAATTATTGAGGATGTTAAAAGTTTGCGTAGCGAAATTGGGATATTGTATCTTAACGAATTCAATGCCAAAGTAATCAACAGGCTACTCCAAGCTGGGAATCTGCAATTCAACAGCTTATTTACGGCAGAGCCGCATATTTTTATTAGTAGTAAAAATCCCTTAGCTAAGCAATCCGTAGTTACGATAGAACAGCTTCAGCATTATCCTTATCTATCATTTGAACAGGGAGAGTATAATTCCTTTCACTTTTCAGAGGAGATTCTTAGTACGTTATCGCGCAATAAAAGCATTCGTGTAACGGATAGGGCAACGCTTTTCAATTTATTGATAGGCTTAAATGGATATACTATTTCTACTGGAGTGCTTAGTTCTGATCTAAATGGCAATGAAATTATTCCGGTTCCATTGGATTGTGATGAAACGATCAACGTCGGATGGATTTCCCATAAAAATGTGGCATTATCAAAACTTGCATCGGCCTATGTTGAAGCACTTCATCAAGCTATTATCGAATAATAAAAAGTATATAGTTTAAAGCTATAACTAGATATAGTATATTGGATTTACGTTATAACTGATATCCCGTGGTATATTTCTTTTAGACATTCAATTCAAAAGCTAAAGGAGATTACCCATATGAGCAACATTACAGAAAACGCAACACAACGAAAGGTTACTCCGTTCAGATATGATACAGTTGGTAGCTTTCTACGTCCTCAGGTGATTAAAGAAGCTAGATTGAAATTTCAGAACGAGGAGATTTCTGCTGACGAATTGAGAAAGATAGAGGATAACGAGATTATCAAGTTGGTAGAGAAGCAAAAGTCTGTAGGACTTCAGGCCGTTACGGATGGTGAATTCAGACGCTCTTGGTGGCATCTTGATTTCATGTGGGGTCTTGATGGCGTGGAGAAGGTTATTCTTGAAAAAGGATATCAATTTCAAGGTGTGGAAACAAGGGCTGAAACTGCACGGTTATCGGGAAAGATTAGCTTTTCCACTCATTCATTCGTAGAGGATTTCAAATTTTTGAAACAAGTTGCAGGTGATGACGTGATTGCCCGTCAGGCGATACCGGCACCCGCACAATTTCTTGCAGAGCTTGAACGCGGAGAGAATAAAGCGAGCACAGACGCTTATTATAGTAATACAGATGATCTGATAACTGATATTGCGAGTGCCTACAAAGCTGCAATTCTAGCTTTCTATGAAGCGGGATGCCGTAGTCTACAGTTAGATGATTGCACTTGGGGAATGCTCTGCGACAAGAACTATTGGGAAGTAAGGCAGCAGGAGGGAGCGGATGTTGCTGATATTGCGAAGCGATATGCTCGTGTCAATCAAGAAGCAATTACCGGGCTTCCTTCGGATTTGGTCATTACTACTCATGTTTGCCGTGGTAATTATCATTCAACTTGGGCATCCTCAGGCGGATATGAGCCCATCGCAGAAACACTTCTTGGTATTGAGAACATAGATGGCTATTACCTTGAATTCGATACCGATCGTGCCGGGGACTTTAAACCGTTGAGATTTATGAAAGACAAGCAGGTTGTACTAGGTCTGTTTTCTTCCAAAAATGGCGAACTAGAGGATAAGCAAGAAATCATCAAGCGCATTAAAGAAGCTGCACAGGTGGTGGATATCAATCAAATTTGCCTTAGTCCTCAATGTGGGTTCGCGTCGACAGAAGAAGGTAATATTTTGACAGAAGAGCAGCAGTGGAGCAAACTTGCATTCATCAAGGAAATTGCAGATGAGATTTGGAAGTAGTCGTTCAAAGCAGCCGTCCTATGCGCTTCATTATACACAATAAACTTACGCAGCCGTTATAGGTTGCGTTTTTTTTGAAGAATAAGAGCTTGACTAATGATAGGTTAAAAATGGGATATGCAGTTGATATATAATTATTGCATACCCTTTTGAGATTTTAAATAGAGTTATATGTTTCCATAAGTCCTTTTATCATGTCCACTTGCGGTTGCCACTGTAACTCACGGTAAGCCTTCCTACAGTCAAGACAACTATGACAGATATCACCGTCTCTGGCCGATGAGTAAGTAGTCTCAATTTCGGAACCGTGTATCTGTTTCAGCATTTGGACCAAGCTATTGATGGAAATACTGTGGCCGGTACTGATTTGAATGGTCTCCCGGTGACCAAAGGTTATCGCGGAAATATTGGCCTGAACGACGTCCTTAACAAATACGAAGTCACGGGTTTGTTCGCCGTCCCCATGAATGTGCAAGGGCATTCCGTCCTTAATTCTTTGTATGAAGACTGCAATGACGCCTCCTTCTCCCTTTGGCATTTGTCTTGGACCGTATACGTTACCGTAGCGAAGAATCGTATAAGGAATCCCATGCATCGTGGAAAAAATGCGGATATACGCTTCTGCAGTCCATTTGGACAAACCGTAGTAAGATATGGGTGCCGCAGGGTCTTCCTCGGAGATCAGATCACTCTGCAAGTTCCCATAAACAGCGGAGGTAGAGGAGAAAATCAATCTTTTAACGGAAGCCGCTCGACAGGCCTCAAGCAGGTTTACGGTTCCCAATATGTTGACGTCTGCATCAAAGCGTGGGTCGTTTATGGATCGCTGCACGTCCGCTTGGGCGGCCAGGTGGAATACAACGTCCGGCTTTTCGCTGATAATGATTTCATTACTCTCTTTGCTACGAATATCTTCCTTATGAAAAATAGCCTGAGGATGGACGTAGGATAAATGCCCGGAGTACAAGTCATCAATTACATGCACATCAAATCCGATAGCCAGAAGGTTATCTACAAGATGGGAGCCGATAAAACCTGCCCCGCCGGTCACAATAGCTTTCATAATTTCGATTTCCTTTTTATTTTCTTCACGTTATCGGTGGGTACAGAATCGGCTAAACGATAACCATTAAGCAATGTAGCAGTGATTAGTGCCCATTCCTTGTCATCGAATATATTGCCATGCTGGGATAAGGGAGCGGTGAATTGAGTGTTATTGTAGTCCGTAGGCATCGTTCTCAAGATCTCGACCGATGCTTGATCAGGGATAACATAATGATGAGGCAAGGAATCCCTAATTAGCGACCAAACAGAGCCATCAACGAAAGATCCGAACGTAGGCAGGGGGTTAGAAAATAAGGATTTGTAATAATCGCCGTTCATATTCAGCAGAACATCGAGTGAGGCCTGATCAGGAATGGTATAACCTTTCGGGAGTCTTCCCACGGCAAGTGGCCAGACTCTGCTGTCAACAAGTACATCAAGGCTCTTTAGCGGCGAAAGAAACAGGAAGTTATATGAATTTCCATCAATCTCATAAGTAGGTAACCTTTTCATATACATTACCCCTGTCTTCTTTTCTGGATAGCGGACTCATAAAGATTAAGCAATTGATCAGTCATAGCATTCATCGGCCATTGCTTCATGGCAAACTTCTGGGCGGCTATTCCGAGTTCCGTCCGATAAGCATCATTTTTTAGTAACTTCCTCAAACTCTTCGCTAATGCATCAATATCCCCTACCGGAGTAATTAAACCTGTAACCTTATGCTCAACCATCTCAGGCAAACCACCAGCATTGCTGACAATCGCCGCTTTTCCTGCAATTTGTGCTTCAATTACAGATATAGATTGATTTTCGATAAGGCTTGGTAATACAAAAATATCAGACTTGTGTAACAGTGCTGGAATATCGTTCCTTACGCCCAGAAACATGACGTACTTCTTCAGACCAAGTTCTTGACATTGTTTCAAAAGCTCCTCTTTTTTCTCCCCTTCTCCGACAATCCAGCAAACCCAGTCTTTACGTTTCTTCTTTAATTTACTAAGTGCGGATAAAAGAAAATGAATTCCCTTTAATTCTACCAATCGCCCCGTAAAGATAATGACTTTTTTGTCGGTAGGGCGAGCTAAGTCGCTTCCTATATGCATCCGGTTTATAAATGTATCTATATCGAATCCATAAGGAAACACTTTCACTTGTTCAGCGGGCACCTTATATTCACTAGTCAAAATGTCATGCAGCCACTGGTTAGCAACATGAGTGACCTCAGCGGAAGTGGCTCCTGTATGTTCAACCGCATCATAATAAGCATGGGCCACAAAATCCGTTGGGTGTTGAATTTTTCTAATCTCATGAGCAACGCAACCGTGTAATGTGGCTACTAGAGCAGTTTTTGGATGACGAATTCGAGCTATGGCAGTGGTGGATATGACATCTTGCGTGTGAATCACATCATAGTCATTTACATTGAAATAAGCAGCAGCTAATTCATACATATACCTTTGGAATTCAGCATAGTTGACTAGGGGGTTGGCATGAAGAACAGGATATGTGGTTAGATTCAACTTGGCTTTTAGCAACGGAAGCAGTTTGTCCTTTGAAAGTATTCGATTTTGATTCTGCATATAAATAAAAGAATTTGTGGCGTCGTCCCCATTTCCGAGAATATCCACTTCATGCCCCATGGATTCCAGCTTAGCTTTAAGCTGCACCATAAAAGGCCATACCCCTCCAATATGCGGAATGGGCCAGTATGTTGCTAGCAGTATTTTCACTGTCCATCTCTCCTCTATCCTATGATATTAATTTTTTTAGTATAGACTACAGTATATTGAGAAATAAGGAATAAGTTCGGGCGAAGTTATGGGCGAATAAGTCCAAAATTATAAAAATGGATGCTGTTACAATTACTTGAGTCCAAGCATTTTGGTGGAAGAGTGAATTTAATAGAGTAGAAACCTTAGTAAACGAAAGGTGCTGAGAGATTATGAGACTAGCGGAGTTAAAAGGGGAGTACGATAGTATTTTCAGTTTGGGAGATCTTTGTCTGGGTTCCATTCAGCTTAAAAAAAACAACTTAAGGTTATTTTCCGGCGTGTTAGATTGGGTGGGATCGCCACAGTTGTCGGAAGTAAATAGGTTGTTGATGAATAGATTTACAGGTTTTATGGAACTGGATAACTTGAGGGTAGTCGGAGATGCAGGCGAAGAAATGCTGCTTGTGTCGGAAAATGCCTATCATATTTTTTCCAACCATGATTTTACCAAAGCGAGCAATACTTACACTAACTTATTTGCCTATCCTGAGGTGAAACAAAAGTTTGACCGACGCATTCAGCGCTTTCTGGAGAAGATGGAAAGCTGTCAACGGATTCTTTTTGTCAGAACAGAAGGGAGCATTCAGGATGTATATGACCTTCAAACGGTTTTAACGGGACTTGTAAAGCATGATTTTCGGATTCTTCTCATTAATCATGCTCCTGTAGATGGAATTGTGGAATTAAACTGGCCACTAGATAAAGTATGTGCCGTTCAATTACCCGACGGAGAAAAATGGGCAGGTAATGATGAACTCTGGAAAACGATGCTTAAAGGAATTGACCATTTATAAAAAATAGGGGATGAGGAGAGATATGTTAACACAATCTAGTATTTTGGTTACCGGTGGAACGGGTTCTATTGGCTATGAACTGGTTACTCAGTTACTTTCGTATAATCCCAAAAAAATTATCATTTATACAAGGAATGAATCAGCACAAGTTGCGATGAAGCAGACCTTCAACGATGCTAGATTATCCTTTTGTATCGGTGACATCCGCGACAAGGAAGCGCTATTCAAAGCTTGCGAGGGCATCGATTACGTATTCCATCTTGCCGCGCTTAAGCACGTTCCCATTTGCGAGGAACAACCTATCGAGGCTTTGAAGACCAATGTGGGCGGTACGCAAAATGTCATTGATGCTGCATTGCATAATGGCGTGAAAAAGGTTATTAACATGTCGACGGATAAGGCGGCGGATCCGAGCAACTTTTACGGTATGACGAAAGCAATTGGGGAAAAGATGATGATTTTGTCGAATAATTTGAATACAAAGACGAAAATGATTTGCGTAAGAGGCGGAAATATTCTAGGGACCAGCGGAAGTGTGCTTCATTTATTTAAGAAGCAAATTCAAGATAAAAATCAAGTCGGTATTACGGATAAGAGGATGATCCGATTCTTCATGACGCTGGAAGAAGTCACCGGGCTTCTGGTTAAAGCCGCGATAGAAGGAATAGGAGGTGAAGTTTTTATCATGGCTATGCCTGCGTGTAAAATCATTGATCTAGCTGAGGTACTGATCGAGATGTCCGGGAAGAAGAATGTAGGGATAAAGGAGCATGGCATTAGACCAGGTGAGAAACTTAATGAACTTCTCATTTCCGAATACGAAAGTCACAATGCGGTACAATACAACGAGCAATTAATTGTCATACTTCCTACAATTGAGAATTCTCAGTTAAATGAGCATTATTCCAATTATCCTTCGCTTAAGAACAAGACCTATTCTTCCAATGATGTTCTGATGACCAAGGAAGAAATAAGGAAAATGCTGATTAAGAGCGGATTACTTTCCTGACAACAAGACAAATTCCAGTTGTGCGATTCTTTGCCTTCTAGTTTTTTAAATATTCGCGTAAAGTATCCGGCGTCATCATAGCCAACATACCCGGCAATCATATCGATCGAGCTGAGATCTTTTTTCAAAAGTATCTTGGCTTCATCTACCCTCATCCTATTCTGGTAATCAGTTAATGTCATTCCTGTTTCTTTCTTGAATTGTCTCGACAAATGTGAAGGATGCAGATGATACTCCTCGGCTAGTTGCTGTAGGTCTAACGGTTTACTGAAGTTAATTTTGATGTGCTGATCTTTTTTCGAAAACGGTCGCTTGTATGCCAATCTTGCGTAGGGCAAGAGCAACACATAATCCACCAATACCTGCTCCAATAACGATCACCTTCATGAACTAGAGTCTCCTTTAATCACATTTTGAGAGCTTATCAATGATTTGAAGAATCAATCGTATTCCTTTTCTATTGTAACGAAAGTGATTTAAACTTCCTATTAGATATGTATCCATGTCCGGATGGTAGAACAGAAACGTTCCTGTTGATCCGGCATTTCCCCACATATTATATTTCTGCGGCATAAATAAGGGGATGGTTTTGAAATTCATTATTCCATAACCATAATCAATACCAATGAAAAATTTCGTCCAATCCTTCTTCATACTTGCAAGAGTGTCTTCTTTAAGAATTCCATTATTCACTAATGCATTCATGAATGTGAGTAAATCCTCATTTGTAGACACAATTCCACCTCCAGCATAACTAATACTAAGGCTTTGGAAGTCTGTCATATTGATATTTCGTCCATATAAATGAGCTATAGGGTACTTGCTTGGTGTCGTAGGTTCAGAGCGATGAGTTAAATACGAGTGGTTCATCTTAAGAGGTTCAAAAATGTCTTGCCGAAGGACTTCGTGCAATGGTTTCGATGTGATTTTCTCAATGATTAATCCTAACAGATTATAGCCTGTATCTGAATAATGAAATCCTTTACCTGGTGGGAAATGTGAGTGCAGATGCTCTTTAGACCATTGAATGACTTCTTGCGGTGTCCAGAAATGAGAGGGATCATCAAACAGCATATCGAGCATAGATTTACCCTGTTTAGGCTTATCTTCGAGAAAACAATTTAAACCTGATGTGTGATTCAATAAGTGTTTTATTTGTATATCACTCCCATATGATATTAATCCAACCTTTCGATCTTGTGAGAGCGAACACCAGCAATGATATCTTTGCCCGTGCGTTCCATCATCGCAATTAACTTCTCCTCATCAAATCCATCTGGAAGCAATCCATTGACGTCCATTACGGATAAACCCATTTGAAATATTTGCATTTTTAATAGAATTCCCATAAGCTCCTTGTCTGTAAAGTCATGCATTTCAGGATCAAGTCTCATTTGTTCCAGAATGTTACCCACTTGTGGTTGAACATCACTCAAATAAGTATGGTTATTCATGATGAAGTCTTTAAAAATAACGCTATACTCTCGAGCAAACTTCAGACTGGCTATACCTATATTCAGAAATGGATTTGGGTTGTATTGTGTCATTAGCATCTGCTGGGAAACCTCATGAATTTTGTTCATCACTGCCTTTTTTAGCTCATAGATATCTGTAAAATTCACATAAATAGGGGCTATGGAGCTCCCCATATGGTCAGCAACCTTTCTTATCGTGATTTGATCAATACCCTCTGCCTTTGCTATTTCAAAAGCTACAGAAATGATTGTTTCTTTAGTAAACTTTCTCTTAGGTGCCATAAGCATCTCCCTGTTCAATGACCGTGAGCATGAAAAAGCGTGGTTGATGGTAACTACAAGAAATTACTATTAAGACATAAAGAAAGCTGCCGAGAATGTCTCGACAGCCTTAGTAGGTCATTCCCCATATTATTGTGCCAAGCTGCTAGCGGATTGTTTTTCTTTCCACATCATCGTAATGACAAGACCAATAAACATAATGACAGCAGCAAAGAGATACGGATAGTTGATGTTTACATCAAATAATATACCGGCTAACGCAGGTCCGACGATATTACCCAAGCTAGTATATGTTGAGTTCATTCCAGCGATAAATCCTTGTTCTTGTTCGGCAGTTCTTGATAAATAGGTCGTTAATGCTGGGCGTAGCAAGTCAAATGCGAGAAAGATGAAGCAGGTGATTAGCAGAATGGTTAAATAGCTAGAGACCATGGTGGATGCTACCGCTAATGCTACGCCAGCAATTAAGCATATTTGGATGAGTTTCTTTTCACCGAGTTTATCTACCATTTTACCAAACGCAAAGACCTGGACGATAACCCCGAAGATGGCGCTTATTGTAATAATGGTAGCAATATCTCGTGGAGTGAATCCAAATTTATGATCAGAATATAGACTAAATACAGTTTCATATGCAGATAAACCAAAGGCCAGTACAAATACAATAATAAAGGCAATAATGTATAGTGGTTGGAGTGAGCGTTTGAGATCACTTGCCAAGTTTGTCTCTTTTTTAAGTTGACTGATTTCCAAAAGCTGCTGCTTGGTCAGTGGCTCTTTGAGAATAAATAGGGATGAAATACCTGTTATTAATGCGAAGCCAGCAGCAAAGTAGAAGGGGGCACGAATACCCAGTTCAGCAATAAAGCCCCCGATACCTGGGCCAATAATAAAACCGGTACTAATGGCGGCAGAAATATAGCCCATCGCTTTCGGTCTTTCCTCTACAGAGGTAATATCTGCAACAAAGGCAGTTACGGCAGGCATAATAAAAGCACCGCTAATGCCTCCTAGAATTCTGGAAAAATAAAGAACCGATACATGTGTACCTAAACCAAAGATGATCTCCGATATACTGAAGAGGAATAAGCCAATTATGATCATTTTCTTTCTGCCATAACGGTCAATCCATCGTCCTGCAAGGGGAGACATGAGTAATTGTGCGAACGCAAAGGCCGCCATAAGATACCCCATCGATTGGCCTGATAAATGCATCATATTCATAAAGGATGGCATAACAGGGACGATAAGTCCGACTCCTAGAAAAACAATGAATATGTTACTTAATAGGATGAGTAAAACTGCCTTTTGTTCTTTTAATGGTTTCTTCATAAAGTAATACCTCTCTTTTGTAAAATCATATCTGTGAAATACCTCTCCAAAACACGGTCCATGAGGCATTTAGTTTATCGTTTAAACGTTGTTCATTATTACCATAAGCAAGCTCTAGCATGATCGAATCAACGATACCTAAGAAGGCAAGAGTAGGTACGGTGGCTGTATCTTCCATGATGGCTTTGGCATCGATCCATTCTTGAAATTTACTTTCTAGTACGGTTTGAATTTTTTGTTCCGAGTCGATTACTTCCTCACTAATCGCTATTGCAAGATGGAGAGGTGGAAAAAAAGACATACGTAGCCAAAACTTTAACTGTTCGTTCTGTTGAAACAAATCAATGACCAATTGCAGATATCCTAATAAATCTGCTTTGGGATTAAGGGGAACGACTTTACTCAAATAATGTAGTATCGATGAGATCTCTGTCTCTTTGGCATCATGTAAAACTTGCAGAAATAGATCATCTTTCCCTTTGAAATGAGCATAGAGAGACTGTTTCTTCATGCCGACATGCTCGGCAATTTGCGACAGAGATGCTCCCTCATACCCATGAATTGTGAAAAATTTCAAGGCGACCGCTTTAATCTCTGTACGTTTCAATCGAATCACCCCTATATTAACGAACGTTCGTCAGTTATTCTAGCAAATTTAATTATTAAATACAAATGCGAATTGAAATATATCAAAAAACCGCCCAGTCATAAATTCATGATCAAGGCGATTTAGTATATTATTGTTGTTTGCCTTCGATTGCGCTCATCAAGACGCTAGCCGCGATTCCAAGTCTGCGATCGAGGAGACGGTTATGATCCATGGAGAAATCAAGCTCAATTTTCTGAATGAAAGGATTAAATCGTTGGTTGAAAGTAAGCACGTCATATTGCCCCATTGTACCACGGAAGGACTGAGGTACGAGATTGGATAGAAATCTACGGATGATAGCCAGCAACATATTATCTTCTGTAATCAGTCCGACCTCAACTTCCTGAGTGTCGAGAATGGTCCATTCATCCTTGAGGATCGACTTCATCCCCTTTCTTCTTAAGCTGCCAACAGTCTCATTTCTTTGGGGATCGTAGACATCGTATGTAGCAGAGAAGTCAATTCTTGATCGTGCTTTTATAATTAGAATTTCTTCAGTCATGTCCTCGGAACTATATATTCGAATATCTTCCTTCAGTTTAAATGCCTTTTGTTTGACGTAAAAGGCTAGTCCGCCCTGAGCATCATAAATATGGAAGGCATCACCGAATATTTTGAAAACTTTCTTGCGAATTAAATAGGTGGGATGGTTATAGCGATCAGTCATAATAATAGTCTCCTTTATATTTAAACTTTTCTTATTATCTCATATTTTCAAGAAAGGGGAATCATGGAATTAATAACGATAATCACAGCTACTTTAATAATTCGCAAATAATAGAAAAACAACTTAGAATCTAGTAGAATAAGAGGGATTGAAAAAAAGTCGAAGATACCTGAACCGTTGCGTTGGACTTAAGGTTGTCTGTTGAATATTAGAGTGAGGGGTCATAATCTATGAATCGAGCAAGCAAGATTCTTATTATTGAAGATGAGCAAGATATTTCTCGTATATTACGAGATTATATAAGTATACATGGGTACGAGGTAGAGGTAGCGAACAACGGCGCAGACGGATTGCGGTGTGTTGATACATCAAATCCGGATTTCATAATTTTGGATCTTACGCTACCAGATGTGGATGGTATTGAACTTTGTCGTCAAATTCGAGATAAATGTACAACACCTATACTTATTCTAAGCGCGCGCGGAAGTGACACAGATAAAGTGCTAGGCCTTGGATTTGGTGCAGATGATTACATGACTAAACCATTCTCATTAAGTGAGTTGGTTGCAAGAATAAATGCTCATTTGCGAAGAGTTGAGGGAATGGTAAGTAAAAAAAAGAAATTAGACAGTGATGCGATACATATAGGAAATATTACAATAGATAAGAAAGCTTACATATTAACCGTGGACGATAAGGAAATTTCATTGTCTTCCAAAGAATTTGAACTACTATATTTTTTAGCCAATAATCCCAATCAGGTGTTTACTAAGAGCCAATTGTTAGACGCCATTTGGGGTTACACCTCTCTAGGAGATGAGAACACGATTACTGTGTATATTCGAAGATTAAGAGAGAAAGTGGAATCCGACCCGTCACATCCAATCTATATTAGAACGGTCTGGGGTGTTGGGTATAAATTGAATATGGATGAAATGTGAGATGGGAGCATTGTATGTATTTACGTGACTGGATGAAAAGATGGCATGCTTATGCCTTGATTAGTGTGATTGTGATGATAGGATGCGCGACATATATGTGGGTGAATCCTCTTGGAAGTGGACAAGCATCTGAACCGAAATATGTAATCAATCAAGTACGTATCCAAGTGAGTGATATCATGCAATATCTAGAACAACATCACGAGGATATTTCCGCGGACCCCTATATGCAAAAGACAGTGCGAGAGATGACCGAAGTCAGCGGTGTGAATCTTATTTATGCTCAATTAGACGGTAACGTAGCGTTTACGGTTCCTATAGATCAATCTATTGAACATATCGATGTGAGGACCTCGCTTCACTATGATTTATATACCTCAAGAGTAGATAAGGATATGTTCAAAATCGCCTTTCCTGTCATTGATGAAGAGTCTCAAGTTCAAGTGGGAAATGCAATTTTTACGATGCCTGAAAGTATGGTTCTGAACGAGAAATCACATTCAAAGTCTTGGATTCCATTCGTAATCATTATTGTATGTGGGATCATTCTAATCAATCTATTATTCATTCTTCTTCGCAAAATAAACGATCAAGCCATCAAGCCTATCTATCAATTGAAGAACTATTCCGAAGCGATTCTTAAAGGCAATTATGAACCGCAATTCACATATGGCAGAATGGACGAAGTTGGGGAAGTATATGCGATGTTCGATCAGATGAGAATAGAGATCATGTCACTGCACATCCAAAGAGCAGAACAAGATACAGCACAGAAAGAATTGATCTCTAACATTTCACATGATATCAAGACACCGCTAACCACTATAAAAGCTTATATTGAAGCTATTTACGCTGGGGTATGCCCGGATATTCCTTCTATTATGGAATACATGGAAGTGATGCAGACGAATGCGGATAAAATGGCAAGGTTGATTGATGATCTGTTAGTTCATGCCTTGAGTGAATTGGGACAAATTTCAGTTACTCTTACAGAGCAATATAGTCGAGACATCCTTCTGAACATTCTGAAACCTATTGGACATTATGTTCGAACTACTGGTGTTGTATTTACCGAACCGGAGCGAGAAGATGTTCCTAATGTATTAATTCATGTGGATGCAACTCGATTGGAACAGGTTATTTCAAATCTCATTGCTAATGCATTGAAACATACATCGGCCGGCGATACGATCCGTATTCACATCGAACTTCAACAGGAGCAGTTAACATTCACCATATCCGATACAGGAGAGGGAATTCTACCTCAAGATATGCCGTTTATATTTGAACGCTATTTCCAAGGAAGAGTGAGTTCATATCAAAGCATTCATCGAAATGAAGGAGCAGGGCTAGGACTCTCGATTTGCAAACATATTATTGAAGCGCACAAGGGTACTATCTCATTTACAAGTGTGAAGGGTCAAGGAACGGAATTCTTCTGTGCTATTCCATTGTGTTGAGACTAAGCGTAGTTGCTGTGCTGAACCGTATATTTTGTACCAGTAATATTTTGTTAATATATTGATAAGTATTTCACAAGATTAGCCCCTTACAATGAGTTTATACGGAAATAAGGAGAGGGCTTAAATATGTCAAAGCAAGTGATTATTAAGGGAACCAATCTATGCAAGACTTATTCAACTGGAAGCGAGCAATATCATGCCATACGTAATGTAGATATAGATATCTACGAAGGGGATTTCACCGTCATTATGGGGAACTCGGGTTCAGGAAAGTCTACATTGTTATACCTTCTAAGTGGGCTGGATAGCGTAACGGCTGGTGAAGTGCAATTTCAGGGGCAACACATTCATAAATACAAGGAAAAAGAATTAGCTGATTTTAGGGCGCGAAAGATCGGATACATTTATCAGAGTATTAACTTGGTGCCTGACCTTACGATCTTCGAGAATATTGCTCTACCAGGATACGTGGCAGGATATCTGAAGACGGAAGTGAAGCAGCAGGCAGTCTCACTCATGAGTAATATGGATATAGAAGGACAGCGAAATCGTCTGCCTGCCCAGACTTCGGGTGGACAGCAGCAAAGAGCGGCGATAGCTAGAGCGCTTATTAATTCTCCAGATGTCCTGTTCGCGGATGAGCCGACGGGAAGCTTGAATTACGATCAGGGTGTTTCGGTTCTGGATATTCTCACGAAGATGAATCGAGCGGGGCAGTCTGTTGTGATGGTAACTCATGACATCAAGGCTGCATGTAGAGCGGATCGATTAATATTGATTAAAGATGGTACTATTGGCGGTGTTCTTCAGTTCGACAAATATGATGAGCATTCTATTCGTGATAGAGAAAGTATCATCTTCTCTTATGTGTCAGGGAGGGAGTAGACGATATGTATGCTGTATGGATGCTCTGTCTGGCTAATTTAAGGAGAAAGAAATTACAAAATGGATTAATCGCTGTACTTATCATGTTATCCACGTTGCTTCTTGCAACCTCTGTCACGGTTATTCTGAATACAGAGAATGTATTTACAGAAATTCATAACGAAACGAAGGGATCTCATCAAATATTACATTTGGGAGGCGAACTACACGATCGGCATAAGGTACATGAGTGGTGGGATAAGCAAGAAGGGGTAACTGCATCTGAGTTGATGCCTTTTAGAACTTTAGCAGGGATAACACATCAAGGTAAAGAAATACCAGAACTATTTTTATTAATGATGGATACGCCGAAACGACTCTTTACTGTGGATAAGCTTATGTTCGCTCAGGGGGTTGAGAGCTTGCAACCCGAGATCGGAACGATATGGATTCCAACTTCGGCTGCATATACCCATGACATTTCAATAGACGATACGATTGGATTCAATACGGGTGATAGTGACTTTGAATTGAGAGTATCTGGCGTAGTGGTTGATATTCCTGAAGGAGGTCCTTTTTCAACGAGCGCTCGTATATGGATGAACAGTCAAGATTATAAGGAACAGTTAGATCATATGTCGGGCAAAGACATGTATATGATGGGGCTAAGATATGATGATTACAGTCAAAGTTTGAAGTATTGGCAGAAGTTTGAGGAAGATTTGGGTACCCCTTTTCTTGAATCAAGAATAGAGTTTGAGGTGATCTCTGCTTTCTATCTTATTCTCAATAAAATCATTGGGTTTGTGATGATTTTTCTTGGAGTCGTTATGATGTTAGTTGCCCTATACACGATTGGATATACTATTTCTGATGCGATACTGACCAATTATAGAACGATAGGTGTTATTAAATCATTGGGATTAACCTCGAAGAAAATGATAGGCATATATGTTGGTCAATATGGTCTACTTTCTATGATCTCAATTATACCGGGGCTAATCGTTAGCATATTTGTCTCGAGAATAATTATGGAGAGCTCGCTTTCTTATATGAAGACAGAGAATACCCCAATCGATATCCAATGGATGCCAATCGTCACTAGTGTTGGATTGCTAATATTGATACTCGTCATACTATGTGCGTGGGGGTATGCGGGCAAAGCGCGTTCTATTCAACCCGTGCAAGCGATCAGGTATGGCATGTCTGAAATAGATAGTAGCAAGATGACAAGACGATTGAATTCAGTAGGAACCAACAGAATGGGATTTGAACGGTATCCTGTCACATTTGTTATTGGAATGCGGAATATTATGAATAATATGAAGGGCTCCATCTTAATGATGGTTCTAGCTACCATTACATCCGCAGTACTAGTGTTCGGATTTCTTCTGTTGAGCAGTATCAGTTCAATTGGGCAGACATCGCCAAAGTGGGGGTATGATTCATCTCATATACTAGCGACAGTATATAATGATTCTGCCTTTGACCGTGCTACATTCGATAAGGAACTGCTGTCAGACCCAAGGGTAAAGAACATCAGTTGGATGGGGGATGTAGTGGGTGTCCTTCCTTCGGATGAGAAGCAAGATGGTAATGATTCCATATCGGAGTCGGTGAGTATCACTATGGCAGTTGCTAATGGAAGTTTTGATGATATGGGCTATACGACAATAAGAGGAACTAACCCCAATAATAAGAATGAAATCGCTATTGGTGTCAACGTGGCGAAGGCGCAAGGTAAAGATATAGGCGATGTTGTAGAAGTGTATATAGGGGGTCACAAACATACCCTTACCATAACCGGAATCTACCAGGCGATTAAAAATTTGTCCTATTCAGGTAGAATTACCGACAATGTCGTTAAATCGTACAATCCAGATTATAATGGGGCGGATACGACATTTATTAATCTACATGATAGTACGCAAGCTCATCTTATGGTAGATGAGATGAATGATCAATACAAAGACTCCCTTAAAGCATTGAATCAACAGACGTTACTGGATGCCACATTCAAAGAGGCTACAACTGTATTCAGTATTCCGTTTAGCATTATGGGGTTATTGTTCATCATGGTTACATTCATCATTATAGTGAGCACTTGCCGAATTAACATTAAGAAAGAAAGTAAAACTTACGGCATTTATAAATCCATTGGTATGACTTCTAGTTATATTAGATTATCTGTAACGGTAGGGATCATCATCCTGTCTGCGATGGGTGCGCTACTTGGTGGATTGGCTGGCGTATATTTGTTACCTAAGCTCCTCGAGAGTATTGTCTCTGATTATGGAATAGTTGATTTCCCTCTCGTTATCCAGTGGTGGGGCGTTATCGGCTTTGCGTTTCTAAGTATATTGGCTGCAGGTCTTGCTTCTTGGGTGTCATCGAGAGTGGTAAATACAACATCGGCCAGGATATTGGTGGTGGAATGAGTAACCACATCGTATTAGTTTAAATAACTTGCTATGAGACGCTTGGAAATCCAAGCGTTATTTTTTTATGTGTCTACTATTTACAAATTCGTGCGCAATAATTTACATTCCCTTTACACAATCATACTAATCCATTAACAATTTGCTCTTACAATCAAGAGTATAGTAAAAAAGACCTATTTAATTTAATAGGAATTATGGAGGATGATATTTTATGAAGGGAAACACCTTGCACCTTTCTATGAAATGGAAGTTGATTTTAAGCTTCTCTGCTGTTGCACTAATATTTCTAGGGGTAGCTCTTTATCAGAGTCATACAATAAAGCTTGTGCAATCTTCAATGGAAATTCAGCAAATAGAGATGGAGAAAAGAGTTACTGTTGTACAAATGACCCAACTGTTGCAAGAGTTGAATGGATTGGAAAATTCCCTCGTTCAAACTAGCGATCTCAAATATGCAGATTCTTTTAAGGAGACGTACCATAAACTTAATACGAAATTAGCTAGGGTGGATTTCTCAGAAGATACAAGGGCGTTCAAAGATTTACAAATTTTACAAAGCCAGATTAAGAAATATAGAGAAAAAATAGATGAATTAATTAGTATAGTGGAGACTCAAGGACAGGACACTCTGACGACACTTGAGGAAATGAATAACTTACATACGGAAGCACTTGCTATGAATCAAGCTATGGTTAATACGAATGAGCAATTGTATATGGCGGCAGAAGAGAATGCACTGAAGGCGGAAGATTATTCTTTTGCGTTATTACATGATACAACTTCTATTGCTACTTATGCTGCAATTCTCGTAATTGTTATGACGCTTGTTATAGCGATATTTCTAATACGCTCCTTTGTATCGCCGTTAAACAAGCTGCAATCGGCCCTCTATCAAATTTCTGAAGGTGATCTGCGCTATCAAATTAATTCTCCATATCATGACGAGCTAGGTCGCTTAAGTCATCATTTCGATCATATGGTACAGAGGGTTAGAGATATGCTTCAGCATACGCAATCTGCAGCGTCCTCGCTAGCGACTTACGCTCACTCTTTCCAGCAGTCTTCAGCGATTACGGCTCACACGAATCAGGATATTGTGAGGACTATTCAGGATATCTCTGTTGGAGCGGGACAGCAAGCTGAGCAATCCGAGCATAGTGCGAGTCTGATCGAAGAGTTAGAACGGGGAGTTCATGAAATTACGGAATATACGAAGATGATGGTATCGACAAGTGAAACCGCTAATAACAACACCCGTAAAGGGTTTGTGGCTGTCACAGACTTACGGATCGTATCACAACAATCTCGTGATTCGATCGCAAATGTATATGATGCGTTAATCAAGTTAGTGGAGCAATCGAAACAAATATCGAGAATTACCAATTCGATTACAGAAATATCAACTCAAACGAATCTGCTTTCATTAAATGCAGCTATTGAGGCAGCTCAGGCCGGAGCCTATGGAAAGGGATTTGCAGTTATTGCAGCTGAAGTGAGGAAGTTATCGGTACAAACGAAAGAATCATCTGTTCATATCGCAGCGATAATCAATGATTTACAATTGGGTATGATCGACTTTCAAAGAGATATGCTTGAGACGAAAGGGAATTTTGAGAAGCAGGATCATAAAGTAGCGGAGACTCTTTCATCATTTGAAGCTATTGACCATTCTATAGAAGAGATTAGTAGGCAGATTGGGCAGATTCACGACAAGATGGATATGACCCGGACTAATAATACCAGACTATCTGAATCGGTTCACAGCGTAGCTGCCATCGCTGAAGAAACCGCTGCAGGAGTTCAGGAAGTGAATGCTTCAAGCATGGAGCAGGACAATGCTATTAGTGATATTGCCGAACAAGCTATTAGAATTAATGAAATTTCACAAATGCTGTTTCAAGAAATTAATGTGTTCAAGATTGATGCTGAAGAAACGGATGAGTCTGATGAGTCTGATGAGACTGAAGAGGTTAATGGAGTTTTCGCCCTATTATAAGGAAAACTTATGATTCCATTGCGATACTGTGATTGGACTAATCGGTGAATCAGAAACTATAATTAAATATAAGAAAGTTATCGGAAATGGAGTGATTCTATCATAATCTCATTGACGTTATTGTCGCTTTATGATAGCTTGAAGTAATCTAATAACTAATTCATATGTGTATACTTGGTTTTAAAATGATCGTATTTCTTTGTGAGGTGGATAATGTTGCAACTTCAAGTAATGAATAGTCCTTTCAACCAAGAGCAAGTAGAACTACTCAATCGTCTCTTGCCAACACTAACGGAGACACAACAGATCTGGCTTAGTGGGTTTCTTACGGCTAGCCAAAGTGCTTCATCGCAGTTGACACCAAACGCTGTCGTGCAAGCTGCTTCAGTGGTGCCAGCAGAGCCAGCAGTGCTCAATACAAACAGTCCTGTTGCTATATCCCGAGAAGTGACTGTACTTTTCGGATCTCAGACAGGCAATTGCCAAAGATTAGCGAAGGGTCTGACGGCTAAGTTGGAAGATCAAGGATTTAAGGTTGTACTCTCATCTATGAGTAACTTCAAATCCAATAGCTTAAAGCAAGTACAGAATTTATTAATCCTCGTGAGTACCCATGGGGAAGGAGATGCGCCTGATAACGCTCTACCTTTCTATGAATTCTTACATAGTAAGCGAGCACCACAATTGAAGGACCTACAGTTCTCGGTGCTAGCTTTAGGAGATACATCCTATGAGTTCTATTGTAAAACAGGTAAGGACTTTGACATTCGTCTAGAAGAGTTAGGCGGAAACCGACTTACTCCGCGTGTTGATTGTGATGTGGATTATGATGAATCTGCGGCAGAGTGGATTGACAGTGTATTAGCTAGTTTAAGTGCAACAACAGGATCAGCTGTTGTAACAGATGCTGTAACGGCGATTGGTAACGGAAATTCAGAAGGAGAATCGACGTATTCTAGAACATCTCCCTTTAAGTCTGAAGTGCTTGAGAATTTGAATCTCAACGGTCGTGGATCAGACCGGGAGACACGTCATCTCGAACTATCTCTTGAGGGATCCAATTTGCAGTACGAACCAGGTGACTGTGTAGGTATCTTTCCAGAGAACCATGCTAGCTTAGTGGATGCACTGATCGAACAAATGGGTTGGAAGGCTGAAGAGCTCGTTCCTATTAATAAAAAAGGCGAAGAACGTCCGCTTCGTGAGGCATTACTAAGTAATCTAGAGATTACCGTGTTAACCAAGCCGTTATTGGAGCAAGCTGCGAAGCTTACCACGAACAAAGATCTGCATGAACTTCTACAGTCAGGTCATGAGCAAGAACTTAGAACTTATTTAAGCGAGCGAGATCTATTGGATTTGGTACAGGATTTCTCTCCTTGGGAAGCTTCTGCCAGTGAGTTCGTCTTGATCTTGCGGAAGATGCCTCATCGTCTGTATTCGATTGCTAGTAGTTCAAAAGCTAGCCCAGATGAGGTTCATCTTACGATCCGTACAGTTCAGTACGAATCACATGGACGTGTGCGGTACGGTGTATGTTCTACACAGTGTGCAGAACGATTAGAATCAGGTGATTCTTTGCCGATATATATTCATCAGAACCCTAATTTCAAACTTCCTGTTAACCCAGAAACACCGATTATTATGATTGGACCTGGAACGGGTGTCGCTCCCTTCCGAGCTTTCATCGAAGAGCGGGCGGAGACTGGGGCAGAAGGGAAGAATTGGTTGTTCTATGGAGATCAGCATTTCCTGACAGATTTCCTCTATCAATTGGACTTCCAACGTTGGGTTAAAGAAGGCGTCTTAACACGGATGGATGTTGCATTCTCCCGTGATACGGATCAGAAGGTGTATGTGCAACATCGTATGCTTGAGAAGAGCCAAGAGCTTTACCAATGGTTGCTGGAAGGTGCCTCGATATATATTTGTGGTGATGAGAAACATATGGCCCATGACGTTCATAACACATTGATCAAGATAGTAGAACAAGAGGGTGGCAAGAGCTACGAAGAAGCGATAGCTTACCTTGCCGATATGCAACAACAGAATCGCTATCAGCGTGACGTATATTGAGACATAAGAACGAAAGTGAAAGGAGCGAGCAATAAATGACACACAACAAAACAGCGGTTACGGTACAAGATGGTCCGCCAAGCGATGTTGAAGATATCAAGACACGGAGTCGCTACTTGCGGGGGGAACTTGTAGAAGCTCTCCAAGACGGAATCACTGGATCCATGTCTGAGGACGAGAATCGGTTGATGAAATTCCACGGTAGCTATATGCAAGATGATAGAGATTTACGGAATGAACGGCAACGGCAAAAGTTGGAGGCTGCTTACCAGTTCATGGTGCGTATACGTGCACCTGGCGGAGTCCTTACGTCTGCACAATGGTTAGAAATGGATCGACTTGCTAGAGAATATACTACTGGATCCATTCGAATTACTACTCGGCAAGCCATCCAATTCCATGGCATTCTGAAATGGAACTTGAAGAAGAGTATTCGAACGATTAACGACGCGTTACTGACTACGTTGGCTGCTTGTGGTGATGTGAACCGGAATATTATGTGTAATCCAAATCCTTATCAATCTGAGGTTCATGCGGAAGTGTATGAATGGGCAACGAAAGTCAGCGATCATCTATCTCCTCGGACTAATGCCTATCATGAGATTTGGCTTGATGGTGAGAAGGTAGTGGATACCGATAAGAATGAGGAAGAGATTGAACCGATTTACGGAAAGGTTTATTTACCGCGTAAATTCAAAATTGGTGTGGCAGTGCCACCTAACAATGATATAGATGTCTTTTCCCAAGATCTTGGCTTGATAGCCATTTATGAAGCGGGGAAACTCAAGGGATTCAACGTTGCAGTCGGTGGTGGGATGGGTATGACTTATGGTGATACACAGACGTATCCACAATTAGCCCGGGTCATTGGATTTTGCACGCCAGAACAGATCGTTGACGTGGCAGAGAAGACGGTTATGATACAGCGTGATTACGGAAATCGTTCGGTTCGTAAGTACGCCCGTTTCAAATACACGATCGATAGATACGGTATTGAGTGGTTTGTTAACGAACTTCAGGACAGACTTGGCTGGAAACTTGAGGCAGCACGACCTTATGAGTTTAAACATAATGGTGATCGTTATGGCTGGATCAAGGGAACTAACGGTAAATGGTATCTGACCCTCTATATTCAGAGTGGCCGGGTTGAGGACCAAGAAAGTTATCTGTTGATGACTGGCCTTCGAGAAATTGCCAAGATTCATACAGGAGATTTCCGACTCAGTCCGAACCAGAATCTTGTTATTGGTAATGTGACAAGTCAGAAGAAGCGTAAGATTGAAGCTTTGATTGAGGAGTATGGACTCACGGATGGATCGCATTATTCCGCATTACGAAGAAGTTCTATTTCTTGTGTATCCCTACCGACTTGTGGGATGGCTATGGCTGAAGCAGAGCGATATCTACCTTCTCTACTGGACAAGATAGAGCCTATGCTAGCGGAGGTTGGACTTAGCGAAGAGGAAATTAATATTCGTATTACGGGTTGTCCTAATGGTTGCGCTCGACCAGCTCTGGGTGAAATTGCATTTATGGGCAAGGGTCCTGGTAAATACAATATGTATCTAGGTGCAGGTTTTGCCGGTGAGCGATTGAATAAGATGTATCGAGAAAATATTGGAGAAGAAGAAATTCTATCCATATTAAAACCGATGATTCATCAGTTTGCGAAGGAACGTCAGAACGGCGAGCATTTCGGTGATTTCGTCGTCCGTGTTGGCCATGTCAAAGCGGTTAAGTCCGGAACGGACTTTCACGCCTAGACCATCGGTGGACGAGAGATAGAGATACACGGATTTGGAATAAATAATAAGACCGTACAACATACGGTCTTATTTCTTGTTTATAGTCTACCCAAGAGGGTAATGACTAGAACATAGGGAGAAATCCCGATAGTCATGATTTCGAATTTAGATAGATTTGTAATGAATTACTTCAGGCAAACAGCTTCTGAGTGTCTTTCATATGGTCGACTGCTAAGTCGTAGCCATGCAGGTAGGTTTCCCTGAGCTTATTGATATCTTTCTCAAAGCTGTTAAGAGATCGCTCAGGACGAAGAATGATAGCCTGCCCATCTTGTTCTAATTGTTCACAGAACTTCACAGTTTCATTATATCTATCGTGTCTTGTTAGTAAGACCTCCTCAAGATGGGGATATTTATTTTTAAATAACTTGCCAATCATCGCATTTTGCTTGCTGAAGTGCTTGATGTAGCCTTTCGGTTGGGTAAGTACGATAAGATGCTGTTTATTGCCATCTGCAATGGATTTACGAATGGGGATGGGGTCAGATAATCCACCGTCATAATAGTTATATCCGTTCATTTCAATGGCAGGGAAGTACATGGGAACGGCACATGAAGCTCGTAACATAGTCGATTTTTGATCAATGTGCATTCCATTCATATATTCCGGCAGTCCTGTTTGGGCGTTGGTGACACCTACTAGAAGTTGTCCGCTGTAGCTATGGAAAGCCTTCAGATCAAAGGGAAGTAACTTATTAGGGATAACATCGAATACAAAGTCTAATCCAAATAGGCTACGATTACGCAGAAAATTACGGTAACCTATATATCGTTTATCATGACGATACTTTTCCAAGATCTCTAAATTTCTTCGTTTCTGTTTGGAGATATAAGAGAATCCATTGCTGATTCCCGCGGACACACCAATACAATAAGGGAACATCAACTGCTGGTCTAGTAGCGCATCCATGACACCAGCACTGAATATGGGGCGAAGTGTTCCCCCTTCTAAAATTAAGCTTGGCACGTATTTTCACCTCTCAGATTTACTATGTAAGGATGAACATATCCTATACAACAGTTTAGCTCTAAAAATAACGAAAATCAACATTACTTACCTTATGGGCCAAATATTTCTATATCCTTAATTTAATGATTTAAAACGATGATATATGAAGAATGTTGATGAAATCTTGAGGGATTATTAACAAACTGAGTGCTTTCCATGAAAAATGATAGATTATTGTCGTTTTCATTGATTATTTGTATAATATTTTGTATAATCGTTCTTGTTGATTTTGCATATGAATTATAGGAGGTTATCAATTTTGGGAAAAGCTTTGATTATTGGCGCTGGCGGCGTTTCTAGTGTTGTTGTTCATAAATGTTGCCAGAACCCGGATGTTTTTGAAGAGATTTGCATAGCGAGTAGGACGCTTTCGAAATGCGATGCTCTAAAAAATAAATTGGCCGGAGGCCGTACGATTATTCACACGGCTCAGCTGGATGCTGATAATACTGATGAGGTAATTGAGTTGATTAAGAGTTTCGGGCCAGATGTAGTGATCAACGTGGCTCTCCCTTATCAGGACTTGACCATTATGGATGCATGCCTTGCAACAGGTGTTCATTACGTGGACACTGCTAACTATGAGCCACTGGATACGCCAAAGTTCGAATACAAATGGCAGTGGGATTACAAAGAGAGATTCGAAAAAGCAGGTATTACAGCACTACTCGGGAGTGGATTTGACCCAGGCGTGACTGGCGTTTTCGTTGCACATGCGCAAAAACATCATTTTGATGAGATTCACACGATCGATATTGTGGATGCGAATGCTGGCGATCATGGCTATGCTTTTGCAACTAATTTCAACCCTGAAATCAATATTCGTGAAATTACAGCTAAAGGCCGTTATTTTGAAAATGGAGAATGGATTGAAACAGAACCTCTTTCTGAGAAGAAGGTTTATGATCTTCCAGAAATCGGTCCGAAGGATATCTATCTTTTGTACCATGAAGAATTAGAATCTTTGGCCGTTAATATTAAAGGTGTTAAAAAAATCAGATTCTGGATGACATTCTCACAGAATTATCTAAATCATTTACGTGTGCTTGAAAATGTGGGGATGACCTCCATCGAGCCTATCATATACGAAGGTAAAGAGATCGTTCCTCTTCAATTTTTAAAGGCGATTCTGCCTGATCCTGCTTCATTGGGACCAAGAACAAAAGGGAAAACCAATATTGGCTGTATTATCCAAGGAACCAAAGACGGCAAGCCTAAATCGTACTATGTGTACAACGTTTGTGTGCATGAAGAATGTTACGCAGAAGTCGGTTCTCAAGCGATTTCATACACAACAGGAGTTCCTGCAATGATTGGTGCTATGATGATTATCAAAGGCATCTGGAAAAAGCCTGGTGTATATAATGTTGAAGAATTCGATCCAGATCCATTCATGGAAGCTTTGAACAAGCATGGATTGCCTTGGCAAGAGGATTTCTCGCCAACGCTGTTAGATTGAGGGATATAGAATGAGCATAGACATTGATATTAGTGCGCTACCGTCTCCTTGTTATATCGTAGATGAAAGACTCCTTATCAAGAATCTTGAAGTTCTGAACTCTGTTCAAGAGCGTACAGGAGCTAGCATTCTGCTTGCGTTGAAGGGATTCTCTATGTTCTCCGTATTCCCTTTGGTGGGGCAGTATTTGAAGGGTGTAACTTCGAGCTCATTATTTGAGGCCAGACTTGGTTATGAAAAAATGGGTAAAGAAGTACATGCTTATGCTCCTGCTTATATCGATGGAGAATTTGATGAACTTCTGGGCTATGTTGATCATCTTGTGTTTAATTCCTTTGATCAATGGAATAAATATAAGGATAAGGTGAAGAGTGTTCATTCGAAGAATATTGAATGTGGCATTCGTGTCAATCCTGAATATTCTGAAATTGAGACGCCACTGTATGATCCTTGTTATGATCATTCAAGACTTGGAGTGACGCTTCCCAATTTTAGACCTGAAGATCTAGAGGGGATTGACGGAATTCATTTCCACACGATGTGCGAACAAAACTCAGATACACTTGAGCGTACGGTCAAAGTGGTGGAAGAGAAGTTTGGTAAATATATCCATGGTATGAAATGGCTTAATTTAGGCGGAGGCCATCATATTACCCGACCTGATTATGATATTGAAACGCTTGTCCGCACGATTCTATATCTTAAGGATAAGTATTCAGTAGATATATATTTGGAACCGGGTGAAGCGATCGCTTTGAATACAGGATATCTGGTTGCTACAGTTCTTGATATTGTAGACAACGGGATGAACATTGCTATTCTAGATACTTCTGCTGAATGCCATATGCCTGATGTACTGGCAATGCCGTATAGACCGAATATTATAGATGCAGGCACACCGGGAGAGTATGAGCATACCTACAGACTTGGAGGCATGACCTGTCTTGCTGGAGATGTCATTGGCGACTATTCATTCAAAGAACCTTTGAAAGCCGGAGACAAGCTTGTGTTCTGTGATATGGGGCACTATACAATGGTTAAGAATCACATGTTCAATGGTGTGAATCTTCCTTCGATTGCCACATATAGCGAAGCTGATGGGATCAAAATCATTAGACAATTCAGTTATGAAGACTACAGCTCCCGTTTATCTTAAAATGTAATGAAGCATAAGTTTCAGCTCGATTAATATATTGAAGCCGTTAGGTACTTGGTTTTTACCAAGTGTTTAACGGCTTTCTTTCTTTTATAAGGTATAATTTCGAGCAAACTCCACAAACTCATTACGTAGTGAATGTTGAGTTGGATCATGTTGAAAGGCAATAACAGACTGGATCATGTCAGAGGTATCGTTTGGAATAGGAAGGCATTTAAGAACGCCAAGTTCAAGTTCCTGTTGAATGCTACGTTTGGGGAAGAACGTGATATGATGTCCAGCTTGTACGGCAAGTTTGATCGCTGCAGGGGAATCAAGCTGAATTCGTTCCCATAGGTGAATGTTATTGTTGTTAGACCATTCATGTGTAAATTGTTTGACAAAGGAACCTTCGGCATGCTGAATGAAAAATTCCATCGTAATAAGTTTAGGTTCGAGATGCTGAAGATTTGCGAAACGGTGATTAGCTCCAAATATGACTACTAATTCATCATCAAATAAAGATTCAATCGTAGTGATCTCTCCATCGGTTGGATGCTGACCACCTATTGAATGATACAAGGCAACATCGATATCACGATCACTTAATATGGTTCTGATGGTCTGAGTTGGGTTTACAATGACTTGAAGTTGAATGCCTGTATGTTGTTTAGTGAAGGCGGTAATAAGTTCAGGCAAAGGAAACGTACTAGCACCGCAGTCTGCACCTATGCGAAGAGTCCCTTTATTCAATAGTGTGTAATCCTGAACAACCTTTTTCGCTTCAGCGGCTAGTCCTGTAATTTTCAAGGCGTAGGGGTAGAGAGCTTGTCCTGCCTCAGTTAGTACCATGCGTCCTCGCTTTGATTCGAATAGGACTGCGCCCAATTCCTCTTCTAAGCTTTTCATATGGAAGGTTACGGATGGTTGTTTCATATTCATTTCTCTAGCAACATCGGTCACTCTTTTATATTTCTCTATAAGCACAAGGATCATTAATTTAATAATATTGATGTTTCTCCCACCTTAATTAAGTATGATATAGGATAGTTGATCGTCCTAATGATTCATTATAGATAAAATCTATACATAAATAAAGTTTATATGGGGATATTTATTGTTAAGTTTACAAAAGAACGATTTTTAAAAAATAATTGAGAACTATAATGAGATTGTGAGTTACGAGAAACCAACTCATCATAACGAATTTAGATATAAATAGGAGGAGAAATTAACGAATGAATTTCAAAAAGCCATTTCTTATGTTGGGATCACTAGCACTAGTTATTGCACTAGCAGCATGTGGTACAAACAATGCAACGAACAACGGAGCGAATCAAGGGGCAGCAAATACTACAGAGACAGAAACAAAGAAAGAAGAAGTTCTAAGTGGATCTATTCTTGCAGTTGGGTCAACAGCATTACAACCATTGGTTGAACAAGTAGGGCAGAAGTTTATGGCTGATGCAAGATATTCGAAAGTAGCAGTACAAGTACAAGGTGGCGGTAGCGGAACAGGGCTTACGCAAGTATCTGGCGGACAAGCGGATATTGGTAACTCCGACGTATTTGCTGAAGAGAAGCTAAAAGACGCTGATGCGGATAAGGCGAAGGAATTGGTAGATCATCAGGTAGCAGTTGTTTCTATGGCTACGGTAGCTCATAAAGAAATCGGTGTTGATAGCTTGAATCAGCAACAGCTAGTAGATATTTTCTCAGGTAAAATTACGAACTGGAGCGAAATTGGTGGAATTGATCAAAAGATTGTTATCATTAACCGTCCAAGTAGCTCAGGGACACGTAGTACTTTTGAGAAATATGCACTTGGTACGAAGGTTGAAGATATTCCAAACTCCATTCTAGAAGAATCATCAGGTAACGTTCGTAAGCTCGTTGCAGAAACACCAGGTGGCATTGGTTACCTAGCATTATCCTATCTAAATGACTCCATTAAAACCATTCAATACGATGGCGTTGAAGCTACAGTAGAGAACGTAAAATCAGGTGATTATCCAGTGTGGGCTTATCAGCACATGTATACAAAGGGTGAGCCTAACGAAGTAGTAAAAGCCTTCCTAGATTATATGGTTTCAGATGAAGTTCAAAACGGAGACGTTGTTGAACTGGGGTATATCCCAGCTTCCCAAATGCAAGTAACTCGTGATGTAGATGGCAACGTTACTAAGAAATAATAAAAGAGTTTTACATGGGATTAGTTAATATTACCAAAAGAGGCGGACTTATCTGCCTCTATTTTCACTTTAAGAAAGTAGGACAACTATGAAAGCGAAAAATCCACCTCCTGTTCTAATTAAAAAACATCATTTGGAAGACTGGATTGGTCGTATTTACACGACCTTTTGTGTATCTCTTCTAGTTATCATTATTGTGTCTATGATTTATTTCGTGGCATCTAAAGGGCTTGCGACCTTTATTAAAGATGGAGTAAATATTGGTGATTTCTTGTTTGGAACCAAATGGAGTCCGAGTGCGGATAATCCACTATATGGAGCCTTGCCATTTATTGCAGGATCTTTCGCAACCTCTATTCTAGCAGCATTAATTGCTAGTCCATTAAGCATATGTGCATCTTTATTTATGACTGAAATTGTTCCAGGGTGGGGTAAAAGGATTCTTCAACCCGTGATTGAGCTGCTTGCTGGAATCCCATCAGTTGTGTATGGTTTCGTGGGCTTATCTGTGATCGTTCCGTTCTTTCGTGATGTATTCCCAGGACAAGGAATTGGGATAGCAGCGGGTGCACTAGTACTCTCCATTATGATACTTCCAACGATCACCAGTATTACAACGGATGCACTTACTTCACTTCCCAAAGGGTTGAAGGAATCATCATTTGCCCTTGGTGCTACACGTTGGCAGACGATTTCTGGAGTTGTTATACCAACAGTTCTGCCTTCTATACTTACTGGGGTAGTCTTAGGGATGGCACGCGCGTTTGGTGAAGCGCTAGCTGTTCAGATGGTTATTGGGAATGCGCCTCATGTTCCTACCTCATTGTTCCAATCAGCTTCAACACTTACGAGTATTATTACGTTGAATATGGGTAACACAGTTGGTGGTTCAATCGAGAATAATGCTTTATGGAGTATGGCTCTTGCTCTTATGGTCATGACATTCATATTCGTAATCATTGTAAGAGTATTGGAAAGGAGACATCGGACATGAAACCAAAAACAGCTGATAAAATTGCTACTGGGGTAATTGTCACCTGCTCCTTGATCATTGTTGCTGTATTAATCGCTTTGCTGGGATATATTCTATTCCGTGGACTAAGTCATATTAGTTGGTCATTCTTAACATCCGTTCCACAGACGATCAGAGAAGGTGGGGGGATTGGACCGCAATTATTCAACTCACTATTCTTACTTGTTCTTACATTACTTATTACCATCCCACTAGGTCTAGGAGCAGGAATTTACATGGCGGAATATGCGAAGCCGGGTAAAGTTACAGGCACGATTCGTCTCGTTGTTGAAGTGCTGTCTTCTTTTCCATCCATCGTGGTCGGTTTATTCGGTTTATTGCTTATTGTAAATACATTCGGCTTTGGTTTCTCACTCTTCTCAGGTGCGCTAGTACTGACCATTTTCAATCTACCTCTTATGGTACGTGTTACAGAGCAAGCTTTCAGAGGAGTTGCTAAGGAGCAGAAGGAAGCTGGACTTGCACTTGGTTTATCGAAGTGGAAGATTATCACATCCATTCTTCTTCCAGTTGCTTTGCCGAGTCTTGTAACGGGTACCGTCCTTGCAGCTGGTAGAGTGTTCGGTGAGGCGGCAGCACTTCTGTTCACGGCAGGGATGTCCACACCGAGACTTGACTTTACGGATTGGAATCCACTCAGTCCGACATCACCGATTAATCCATTCCGTCCAGCAGAAACACTGGCAGTTCATATCTGGAAAATAAATAGTGAAGGACTTGCACCAGATGCAATTCAGATTGCTGCGGGAGCTTCGGCGGTGCTCGTAATCCTTGTATTAGTATTCAATTTGCTCGCTAGATGGCTTGGAAGAGTAGTATATCGATTCTTTACAGCTTCTAAAGTTATGGAATAGGGGTACAATAATATGAAAACATCCTTTCGAACCGAGAAACTTAGTGTCTTTTACGGAAGTTACGAAGCAGTAAAAGGTATTGATATGAATTTTCCTGAACAAAGTGTAACAGCTTTAATCGGTCCTTCTGGCTGCGGGAAATCTACGTTTCTACGTTCCTTAAACCGTATGAATGATGAAATTGTCGGTTCCAGAATTCAAGGTAAAATTTGGATTGGTGATGAAGATATCAATTCACCGAGTACTGACGTTATTGAATTAAGACAAAGAATTGGGATGGTATGGCAGCGTCCTAACCCTTTTTATAAATCTATTTATGAGAACATTGCCTTTGGACCGAAATATCATGGAATTAAAAATAAACAACAATTAGATGAAATCGTTGAAGGCAGCTTGAGGAAAGCAGCGCTATGGGATGAAGTGAAGGATCGCTTGAAGCAATCTGCTCTGTCTCTATCTGGAGGTCAGCAGCAACGACTTTGTATTGCCCGAGCACTTTCTGTCAATCCTAAAATTCTATTGCTAGATGAACCTGCATCAGCACTGGATCCTGTGTCGACAGCTAAAGTAGAAGAACTGATTGTGGAATTGAAGAAAGAGTTGACTATTGTTATAGTCACACATAATATGCAGCAGGCGGCAAGAATATCTGACTATACCGCATATTTCTATTTGGGAACATTGATGGAATATGATGCTACAGATATCATATTCACCAATCCATCCAATCCAAAGACTCAGGATTATATAACAGGTCGATTCGGATAATGGGGTGCTATAGTAAGAAACAATAAAGAACCGCGAATCTTGAGCATAAAGATTCACGGTTTTTAATTATTTCAATAATGGTAATAAAGTGAACAACGTTGTACGTACAACCCTTCCCTATCTTATAATATTGTACGATTTAGAATTTAACATTTAACATTGGATATCACTGTTCTAACGGAGGAATACATGATCGCAAAATATAAGCAAGTGAAGCAAGAGATTCTATTCTGGATCCATTCATCTAAACTTTTGCCAGGAAGCCAACTACCTTCAGAGAATGAGATTTCTAAACAGTATAAAGTTAGCCGTCAAACGGTGAGACAGGCTATTGGTGAATTGGTGCAGGAAGGATGGCTATATCGTATTCAAGGTAAAGGAACGTTCGTATCTAACGAACCGGGTGTTAAGTTAGTCAGTAACAGTACTCAGACTATCGGCGTCATTACAACTTATATATCAGATTACATATTCCCATTAATCGTACAAGGCATTGAGAGTGAGTTAAGTAGCCGAGGATATCGCCTTGTACTATCTAGTACGGATAATGATCGAGGCAAGGAACGAGAGTGTCTTGAGATGATGCTTGATCAATCCCTCAGTGGACTTATTATAGAGCCGACAAAAAGTGGAGAACGCAATCCGAATCTCAGCTATTTCTTGACGCTGGAGAACAGGAGAATTCCGTACGTTATGCTTAATGCTGCGTATGAAGAAATGAATTCACCCTGCTTACGTGTGGACGATGAACGTGGTGGCTTCCTTGCAGCTGAGCACCTAATTTCATTAGGACATCGAAGATTAGCAGGCTTCTTCAAAACAGATAATAAGCAAGGCATCCTTCGAATGAAGGGATTTATCGCCGCGCACCATAAATACAATGTATCGATATCCCCTTCTTCTGTATTCACGTATACGACAGAGGAGAAGAATGATACACCCATTGAACAAGCTAAGCAGTTATTGAGTCAATCTGTTGAGGACAGACCGACAGGATGGGTCACGTATAACGATCAATTGGCAGTAACTTTACTTGATACAGTCCGTTCTGCGGGGTTATCTGTACCTGGCGATTTATCAATTGTAGGATTTGATGATTCATTCTTGGCAACAGCCACTGAGGTAAAGCTGACAACGATAAGTCATCCGAAGCAGGAACTGGGAATTAGAGCTGCGGAATGGGTCATCTCTATGATTGAAGGGAAATCAGAGTTACCTGAGGATAGTCAAATGATTTACATGCCCGAGTTAGTTATTCGAGAATCAACGGCGATGCCTAGACAATGAAGCGGCCTTGTTGTCAGACCTACGCCATCTAGACACAATTGAGAGTCCTTACTGATTCTAGGAAAGGGCTTTTTTGGTATTACAAAAAAGGTTGGAATACTTGTACGTACAAGTGTGTAATGGACCTAATAAATTGAATGAGAAGGGAGATATCGTTGAAGGAGCAAGCAGAGGTATAAGCATCCTTTAAATAGACGGAATAGCCGTTTCTTCTGCGTACAGAATGTATAAAGCTCGGAGGACTGTGATGGAATCCAGTCTCCCGAGCTTTATGTGATTACAACACGCAGTCTGCAAATAGAATTGACTTAGGGATTCGGAAAAAGTCTTCTGCTTTTTGTTGGAATGATATGGACGGTAGCGTTCCTTGATGTAACCATTTACGGAATGTGCCCGGATGAACTTCAATCCATCTACTCACATCACTAACCGAAAGATCATAAACCATACAAAGCCCGGTAAGAATATGGTTGCTAACAGGAGAACGAGTTATCGTTCTGCGCATAAATTTCGAATGGGTAGGCTGGCAAATGATAGGACTCTGTTCAAGGAGAGTTTCGTTAAATAAAATATGTCTAGGGTATCCTAAATACTGACATACATTCTCCATGTTCTTCTTGCCGGGAATTCTTCCTTCATATACCCAGGCACTTACGCTTCGAGATGATATTGAAAGTTCCTCAGCCAATGTAGACAGTTTGATGTCTTTTACCATCAGAATAGCGAGCAGTACACGATTGCGTATTTGACAGCGAGTGGGTTTGCGGAAACGTTTCACGCGAACACCTTTTCCTAAATACTTCCGATTGATCAGAGCCCAGGCCTGAATCGAGTGTTTCTCTAGTTGTATAGGCATAATTCCTCCGATAATTTTAATTAAATATATTATTCTGTGTGTTGTTTAGAGTTCAATAATAACACTAATCATCCTCAATTCACAATTAGACTAACTCTATGGATCTATAAGAATGATAGTATACGCCAACGCATTCTTGCATCTCCGGCATATGATAGTGTATGTGGGATGTTATGGAGGGTGGTTTAGATGAATATATATTGGCTTAAAGGAATGAGCGGAATTGTTGGAACTATCCTTGCATTTTCGTTTGGCGGCTGGACTCAAGTACTTAGTGTTTTCTTAATTATTATTATTATTGATTATATCACAGGAGTGCTAGCGGCTATTAAGACTAGAAGTGGACTCAATAGCAAAATTGGATTTTGGGGATTAACTAGAAAAGCATTGATGTTCCTTGTTATTTTAATAGCACATCAAATAGACCTTCTCATAGGTAATGAAATCGAAGCAGTGAAGAGTGGTGTGATTTACTTTTATATGGCAAATGAACTCATATCTATTACCGAGAATTATGGTAGATTAGGATTACCACTTCCAAACCAAATAACGAGATTGATAGCAGTACTGAAAAATAAGGATAAGCAAGATGAGGATAGTAATAAGAAGTTATAAATGACAAGCTTCTTCCCGAAAGTCATGTGTTATGTTATATTTTTGATAAACCTATTTCTTTAAGATGATAAGGAGTATTCCATGATAAAACATATTGTATTGTTTAAATTAAAAGATAGTTCTCCTGATAGTATCAATAGAACGGCGGATGTACTGCGAGATATGAAGGGTAAAATACCTCAACTTATATCCATAGAAGTCGGGATCGATGTTATTCGTTCTGATAGATCTTACGATATTTCACTTATTACGGAAGTAGAGTCATTAGAAGCACTACAAGCCTATCAAGTTCATCCGGTACATCAGGCAGTGATTCAACATATGAACGAATTTAAAGAAAGTTCTATCGCTGTAGACTATGAGTTATAGGAAGCAAATGCTAACAAATTTCATGGGGGTCAGGCTGTGTATTATGTCAATAGAGAACAGATTGAGATTCGCTTGCATGCCATTCCTGAGATTGTAAAGGGTCTGCAAATCGTGGCAGACCAATGGGATGGAGGTCTCATCTTGGGTTTTTCTCAAGAGAGAGCTTTACATTTAGCCATTGAAGTAGTAACAGATATTGGTAGCTACCTTATTGATGGTTTTATTATGCGAGACGCCAGCAGTTACCAAGATATTCTAGATATTACACACGAAGAGAAAGTATTTAATAGTACGGTGCATGCGGCCCTGGTTTCATTAGTGCAGCTCCGTAAACCATTGGTACAGAATTATTACGAATGGGACCGATCTTCTCTTCACCCTCTTACACAGGCCCTTCCAACGATTTTGAATGAATTCTCTGTTTCTGTAAGAGATTATTTAGATCAGGAATTAGGGACATCGTGATAATAAAGGAGCGAGTATTGAATGACTTCTGAAATAGAAATGAAGAACAAGGATAATCAAGAAACGAAAGATAATGATCTTTCGGGCTTTGCGCCTGTGTATATCATTGAATTTCTGTATGATCAAGCACCTATTGTATCCATAGAGAAACTTCGTACAGCTATTGAAAAATATACAGGGAAAGTGAAAGTGTCAGATGCAAATGTAGAATTACCTTCACCTTTTGCCAATGTATCGGCTGAGTCTGGGGAAGGGGCAGCTAAACCACATGTTTTCTTTCATGTGGATCATAAAGTATCTTTCGATGATGTAGAAGTGCATGCCCAAAGTTGTATTTATGAACCTCGTCCTATTCAAGATTACAAACGTTTCGAACGTGGATTACAACAAAGTTTTCATTGGCAGGACGTTCATAAGATAGTGAACACCTGCAAATATAGTCTGCGTATCCATGATTTATTTACGGCAGGATTGCCTTATAAGGAACGTTTCGAACTTATATTAGGTATCGTCCATGCCATTCAAGAAACAGCACCATGTAAGGCTATGTATTGGCATGGAAGTGAGAAATTTGTCCAGCCCAATACATATTTGGAAGCTGTTGAGATGGGAGAGAAGTTGTACGGTGCGGTGAATCTACGCCTATATAATACAGCCAAAGACAAGGTACTGATTATGGATACCCTTGGATTATCATCTCTAGGAATTCCTGATTTACAATGTCATTTCTATGACATGGATCCAAGTGAGGTCGCACGTGATCTACTTGTGA
Source organism: Paenibacillus sp. Y916 (assembly GCF_056786435.1). Classification (NCBI taxonomy): domain Bacteria; kingdom Bacillati; phylum Bacillota; class Bacilli; order Caryophanales; family Paenibacillaceae; genus Paenibacillus; species Paenibacillus sp. Y916. The sequence goes on along the minus strand of NZ_JBXCJA010000002.1, from coordinate 751,491 downwards.
TTTCCAAGTATTTATATGATCAGGGGGATATTATTCGTGATGGGGAATCCATTGGAACTTCAGCTGACAAAGCCTATCTATGTGAGCATCAGCATGCACTAGTCGTTCCGGAACGTTATGTTCTTGATCTAAATCCTGGGCCTAAGCATGATGCGAGACAATTTAAGCAGGATGAATAAATGATTATAGTTATCAGCTTGTCCAGTGTGTCAAGTCAAGCTCCTTCTGATTATAATGCATTAAGAAATAGGCATTCGCCCGATTTTAGTTATGAAGAAGGAGAGATGAATGATGAAGGACAATGATAAAAGCTTCTTATGGGGAGCATTGGTAGGAAGTTTACTCGGATCTATCACAGCACTACTGTTAGCACCGAAACAAGGGTCTGAATTACGTAAAGACATTGCCGACACAACCCGTCAAGTAAGTAATAAGACGCAGGAACTGGTAAGTGCAGCTAGTGAACAGGGTGTAAATATTTATGGCATAGTGAAGGGAAAGGCGACTGACATTGCTCAGGATATTCAATCGTGGCGTCAATGCAAGAATGAAGATTCCGATGAGAAGCTTGCAGTTTCATCTATTCTTGAGAATCCAGAATCAGATGAATTTAATATCAATGTAGATGATGAGTTGATCTAACCTTAACCTGAAGAGCGGGCCTTATCCTGAATGATGGGATGTGAGGTCTTTTTTTCTGTAATGATATATCTTGAAGGACGAATTGAACTAGAGTAATATTTAGGTACATTATTATTTCCTTGGACATATAGTAACACAGTGGGAAATAGAAATTGACATAGAAGGAAGCGGTGTGTTCGTGCAACATGCAATTGCGATATTGGACTCAGGAGTTGGAGGACTAACTGTAGCAAGAGAAGTTATGAGGCAACTCCCGAGAGAGAAAATTATATATTTTGGGGATACTGCTCGTACGCCGTATGGATCGCGGTCATCTGAGCAAGTTAGAGTATTTACAGAACAGATTGTTGACTTTCTTATTCAGTTTGAACCGAAGATGATCGTAATCGCCTGTAATACAGCAACAGCAGCAGCACTAACTTATATTTCGGAAAAGGTTACGATCCCGGTGATCGGTGTTATTCATCCGGGAGCTCGAGCGGCGATCAGTGCTACTAAGACTGGTGAGGTTGGTGTGATCGGTACGGTTGGTACGATTGGAAGCGGAGCTTATACGGCTGCATTACAAGAACTCTCTCCGTACGTCAATGTAACAAGTGAGGCGTGCCCACTGCTTGTGCCACTCGTGGAGCAGGGGTTATTTCGTTCTGAAGCGACCACACATATTGTGGAACAGTCATTGGAGAATATACGTAACACAAATATTGATTGTCTTATTCTTGGTTGTACACATTATCCGTTCCTAATGGAAACGATTCAAGAGGTTATTGGGGACAGAGTCAAATTGATTAGCTCAGCCGATGAGACAGCAAGAGAAATCAGTACGATATTATATGACAAAGGTCAACTTGCTAAAAATGATGAATCACCGGTTCATCATTTTGTCTGTAGCGGGGACGGCGAAATATTCAAGGGAATTGCGAAGCAATGGCTAGGTGAGCAGATACAAAGGACACCTGTCATCTGGCAAGTTTCTAAGTTTGATGACTAAAGATAAAATTAGATAGCATGAAGTACACTAATATAGGCATACAATCTAACCACTCATTCTTTGTTGTTGCGGTTAAATATGAAGTCCGCAGAAAAGGAGGTTTGTATGCTGCAATATATTGTTCGTAAGGGAGATACACTTGCGCGCATCGCCGCCAAGAAAGGTCTTAAGCTTGAGAATATTGTATATGCGAATCCGTGGTCCTCTGATCAACCTTATCTTATTCCCGGGCAAATACTATTTCTTCCTTCTACACCTCGGCGTAGATATGAAATACAGTCAGGAGATACATTGGAAAGAGTTGCAGTACAATTCTCTGTTAATGAACAGACTCTAGAAGAGATGAACCCAGGCATCTCACATGATCGATTTCCAACGGGACTTGTCCTAGTACTTCCTTCACTGGAATCTAAATGTATCGTTGAGCTGCAAGGTGAGTATGGATACAAGGAAATGACAGAAGATATGGAAGAATTATTGGGTAAATATAAGTTTATCGAGGCGAAGGAAATAGGTCATAGTGTTATGGGTAAATCACTCGTTATGTTGAAAATAGGGAAAGGTAAAAGACAAATACATGTCAATGCTTCTATTCATGCAAACGAGTGGATTACCACATTATGTTTGATGACATTTATCGAAGAGTACGCTAAGGCATATGATAGCGAGCGAATGTGGAATGGCTACAATCCGCAAGAGTGGTTTCAACATTGTACCCTTTGGTTGTTGCCTATGGCTAATCCTGATGGTGTAGAATTAGTTCAAGAAGGTGTTACACACGAACATCCGCATGCTCAGCAACTATTGGATTATAATAACCAACGAATAGATTTTAGACATTGGAAATCTAATATTCGAGGTGTAGATCTTGGAGATCAATTTCCTGCACATTGGGAGGAAGAGGGAGAGCGGAGGGGCATAAACTCTCCTTCACCACGTGATTATGGTGGAGCGTATTCACTTAGTGAGCCGGAAGCAGAAGCACTTGCTACGTTTACGCTTGATATAGCTCCGGATGCTGTTATTTCGCTACACAGTCAAGGTCAAGAGATTTATTGGAATTACCGAGACTTTGAGCCAGAAGAAAGCGAAAAAATAAGTGTTAGACTAGCTCAAGTTAGTGGATATCGAGCTGTTAAATTACAGGGAAGTGACGCAGGATATAAAGATTGGTTCATTCAACAATTTAAACGACCTGGATTTACGGTGGAGATAGGTCAAGGGGTGAACCCTCTTCCGACGCAACATTATCGAAATATGAGTCTTGAAGTCGGAATGATTATTGGTGAATTAATGAAATTATTAAAAATGGATGTAACATATTAGTGGAAAAGCCGTATGATATTCCAGAGGGGGTTGACCGCTCAATAGGGTTCAATGACTTTTTGAACAACCTCTTAATAGTGGTTGCTCCCTCTCGCTATAGCTTAAGGATGGAGGCATGAGACATGAAACTTAGAAGATTACTGTCTTTTAGGCATTGGTCTGTTATGATCGGTAATATACGACGGTATGTGTTCTCATCCGAAGTGTCATTAGTGGACAAGCTATTGTTTCTAGTTCCAGTTATTTTCTATTGGCTCTTTCCATTTGATTTATTACCTGGACTTCCATTTGACGATATTGGAGTGACTATGATCTTGATGGGATGGTTCACTTCACGAATACGGCGTAAACACCCAACATTGTAAGGGAATAAAGTAGATTAAAAGGGGATATTGTTCGTAATAAATAAGGACAAGTGATGAAGTGTCTTGCGAATTAAGTTCTGTTTCTTTACAATAAATATAAGCGCACAATAATACATTGAATTTAGGGGACAACTCAGATGAATTGTAAAATAACCCGCAATGCGGCAAAAGTATTAGCGAAAGAATTGAATAAAGATGAGAATAAGGATTTGAAACTTCGTGTATTTGTTACACACGCTCACGGAGACCATGCTCATTATGGGTTGGATCTAGATACAGCCACAGAAAAAGACGAAGTCGTATCAACGGATAAAGACATCGATGTCATCTTGGATTCAAGTGAACCATTACTTGATGGCGTGAGGATAGATTATTTTTACCTACCTGAGGAAGGTTTTGTTATTACAAATCCATCTAAAGGTAATCACGGAGACCACTAAGGTGCGTGTTCAAAAAGTGAATTTTTTGAATAACCTCTTATAGTTAGAATAGTAAAGAAGGATGGATTAGATATGGCAAACGATATACGTGTATGTGATAAATGTAGGCATATACGTCTCAAAACGATTGTACCTAAGCTTCAAAAGATGGCGCCTGACGCTGAAATTCAAGTGTTATGTAAGTCTTATTGTGGACCTTGTGGAAAGAGAGCATTCGTTTTTATTAATGGACGTTATATAAGTGCGCCGACAGAAGATGAGGTATTGGCTAAAGTAGCTCCTTTTATAAAGTAGCTGTTTTGGTAAATGATATTGTTTCTTGTAGTACATAATTCCTTCCTATAGTAACCAAGCTAATGATGGTAATGGATAAGGAATATGTATTGAAGGGGGAACATGTGAATGTCTAAACGTGATTTTTCTAGTATGCAAAATAACACACCCATTTCTCAAGCTAATAATGCTGTGGATAGGCTACATCAGTCGATAACACAAGCTGCAAGCCATCCTACAGAGCAATTGGTGGATCAAGCGGAGAATTCCTTAGCTCACGCAGAACAGGCCGTTGAGGCCCTTCAAGGCAGTGAGATTGGACTAACTGTTGAACAGACTGAGGAATGGCTTGCGGAAGAGAAAAGTCGGTTAGCGGCAATTAACGTTTCTAAGTCTAATAAATAGTCTTATAATCGAAAGAAAACCGCCACAAAAGAGAAATCCTCTTTTGTGGCGGTTTTTTTCATGTGCTTTAATCCGTGGTCAATTTACCTAGCAAGTCATATTGAATCACTTGATCTGAGACATTGAGTTCAAGCTGAGCTTGATCAAAGCCGACCCTGCATCTACTAACTTCGGTAGTTTTCCGAGTGTTGAGATCATAGCAGCTACCATTCTCGAAGATACCATCTGGCGATGGAGTATAAAATTGCTTGCTGTCTGTGAAAGCCCCTGAACGAAGTACTACAAAACGATCATTATCAACGAACAAATTGTTGCCCAGCATATGATAGGATTCTGTTGGGATTCCAAGTAAGTGCAGGAGAGATGGGGTCATATCTAATTGGCCAGAAGCTTCTGAGTATTGTCCTGCTTGACTACTATCGGGCAGATGAATCAGTAAAGGAACTTGGTTCATGATTTGTTCCATATCGAGATCATTTAAGCTTTTCCCTAGAAACTGTTCATAATAAGGTTTGTCTTTGATTGAATTATCATGATCTCCATATACGATAAGAATCGTATTATCCCAAAGCCCCTGTCCTTTCATTTGTGTGACAAACTGCCCGAGTGCATCATCAACGTAATGGATCGCATGGAGGTAATTTCCGAATATGTTACCACTAAATTCGCCCACATCCAATTGTTGTTTGCTTTTTGGAATACTATAGGGATGGTGGCTGGTAAGTGTAATCAAGAAAGAGTAGTAAGGTTGTGTGATTGACCTCATCTCATCTAGTGATTGTTGAAGGAATGAATTGTCACCAAGAGACCAACCAAGCGGTTCATCGATCGTATAATCTTTTTTGCTGAAAAAGCGATCGTAACCCATATAGTTATACATAATGGTCCTATTCCAAAAGCTACTATCATAAGCATGAAAAACGTTAGGTGAATAACCCTGACCTTTCAATATTGCTGGTAACATATCGTACTTATGATCGGAATAACGGATAAATGCAGACCCTGTGGGCAGTGCATGTAGGGAGCTGTGGGAGCTAAAATCTGCATCAGATGTTCTTCCCTGCCCAGTCTGGTGATAATTATTGCTGAAATACATACTGTCCTTCATTAATTTGTTGAAGTTCGGTGTAATCTCTTGGTCATTGATGCTCTTACCGATCATGAAGTTCATGAAAGCTTCAACTTGAATGACGATAACATTACTGTTCTTGTACTTTCCGAATAATTCGTTCGGTTTGGTTCGCTGTGCACTTTTGAGGGCAAATAAATCCGCTATACTATCTAAGTCATCTTGTGGAAGCTGATGTTCAGGACCCAGATGTTCTTGTGCGTAGCGATACATATCGTACCCATGGAAGCCTATCAACCCTGTTACATTGTAAATGCTCATGTTCCACCAATTGCTGTCGAATAGTCCCTTTGCCCATGTTTCGCTGTAATATTTAATGGGGGCAAAAGTGAGAACGGAACCGAATGCAAAGATTAGAATACCTGTAGTAAAGCGGCGGATAACGCCCAAGCTTCTTTTCGAAGATGATAGGGTTTGGTCGATATGGTAAAAAGACTTTCTCCTGTGTAGCAGAGCCATTCGAATGATGGCGTACACGATGAATAGAATCCAATCAATAAACAATAATAGATCATCCCAACGTAATAGTGACTGTATGCTCTCCCCTAAAGAACCGACCTGCCCGGTCTGAAGAAGAACAGGGACCGTAATAAAATCCTCGAAATAGCGATAATATACGAGATCCGAATACATGATTGCTGTCAAAAGGAAGTTCAATACAACAAGTGATATGAAAAAGCCACGTCGAGGTAGCCAGAATGTCCAGAATGATACTAACATGACGGACCCTATAGCGATGATGTAATCCAAGAAACTCAGTTCTACATATAGAATGTGAAGTCGATTATCAATTAGGGTTAACTTGTACAGCATAAGAGCGATAAACAGGGGATAGATAAGGTAGCGAAATGGAAGGAGATGGATGTATAATCTCCAGTTATAGCTGGGCGTACCTTCTTTATGGAAATACATAAATAATCTCCTTTCTTTATTAGCAAAATGTGAATTTAATGATGAAAAAGAACGAACTCAGTAGTAAGAGTTCGCTCCTTCGTTCAAGCGAAAAGTGAATGTTATTCACTAGGAGATATCTTGTTGTGACGAGGAGGAAGAGGTCCGAGATATTGATAATACTGACACTCGATCGTTCCGTTGTAGAGCTTGCGACGTTTATCGGCCTTTTTATTGAATAGTTGTTCGAAACGCTTCGTTGAACTGATCGCAAAAAATGACCAAGAAGGTAGTCCTACTGACATTCGTCCCAATTCACGAATAATCTTGTCAACCTCTTCTATCTCGCTTAAACGTTCACCATAGGGAGGGTTTGTAATGATACAACCGTAGTCACCCTTGGGTCTTGCTTGGGTAATAGGAAGAACCTCTAATTGGATGTCCTTGGCGAATCCAGCACTGTTTACGGCGGCTTGAGCTACCTCTATAGCGGCTGGATCAATATCGCTTCCGGATATCTGTAATGGAATATCATCACGTATCGAATCAAATGCTTCTTCCCTAGCTTCAGACCATAGAGCTTCAGGGATGATTGGCCAATCTTCAGAGTTAAAGGTACGGCGTAATCCTGGCGCAATATTCCACCCGATCATAGCCGCCTCGACTAAGAGTGTACCAGAACCACAACATGGATCGTAAAAAGGTCTTGAGGGGTTCCAACGGCTTAATTGGATGAGCGCAGCGGCCATCGTTTCCTTTATTGGAGCTTCCGTTACAAGTTTACGATATCCGCGCTTATGAAGACCAGATCCTGTTGTATCCAGCGTGATCAAGGCAGTATCATTCAACATAATTACTTCAATGACATAGCGTGGTCCATCTTCAGGGAACCATTCTGTATGGTAAGTCTGATTTAATTTGTCGACGACTGCTTTCTTAACGATACTTTGACAAGCGGGTACGCTGCTAAGTTGTGACTTAAGAGAACGTCCCTCAACCGGGAATTCGCCATTCTGTGGAATAACATCTTGCCACGGTAATGCTTTGGTACCTTCGAACAATTCGTCGAAGGTAGTGGCGGTAAATTCACCCATTTTAATCAGAATACGGTCCGAAGTACGAAGCCATAAATTACAACGACATATATCGATTAAATCCCCACTAAAGATGACACGTCCGTTCTCAACCGTCATATCGTGGTAACCCAGTTCTTTTAATTCACGAGCTACGATAGACTCTAAGCCCATTGGTGCAGTAGCAATAAGTTGTAAGTGAGCCATGTATACAATTCAACCCCATCCGGCCATCCTTGACGCCACACGGGCACCATCAGGAGACCTATAAATTTCATGCAGTCTTGCCGGTTTCCGACAAAACACATACAATAATAACGTTAGTAACCCATAACGATGCAACCAAACATCAATTATAAAACAAATAGGCTAATATGGAAAGTTAGTTAGAGGAGGAAAAGAATTTGAATCTCACCCCTGAAGAATATATTAACCAATTGTATCAAGATGATGAGCAATTGGAGCAGGTGAAAGAAAGCATTAGAGAGCAGGGCATGCCAGAAGTGTCAGTGGCACCGGCATATGGTAGGCTTCTAACGATCCTTGTTCAGACATCTCGTGCACGCAATGCGATTGAGATTGGTGCTCTTGGAGGATATAGCGGAATTTGTATTGCAAAAGGACTTCCTGTAGATGGGCAAGTACTTTCCTTGGAATTAAAGGAAGAATATGCGGAGTTAGCGAAGCGAAATCTTGAAATGGCGGGTTTTGGGAGCCGTGTGAATTATATGGTAGGTGCTGCGCTTGATAGTTTGGAACGTCTCAAGCAAGACGGGCGAAAGTTTGATTTCTTTTTCATTGATGCGGACAAAGAAAATTACCCATTGTATCTGGAATACGCTATCCAGTTGGCGAACCCAGGCTCTGTCATTGTGGGCGACAACTGCTTCTTACGTGGAAGAACCTTGAACCCAGAGAAGAATGGTCCAGCTGTACTGGGAATGCGCAGTTTCAATGAGCAAGTTGCTTCTGATGAGCGACTCGTTAGTACATTGCTACCAGATTATGATGGATTGTCGATTTCATGGGTGAAATGAAGGTGAGGCTAGAATAGATGCATAAAGCACATTTAATTAGCAGGAAATGTAGGGAAAGAGAGAATTAGTTGCAAAACTACACTTAAAAATGGCGGTAACGCTGAAAAATGGAGTTTCAAGAAAATTAGATGTACTCCATGCAACTAAAGTTAACTTCAGAGGGATTGGGTTGAATTTAGATGTACTTATTGCACTTAATAGTGAATAGTGGAGACGAAAGGTGATTATTGGTGATGGTGTTGGTGTTGCGGCTCATATCTGCTAGCGATACGATGGATCACTGGCATCGGAAACGTAAACTTCCTCACTATATGTACTCTTTCACAAAGGACGCCGAAAGGCGTCTTTTTAATACATAGCTTGGATGCTTGTCCGTGATACCCTTGTTAGTTATTCCGGGAATACAGCTTTCGTCTTACCCACACCACGTTCAGAAGTAGCAAGCAACCCGAAACGATAAACAAACCCTCGATACCAATAAATCCTGACAAAAGTCCTCCAATGAGTGCACCCATCATATTTCCTAGAGAAAGTGTACTGCTGTTAAATCCGAATGCGCGACTCTCCATGCCGTCCGGAGTATAGGAGCGTATGAGGGAATTTACGCTCGGTAGCAAACCACCCATAAAGATTCCCATGAGGAAGCGGATTACGATGAGCTGCCAGACATTTTGAACAAAAGCCTGAGGAATAATGGTTAGAGCTGTTCCTATTAGTGCGTAAGTTAGGACGCGATGTGAGCCGAATTTATCGCTAATTTTACCAAGTATTGGTGATGATATCATATTAGAGATTCCTGTTACGGCTAAGACTAGACCTGCCCAGAAAGCAATATTGACGGTTGAAGCATGTAACTTCTGCACATACAATGGGAGCAACGACATAGGGCTTACCATAGCGAACTGCAGTAGGAAAGTCACTGCAAAAAGTGCTAGTAATTGAGGAATATGAGCTAGCTCTTTGAAACCTTGCATAACGGATACCACGGGTGCGTGTGAAGCTTCTTCGCGATCAAAGGTTTCTTTGACAAAGAATAGCGCTAATAAAGAAGCGGCAAGTACTAAAGCGCCAGTGATATAGAAAATGGGACGAAATCCGATGAGATCTGCCAAGATACCCCCAATGAGTGGACCTAAAATAGTACCAGCTACCATACCAGATTGCATGATTCCCATGGCGAATCCCATACGGGCTTTCGGCGCTGTTCCTGAGATGAGCGAGATTGCGGCTGGATTGAATCCAGATATCGTTCCGTTCAGAAGACGAAGTATTAATAATTCCCATGGACTTCGTGCAAAACCCATAAGAACGATGACAATTGCCATTCCAAATCCAGATCGTAGTAACATAATTTTACGTCCATAGCGATCAGCTAGTTTACCCCATAATGGTTGAAATATGAAAGCCGTCAAGAAATTCGCTGCAAAAATGACCCCAGCCCATATACCAATTTCATATTCGCCCTGTACTCCTAAATCTTTAGCAAGATATAAAGCTAGAAAAGGTGTGATCATGGTTACTCCAGCATTGACGAGAAATTGACCGATCCAAAGAACAATAAGGTTTATTTTCCAAGTATTCACGTGCCGTACACGTCCTTTCTAAGCTGTGATTTCAATTTCCCAAAAAAGAGTAATATATAATTATATCATAAAAGACGATGTGTCTGTGGATAACAATGTCATAGTATTGTCATGACATTACATTGTGAGCTAGTTGTTACTTACTTTTAAAAAGGGCATAATAATATGTAGGGAAATTATTATACTGGAGGCTAACTGATGACGTACAATGACGTATTCACCAGAGCTTGTTATAAGCAGGAAGTGAAGCATGTACCCGTATGGTACATGAGACAAGCAGGTCGAACTGATCCTGATTACCGTAAAATCAAAGAAAAATATAGTCTTCTTGAAATTTGCCGTCAACCAGAGCTAGCAGCTGAAATTACATTAATGCCTGTAAAGAAGTTAGGCGTTGATGCTGCGATTCTGTACTCGGACATTATGAATCCTGTAGCTTCACTCGGAATTGATTTCGATATTGTGAAGGATATAGGACCAGTTATTAACAATCCTATACGAACGGCAGCAGACATAGAGCGTCTTCGTCCCATTGATGTGGATAAGGATCTCAGTCATATTTTAGAGACCATTCGAATTCTAGATAAAGTATTGAAAGTTCCTCTTATTACTTTTGCAGGCGCGCCTTTTACAATAGCTAGTTACTTAATTGAAGGTAGACCTTCGAAAAGTTATATCCGTACTAAGACTCTGATGTATAACGAGCCACATCTGTGGAATTTACTGATGGACAAGTTGGGAGATATGGTCATTACATATGTAAGAGCCCATATCGCTAATGGTGGTAAGGCTTTTCAGTTATTTGATAGTTGGGTGGGGGCATTGTCTCCGAAGGATTTCGAAAAGTTTGTGCTTCCAACGATTACTCGTATTTTTGCCGAACTATCCGATTTGAATGTACCCAAGATTTATTTTCCAGGTGTTAGTTCAGGAGAACTGTTACCGACGCTCACCAATATTCAGTCTAATGTGATGGGATTGGATTGGAGAGTATCTATTTCTGAAGGACGCCGAAGAACGAATGGACGCTTTGCTATGCAAGGCAACTTAGATCCTTATATATTAACAGCGCCTATAGATGTCATTAAACAATATGCCAAAGAAATTATTGATGATGGCATACAGGAACCTGGCTTTATATTTAATTTGGGGCATGGATTGTTCCCAGAAGCATCCATTGATAAACTTCGTGAATTAACACAATTTGTTCATGAATATTCGGCTTCTCAATTAAGAGCATAAGTACTCTCTTAACGACCATAATATAAACCTATACTGAGTTTAAGGTGGTAATTTCGTGAAATCTAAAGTAGGCGTTTTAGTTATGTCATATGGAACACCAGAGAGTCTAGAAGGAATTGAAGCTTATTATACGCATATCCGCAGAGGACATCCTCCGACTTCGGAACAACTTCAAGATTTAGTAAGTCGTTATGAAGCTATCGTCGGTGGAGTATTTCCTCTTCGTGAGAACACTAACCAACAGGTAAGAGAATTACAAGCCGTTCTTAACCAAAGTATAGATCAATCCGAAATTGAGTATGTATGTTACCAAGGACTTAAGCACGCTGCACCTTTGATAGAAGACGGTGTGGATCAAATGGCTAAAGATGGGATTAAGCGGGCTGTAGGGATCGTATTAGCACCTCATTATTCAGTGATGAGTGTAGGTAGTTATATTAAACGAGCGCAAGAGAAGGCCAATGAGCTAGGGATAGAAATGACTTTCGTTGAGAGTTATCATGTCCATCCACAATTGATTCAGGCGCTTAGCGAGCGTGTAAGTGCGAAGCTGGATCAATTCGAGGAGGCTGGCGCTAAGCGCGAGGATGTTATGGTGTTATTCAGTGCACATAGTCTTCCGGAGCGGATACTCGAAATGGGAGATCCATATCCAGAGCAATTGTTGGAAACTTCACGTGCGATTGTTGAACAGACAGGTGTGGCACAGTGGCAGTTCTCATGGCAAAGTGCTGGACGAACAGCTGAGCCATGGCTTGGGCCGGATGTTCTCGATACACTTCAAGAACTCAGTAAGGAACAGGTGAAGAATGTGCTTGTCGCCCCTGTTGGCTTCGTATCTGATCATTTGGAAGTACTATATGACTTAGATATTGAAGCTCAAGATATCTCGAAGGATCTAGATATCCGACTAATGAGAACAGATTCATTGAATAGTGATCCTCTCTATATGGAGACTCTTCGTGATGCAGTGTGGGCTTCTTTAGGGAAATAGTCCAGCAATAGAATAGGTCGTAAGCCTCAAATACTATAGAAGAACTCCCGAATTCATTCGGGGGTTCTATTTGTTTGCCGTAACCTGATATACTGAAATGAGAGTCTTTCAAGATACTAAATTCAATATCGTGTGAGAAGGAGTAAATAATGCATTTATCACGTACTAATAAAAATAGATCGACTAGAAAGAAAAAGAATAAGCGCTTTAGAAAATCATGGGTCCTACTAAATACGTTTCTTGTCTCTGCGATTGTTATTCTACTATCCTATTATTGGATTACAGAAGGGAATCAAGCGCAAGAGAATGAATCGATCGCAATAGAGCGTCCAGTTGTTCAAGCTGATAAGCTTGATGGTGAGAGTAGTAAACCTACTCTATCTAAAGAGGTAGAGAAGGATCAAGCAAGTAAAAATGAGGCATCGAAAGAAATGGATGTAACTAAAACTCTAACCGAACCTATTGAACCTATGAAATCTAAGGATTCTGAAGCTTCTACTGAACCCGATGATTCTACCGAACTTGAAGCTCCTATTGAATCGGATGATTCTAGCGAGATTATTGCGAACTCAGATAGTATTCTCACATTTAATTTTGCAGGAGATATGATGTTTGCGGGTAAAGTAGAAGGGATGCTGAAAGAAAAAGGGTACGACTATCCCTTCGAACATTTGGGTGATCTTTTCCATAATGATGATTTAACGATTGCTAATCTTGAGTCGCCAGTGACGACATCTGGAGTAGGAGCAATGAATAAACAATATGTATTCAAGTCATCACCTAAGGCGCTAGATGCCCTTAAGAAAGCTGGAATGGATGCTGTAGGGCTTGCCAATAATCACATACTGGATCAAGGGGTTTCAGGGCTGCTGGATACATTGAAATATTTAGATGAAAGCGGGATTCAGTATGCGGGTGCGGGTAAGAATGCGGATGAAGCGTATGCTCCTGCATATTTCACACGTCAAGGAGTTAAGATTGCGCTTATTGCCGTTAGCCGTGTTGTACCCGATAAAGATTGGCATGCTGGGAAAGGCAAACCGGGTGTTGCTACGGCATATAGTCCAGCCGAAGCCCTTAAATCTATTGCTACCGCTCGTACGAAGGCGGATATCGTTATCGTCATGGCACATTGGGGCAAAGAGAAAGAATTGCAACCAATAAAGAATCAGACAGAGTTGGCACACCAATTCGTAGATGCTGGAGCAGATCTCGTGATTGGGGCACATCCTCATGTTCTTCAAGGACTTGAGCAATATAAAGGGAAATGGATCGCTTATAGTACAGGTAATTTCATATTTACTAAATCGAGTACTGCATCTACATGGAGAACAGCTGTATTCGCAACCACCTGTACTCCTAAGGGGGATTGCAAGATTAAGCTTATCCCTTTCCATACTGAAGTAGGTCAACCCGTTCCGATGTCTGATCAAGAAGGTCAACAATTGTTTCAAGATATAGAGAAGTTGTCTATTGGTAGCGTGAGAATAAATAAAGACGGTAACGTCTATATGCCTAAATCATGAAAGGACTGATTAACCGATGGATTCAATGATTCGTAATGTTTATTGTATAGGGCGTAACTATAGATTACATGCAGCAGAGCTTGGAAATGATATACCGCAAGAACCGATGGTATTCATGAAACCATCTCATGCTGTTGTTCCATTAGATAAGAGCTTAATTACGTTACCCAAGGATCAAGGCGCAGTTCATTATGAAGGGGAATTGGTATTTCGAATTAGTCGGAATTATGAGGCAGGCCTTGCAGTCGATGACTTGATCGATGTTATGGCATTGGGAATTGACTTCACCTTGCGTGATGTTCAAGAGGTCATTAAGAGAAAGGGTCATCCGTGGACAGCAGCTAAAGGATTTAAATCATCAGCACCATTGACATCATTCATTCCTTTCCCAGGGATAGAAGAGCTTGCATCACAAGATTTCACGGTTATTATGAATAAAGTCGAAGTTCAGCGTGGTAATGTGAGCGATATGATCTTTTCTGTGCAAGAAATTATAGACTATATCGGTTCACATTATGGATTAGGCAAAGGAGATCTCATCTTCACAGGTACTCCCGCAGGCGTTGGACCGGTATCTTCAGGTGATCAATTTGAACTCTTGTGGGGGGATAACCAGCTTGGAAGCTGTGTCATTGAATAACAGATGATGTGGGTAATAGGCGTTGTGTGTGCATTAATGGTGTCTGCGGCAGCATATCGGAAGAAATCACTCTCAGGTTCAGGTGCGGTGGCAGCTACCATCATGGGGACGGTGTACTTCGCTGCAGGAGGGCTATTCTGGTTCGGAATTCTCCTTGTATTCTTTGGTTCCTCTTCTGTGATATCCAAGTTTCGCCACAGTCATAAAGCGGAGATGGAGAAGTCCTACGCGAAGACTGGACGGCGCGATGCAGGACAAGTGCTAGCGAACGGTGGACTTGGAATGCTCCTGTGTATTCTGAATGCGATATGGCCTCATCCTGAATGGGGAATTCTATTTATTGGCATCATGGCTACGGTGACTGCTGATACTTGGGCTACGGAGATCGGTAGCTTAAGCGCTAGACCTCCACGTTCGGTTTTGAATGGCAAGGTGTTAACAGTAGGGACATCAGGTGGAGTATCAATCCTTGGAAGTGCGGCTGCAGCAACGGGTGGAGCTATGATTGGGGGATTCGCATGGATCTTTGAAGCACTTTCGGCATCGGACTTTCAATTACGTCCGTTGTTGATGTGGGTATTCATAGGTCTTGTTGCTGGATTAGCAGGAGCATTTACAGATTCGATATTAGGTGCCACGATTCAAGTCATGTATCAGTGCCGTGTTTGTGGGAAAGAAGTGGAAGTGTTGCATCACTGTGAGCAAAGTACGAAGCAGATTCGTGGTTGGATCAGAATGAACAATGATGCAGTCAATATGTGGAGCTCCATCGTTGGAGCGATGGTAGCATTCATGCTATAATCAAATGATTGCCAACCAAATAAGAAAAGTTAGTAGGGAAAATTAAAAATGAATATATTAACTGTAGAACATATAAGTAAAAGTTACGGAGAAAAGGTGCTTTTTAAAGATGCATCTTTCGGTATGGAAGATCAAGATAAAATTGGGATTGTTGGTGTGAATGGAACGGGGAAATCAACTCTCTTACGTATAATTGCGGGATTAGAGAAGCCGGATGAAGGCCAAATATCCATTGGGAATGGTGTTAGAATTAGAACACTAGCACAGAATCCTGATTATGATCCAGAAATGACCGTTTTACAGCAAGTATTCCAAGGAAATGATCCGCAAATGAAAGTCGTGCGTGACTATACAATAACGATGGATTTATTAGATCTTGATCCTTCAAATGAGAAGGTGTTGGAAAGACTGTTGGATCTGAATCAAGAGATGGATACACTACAGGCTTGGAATCTTGAAAGTGAAGCGAAGATCATTCTGAATAAACTAGGAATTACACAATTTGAAGACTTGATGGGGACGCTGTCTGGTGGGCAACGCAAGCGTGTAGCATTGGCTAACGCGTTGATTCAACCCTGCGAGTTGTTAATTCTAGATGAGCCAACGAACCATATCGACACGGATTCAGTGGCGTGGCTTGAGCAATATTTACAGAAGCGACGCGGTGCGTTACTGATGATTACCCATGATCGGTATTTCCTCGATCGAGTGGCTAACGTTATGTTGGAGCTCGATTATGGGCGGTTATTTCGATATCAAGCCAATTATTCAGCATTCTTGGAATTGAAAGCAGATCGCGAAGACAGAGAGGCGTCTACAGAGCATAAGAGGCAGAATTTACTTCGGAGTGAGCTTGCTTGGATGCGTAAAGGACCGAAGGCGAGGTCTACTAAGCAGAAGGCACGGATTGATCGCTACGAAGAAATGAAAGATCAGCAAGGGATACAGCGTGCGGGATCGATGGATATGTCAGTGGCATCAAGCCGTCTGGGGCGTAAAATTCTAGAGATAGATCATCTGCACAAAACAAATGAGGACAATGTTCTTATTCAGGATTTCAGTTATATTGCTGTGCCCGAAGATCGAGTGGGTATTGTCGGTCCGAACGGTACTGGGAAGTCCACACTACTTAATCTCATAGCTGGTAGATTACAGCCAGATGGTGGAGAGATAAGTTTGGGTACTACTGTAAATATTGGTTATTTCACTCAAGAGCATCAAGAGATGAATGAGAAACAACGTGTTATTGAATATATTAAGGAAGTAGCGGAAGTGATTACTACGGCAGATGGAAGTACCATTACAGCCGGGCAAATGCTGGAACGGTTTCTGTTTACTCCTACGCTTCAATGGACGCCCATTTCCAAACTATCTGGTGGGGAGAAAAGACGTCTCTATTTATTGAGAGTACTTATGGGAGCGCCGAATGTGTTGTTGCTTGATGAGCCTACGAATGATCTTGATATTCAGACGTTGGCTGTTTTGGAACAATATTTAGATGAGTTTCCAGGGGTCGTATTTGTAGTATCACATGATCGGTACTTTTTAGATCGGACGGTAGATAAGATTGTTGCATTTGAAGGAGAAGGAAGCCTTAGAGTTCATGTAGGTTCTTATAGTGAATATGAGGAATGGATGACTAAGAATGTGTCCAAAGGACCAGATCGTCAGCGCAATGATCAACCTGCAGAACCGGTACACAAACCAATCGTTGTCTCCCCAAAGGAGAATGAACTTGAATCATCACGTGAGAAAATCAAGTTCAGTTTCAAAGAACAGCGGGAATTTGAACAGATCGATAGTCTAATTCAGGCTGCTGAACAGAATATAGTGGACATAAATCACCAGATGGAGCAATCCTTTGATGACTCTGCCCGGCTACAGGAGCTTATGAATAAGCTTCAGGAAGCACAGCAAAGACTTGAACATCTGATGGAGCGTTGGACGTATTTGAATGAATTAGCAGAGAAAATGTAAGGTTAAGAAAACTTGATAGATGTAACAAAAAAGGCACAGTGCGTAATTCTCAGCACTGTGCCTTTTTCTGTGAACTAACCTGTTACTGCTGTAAATATGCTGCAAGTAACTTTGTCGTATTTAGAATGGCCTGCTTATGTGTACGTTCCATAGCATGTGAGGCATGAACACCTGGACCAATAAGAGCTGCGCGAATATTGTTGCCAGCTCGAAGCGCAGCAGAGGCATCAGATCCATAATACGGATATACATCGACGGCATATGGAATGTTCTCTGATTCGGCTAAGGAGATGAGACGGCTTGTCATATCGTAATCGTAAGGTCCTGATGAGTCTTTGGCACAGATGGATACATCCGTTTCTTTACAACTAAGATCATCGCCAATACATCCCATATCAACCGCAATCAGTTCCTCGATATCATCAGGTATGGAGGAAGCACCATGTCCGACTTCTTCATAATTGGAGATCAGAATTTTTAGCGTAGTCCGTGGTTTCCAGCGTTCACGCTTCATCGATTCGAGTAGACCGAATAGAGCCGCAACGCTAGCCTTATCATCGAGATGACGGGATTTAATATATCCACTGTCCGTAACGACGGCTCTTGGGTCAAAGGATATGAAATCGCCGACTGATATTCCTAGTTTTTCCACATCTTCTTTGCTGTCTACAAGCTCATCAATACGCACTTCCATATGTTCTTCTAGACGCTTGAAATCACGAGCATCGTTGTAGACATGAACCGAAGGATGAGTACTTAGAATAGTTCCAGTATAAATCTTACCATTACGTGTATGTATGGTGCAGTACTCATTCTCAATTGCCTGCAGCATGAATCCACCGACTAAAGAGAGTCGAAGTGTGCCTTCAGGCTTGATAGCTCGAACCATAGCGCCTAAAGTGTCTACGTGGGCGCTGAGACCTATTGTACGGCTATTATCATGCCCTTGTACGGTTAAGATGGCGCCACCTTTCTGATTCCATGTCAAGGGAATCTCGAGGGCTCTGGCCTCTTCCTCAATCCAATTCATGACATGAGCAGTGAATCCGCTAGGACTCGGTGTGTTAAGTAACTTTTGAAGAAAATTTATAATATATGTCTCATTTGGTTGGATCGACAATAGGATCTACCTCCTTAATATCTTCCGTGCTGGATGCTGAAATAGGTTCGGTTGGTGGTAAATAATTAGTTTCTTTAATGACTATATCCAGTTGGGTAGATAGTCGTTTTATTTCTCTCTGTAGTTTATATTGTCTATAAATTCCATAAGAACCAACGATTAATCCGCCGATGAGCGTACATCCCAGTATTAGCAGAATTAAGGGAATACTTACCTCACTGAAATAAAAGTTAACTTGAACAGGGTTAACATTGATGACGGCAAATAAGGCCGTTAATAAAGCAAATATAAGTCCAGCGATTAATGACCATTGCATTTTCATGTAGACATCTCCTTTCAAGAGGTTGTTCAAAAAGACATCTTGTGATTACGGGCTGTAATCACATTATAAAATCCCCTGACCAAATGGACAAGGGATTTTATAACAGTCTCACATATTACTTAGTCAGTTGCTCCATTTGTGTTATTAATTCTTCGAATACGCTCATAGCATCTCGGATCGGTTGTGGCGAGGACATATCCACACCCGCTTTACTTAGAATATTAATGGAGTAGTCGCTTCCCCCGCTTTTGAGGAATCCTAGATAACGATCAACCGCTGGCTGGCCTTCCTCCAAAATTTGTTTGGAGAAGCTAGTTGCTGCTGAGAAGCCAGTAGCATACTTGTATACATAAAAGCTGTTATAGAAATGAGGAATACGTGCCCATTCCATTCCAATATCTTTGTCTACTGCCATATCCGGACCATGATATTTGAGATTCAATTCATAGTAGATATCCGAGAGTGCTTGTGGAGTAAGGGATTCGCCTTGTTCAGCATGCTCATGGATTAGCTTCTCGAACTCTGCAAACATCGTTTGTCTAAATACCGTTGTACGGAATTGGTCTGCATAGTAAGTGAGAAGATACATCTTTTCTTTAGGATCAGTTGATTTCTTCAATAAGTAATCCATCAACAGCGCCTCATTCGTAGTAGAAGCCACTTCCGCTAAGAAAATAGTGTATTGTGCATCACGATATTTCAACGCATTATCAGAATAGTATGAATGTAATGCATGACCCATCTCATGAGCCAATGTGAACATACTATTGAGATTATCTTTATGATTCAAAAGGACGTAAGGATGTGTTCCATAAGCTCCCCAGCTGTATGCGCCAGTTCGTTTTCCCTCGTTCTCGTAGATATCAATCCATCCTTCATCATAACCAGTCTGTAAGGCGCTAAGATAATCATCACCAAGTGGCTTGAGGCCATCTTTAATGGTCTTCTTTGCTTCTTCATAGGTGATGTCCATCTTGTATTCGTCTACAAGAGGAGCGAAGAGATCGTACATGTGTAATTCATCGACTCCAAGCAGTTTCTTGCGAAGTTTCATGTAGCGATGGAGTAAAGGCAAACTCTCATGAATTGTATCGATTAGATTGGTGTACACTTCCTTCGGAATGTTGTCGCCATACAGGGACATATCAAGTACAGAAGGGTATTTGCGAACACGTGAGTAGAAAATATTCTTATTGACATTAGCGCTTAACGTCGCTGCAATGGTGTTCTTCTGTTTGGCATAAGTTTCATAGACTGCTTTGAAAGCACGACTGCGAACTTCCCGATTAGGGCTCTCTAGATACTGAATATAGCTTCCATGAGTCAGTTCAACTTCTTTACCATTCTCGTCTTTGATCTTAGGGAATTTCATGTCTGCATTGTTAATCATACCGAAGATCGTTTGCGGTGCTTGAGATAAGTTACCTACCTGAGCTAACAGAGCTTCTTCTGTTTTCGTAAGAACATGAGCCTTTTCACGCTTCATCTCTTGTAGAGTGAATTTGAAATCGGATAGGGTTGAATCTGCAATGAAGGCGTCAAGTTTATCATCAGGCAGAGACAAAATTTCAGGTGTGACAAAAGAAAGTGCCTCATTCGCATCGACACTTAACTTTTTAGCTTTTTGGGTTAGTGCTTGATATGTAGGGTTCGTTGTGTCTTCATCATGATGCATATGAGCATATACGTATAGACGTTCAACATGATTGGAAATATCATCTTCTAGCGTGAAGCATTCTTTCACGGATTGGACTGTATCTAACTTTCCTTCCAACTTAGCAGCCGTGGATAGTTTCTTCTGAACTTCGGTGTAAGCTTGATCCCAATCCGATTGGTCAGCATACAAATCTTGTAGGTTCCATTGATGGTCTTGAGGTACTTCTGAACGTTTCAATAATTGGTCCATGGGAATCCTCCTTACGTGATTTGAGTATAAAGGTTGGGTTCCTTGTGATGCAGCGATTAGTGGAAAAAAGGGACTGGACAATATACTGAAAGTGAGTATAAGTGATACAGTTTTGGGTATCATGACCAAACGTGTACCTCCTTTGCATATACAATTAACTCATAGAGGATGTTCAAAAAGTCATCTTTTGATCACGAAGTATAGCGAGAAGTGTATTCGACATCGAATATTGAATTCAGCCGGTTCTTCCGGTGCTCACGTAGGTACTGCCTACGCTCCGCTCCTCACTCCCTTGCTTTATCCAATCTTCTCGGTGCTGAAAATCTGACTTTTTGAACTGGCATCCATAGTATATCCAGTCCTACACGTATTATTACTAGTAGTATCCCACTAAACTTAGGAACCCATGTTTAGAAAATTAATGACGATTAAAACAAAGGAAACAAGGATCATAATGATGGCGGCGAGAGCCATCCAACGCCTTAATGATGGTGGGACGGAATTCTTGCCCATGATGAGCGCTACACCAAGAATAAAAGCGCAGATGACAAATATTAAACTGCTACTGGAATCCATTATAAATTAAACTCCTTTGAAGGCCGCAATAATTGTGCGCCATTCGTCTTCATTACCGACATACTCTTCTTTGGGAAAACGATTGTTTGCCCAATTCATCAAGGCAGGCCGACTTAGAAAAGTTTGAGTTTCCTCTCCCCATTGATCGGAGATTTCACGAAGTACGAGATATTTACCTTGAACTTCGATGGTCATCATATTCCAATTATCTTTTTTGTATATTTCATGTTTTTTTATCATATTCACATTTCTCCGTTTGCTCTTTTGATAAAATGATAACGCAGACGCACTTATAAAAGCAAATAAAAACGGAGAAAAAGATGCTTATTGAACAAAAATAATAAAATTGATAGTTTCTAATGGTGTTTAGATCTGTTTTTATATTTGAATATATGTCAAATGAACACATTCATGCCTTTGACCGAATTAGCGTTAGAATGATACACTAGTAGCTATGAAATAATCAATTTTATAGAGGTTGTTCAAAAAGTCATCTTTTGATCACGAAGTATAGCAGAGGGCGTATTCGACATCGAATATTGAATTCAGCCGGTCCTTCTGGTGCTCACGTAGGTACTGCCTACGCTCCGCTCCTCACTCCCTATCTTCATTCAATCTTCTCGGTGCTGAAAATCTGACTTTTTGAACACACACTTATAGGGAGCGCTCCGTTATGAAGTTTAAGTTATTTAAAGATCGTAAAGGGAAAGCAGATCAGGCTAAAAACAATAAATTTGTAAAGCTTGGTCGTGAAATTTATGTACAAGCTCGTAAAGGTGGACCTAATCCGGATGCCAATTTCGGTTTAAAGACGGCTATCGCGAATGCACGGCAGATTAATATGCCAGTTGATAATATTGAACGTGCGATTAAGAAAGCCTCAGGTAATAGTGATAATGTAGAATACGACGAAATTTACTATGAAGGTTACGGCCCTGGTGGCATAGCTATTATGGTGAAATGTCTGACAGATAATCGCAATCGTACGGCAGCGGATGTAAGATCCATCTTTAATAAGCTTGGAGGAAACATGGGCGAGTCTGGTTGTGTTTCTTATATGTTTGATCAAAAAGGGCTACTTGTTATTGATCGGGAGAAACATGGAGAATTGGATGAGGATACATTGATGCTTCAAGCTATTGAAGCTGGTGCTGAAGATGTCATAACGAATGATGACAGTTTTGAGGTGTTAACTCATCCACATGAATTCGAAGCAATTAAGAGGCTATTGGAAGAAGAAGGCCTTGACTTTAGTAGTTCTGAAGTAAGATGGATTCCCCAGAATACGATTGATGTTGAAGGTGAGAATGCAGAGAAACTACTACGAATGATGGATACCTTTGAAGATAATGACGATGTTCAAGATGTCTATACGAACTTCGAGATTAGCGAAGATGAAATGGAACGTATCGGATAACAAATAAAAGTATTTAAACTATAAAAACACTGCACCCCGTGGTCAACGAGGATGTAGTGTTTTTTTCACATAATAGAAAGTATAAGATTCTAACGGAAGTGAGTGACCTTATTAGGCCTTCTTCTTCGGATTTGAGCTGTTAATGCGCATATAGAGGTCAGTATTTCCGTTAGAATTTCATGTTGGTGTTTTTTCGTGAAATAAGGTCTGTGGCTTCCGTTAGAAAGGTTAGAAAATCTACCGCCGGCGAATAAGAGCCTAAACAACATTTAAATTAGCAGAATGGTGGGGCTTGCGAGAAATAAGTGCATACACTGCAATTACTCCATTCACTTCAACAGAAGAAAGATGCACAATTGCAAACTTTCTGTCACCATGTCATCGCATATCGTTAATGCCCCTTCTGAGTCTGCTGTATTGGTTTAAGCACAGGTTCTTTGTCTGTACGACGAATAACGATCCAAACAATGACTAATTCAGCTAGAAGTCCAAAGGACTGGGAGAGCGCACCAACCATTCCGTTCCATCCTGGCGTAAATATTATTAGAATAATCAAGAAAAGGATAGTACAAACGGCGTTTGCAGTCTGAGAACGGAACATGACCTTTGTCTGACCGCGAAGAAGGATTAAGCCATTTCCATAGTCAAGCCAGGGCATAACCAGTGTATATAGTGCGAAAGCACGTAACGTAAGTAGACTTTCATCTAACAATTTTCCATTAACGTTCATCATATGTTCTAGCACCCATGGGCCAAGTGGTGTGTAAGCGATACTTACAAGTAGCACGAAAGGGATAAACCCGATGCTGAGCGCAAACTTTTTGACTAAAGGAGCATTAATATTGTAAAAGTTCAACACAATTTGATGAATATAAGTGAAGAAACTCAGTATTAATTGCATCAGGCTACTAGCAACGGCAAAGGCAGATATGGACAAGAGTATACCTGTCGTTTTTCCAAGCATGATATTAATCATCGGACCAATAAACATAGCAATGAAGGAAGATAGCAATAAAGGTTTATAGAACGAGAAGACATCAGCCTTCGATTCAACTTCGTGATCTATTTGCTTGAGCGGCATGTTACGTACGATGTTATTCCCTTCCCAATAACTTACAGCTGCTTCTATGATCATCCCTGATAAGAATATAATGGCACCAACACGTCCGCTTGTAATATTGTCAGAGATAACGAAATATAGGGAAAGTGCATACATAACAGCGAGACGGAAGATCATCCCAATTGTTAACCATTTCGTGCGGTTATGACTAATAATGACACCTTGATATATATTGCGAATAACAGAAAAGATGCTAACAAACATGAGGATCTGGTAGACATCGATGACAGAAGACAATAGGCTAGAATCTACTCCAAATAAATATTTGAATATGCCATGACCAACAGGTGTATATACGATTAGAAAGCCTACAAGCATAACAAATGCTAAAAAGACTTTGGTTACATAGGTCAGTGCTTTAAATGATATTCTATCTTTGACTAGTGCTGAGCATGTCTGCCTCAATAATGAGGATGGACGCTCCGTAATGGTTAAAAAGCTTAATGCGATGGCATAACTAGCAATGACTGTTTCAGGATTCGCGGCTTGAGCCAGTGTCCCATTGATAATGACGTGTGAAATGGTCACTAGTGATGCGGCTACGCCAAGGGGTAAAAAGAAAGAGAATAATCGTCTCCAAGAGAGTGATTCATCTATAGACATGGATTGAAGACTCCTTATTTTAAGTAATGGTTGTTAGTATATCATAGGAAATGGGATACGGGTGTGAAAGGGTTGGTTTTCGATATATTTCGATTCGTTTGTAGAAGAATTAAAGAAAGTGACTTAGTTTATTTGTACAAATGGTGGGTACATATTATAATAATAATAATTTGGTCAGGAATATAAGTAGACAATCATTGTGGAGGCACCCGTCAGTGAATGATAATGTGCAACACCTAAATCAAGTTCCTCGTAATCCATTAAGTCTTATGAGCCGGGTATATAAACATATTTTGCCGGAAGTGCGCAGAGAATTAAGCGCTTGGCGCAAGATAGCTTTCGCAATCCCGGATCCAGAGTTACGGATGCAGGCACTTGCCAGCATCGATACGAAACAATTTCATTGTCAAGGCGGTGCTGTTTATGCAGCTATTGATCTGCCGGATAGGAATGTATTAATTCGTCTCATCGTCTCTTATCAAACGATTAGTGATTATCTTGATAATTTATGTGATCGAAGTACGTCCATGGATCCAGAGGACTTCAGATTGTTGCATCAATCCATGCTGGATGCGGTTGATCCTCAAGCAGAACAATGCGATTATTATGCTTTGCATCAGGAAGTGAATGATGGAGGTTATCTATCTAGATTAGTTGAGACCTGTCAGGAGTGTATTCGAATGCTTCCAGGTTATAATGCTGCGCAGCCGTACATAAAGGATTTGGTTAGTCTGTATACGGATTTGCAGGTATATAAGCATATTGATCCGCTACTTAGAGAAGAGGCACTTCTGAATTGGTGGTTATCGGAGAGGTATAGAGCACCTCATTTGGAGTGGCAAGAATTTGCTGCCGCTACAGGGTCTACCTTAGCGGTATATACGCTATTTCTTGCTGCATCGTATGAAGGGTTATCTAGTGATGAAGCGGCTTCTATTTATAAATCTTATTTCCCACATCTATGTTGTCTGCATATTTTGTTGGATTATTTGATTGATCAGGAAGAAGATCGCTTGGGTGGGGATCTTAATTTTTGCAACTATTATCATGATTCCGAAACGATGTTGCAAAGAATTACTATGATTGTGGAGTCTGCAAGAAAAGACGTTATGACAATCCCGTCAACTTCATTTCATCGAATGATCATTGAGGGTTTGTTGGCAATCTATTTATCCGATCCGAAAGTTAGTGAGCAACAGGAAGTCGTTACTGCTTCAAAGCATTTGATGAAGGGGAGCCCACTTACCCGGATTTTCTTCTTCATCAATAGCCGATGGATTCGTAAATATTTGTACAAATGATAAATTAGGGGGAGAGAGATCATGTCAGTCAAAAAAATAGCAGTATTAACAAGTGGTGGAGATTCTCAAGGCATGAATGCAGCGGTTCGTTCTGTAGTTCGGAGTGGATTGTATTATGGCTTGGAGGTATATGGTATTCAAAGAGGATTTCAAGGACTTCTTAATGATGATATATTCTCTATGGATCTACGGAGTGTGGGAGATATTATTCAGCGTGGGGGAACCGTTCTTCAGTCTGCGCGATGTAAAGAGTTTACGACGCTAGAAGGTCAACAAAAAGGTGCGGAAATTTTGCGAAAGCACGGAATTGACGGTCTAGTAGTCATCGGTGGCGATGGTTCTTACCATGGAGCTAATAAGCTAAGTAAGTTGGGAATTAATACGATGGCGCTGCCGGGTACGATTGATAACGATGTTTCTTTTACGGATTTCACAATAGGCTTTGATACTTCCGTAAGTATTGTTGTGGATGCGATTAACAAACTAAGAGACACTATGTCGTCTCATGAGCGTTCATCGATTGTAGAAGTTATGGGTAGACACTGTGGTGATATCGCATTATATGCCGGGTTAGCGTCAGGCGCAGAGACTATTATAGTACCTGAAGTGCCTTACGATATGAATGAAATAGCAGACCGTATGGAGCAGAATTTCGCTCATGGTAAACGCCATAGTATCGTTATCGTTGCTGAAGGTGCAGGAAGTGGAGAAGACGTAGCTAGGCAATTGGTTGAACGTTGTCCTTCTTTGGAGCCGCGGGTAACTGTATTAGGCCATATTCAACGTGGGGGTACTCCGACGCCAGCAGACAGAAATCTTGCTAGTCGATTGGGTGATTTCGCAGTGCGGATGCTCATTAAGGGTGAATCAGATAAAGCTTGCGGAATCATTAAAAATGAGTTAGTGCTGACCGATATTGACAAGGTCGTTAACAGTAAGAAAGATTTCAATATGGAATTGTATGAACTGGCAGCACGTCTGTCTCAATAATGAATAAATCGTATAAAGATAGGGGGTGTCTCCAAAGCCATGGACAATGGCTTGAGACACCCCCTATTTCATATTTATTTGTAGATGACATCTTTGCTGTATCGATTATTAGCATTCCAGAGCAGATACTCATGAACATCCATATCTTTCAGCGCTCGAATTTGTTCTTCTACTTCCTTCTTCCCATATTTAGTGTAATGTCCGCTTCCAAGCCAACTAGCGGTGAAATCTTGAATCCAAGGGCGTATGATTGGTTTATGATCTCCTAGTGTTTCCAATTTTTTATGAGTATCAACCATAGAGCCTTTGATTACGTTGTATGGTTCTTTATCTGGATTGGTCGCTCCGTACCATCCTGTAGAGTAATGACTTGGGTATACCATAGGGGCTATAACATCTACATTCTCAGAAATTTTCACCATATCTTGACCAATACCTTCGGCTGCGGGGACTGAAGCGGCATACCCAAAAATATCAACCGATATACGAATTCCAAGTGGCGCTAGCTCTTGACGTGCGTATTGTACGAAGTCAGAAACGATATCTACACGAGAGGAATCACCTTTGACATATTTCAAAATATCAGCTCGCTTATCAAAACCTTCAGGGAAACGAACATAGTCGAATTGTATTTCTTTGAAACCTAACTTGGCTGCTTCTTTGGCAAGTTCAATGTTGTAATCCCAAACTTCCTTGCTGTAGGGATTTACAAACCCGTCGCCATTTCCATTCTTCCATAGTGTTCCATCTTTATTGACGAAAGATAGATCTGGCTGTTTCATAGCAAGGAATGTATCTTTAAATACGACAATCCGAGCAATGGGATAGACATCATGCTTTTGTAGACGCTCCATTAGTACTTGAATATCACCAATGTATGGTTTAAGATTACCATCCTTTTGAAGGATTGGATTGTCTGATTTATACGTTATGTATCCAGCATCATCCTTGATATCTATAACCATCGCATTGAGTTCTGTTGAATCAAGGAGATTTAGAAGCTCGGTCATGCGTGATCCACCAGCACTATGTGCGGTTACGTAAATCCCTTTAACAATGGGAGCGTCTAACTGTGGATCAACTTTGATCGACGGATCAAACGAAATATGACCCAATGTAGTTTCAGAGTCTTTTTGTTGGGAAGCAGTGATAGCTGAATGAATGGATGATTGCAGGGTGCTTATAGAATTGTGATCGTCTGACGGAGTTCCTGTTGTACTACCTAATACGAATAGCAATAATGCCCAGATGATGTTCATTTTTTTCTCTCCCTTATAAGGTACTGTCTCTTTGTAATTATATAGAATCAATAGAGAATTGAAAGGACAGCTTTGTCACATTTTAAGATAATGTGTCAGTACATATGGAAAATGCCGCCATCCCCACCAGCAAGGAGGGGATGGCGGCATAGTAATCTGTTTAGCGCTTTGTTAATGAAGATGGCTTAAGTTTTGATGCTCGCAAATGCTGAATTGGATAATCTCCATGGCATCATGCGGTTCAAGAATACTGAGACCATCTCTGAGCATAATGAGTGAATTCAGTTCACTTTGCTTCAGGAAAGGCATCATATCTGGATACCAACGCAATACAATTTGGGAAAGTTTTACCGATTCCATTTCCATAAAGATCACCCTTCCTCCTACGAATTCTTTACCACCAAAATTTCTAGAGTAGCGAATCGGAAAAGTCTTTAGTGCCTAAGCATTAAGAATGAGGCTAAATCTTATGGTAAAGAAATGGGAACTGTGCACCTTTAATATATCATATATATGGATAATATAACACGGCCATCCTCATGAATTATCTTCTACGGAATGAACCCATCACGCCGACGGTTTCAACAATATTAACAAATGCTTGTGGATCAGTCTTTTTAATGATGCTCTTAAGTTCTGCTAGCTCATAGCGAGTAGTGACTGTCATTAGCATATCTCGCGGTTCATGAGAATAAGCGCCTTCTGTTTTTATTTTGGTGACACCCCGTGGGATTTTAAGCAATTTTGAAAGAAGTTCTTCGGTTTGGTTAGTAATGATATATACGGTTACCTTAATATGGCTGATATGAATCAAATCCAGAATTTTTCCGGTTATGTAGATTGAAGCCATAGAAGCTAAGGCGATATTCCAATTGTCATTGAAGTATCCTGCGGCTAGAATGACCACAGCGTTCATTCCAACAAGGATAGTACCCACTGGGAAATCACGATAACGTGTAATTAATGATCCAATGATGTCAAATCCTCCAGAGGATCCACCAATACGGAATGATATTCCAGCGCCGATTCCGACTAATACACCACCGAAAACGCTAGCTAGGAGTATATCCGTTGCAATTAATTTTACTGGGATCAGTGTGATGAACCATGTGGTTGCAACTACGGAAAGAATGCTTAAACTTATAAATTTCTTCCCTAGCTTAAACCAGCCAAGGATTAGAATGGGAATATTAATGAGCAAATACATAGTACTGACACTGAAATTACTGAAATAACTAATAAGTAAAGATAAACCAGATACACCACCACTGAGAAGTTGATGCGGAATAAGAAATAAATTAAAACCGCATGCTATGATAGCGGCGCCAAGAATGACAACAAACGAATTCCAACATTTTTCGAACAAAATAAACCCACCTTTGATAGTTGTGTTGAGACAAATATTTATATAAACTTGATAACTGTAGTAGTAATCGCAATTCGTTATGTGATATAATATGTTGGATGTTCTTGAGTAGGGTTGTACAATAGTATTATTTTCGATTTTTCTTCGGCGAAATAATAACCCATTAGTCATTAGAATGGTTAAATATCCCGACTTAAAGCATGAACATTTTGTTCATGCAATATTTTATGGCATGTATGGCTACCCTATAACTGTATGCCGCTACTTAAGAATACAGACAAGAATGTGGAATGTCCACTTATGATGAAGTGGAATGTCCACTCTATAGAAGGAGTATGAATATATTTGAAAACATTTGCAGAATTTGACTTGGATCCGAGAATTCTCCAAGCAATCACGGAGCTTGGGTTTGAAGAAGCTACACCCATTCAAGCACAAGCTATTCCTCCTGCTTTAGCAGGAAGAGATTTAATTGGTCAAGCACAAACAGGTACAGGTAAAACAGCAGCATTTGGTATACCGTTGATTTCAAAAATCAGCAAAAATGAAGACAGAATTATGGCACTGATTATGGCTCCAACACGTGAGTTGGCTATTCAAGTATCAGAAGAAATTGGTAAACTTGCCCGCTTTGCAGGAGTTCGTTCGTTGGCAATTTACGGTGGCCAAGATATTAGCCGCCAAATTCGTTCCCTAAAGAACAAACCTCAGATTATTATTGGTACACCTGGTCGTCTATTGGATCATATTAATCGCAAAACGATTCGTTTGAATGATGTCCAAACCGTTGTACTTGATGAAGCTGATGAAATGCTGGATATGGGTTTCATGGAAGATATTCAATCCATTCTTAAGCTAGTCCCTGAGGAACGTCAAACGATGCTTTTCTCCGCAACAATGCCAGCTAACATTCAGAAGCTTGCGCAACAGTTCTTGCGTAATCCGGAACATATTTCCGTTATCTCTAAACAAGTAGATCAAGGTCCACTTATTGAACAAGCCTATATTGAGGTTCCAGAACGTCAAAAATTCGAAGCACTTAGTCGCCTTATTGATATGGAATCACCTGATCTTGCTATCGTATTCGGACGTACAAAGCGTCGTGTAGATGAATTATCTGAAGCCTTGCAAAAGCGTGGATATTCAGCAGACGGATTGCACGGAGACTTGTCTCAGAATCAACGTGATGCAGTTATGCGTAAATTCCGTGACGGTAGTATTGATGTATTAGTTGCAACTGACGTTGCGGCTCGTGGACTCGATGTTTCTGGTGTAACGCATGTTATTAACTTCGATCTACCTCAAGATCCTGAGAGCTATGTACACCGTATTGGTCGTACTGGTCGTGCAGGTAAAGAAGGAACGGCGTTGTCGTTCGTAACTCCACGTGAAATGGATCATTTCCACTTTATCGAGCGTGTTACACGCCACCGTATTGCTCGCAAACCACTTCCTACAATGGCTGAAGCTATTGAAGGTAAACAACGGGTTACAGCAGAAAGATTGCTTGAGACGTTGGAGAAGGGTGAATTGAACGAGTATAAAGGCATCGCGATTCAATTGTTGGAGCAATATGATTCGGTTCAATTGCTAACAGCAGCTATGAAACTTCTTACAGGTGATAAAAAGGATTCGGATATCCATTTGACACCAGAAGATCCAATGCGTGCAAAACGTCGCAAACCAGACATTCGCAGTGGTCGTAAACCATCAAGCAGTTATGGTTCACGTAACGGCAGTTCTTCTGGTTCAAGCACTGGCGGAAGCAACTATCGTCGTGATCGTGACAGTAGTGGTGGCGGTAGTCGTGGTGGTTATGCAGGTAAGAGTAGCTATAACAAAGATGGTGGAGCTTCTCGTGATTCTTCTGCACGTACGAATAAACCTCGTCCAAGTAGCAGCAGTAGCACTCGTCCGGCGAAACGTCCTGACAGCTCTTTCGAATAATTAGTTAATTAGACTTGTGTGTTATAACGTAAAGGCGGAGTGCATATGCACTCCGCCTTTTTGAAGTATAAGAAAGTATAAGTTTCATTTGAAACTAGAGAATGAACGCACGTGTGATGATAACCAACAATATGAACAATACGAGAATGGCACCTGTTGAAGTGAAACCGCCAAATCCTATAGGGGCAGACATTGTGAAAACCTCCTTTAATTTGTGAATTACTTGGTTTACTTTATATTCTATGTAGTAGGTTGAAGCTTGTTTAGACATCTACCCAGCCTTAAGAAAATTAGGCACTGGCTTTGTCGATAGGAAATGCGTTATATTATTATATACAAGCATAATTACAGAGGGGGAGAACTTTTGGAATTCAAGGGCACAATGGGAGGAATTTATAAATTAACGGAATGGATTACACGGATTGCGTATACTAACATACTGTGGCTTATCTGTTCATCACCATTTGTATTGGTGTTAATACTCAAATTCTTGTTAATTACAACGGAAGCGACGGCAGATGATCAGTTATTATTAAATTGGGTACTGGGTATTCTAGCTCCGTTCGTACTATTTCCTGCAATTTCGGCATTATATGCTGTTGTACGTAAGTGGGTTATGGGAGATTCGGAAGTGCCTGTATTCCGAACGTTTTTTACAGGATACAAGGGAAATTACAAGCAAAGCATGATTGGTGGAATATTCTACACATTATTATTTGTTGTGATGTGGGTCGACTATAAAGTATATATGACCATGGATAATTTGCAACTTGTAGGCGGAGTCATGTTGTTACTGCTTCTTATTTTATTTGTTTCTATGTTTAACTTCTTCTCGATGGTTGTTCATTATCACTTGGGTGTCTTTATGATTATCAAGAATGCAATCCTATTAACCATTATTAGACCTTTTCGGATGATCTCAACTGTACTGGGATGTGGACTACTATTATATATAGCATCACTCTACCCAGTATTGATTTTCTTTTTTGTCATTACATTAATTGCGTTATGGTCATTTTTTAACTTTTACGGATCATTCCTTAAGATGCAGGAGCAAGCAGAGCGCTTGAGATTGTTAGATGAGGAGAAAGCGGAGCAGAAAAAAGAAAAATCCATGGAATAAGGGTGGAGTTTGAAAACGACTTCATTTGAGTTTACTTTTATAGAGATTAGGATTATAATGAAAATACATCCTGCGATGTTCGCCACGGTTGATCGTTATTTTGAACCAATGATGATTGTCTAGGGAGATTGATAAGAAGTGTGGCTGGAACGCCCTGTCTATATGACATGGGGACTTCATAAACAATTCTGAAATCACCCACCTGCTACTGCAGGTTCAGAGGGCTATTTGACCGAACGGCATAAGCGGGATTCCTTTTTATCTAATAAGTTATATGTTACCTGCATTCCAATGTCGACAGTTTAATGACATTGGAATGCTTTTTTTATTCTAGAATGGCAACACCTCTTTTGTTCTGAACAGTTCAATGTTAAACTAATAAGTATGTAATGATGGATAATATAAAGGGGGAACGGTCTTGTCGTTAAAGAGAGTTTTGATGGGGGTCATACGGAGTCAAGAGGGAACGAGTGACCGAGCGAAAGATCCTAAAATGAAAACGCGTTATTATAATTTATCGAAGGACAAGGCATGGGAGGAAGTGACTTCCACGCTAAAAAAAATTCCAGGTTATAAGGTTTTGCATGAAGTGCCCTCGGTTGGAGAGATCATTCTAGAGAAGAGGAGCGCTATGGGACGTACAGTGGATATTACAGTATCTATATTATCAGTTACCCCAGTTCGTAGCGCTGTCGACATCTACTCAGCTTCAAGAGGTTCATTAGGAGATTTGGGAGCTAATTATCGTTACATTCTCCATTTGTTTGGCATTTTAGATAAGAAATTAGCTAAATATAAAATTTCATAATAAAGATTCAACTTATAAGAAATATAGAATCATAATGGACAAGTATTTATTATATGTTATATAAAAAAAGCGAGAGAAAGATGTTCTCTTCCTCTCGCTTTTTAGCATGGATTACAGTAGTTCTTTGACTGCAGCTATAGCATCTTCGTAATTCGGATGTTCAGTCATTTCTTTAAGATATTCAACATAAGCAAGTTTATCATTTTTATCTATAACGAAAATTGAGCGCATATCAAGACGTAATTCTTTAATCAATACTCCATAAGCTTCACCGAAAGAAGATGATTTATGGTCAGACAATGTCACGACACGCTCAACACCTGCTGCACCACACCAACGCTCTTGAGCGAATGGAAGGTCCATACTGATCGTAAGAATAACGACATCGTCTCCTAGTTGATCTGCAGCTACATTGAAACGACGAGTCTGTGCGTCACAAACTCCCGTGTCAAGTGAGGGAACGACGCTGATTAATTTTATTTTACCAGCATAATCCTTCAGGGATACTTCTTCAAGCAAGTTTTTACTTACTGTGAAGTCGGGAGCGGAATCACCTGCTTTTAATTCTGGACCAACCAATGTAATGGGGTTACCTTTAAGAGTAGCTATACCTGTACGTTCTTGTGGCATTGTGAGATTCCTCCTTGATTATTTGATTTAAGTGAAAGACTGCCAAGATTATTATAATCTACTTGAGAATGTATTACCAATGTTGGACTTATTTAAGTATCAAGAAAGGAAAGTTACTATGATATTTATCCGATATGAAGATTGGAAAAGTTATATTAAATTTTATCCTGTGACGACACTGTTATTGCTAGCTAACGTCATCATGTTTTTGGTATTATCTCTAAACGGCGGCTCAACTGATATAGTGACATTATATCGATTCGGTGGACTTGTAAATGGTGCTGAAGGCTGGAGATATATCGCCGCGATGTTTCTTCACAATGGATTTGACCATTTGCTGTTTAATTGTTTCGCGTTATTAGTATTCGCACCGCCACTAGAACGACTTATGGGTTGGTGGAGATACGCACTGTTGTACGTTTTAAGCGGCATTGTAGGGAATGTTCTATCGACTCTATATTATACTCAAATAGGTGCCAATATTATATCTGTGGGTGCTTCAGGTGCGATCTATGGTGTATATGGCGCTTTACTATACATCGCGTTGCTTCAACGCAAAATAATAGATGAGTCCTCTAGGAAGACGTTGTATGCTATGCTTATGTTTGGGATTATATTCTCAGTCATGGTTGTTAGAATTAACTGGATGGCTCATTTCGGTGGTTTAATTGGCGGGTTCTTCGTATATGGACTCATGATTAGGCTAGTTAAGAAGCGACGATAAATATGATCAAGAATATACATTCTAGATTGGAGCGATCACTCACGTGGAACTGAGACAGTTGCACTATTTCATGAAAGTTGCACAGAAAGAGCATGTGACGAAAGCGGCTGAAGAACTTCATGTAGCTCAGTCTGCTGTAAGTAGGCAGATTCATCAATTGGAACAGGAACTAGGCGTAGATTTATTTATGCAAAAGGGTAGAAATTTACAATTAACACCTGTAGGTCATTTGTTCTGTAAGCGAGTAGAGACGCTTATGAAGGATCTGGACAAAGCTGTGGCTGAGGTTCATGAATTTCTAGATCCAGAACGTGGGGAGATCAGAATAGGTTTTCCTCATAGTCTCGGCATTCACTTGATTCCGTCTGTCGTTGCAGAGTTTAGAAAGCGTTATCCCAATGTGAGATTCCGTTTCAAGCAAGGAATGTATCCATCGCTAATTAAAGATGTCATATCTGCCGAAGTTGATTTGGCATTTATATCTCCATTTCCAGAGGGGCATGAACAGGTCGAAGGTGATGTTCTTTTGACTGAGGAACTGTATGCTATACTTCCCCAAAGCCATATATTGGCAGAGCAGGAATCGATAACTTTGGATCAACTAAAGGAAGATAAATTCATTTTGTTTAGCAAAGGATATTCTCTGCGTCCAATTGTATGGCAGGCATGTCTTGATGCCGGATTCTCACCGGAAATCGCCTTTGAGGGAGAAGAAACGGATACAATTCGTGGATTGGTTGGGGCGGGGATGGGAGTTAGTCTGTTGCCTGAGATGGCCTTTTTTCAAAGTAATCCACTTCAACCTGCTCGTGTTAGGGTAATTGAACCGAGAATAACGCGTACGATCGGATTAATTCATAGATCTGATGATAAGCTACCTTTAGTTGCACAGGCATTTCGTAATTTCTTACTTAAATACTTCGAATTTATGGATGAGAATAAGAAAACCCCGATTGTATAAAATCGGGGTTTTCTTTGACTTGATTAGTCACGATTGCTTGTAAAGATCATGATATAACGAATTAATTCGAGAATTGAGATCAAGGCAGCAGCTACATAAGTAAGCGCGGCAGCATTTAGTACTTTAGCTACACCACGTTCTTCATCGTTGGAAATGAATCCTTGTTCAATCATGATCGTACGAGCGCGGCTACTAGCATTGAATTCAACCGGCAATGTCACAAGTTGGAATGCTACAGCTGCAGAGAAGAAAATGACTCCAAGACCGATTAGGTTGGTAGCAGCGAATATAAATCCTGCAATGAGTAGGAAAGGTGCTATCCGTGAAGCGAAATTAACAACCGGGAACATTCGATGGCGTATTACTAACATAGGATAGCTTTCTTTGTGTTGTATAGCATGGCCAATCTCATGACAGGCTACAGATACAGCTGAGATTGAATTTTCGTAATACACGGTTTCCGACAAACGAACTACCTTATGAATGGGATCGTAATGATCGGTTAGAGAACCTTTGATAGGCTCAATAGGAATATCCTGGAGACCATTAGCATCCAACATACGCCTAGCGGCTTCATAACCAGTCAATCCGTTATGGACGGGTACCGTAGCCCATTTATTGAAAGTTCCCTTAACACGGGATTGTGCCCACAATGAGAATAAGAATGCGATAATAATTAGTATAAACATGGAATTAGAATTCATTTATTAACCTCCTATATAATAGTGGTACTTTAAATTGAGTAAAGCTCGAACTTATAGTAACGGTCCATGATCAAGTAGAATCTTCAGTGCCTCTATACAAGCTGCTCCTTGTGGTAGCAATTGTGTAAGTGTACGTCTAGCTTGCACAGGCTTCATCTGTTCAATTAGTGGGCTAAGTTCCCTTAGTTCCTTCTCTAACTGAAACATATGCAGTTCTAGATGGGTCAGCTTGTCTGAAACTTGCGTTTCCTCGATAATCATATTCCATTTGTCTAATCTTGTTTTAATTTCCTCTAAAGTATACTTCTCTTTCTTTAACTGAATAATACGTACCAGACGTTCAGAGGTTTCATTACTGTATAGACGGTAATTTTTCTGAGTTCGGCTTTCGGGAGTAATCAACCCTAGTTTGGTATAGTAATCGATGGTTCGTTCGCTGATGCCAGCTAATCTTGCTAATTCTCCAATTCGGTATAACATGATATCTCCGATGTGAAATCACCTCATTTAAGTACTTATTTAAAATATGATACCTGATGAACAACCATACAGTCAAACGTTAGACTTTCTAGACGATAAAATGTTTTATATGTGAAGTGAAAACTATAGATAAATATTATATTCAAAGTGTTACATTTTATAACATAAGAATTATCTATTCTATTGATAAATAAAAAAGAATTGTCAGTTATTACTGTTGGTGCTTATAATCGCAATACAGGATAATAATTTATGTTATATAACCTGACACGATGAGGGGATGGTTTTTATGAGAAGAAGATGGATTGGTGTCTTTTTGGGTATGGTAGCATTGTTAGCTTTTCCAATACGTGCATTTGCAGATGGCGGGGCAAGCAATTTGGAATTACAAGCAGGGCTTAACACAGTCTTCGTCTTCTTAGCAGTTATACTAGTATTCTTCATGCAAGCAGGCTTTGTGTTGTTGGAAGCAGGATCTGTTCGTATGAAGAATGCTGGTCATGTTGCAGGTAAAACAATTTTGACTTTGGGTATTTCAGTGATTTCCTTCTGGGCAGTTGGATTTGGTCTAGGATTTGGTAATGGTAATGGAATCATTGGTCAAACGGGCTTCTTCCTAGGTGGAGAAGGTATGGCAAGTTCATTCAATTCCTTAGCAGGTTCAGATGTATCTTTAACGGTGAAGTTTTTATTCCAATTATCGTTCGCTGCTATTTCATTGGCGATTGCTTCTGGCGGAATGGCAGAACGTGCTAAATTAAGTGTCTATATTATATTTGGAATATTGTTCATGGTCGTTATTTATCCAGTCGTCGCGCACTGGGTTTGGGGTGGAGGATGGCTTGCTGAGTTAGGTATGCAAGATTATGCTGGGTCTACTGTAGTCCATCTGACAGGTGCTACGGCAGCGCTTGTAGCGACATATTTATTAAAACCGCGACTAGGTAAATACAATAAAGATGGTAAGCCGAATTCTATTCCGGGACATAACCAAGTATACACGGTACTGGGTGTTATTATTCTCTGGATTGGTTGGTTCGGATTTAATCCAGGCAGCGGATTGACGGGATTAGGAGATTTCTTTGGATACGTATCGCTTACAACGAATATTGCAGCAGCTGCTGGAGCTTTGGCCGCGCTTGCTATCTCCTGGATGATTTTTGGTAAGGGTGATATTCCGAGTATGTTGAATGGCCTGCTTGCCGCGTTGGTAGCTATAACAGGCTCTTGTGCTTTTGTTGAACCATGGGCAGCAATTGTCATCGGTGCTATTGCAGGGACGGTCGCATTCTTAGCTGGACAATGGTTAGAACGCGCTGGATTAGATGATCCGATCTATGCTGTATCTGTTCATGGTATTGCCGGAGTATGGGGTGCTCTATCTACTGGATTCTTCGCTACTGCAGAATTGGCTGAGGCTACGGGAGTAGGGGGAGCAGGATTGTTCTATGGCGGAGGTCTTCAGCAATTAGGGGTTCAAGCATTAGGTGTCCTTGGTACCTTCGTATTCGTATTTGCGGTCTCATTCATTATTCTTGGTGCCATGAAAAAGATTATGGGGCTTCGTGTTACGGAAGAAGAAGAAATGATGGGGTTGGATATTAGTGAACACGGTACCTATGGTTATCCTGAACAAATGAAATTACTAGTAAATGCAGAAGCAAAACCTGTGAATACGTCAACACCGGATATAAATTAACAATGATTATGATCTGCTAGCCAGAATGCTTGTAAGGAGAGGGGCGGGTGATTTGACATCATTAAATTCACTAGAGCAGATTATAGACTTGAACGGAATTGCAATCTCAACATCTTGGGAGGAATTAAAAGATAGACGTAGTGAATATCAGACAGAGCTTCAGCAGTTGAAGCATGTATTGCCAATCTCAGAATGGATGTCTCTTGTCAATCAAATGCATGATTTATTTGTAGCTAAAGTATTGAGGAATTGTGAAGAAGAAATGGTGGTAGACGGTTATGGTCTACCACCTGTAGTTTATTCGTTCGTTGTATTCGGAAGTGCTGGGCGTCTAGAATCTACCCTGTGGAGTGATCAAGATAATGGAATGATTATCAGTGATGACTTTAGTGAGGGCAACAATAAATATTTCGAGAAGTTTTCCAATATCGTGTGTGACAGGCTGGCTTATTTGGGATATGAGAAATGTCTAGGGAAAGTGATGTGCTCAGAACCCATGTGGAGAAGGCCGCTGCAGGAGTGGAAAGCGACATTAGTGGAGTGGGGAAGAGATATGAGTTGGGAGCCAGTTCGTTATTTGATCATAGCAGCTGATGTACGTCATATAGCTGGCGACAATATCTTAACTGAGCAATTTAAAAAAGCACTATATCAAGTGTTCGAAGATTCCCCTGAACTACCATTTTCCATATTACGCAATACGGTTAAACATAAGGCAACATTAAATCTAGTGGGGAGAGTCATAACTGAGCGATTTGGTGAACATGCAGGTGAATTCGATGTTAAATATGGTCTCTATATTCCGTTAGTGAATTTCGTGAGATTTATGGCAATACAATTCAGTGTACAAGATACGATGACACAGAGCAGGTTAGATAAATTGATGTCTCTAGGTGCCGGGGATATCGCCATTGAAAATTGTCATAAAGCCTTTGAAATAGCTATTCAATTGAGGGCAAGTACTTCTTATACCATAGTTGATGGGTTATTTATAGGTAGTAATTATATTCCGGAACAAGATCTGAAGAGAAAACCAATCATGCATGACCTTCGTGAAAGCTTGGGAACAGTGAAAAGAACACATAGAGTACTACAGCGTATGTTGCGATATGCAGATTGGAAGAAACGATGAAGGGGCATGAGGGAATTCCATCTACAAAAGCTGACAGCATAGGGGCGCCAACGGCTCAATATATGGCCTTTATCCGTTCATTATTGAAAGAACGGCGTCGTCCAGATGCGTTAATGATTCCTTTATCAAAGCTTGAGACGGTTGTGTTTGATCTGGAGACTACGGGTTTTTCCTCCCAACAGGGGGATGGAATTTTGTCTTTCGGTGCTGTAAGAATGGTGGGTGCTGATATCATTGAGGAGGAAAGGTTCTATTCATTGGTGGATTGCCATAAGCAGATTCCACGGCATATTACTGAATTGACGGGGATCACACAGGGGATGGTAGATGGTGCACCATCACTTATGAATGGTCTGCATGAGTTTATGTCTTTTGTAGGGGGAAGAGTGCTAATTGCCCATGCTAGTGCTCATGATAAGGCATTTCTAAATGCAGCTTTATGGAAGACTTCAAAGACTCATTTAAGACATCGTATCATTGACACGATGATGATTGCGCGCTGGCTTGAACCACGGCGAGATGGGTACGGACTTGATGAATTATTAATAGAGCGTAATATTCCTATTATAGGAAGACATCATGCTTTAGAGGATGCGTTGATGACTGCTAAGTTGTGGCAGTCATATCTCATCGATATCTCCAAGCGTAGGGTAGATACACTTAGTGATCTATATGCCTATTTAAGTCGTTCATAATGAGAGGGATTAATACAATAACTAGCGCTTAGCAAATATTCATGAGGAGAACGCTGTAAGTTATTTCAGAAAGAGGGTAGAATAATACGTAATAACTTTAAGAAAAGGAAGTCAACCCTCATGAAGCGTAACATAACTGTATTGATTGTCACAATTATTTTGTTAGCAATAGCTGTGTATCAGAATGCAGACCCTGGGGTGCAAGCTGTATTTCAGATGGGCAAACCATTCCCGACGGAGTCTGGCCCTAAGGTCGGTTTACTCGCACCTCCATTCTCTGCGACTGGTTTGGATGGGGATATGTATAGTGTGGGTGGTAAACAGGACAAAGCGATCATGGTGAACTTTTGGGCTTCGTGGTGTGATCCTTGTAAGCAGGAGGCACCTGATTTAGTAAGAATAGCAAATGACTATTCCAATGATCTTATAATCTATGGTGTAAATGTAACCAAGTTTGATAATAAAAAGAATGCTGAGACATTCGTTAAGAAATATGATTTGAATTTTCCTGTGCTACTTGATCTTGAGGCAACGATATTTGATCAATATGGGGGAGCGGCCTTTCCAACAAATGTGATGATCGACAAACACGGTGTGATTCAGGAAGTTATTCTCGGGACTATTTCGGCAAAGGAATTGGAAAAGAAAGTACAACAGTTAATTAAATCTTGATAGTACAAAACCTCGGTGTCCATTGTGGATGCCGAGGTTTTGTTGAAATATAAGGAAGTATAAGTTTCACGTGATACTCTAACCATTAATGATTGACAAGACCATGTTGGCCTGCATTATCCGGAAGTTTCTCAACTTGCCCAATCTGACCCAAGAGTGCATATCGCATACTGTCGACTAAGGCTTCCCAACTGGCTTCAATCACATTGCCAGATACACCGACCGTATTCCATGTACTATCCATATTCTTCGATTCAATCAGAACACGTACTCTAGCTGCTGTTGCATCTTTCTCATCTAGGACACGTACCTTGTAGTCAGATAGATGCATTTCTTTGAGTTCTGGAAAAGATTGAACAAGTGCTTTCCGTAAGGCGTTATCGAGAGCATTGACGGGTCCATTTCCTTCGGCTGCCGTGTATACGCTTTGACCGTCAATCTTTAATTTAACAAATGCTTCAGAAACGACAGGTTTACCTGCAATTTTTTCAACAAGCATTTTGAAGGATTCAAAGATGAAGAGCTCAGATATTTGTCCATTTGCTTCACGCAATAAGAGCTCCAAGGAAGCGTCCGCTGCTTCAAATTGATAACCTTGATGCTCTAAGTCCTTAATTTTATCAATTACTATACGTGATTGTTCAAGGGTGGGGTCAAATTCTACGCCCATGTCCTTTGCTTTAGACAGAATATTGCTCTGACCGGCTAACTCAGACACGAGGATTCGTTGTTTATTACCAACAAGTTCCGGTGAGATATGCTCATAGGTGCGTGAATCTCTCAGAATTGCAGAGACATGGATGCCCCCTTTATGAGCAAATGAAGCACTGCCAACATAAGGCTGGTTAACGGGTAAGTGTACATTTGCGATTTCGCTTACATAACGAGCGGTGTTGGATAGTTGTTTTAACGATTCGGCTTCAATGCAGTCATATCCCATTTTAAGCTGAAGCGTAGGGATGATCGAGCATAGATTTGCATTTCCACAACGTTCGCCATAACCATTTATTGTTCCTTGGATTTGTCTTGCTCCAGCTTGTATAGCGCTCAATGTGTTAGCAACAGCAAGTTCGCAGTCATTATGAGTATGAATACCTAGGTTAGCATCAGGTAAATATGTAGCAACAGCTTTGACGATATCGTGAATCTCATGGGGAAGAGTTCCACCGTTCGTATCACACATCGTTAACCAATCAGCTCCAGCATCATTGGCTTTTTGGAGAACTGTAAGTGCATATTCCGGGTTATTCTTGTAGCCATCGAAGAAATGTTCAGCATCAAAGATCACTTCAAGTCCGTTGTGTTTCAAGAATGAAATGGAATCGTAGATCATGGCTAAATTCTCTTCTAATGTTGTTTGAAGTGCAGTATGGACATGGAAGTCCCATGACTTCCCAACTAAAGTTGCAGCCTGTGCACCTGATTCAAGAATAGATTGTAGATTTCGGTCTTGAGATGCTTCCGTGTTTTTGCGTCTTGTACTTCCAAATGCAGTGATTTTTGCACGTAACCTAAGCTCTTGAACTCTTTTGAAAAATTCAATGTCTTTGCTATTGCTGCCGGGAATGCCACCTTCAATATAATGAACACCGAGATCATCTAGTTTTTTGGCAATTTTCAATTTGTCGTCCGCCGATAAACTGACTCCTTCGCCTTGAGTGCCGTCTCGTAAGGTTGTATCGAATATAGCAATGGATGCAGACATTATAGCCCTCCTTTTATACTCACTGTAATGACGTTTTTATAGTTCATAATTATAGCACTTCTACGCTGGAATGTAACAAAGAATTCAATTTTCTTTGCCAAGCTTATTTCTTGACCTCTTCGTATGAGGAGGGTATGCTGACATTATCGTCATATAAATGAACGAAGAAGGGGTATTATAATGAGAACAATCGATGAATATTATCCAGCTAATGGCAGGGTTATACTTCATGTCGATATGAATGCATTCTATTGCTCTGTACATGAAGCGGAAGAGCCCGATAAATACCGGGATAAGCCAACGGCTGTAGCAGGAAGCGTTGAACTACGTAAAGGAATTATTGTCACTTGTTCATATGCTGCAAGACGTTTAGGTATAACAACGGGAATGCTTGTCAATCAAGCGCTGAAGAAGTGTCCTAACCTGATTGTTATATCGCCAGATTTCAATGCATATCGTAAATATTCTAACGCTTTTATGAAGATAGCTTATGATTACACACCTTGTATGGAAGCGACATCGATCGATGAGTGTTACTTAGATATTTCAGGATCCAAACAATTTGGAACCCCATATGAGATTGCTACAGAAATTCAGAATAGAGTGTATAAAGAACTATCGCTCCCATGCTCAATTGGTATCGCTCCGAATAAACTACTAGCAAAAATGGCTTCAGATATGAAAAAACCTAACGGTCTAACGATACTTCGTATCCGAGATGTTCCTAAGGTTCTTTGGGATAAGCGATGTGTTGAATTATTTGGTATTGGTGATCGAACCGCAGATAAATTGCGTAAACTTAATATTCACACGATTGGGCAGTTAGCCGAAGCGGATGAGCAATTATTGAAACAGAATTTCGGTGTGCTCGGCGTATGGATGAAGCAGGCTTCGAACGGGATTGATCACTCACCGGTGTTAGAAGGGCGTGAACAGAGCAAGTCGATAGGCCATACAACGACACTCCCTGAGGATATCTGTGCGAAAGAAGATATCCATCGTGTTCTGCTCAACTTAAGCGATCAAGTGGCTCGTAGGCTTCGACGACAGCAATTGGTTGCTGGTGGAGTGCAGATTACGATTCGAACACCAGATATGAAGACCATTACACGTACCCACACAATGAATGCCTCGACAGATCATACGGATGATATTTATGAGCAGGCCTGCCAATTATACCATGAACACTGGAATTGGGATAAGCCCGTTCGATTACTAGGTGTAACGCTGCAACATCTAGTGTCTAAAGAAGATTCAGCGATTCAATTGGATCTTTTTAATTATGAACAGCAACCTAAGAAGGAATCCTTAACGAAGGCGATGGACTTGTTACGTAACAAGTTCGGTGAGAATGCGGTTCTGACAGCAGGGATGTTAGGTGATGATCCATCGGTGTTAATTCGGAATCATAAAGTTAGAGGAACTTCATTGCAAATGGATTTCAGAGATAAATCCGATGATAAATTGTCATAACTAGGATAACAATTGGTAATATTGTTCGAAATCAATTGAAAATTCATTTTTAATGGTTTAATATTATGGATGATGTCGCTTGACGTAAAGGCTGTAATGAATGGATATACAGGAGGAAGAGAAGATAATGGCTAAATATACATGGGTAGAGAAAGATACTTGCATTGCATGTGGGGCGTGCGGTGCAACAGCACCAGATATTTATGATTATGACGATGAAGGAATAGCTGAAGTTATCTACGGAGACGACGCTAACCGTGGTGTGACTGTGATACCAGAAGACATGTTTGATGATTTAGATGATGCATGTGATGGTTGCCCAACAGATTCTATCAAGATTGCAGACGAACCTTTTAATAAAGAGGGTTAATGATAGGTTTTGACAGGTGTGAAATAACAAAATAGGCATACTCACGATATAGCTTGATGTGGGGATGTCTATTTTTTTTGTCTTTCTGCCGAT
This sequence comes from Paenibacillus sp. Y916, assembly GCF_056786435.1. Lineage (NCBI taxonomy): Bacteria > Bacillati > Bacillota > Bacilli > Caryophanales > Paenibacillaceae > Paenibacillus > Paenibacillus sp. Y916. The sequence continues at coordinate 706,960 of NZ_JBXCJA010000002.1, read as the reverse complement.
ATATATAGTAAAACGGTATTTCGGGGGTCCAGATGAGATGAAAGATTCTATATACCTTAAAGAATATGTGAAGCTACATCCTGAGAATAAGATGGGATGGTACTTATTAGGTAAGGAATACGAAAAGAATGGACAGGAAGGTAAAGCTAATTATTGCTTTAATCAATCTAGTGAAGTATTTGAAGCTTTTGAAAAGAGTAAGGTGCCGGATGATGTTTGGAAGGAATACGAAGATAGAATTTTGCAGATATCACGCCATAAAGAACGTCGCATTCGTAAAGTACGTGTCATCCTCCTGACGCTGCTCCTTTTATTCCTGACCTTTATACCTTCAGTACATACGCCAGGAGATACGATTGCTTTGGTTCCTGATGTGGAACAGATTGCTATGAATGAAATAGAGCAGCAACCAGAAGCAATTGTAACTGAGAGAGAGTTAAAGCAGAATACTCCTCTTGTGAGTCCTCGATTTACAGCGCAACCCAATGGTTCACCGGATGAGAAGGCTCGAACGCTATCGAATATGCTTGTTCGTTCAGGTGCTTTACCACCAAGGATTGCTGTGCTTAAGATGGAGCGTGAAGACAAATGGTTGATATGGAAACGAAATATGCCCATATCATTTACGTTAGAAAAAACGGATGGGGCACAAGTGACCTATCAACCTTATGATTCCAATGAATGTGCATGCACACCACCTGATGCAACGAAACTCAAGGCATCTGCCGTATTATGGGTTAAGAAGCAAGAGGAACTAGCGGCATTATCAAGTGCAATTCGCTTTTTTGTGCAAGAAAAGGGGCGTGTACCTGAAAGTTTTAGTGAATTAGTACAACCATTTCCGCGAAATAGAATATCCGGTTCAACGGAAGTGATGAAGAAGTATTTTAATGAGATCAATGCAAGCATAGGTGCGACAATACCGGCAACAGCAACTACCCCAATTACTGCTGGGGGTGACTCAGGTACAACGTCGAGTAATAAAGAAGGTTCAGTAATGACAGGTTCTGATTCGGGTATGGAAGGGGATATGTTCTTTAAAGAGCCATTAGAGATTATTGTGGATAAAAAGAACTATCGATTGGCGGTAGTTAGTGGAGATATCATACTGCGTAATTACAAAGTAGGGCTGGGCGGAGACAAAACACCAGAGGATGACTTTATTATATCGGATAAGGTTGTAAACCCAAATGGACGGTCTAATGGTGAATTTGGTAGCCGTGGAATGCAGTTATCTTCTAGCAATTATGCGATTCATGGAACGGATGAGCCTGGTAGTATTGGTCGTGACGAATCATTAGGTTGTATACGAATGTTGAAGGAGGATATAGAGGAGTTATTCGATCTTGTTCCCATGGGCACGAAAGTACGTATAGAAAAAGGGGTTCTACCTGATGAAGAGCGGGTTCCAACAGATCGTTATCGATCACAGCATAGACAGGATCAGACGAACCCGCTCAAAAAATACCGTTGGTTGAATTAAATGTTGAAAATAAGTAGAACGATCATTGCAATGACGACGATAGATATGCTGAGTCCAACCCATAAGAGCGCTTTCTTATTCACTTCTTGTTTGGTATGTTGAAGTGTAGGTGGTTTACGTTTGGTTGCCATAAAGATAACCCTCTTTCAATGATTTTCATTCACTAATCCAATTGTAATGTGTTTTTTAATAAATAGCTATAACACTATTCATGATAAAATGGAGTCTGATATAGAGGTAGTTTCACTTTCTTTTTAAACTGTAAAAGGATAAACTATAAAAGTGTGAGATCAAAAAGTAGATAGAGATGAGGAGAACTTGTGTTGTATAAAAACGTAGCTAAACCGATACTTTTTAAAATAGATCCAGAAAAAGCGCACCATCTCGTCGTTGGAGGATTACATACTGCTGGCTCCATCCCGGGCGTATCCCATGTGTTACAAAGTTTATGGGGTGTAAAGGAAACAGCTGATCTTGCTGTTGATTTATTCGACTTACACTTTCCGACCCCTGTTGGTCTAGCTGCAGGATTGGATAAAAATGCGGTAGCTGTACAAGGCTTCTCTTCCATTGGGTTTGGATTTATGGAAGTGGGAACAGTAACACCTAAGGGGCAATCGGGGAATGAACAGCCGCGTCTATTTAGATTACCTCCTGATGAGGCACTTGTGAATCGCATGGGGTTCAATAATGAAGGTATAGATGCAATGGAGCGAAGACTTTCAACGAATCAGAGGCGGCGAATTCCAGTTGCTATAAATATAGGGAAGAATAAACTAACCCCAAATGAAGAAGCTTATAAGGATTATCAGGAATGCATACGCAAATTATATCCTTATGGTGATTTTTTCGTAGTTAATATTAGTTCACCGAATACGCCAGACTTGCGTAATCTGCAGTATGGTAGTGAATTATCTTCTCTACTTTCGCATATCATGGAGGAAATGCAAGAACAAGCGCGTAAGCATAATAAGAGTAAACATATATTGGTGAAGATTGCTCCAGACGTGAGTGATTCGGAGCTTGAGTCTATGGTAGAAGTCCTTCAAACAAGTGGCGTTTCAGGTGTCATTGCAACGAATACGACTTTATCAAGAGAAGGGCTGAATCATTCTAATGCGAAGGAAAGCGGTGGATTGAGTGGTAAACCACTAAGTAATCGATCTACAGAAATTATTTCTCGAATTTACCGTCAGAGTCAGGGCTCCCTACCGATTATCGGTTCTGGGGGAATTTTTACTGGTAAGGATGCTTATGAGAAAATTCGGGCAGGCGCGAGTCTGGTTGAAATATATACATCACTTATCTATGAAGGACCAGTAGTGAATCGAAAGATTCATGCTGAATTGAGAAAGTACCTACTTCAGGATGGATTTAGTCATATATCAGAAGCGGTAGGTGCGGATCATCACTGAAGGTGAAAGACAGGAGGTTCGCTAGCTTATGGGAATGGACAATAGGGATTGGGGCATGTTTTTGCTCCCTTACGAACAGACAGTAGAGGAATTGAAAGTTAAATTTAAAACGATGCGTTCGGAATTGAAGAAGCGCGAAGAATATGCTCCCATAGAATTTGTTACAGGTCGAGTGAAGAAAATATCTAGTATTCTAAATAAGGCAAAACACTTAAATGTCCCTATGGATAAGCTTGAAACGGGTATTGAGGATATTGCTGGCATTCGAATTATGTGTCAATTCGTAGTGGATATACGTCGTGTAGCTGAATACATTCGTAATCGGAAAGATCTAAAAGTAGTGTATGAGAAGGATTACATTACCAATTATAAGGAAAGTGGGTATCGTAGCTTTCATATGATTGTAGAATATCCTGTTCAAACCGCACTTGGACAAGTGATTGTACTTGCTGAGATTCAAATTCGTACACTAGCGATGAACTTTTGGGCGACTATAGAGCATTCTCTAAGCTATAAATATCCAGAGAGTTTACCGGATAATATTCGCAAGCGGTTGAAAAAGGCAGGGGAAGCAGCATCAACATTAGATAATGAGATGTCGAGTATTCGTGAAGATATATTGGAAGCACAGAAGCAGTTTGAGGATGACTCGAATGTGACTACACAGGTGCTTTCACTGATCCACCAGTTGTACTTCTACCATTTAGTTAATGAGGCTATTGGATTCCAAGATCGATTCAATGACATCTGGCAGAGCCATGATATGGATGAAATGAAGGTGCTTCTAGATGAAGTGAAGCAATTGATTGCCAGAACCAAAAAAGGTGAGAATACGGATGAAATATGAGGAATTGTACGTCGCCTACCTCATTTATTTCAATCGTGATCAGGATTATTTCGAATGCCATGAGGTGCTTGAAGAATTGTGGCTTCGTGATAACCGGAATCCATTGTATAAAGGTCTTCTACAGGTAGCGGTCGGACTATATCATTTCCGAAATAATAATATCATTGGTGGCAGGAAGATGTTGCATAGTGCTGCTGATACATTGGAGCAGTATCCATCTTTGTCACTCGGAATTGAGTTGGGTTCATTAGTGAATCAAGTTCGCCGTTATGCTGATCAATTGGAGCGATTTGATGAGAATCCTTTTCTTTATTATGATCTAACCATTGTCATTGTTGATCCAGTATTACAACAGGCGGTTGATTTGGCGGATCTAACGATTGAACGCAATATTCCACAGCGTCGGGGACCTGAACGGCCACAGAGAGTGAAGACTCATGTTAGTGAATGAGTATGGATAACAATCAGGATGATGTTTATCTTGCTACGAATAATGGAACAACCTGCTATGTGATATCATAGCGGGTTGTTCCACAAATATAGGTTATGATTGGAGCTTTTTTTTCGTTCATAAGTGAAGAATTGGAGGTGTCGTTTATATGAGTGGAGGAAATCGGAAGACGCAAAGAATTGATAAAGTACTAGTTCATCTTGGTTATGGTTCTCGAAGTGAGATTAAGAGGATGGTTAAGCAAGGTAGTATTACGGTAAATGGTACCATGACGAAAGATAGCGGGTTGCATGTCGATCCGTTCAATGATACGGTTGAAGTAGATGGAAAAGGGATAGTTTATAAGGAATTTATCTATATCATGCTGCATAAGCCGCAAGGAGTCATATCTGCCACGGAAGATAAGCGTGAAGCAACGGTGCTTGATTTGTTGGAATCTGAGCATGCCTTGTTTGAACCTTTTCCAGTTGGAAGACTAGATAAAGATACAGAGGGATTACTACTTTTAACGAATGACGGAAAGTTTGCACATAATCTATTGTCACCACGGAAGCACGTCCCAAAGACGTATGAAGCGAAGGTGGACGGGGATGTTGGAGCGGAAGATATAGCTCGATTTGCACTTGGGGTCACACTGGACGATGGTTATACTACTTTGCCTGGGGAGCTGTTTGTGCTAAGCCAAGAACAAGATGGAGATCGAATCATCTCTATGATATCGCTGACGATTCATGAAGGTAAGTTTCATCAAGTGAAGCGGATGTTTGAAGCTGTAGGTAAAAAGGTGGTATACCTAAAGCGAGTTCAAATGGGGCAGCTACCGCTTGATCCCAAACTTGAAATTGGTAAATACCGTGAGCTGACCATGGACGAGTTATCCTTGTTAGGCAAGGAATGATCATAGATAAGTAGATAAATACAGAGATAGTAAAGGATGGATGGAGTTATGAAATACAAACTAATTGCACTAGATGTGGATGGAACTCTTTTGAACGATGATCATGAAATTAGTGAACAGACGATGGAGACCGTGAAGGCGGTATCAAACACAGGGGCAGAAATTATTTTGTGCACGGGCCGGGGACCTCAGAATACGATACCCTTTATGGAACAGATGGGATTAACGGGGTATGTTATCAGTCATAATGGTGCAGCAACTGCTAAGGTAGACACGAGTGAGATCGTTCATCAATTCCCCATGGATCACATGTCGCTAACGCCATTTATGGAATATTGTAGGGATAAAGGTATTCACTTTGATGTTAACACACCGTTAGAAATGTTCGTGGATAGCGTGGAGAGTTTAGATGAAGTAATAAGAGGTATGTATGAGAATTATCTGACATTACCATCGAATCTGCCAGAATGGACTGAATTTAAAGACCCTATCGTCAAATTCACGATGTTCGCTGAATCGGATGTTATTGATGATTTATATAAAGAATTAAGCAATTGGACATTCGATCTTACGATGCTCCGCAGTGGAGATTACTTCATAGATCTCATGAATAAAGAGGCTTCTAAAGGAAATGCATTGAAGCAACTTGCTATGAAACGTGGTATTCAACAGGAAGAGATATTAGCGATCGGGAATTATTATAACGATATCACGATGCTAACATTTGCAGGAAAAGGTATTGCGATGGATAATTCGCCTGTGGAAGTGAAGGCGGCGGCAGATGAAATAACACTTTCGAACAATGATGATGGTGTACATGCTGCGCTCCTTAAATACTGCCTCTCCTAAATAGTAAAGAGAAACGGGTTGTCCCAATAGTCATGAAAATGGCTAGGGACAACCCGTTTGTTTCTTATAGGCGAAAATAGATGTTCTGAAAAGACGCTCCGAGAACGGACCTTGCAGAAAATAAGGTATACTATTCGAAGTAGCGAAGATGACGGAATTGTCCTGAAGAAGCGAAAGTGTTCGCCTTTGCCCTCTGATTTCAACCGCTATGCGGTATACAATCAAGAAATCGGAGGGCAACAGCGATCGTAAGGACAATCCGTCATTGTAGCGGCATCCTACACTAATGTGTGTGGATTTCTCAGTGGCCTTGATCTTGAACAGGCCGTTTTTTAGATCTAGGAGCATGAAAAGGAGAGACTTTATTCTTACCTGTCGTTTTGGAACGATACATCGCTTGATCTGCTTGTGATACTAATTCATCTGCAGTTACATTCTTTCTGAGACTACTATGTCCTACACTGATCGTTACGATGCTCTCTTGTTCAACACGTGCTCGTATGCTCTCTGCAATATGATTTACATTGGCTCGTTTATCGACTAATGCGGCTACTAGTTCTTCTCCTCCATATCGACCCGATAGCCCTACTCCAGACACTTCTTCTTCGAGAATATTAGCTACCTGAATCAATACATCGTCTGCTTTGGCATGACCTTGAGTGTCATTCAATTTCTTGAAGTTGTCGATATCACAAAAAATGATAGAAACCTTTAATCCCTGATCCACATAACGATTCACATTTTTCATGAAGAACCGTCGGTTATAGAGGTTCGTTAATCCATCTGTAATAGAGGAACGATAGATGGATTGCATTTGCTCAACAATTCTTTGGAATAATATAAAAAAGATAACCGTGTAATAAACAAGTGGAAGTAATAACCTCAATATATTGAGCGTTGTATTCATCTGATCTGTATAAAGATTAATAATGGTCATGATAACCCAAATTAGACTTACAATCGAGCCGAAGATGTATTTGTATTGTTGTCCAATGCGGGGTGATATCAACCGCAGACCTATAATAATAACGAATCCTTGATGGATATTAAGATAAAGAAACTGTCCCGAAGGGGTATTAAATGGTGGGAACCCTAAGGGGAAAAGTGGAACAAGAAATAGTAATATCATCAATCCAAGCAGTATGTATCCAGCTTTATTCATCTTTCGGTACAATAGATAAACGGATGCATTTAAAAGTAGAAATGAGAAGACCTGCATCCGCATAGACCATAGAGAATACCTATATACAACATCTCCTTCTGTTAGGTTGAAATGGATGTTCATTCCTTCGTATGCCATAATAAAGAGGAAGGCAAGCACCATATATAGGTAAGCTTGTCTACGTTGTTTGCTGTACATAATGAGACACATCACTGTCATGATGAATACTATATAAAAACTACATGTTGCAGCGAACCCCGATATGATAGGGGAGGACCAAAGTGAAGATGGCATCAATATTCCTCGTTCCTGAATGTGAATTTTATATACAACGAATGATTAATCCGTCATAATGAAACGTATGTTCTTAATATACCATAAATCCTCGGATGATAGATATGACTGACATTATAGAAAGAGGGAATACTCAATGAAATTGTTACAAGCATTATTCTTCCCACCAGAACAGCCGGGTGGTGTATCATCTATGATTCCTTATATGCAGGAGCGGTTCAGTTCCTCCCGCTGGGAGATGGATATGTTCTGGTTACCGAGGAGAATTCGCAACAAGGGTCAAGAAGAAGTTGTATTTGATACATTCGACTGGACCATTTATGAAGATAGTGACATCGTACAGAAATATATTCAGACTTATAGAGATTATCTCTGGTGGAGTCATATGCGTATTCAACAACCATATGAACTAATTCATGCACATCATCCGATTGCTGGACTAGCGTTGAAACAATTATTTCCTGATACACCACTGATCCAAACGATCCACTCTAGTTATGAAGGAGAGTTAATCCTCAATGGGAAGATTCAAGAGAATGGACCTGAGCATCAATTTCTAGTATCCCTATATCGTGAGTTGGAACACAAGAGTGATCGCTTAATAACGGTATCGCAATCCTTTGCAGGATATGTGTCACCTTATGTTAATCACCCTGAACTTATTAACGTCATTCCGAACGGATTTGATGAGAAACGATTCAGACCGATCCCCCATGAGAATGAGATAGCACAGCTTGTTACGGTCTGCCGTCTTGTCCCTGCGAAAGGATTGGATATTCTACTCAAAGCTTGTGCTGAGCTTAAAAATCGGGGATATGACTATGTGCTTCATATTATCGGTGACGGGCCCTTTCGTAAGGAGCTTGAGGGATTGGCACGTGAGCTCGGAATTTATAATGAAACGATATTTTATGGATATACGCTACATCCAGAAGAGTTTATTCCTTTCTTCGATATTTTCGTATTGCCATCTAGAGCGGAGTCTTTCGGCTCAGTATTCGCTGAAGCAGCTCTAAGCTGCCTTGCACTCGTCGGAAGTGACGTTGGTGGAATACCTGAACAAATCGAAGACGGTGTGAATGGATTGCTTGTTCCTGTTGAAGATGTTGTTGCCCTCAGTGATGCGCTTGAGAAGGTCATTAGTGATCCATCCTATCGATATGAACTGGCCCGTTCTGCTTGGGAGAAAGCGAAGAGTGAATATTCCCTTACCCATGTAGTCAACGTTCTGAAGACCATATACTTACAATATGACATGGAAAAGAGTGGATAAGAATGATTCCATTTCGCTTCATTCATACCGCTGATTTACACTTAGACAGCAAGTTTGCTGGTATGAAGGGCTTGTCGGATTCTATTCGACAGCATTTGAGGGATTCCACGTTCACTGCCTTGCGACATTTAATAGAAGTCGCAATTGTTGAACAAGTAGATTTCATTGTGATCAGTGGTGATGTGTATGATGCAGCAGATAGCTCATTGAGAGCTCATTTATGTTTGCAAGCGGCATTCGAGGAGCTTGGTAGTCACGGAATACATATTTATGTTATCCATGGGAATCATGATCCATTAGATGGACCTAGGCTGCAAATTAAGGCTGCGGATCATGTGCATGTATTCGGTCCTGAGGTGGAGAGTTATAGAGCTAGACGACGAACGGACCAACAGGAGGTTGCCGTTGTAAGTGGCATTTCCTATCCAACGTCCAAAGTAACGGAGAACACAGCTCTGAAATTTCGTAGAGAAGATGAGTCAACGCTGTTTCATATTGCGATACTGCATGCCAATGTAGATGGAGATCCCGTTCATGAGACATATTCACCTTGCACGCGTAAAGAATTGGAATCATCTGGGTATGATTATTGGGCGCTTGGACATATTCATCAGCGGCGAGTGATTCAGGAGTATCCACATATCGTATACGCTGGAAATATTCAAGGGAGAAGTGTGAAGGAGACTGGACCTAAGGGATGCTATGTTGTTGAAGTTTTTGAGGATGCCTCAATTCAGTTAATTTTTCATGAATTGGATCATGTACGCTATGTTCGAGAAGAAATATCGATTGATGGTATTCATGATATAGATGAATGGCGAATGCGAGTTGAGGAAAAGGTGGATGACATTCGAATTGTTCGTCCAGAACGAATGAGTATCGTACGCTGGATCATAACAGGACGCAGTTCCATTCATCGTGCATTAGAAAGTGGACATGTAGCACGCGAACTAGAAGATGAATTACGGCGTAGAGAAATAGCAAGAGCAGAAAGTGGACAATTCGGTGGATTAGTATGGAGCGAGAGCATTTCACTTCAATCGGGTATAGAAATTGATCGTTCTGAACTTATGCGCGAAGATCATTTTCTAGGTGAGATGCTTCGTCTTGCAGAGAAAGTAGACCAAGATGATGAGTTGACGAAGGAACTGCTGGATAAGGCATTGGCTCCCCTTATGAGCAATCGAGTGATTAGGGGGATCATGAATGAAACTAGTGAGCAGGAAAGACAGGAATGGCTAGAACGTGCTGGGGAGCTAGGTGCTATGTTGCTTCTTGACGAGGCTAGTGACGGAGGCAGAAAGTGATGAGAATTGAAAGACTACAGATTCATGGATTTGGGCGCTTGAAGGAACAAGATATAACGATCAATCCGGGAACTACGGTATTTATTGGACCTAATGAAGCGGGTAAAAGCACGATTCAGCAATTTGTACGTGCCATGCTCTTTGGAATCCCTAGTCGGTCTTATCCCACTGAAAGATATGAGCCACTGGCTGGTGGTGTTCATGGAGGCATTCTTACAGCAATAGATGCAGGGGGGAACAGATGGATTATTTCCCGGTTCGCAACGACTGGAGATGGAGGAAGTGGATCTGCTAACCGAACGGAGAAGCTCTCGATTATTAGAAATGATGAATATGGACAAGTTCAGCAGGTGACCCAACAAGAACTGGAACGTGAACTTTTGGGAGGGTTATCTCGTGAAATGTTCAATCAGTTATTTGCGATATCGTTAAGCGAACTTCAGGAAATACGTTCACTGCAATCCGATGAAATGAGCAGCTACTTATTTCATGCAGGCATTGGTGGTGGAAGTGAGATCATTCAGGCTGAACGCAAACTTACTCAGGATATGGAGAAGTTATACAAGCCAAAAGGTCGTGTACAAGATATTTCAAAAGTGCTGCAAACGATGGAGCAATTGGAGAAAGAAATATCTGTAAGTCGCTCCTTTCTGAAGCGGTATAATGACAATGCTTCAACACGGATGGAGACAGTTGAGCTATTAGATAGACAGGAGTGGACTCGCCAAATTTCTATTGAGCGTCATCTACTCCTAAGAAAGGCGCAAGAGATCAGACCAATGTGGCTAAAATGGATGGAGGCAAAGCTTCAGGAGTCTTCTCTTCCAGAAGTTCCGTTTTTTCCTGAAGGAGGGGTACGAAGATGGGAGTCACTCCAAGCAGAAACGGATACAGCCTATCTTAGGCAAACGCAACTTCTCCGCAGTCAATTAGAGATACAAGCGCAACTTGATCAGTTGCCATATGATATGGAACTTGAAGATCAGGGCGATCTAATTGAACGCTTGAGTACTCGAAGAGAATCTTATGATGCAAAAAAGGGAGACTTGCAAGAAGTTAGAGCTGAAGCATCTGCGTTAGATATGCGGGTAACTCGTATTGTTCGGCAGATAGATTCAACTTGGACCAGGACTGAACTTCAGAATTTCTCTACATCAGTAGGTGAACGCGAGTCTGTGCGTCGTTATTCAGCTGGCTTCTCCAGTTATGATCGAAGAATAGAGAGTCTAGGTGTGGAGGTACAACAGTTACGGCAGCAAATGGATACTACGGAAGTAGGTTATCGTAGATCTCAGCAGGCATACAAGGAAGAGTGGGATGCGGGGAACAGTCGCTTTGCTATGTTGATACCTCGTAGCTCACAAGAAATGACTGCGCTTTGGAATGAGTTGCAAGAAACTCTAGAGCGTTGGCGTGAGAATAGAATGGTAAGGCTAACATCTTTGGGACAAGTTGAGAGTGATAGAGTTATACAGCAGCGCTTGAAGACAATAACTCGTGGATTTCTATGGGGTAGTAGCATTTTGACAATTGTCGTTCCACTACTTGTATGGAGCAGAGGATTTCCTATGCCTGCTATAGTTATAGCATCCATTTTATTACTTGTGGATGTCGTTCTACTATGGAATGGAATTCTGAAGTCTCCACCTCAGCGTGGCAAACGTGCAGATTCTAGACTTGTTGAAGATGAACGACAGGATCTGGAAGACATCACCAAGTTGATGTGTCGTCTTATAACGAACCCCTTCAATGCTACTGATGGTGAAGCTGCAAAGAGGCATCCGATCAATGCGACGGAAGTAGAGACAGGTGTGCGTGAACTACGTAAATTGATGGATCAATGGTTAGTTTGGCAGCAAAAGATAGATAAGCTGATGATAGAACTCAAGGCCTATCAAGACCGTATGAATACGTTAAGGCATGAACTCTCAAGGGTTGAAGAAGGTATGTCGAAGGAAGAGCGCATCTTTGAACAGCTTGAGAAGCAATGGGAGGGTTGGTTACGACAACGAGATCTTAACCTCCAGCTCTCACCAGAAGCTGTACTTGATATGTATGTGTTGGCAGAACAAGGGTTAGAGAATATAGATCATCTAGATAAGATAAATCGTAAAATGCATCAGCTACACCAGGATTGTCTTGATTATGAAACAGAATCGTTAAGTCTGTTGTCAGAAGGTGTAAATCCAGTGGACTTGTCTCCTGGAGCATGGATTGAACTGAAGAAGAAAGAATGGGATGAGTATCAGGAACAGGTTCGTAAACGTAAAATACTAACTTCGAGATTAGAACCTTTAGAAGAAGAGTTGCAGCTTCTGTCAGATGAGTTACAACGAGTAACATCTCTCAAAGAGGAGCTAACCATGGAAGGAGAAGCCGTCAGTGGGGAGGACTATTTGCGACGTGGGGGGATTTATAAGCACCGTTCGGAATTAAAGGACAGCATTCTTCAGTGGGAAATTTCGATGTTTAGCGGCTCAGATGATCAGCGAAGAGAAGCCATTCTAAATGTATTAAATACTCATGATGAGACGGGATTAGAATTAGTATGTCAACATCATGAAATGGAATTGAACGAGGTTGAGTCCCGCTGGAATGAGTTGCAACAACAACATGGAAGGTTGTTGCAGGAGCGGGACCAATTAGAATTGTTATGTCTACATGATACAGCGATTCAGAAACTTGAGGAACAGAAAGCATCTTTAAAAGAATTAACAACTGATTATGCTGTGATGTCTATTTGCTCGGAATTGATCTCAAGAACCCGTCGTATTTATGAAGAAGAGAAGCAACCAGAAGTTTTGAAGATGGCGTCAATCTATTTCGCACGATTAACTAAAGGTGCTTATTCTCGCATTGTTATGAAAATGGGAGGGAAAGAGCTGCTTGCTGAGCACCGCGACCAAGGACTGATTGATAGTGCGAAACTTAGTCGAGGCACGGCTGAGCAGATGTATTTGGCCATGAGACTCGCTTTAGCAGGTACGATGAAATCAAAAGTATCGATCCCTTTACTTTTTGACGATATATTAGTTAATTTCGATCAGGAGAGAATGGTGGCTGCGTTGTCTCTGTTGCAGGAGATTTCTTCAACACGGCAGATTATCATGATGACTTGTCATCCCTATATCGTACAACATATTCAGGATAGGATGCCGACAGCTCATTTCATTTCGTTGCAACCATCAATTTGACGACCCAAAATAAACTGAGAAAACCGAAGAGTGGATATAAAATGGACAATAAATAACTGAATCCGAATTGGCTAACTATAAAACATGTCAGCATGATGGCCACGGAGATCACTTTGGGAGAAAAATGAAAATGTTGTTGAAGTTGTAAGTTAACCCCGTATATATCCGCAACAAAGGTTGTGAATATTTCGAGGAATATGAGCAGTACGTAAATCAATTGTACGGCTACACCCAATTGAAATGCGATATTGCCCATTGGAATCTCATATTGTGTAATGCCTGGCATTTGCGCTGACAGGGCGAAATGGGCGGCCATTAACATAAATCCAACGCCCAGTCCTCCAATAACTCCACCCCATTTAATGACAGTAAGGCTCTCAGTTCGGCTACCTAGGGGGACAAGTATTGCTTGTGCCATAACGAGATTGAATGCCGTATAGAGTACTGGTGATAGCCATGCCATCGTTAGGTTCGTATCGGTAGATAAGGTTATGAAACGATCTGCATTTGGGGATTGCAATGTATTAGAGATGATGAGCAGTGAGATGGTCAGCATCATGGGTACAACAATACTGTTCATGTACATAATGGAATGCATGCCTCGACGAAGTAAGAAATAGGCACCTACAAGTGTTATAATTAGACCTGTCTGATAATGGAGATTTAGATGTTCCACAAATACAGAACCGGCGCCAGCAAGCATAATGCTGTTTACTCCGATGAGAACGAACAGCATGATAATACTGATGTACCCGCCTGATTTATGTCCAAACAAATACTTGTTTAGATCTTCATAGGATTTCGCACGAATGGTTCGTGAAATGATCATCATCTTCGTACCTAACCAAATAAAGAGGATGGTTGAAAGGATAATAGTCAACGTAGCCCACTTTCCATATTGAGTGAAGAACTGGAGGATTTCCTGTCCAGTAGCGAATCCGGCGCCAACAATGGTACCTATGTAAGTAAATGCAATTTGTAAAATTCTACCTAAGTTTTTCATTGTTACCTCCTTGAACATACTTCGCAATAGTACAAGGTATGTTGAAAAAGAGTGGGACATGACTATAAGTGCGAGTTCAAAAAGGTGACTTTTTGAACAACCTCTGTAACTTGTCCAAATGTACTTGATGTTTGGGCTATATATATGGTATTTTTACGACAAAGAATTGGCATGGGAGGGTAAACACTATGGAATTACTAAAACAACGAATTATTGAAGAAGGCACAATATTGTCCGATCAAGTATTGAATCTTGATGGATTATTGAATCATCAAGTAGACCCTCAATTAACGATGGAAATGGGTAGAGAGTTTGCAGCGAGGTTCAGGGAGTCTGGAATTACACGGGTAGTGACGGTCGAATCTTCCGGAATTTCAGTTGGTTTCGCTACTGCCTATGAACTTGGAGTGCCACTCGTATTTGCACGTCGCAAAAAGACACTTCTTGCTGATCCAGATGCATATTGTGAGCGCGTACCATCCTTCACCAAAGGAATAGTGACGGATATTATGTTATCAAGACGGTATCTAAGGAGTGAAGATCGGGTGCTTTTTATTGATGATATTATTGCTAATGGTGATGCTGCCAAAGGGTTGATCAAGATCATAGAACGTTCTGGAGCAGAACTAATGGGATTAGGAATTGTGATTGAGAAGTCTTTCCAAGCAGGAGCACGCACGATTCGAGAGCAAGGGTTTAGAGTTGAATCGCTTGTGAAGATTGCATCATTGACCGATGGAACGATTACTTTTCTCGAATAAAATAGGATATGATAAGCCCAAATATTCGCAATACCTTTCAAGTGGAATACGAATAGCTTATAATATAAAGTGTAAGGAAGAGAGAGGAGGCAACACAATGGGGAAAGAACCGATAACAGAACAATTCTTTGTTGATAAGTTGGCCGCTGCAAAGATTCATTTCGAACGTGCGGTAGATTGTAAACATACAGAATTTGATGATTTATATCCCTATATGCTTGAACACCCTCAATTTTTTTGGTACAAACGTTATGTCGCTTGGTCTGAATTGTTAACTATTGTGAGCTTGTGTGAGGAATTAGCGTTCTCGTGGAAGGAAATATTCACACCTCAACAAGTTGAGTATCTGAACAGTCGAGTGATGTCTGCTACAGTGCTAGATTTCTGGTTCGAGAAGAACGATAGTAAAGAACATGTGCAGCGATAATTCTGGGTTCAATATGAATTGAATACTTAATGTGTGTAATTTAATAATATGGCCTAAATGTAACTGTTTAGGTCCTTTTTATAAATGTAGGGAGTTGAATTCGTGAAATGATTAGTGATGGAGAATTGGATGCTTTTCGTGTTCAAGGTGAGAAAGTTCGTGTCGTTCGCGATTCAATCGCAAGCAATGATATAAGAGGGATTGTAGTGGCATGGGATGCAGAGCAGGTACTCATTCGACGACCTAATCGAAATGTGGTCAAGCTGGATCGCAATTACATTTACCAATTAGCCAGTGAACCCCGACTTGATCCATTGAAATAGTGAAGGTGAGTTACTACTATAATCGGTGGAGAATGACGTGATTTACTGTAATAAATAGGTATGATAAAATCATGATGCTAGTGTGGTTTTGAGTTGTTTCAACATAGTAGCATCATCATATGCGGTCATGGCGGAATTGGCAGACGCGCTGGCTTCAGGTGCCAGTGGTAGTTATACCATGGAGGTTCGAGTCCTCTTGACCGCATCATACTCTTAAACCCAGGAAGCCTTGCCTAGCAAGGCTTCGTTTCTTTTTGTCTGAGTTTGAATGATCGTTGTATGGGTCGGGTAGTAAGGATTCGGACTGGTTTTTCTACCATTCTACTAATATTGCTTTATTTTTATGAATAGGAACAATGATATCGAGATTCCGATGTTCTCAGGTGGTTGAATATGTGTATATCGCTCGTTGCTTTCTCCTCGTTTATGAACTGCTTAAACTCTTCCCTCAGTAGCGCTATTCCGCCATTTTGTGGGCTGTAGTATTTTTGAAAATAATACGGAATCCCTATTTTGAAATGCAACTTCAAAAGTTTGACACCCGATATAAATTGCATGGTAAGATAGGCAGTTGTCTAGCCGATTACAGCACCTAACAAAATGAGAATGGGGTACAATATCTTGTTTGGTTCAATTGGAGATTAGGGAGGGATAGCAGAATGAGTAAATTCATCTTTAGCGACGTTTACTTCATTCGGTTGGGCTTGCATTGAGTGAAGGGCTTGTTCGAAGGAAATCGAATCCCACTTTAAAGCCAGTATTTCGTTGCATCTTAAGCCACAGTGAGCCGACAAACAATAACTTGGCTTCAAGCAATGTCACTCGTCGGAATCGTACCAGCACGCCCGCATGGAGTTGTTGTTTGCTTCAGTTATTTCAATGAATTGCATAAGTCATGTTGCATTAATTTATTTCTTATACACACGGACCGCGTGAGGTCCGTGTGTTTTTGGTGCAAGTAATTGGTAATCGAAGCTGGCACTTGATAATTTTTAATACAAAGAAGGTGCAAATATTAAACAATATGTAAAAAGAATTTACACGATGTTTACATATTGTTAATGTCTCGAAAACAATGGATAACTATACTAAATAGGTTACTACTTAGGTATCTCTAGAAGCTAAATTGACCCTTAAAAGCCGAAGTGAGTGAAGAAAGAATCGAAAGATTTTGTTTGCGGAATGTAGCGATTATACTGCGGATACGAGCAAATTGCTTTGCATTAGATAGCGTTCGATAGGAGCCAGATACTTTTATTTTAATTTTCACCATGCGAATGTCACGCTCGGCTTGGTTGTTATCAAAGGGAACGTAGGCATCACGAATAAAGCGAAAAATGGCTTCTTTGTGAAGCTGAAATCGCTGCCCTAGATTTGCTGCTTTGCTCTTTTTCTTTCTGCCAGCTTCCTTTACCACTTCCCAGGTCTCTCGAGAAAGCGCTTTCATATCAGTTGTCCAAGGCTGGTTATCATAGGTTTCAATGCCTATGCATTCACGTAATAAATGAGAGTTACATAACGCATGGACAAAGTTGTAGATCTCTTTGAAGTATGTGGCGTAGCAATCATGCACCAGTGTATTTGTGAATCGAGGCAAAAAGTCCAGTTGCTCGATTCGCTGGGCATGCTCTTCAATGGTTTGAGTTAACGTCGTGATAAAGGCTGCAATTTCTGGATCTCCTTTGCTGATTCCTGAGATTTGCTCTGGCTTTAGCTTCACGATGTAACCTCTTTTCCGTTCTCTTATTTGTTTTCTATTTCTATCTTAATTTCCAATAGTTTCATATATGGGTACCTAAGTAGTAACCTAATTAGATGACAAAACTTCTAACAACATGAAGGAGACAGAATAATTTGAAAAACATTACAAAAAAGTTGAATACTAAACCAATCTTACGTGCTCTGAACGTCTTTTTGGCAGTTTCGTTGATCTTCACAACTCTATTCACAAATCCGATCACGGTTTCTGCCGCCGTCGATTATTCAAAACAAGCCTATGCGAGCTTCGTGATAAACAAGGGCAATCGCTATGACGTCTTGCGCGTCAACCCTAACATACTTAATACGGCAAATACGTATTTTATGTACACCCCCAAGAGTGGTCTTGCCACAACGCCCGCTTATCCAGCAACAGCCTCGGAAGTTATCGTTCAGGTCATGGACACTGATGTAACAGGCGGTTACACCACAACCAAGGCTGTTGGCCGTGTCATTTCAAAGCCGATTGCCGGTGACGGTACATTCGGCACAAAAATTCCCGAGAACAGTTTTGTTATAGGCGGCGAAGGTGCAACGTATCAAGCTGTCATAAACAGCCTTAACGTGGGCGATTTGATCGAATATATTCCGGCTACAGGTGCAAATGCCAGCGATGCGTATCAGCTTGCAGACCAAACGTATAACGGCGGCACCGGCGCTGCGACAAGTCCATACTGGGTAACGATCGCAACCCCCTCCAACGGAAGCTATACCATTCCGATTGATAAAGTGAATGACGGCACCGGTAATGGCACTATTAGTCTCTCCACTTATGGTACCTATGCGCTTTATATAGGCGAAACGGGACTCGCCGACTATATCAGTCACAATACCGGGACCGTGTATTCTTACCGGATCGGATTCAACGCTTCCGGCAACATCGTGTACTACGGCTCCTGGGCAACTAATCAAACAACAGTGGCAAACCTGAATGCTTTGGGTGTTACGAACCTGCTTGTCATCAAATTAAAAGCCACCGACACAGGCGTACCAACCTACCAGCCGGCGCCGGCCGATCAAGGTGCCTTTGCTCAGGAGTTTTCGAAAATCGTTGGATACAGTGCAACGAATGGAGGAACAGACACAGGCGCTTATACAGGCGTGATTGCCGCCGCCGCGAAAGCAGGCAACTTCTCCGGCTTCAAATTGACCGTATCCAACCCGTCTTTGACCGCGATCAAGCTCCCGAACGGCGGGATCGGCGTCACGGCTATCAATCCGACAACCGACGTTCCCAACACGATGACGGCCGCGAATAAAACCGTCATTTACACCAGTGTCTTCGGTAGCTCGGTCACGACACCTGATTCGACGAGCAATGTGATCGTTGTCGACAATACGGGCAATGTTCTACAGAACACAGCCGCAGGAAGTTCCCAAGGCATCTATACCATCCCCAGCAACGGCAGCGTTATTGTCAGCAATATGGGCTCGAGCTACTATGCAGCGGCCTTCGCCAACACCTTCCAGTTGGGCTCAAGCATTGCTTTTGATCCGACAACCATGCAGCTTACCTTGCTAAGCGCCTCGACGGTTGTTATCAAAACTGCTCTTCAAGCGGAGATTGCGGCAGCAACCGCATTGAATGAATCCGACTATACCTCCGCTACGTGGTCGGCACTTCAAACTGAATTGGCAGCAGCTCAGACGGTGGAGGCAAGCGATTCTGCCACCCAGAGCGAAGTGGACACTGCATGGATGAATCTGAAAAATGCAGTTCAGGCGTTGGTCAGACTCTCAGAGTCAAATGCAGTTTATGATATTCTGCACAGCGGGCTAACCTGGTCGACTCCGACAGGCGGGAATCTCAAGATCAATGCCGGCGGCGCCGTCGCAATCACAAATCTGAGAATAGATACACAGGATACGATAGGCTGGCCGAGTACCACCGCGACGATCCCGGGCGGCGGCTGGAGCATCAACACCCATGCTACACCTTATCTTTATGTGGATGTGACAACAGACCCGGATGTCACGAATGACGACTGGAATATCACCTTGAGCAACGGCAGCAGCAGCGTCAACCTTGACAAGATATTCAACGAAGGCTCGACAAATGACGGGCACGGATCGCAGAAGGTCAGGATCAATCTGAAAGATTCGAATTTTGCATCCATAACGACAGGCGGCGTGATCCATTTAAAAACCGTTTCGCTGCAAGCTGTTACCGAAATGTACCGAACGGTAACTTTCAACAAAGTGTATATCTCCGGCCCGCAGCAAAGCGAGGATACGAATAGTTATACGGATCCTGTAAAAATCCCTAACGGTGTGATGATGGATCGTACGGTAGAAAAGGATCCTTCAGAATACGAGATTAATCTCAAAAACAACGCAGTGGTTAACGACACGCTGAATCTTACCTATACATCCCAATCTGCTGGCCAATTAAGCGTAGAATTAGACGGGGAACCTGTTGATGGAACGTTGGTCACGCAGAAACCTGTATTGTCCGTTTACACGTACGGTCTCAACCCGACTAGTTTCCCATATGCCTCGGTGCTGTCACCAACTGAGGACGGAAGCGCCTGGAATGTGGATGGCCGATTCCAGAAAACGAGTACCGGAAGTACCAGCTATTGGCTGACCTCACCGGAACAGGTGCAACTATTAAATGAAGTGCATTCCGGTGTGAACGAGCTCCGAATTGCTCCCAGTAACTCGTCGGGTTATTTCAAGCTTGGAGAAACGCCTTTCGGAACGGATAACCTCAACGATATCCAGTTGAAGAATATCAGGCTTATCATGCCGAACGGCAAGGCCTATGCCCCGACAGGTGTTAATAAATACGCCCCTGTCGCCATTGGCAGCACCTCCTACTCGAAGACCGAAAACGTCACCTACTCCGACACTGCGGCTTATGCTCTCGGCGACGGATATCCGGCCGGTTCAAGTCTCGGTTTGGCCACTCTTGGCTTGTTGTTCGATATCTCTGCCGATGACATGGACCCGCTTTATAACGCCGAGTCTTTCTCGATCAACACGACGACCTTAACGGACGGGCCACACACCTTATCGCTTTATTTTAACGGCAGCGAGGTCAAACAAGTTAACTTTACGGTTAGCAATGCTGCGACCCGGCTTGCGCTTTCGCCGACTTATAGCAATGTCGGTTCTGCTTTTGACAGCGTGACACAATCATACTCTTTAAATTTGAACGTCAGTTCTGCGCTGAACGACCCGTTGGACGTAAGCTTCTATAAAGCGGAGCTCTTCCCGGTCAGCGGAACGGTCACTGAAGACAGCGGAACAGCAGAACTCAGCGATGATCAGATCAACGCTTTGAGTTCAACCGATGCCAATATGAGCACCAACGCATCTTCAGAGGTTCCGTCGCATGAATTTGATGTCAACGTCGGATCCTATACAGGTAATGTGATCTTAAGCTATAACGGAAGTACGAAGCCTGGGGAAACGATTCGTTTCTCGGTGTATAATCCGACAACTACAACTTGGGATGTTCTGTACAAGAAGCAGACGAGCATCCAGAACAGCTTCGTCGTCGATTCGGCCCAATATGCTTCCGATGGCATCATCAAGACCAAAGCCGATCTGGTCTATGTCGATAACGGCTCCGATACCTTTATGTGGTTCTCCGACCCTCAGATGTATACGAACTTCACGGGGCTTAATCACTTTTATTCTGATGTGACCAATTATGCAGTTTCTCAATATCAGGACGGCGATATCGGTTACTTTATCAATACCGGCGACCTGGTCGACCTGAACGTAACCTCCAACTGGCAGATTGCCGACGCCGCGCAGCAGATTCTGGATGACGCCGGCGTGCCGAACGGAGTTCTCTCCGGGAACCATGATGTCGGCAACCATACCGGAGTCCGCGGAGATTATACAAGCGGCGATTATAGGAACTATAAGAAGTATTTCGGCGAGTCGAGATATATCAACAACGATTGGTATGGAGGCAACATCGACGACAATACCAATCATTACGACCTGGTCACGATAGACGGCAAGGACTTCATATTCCTCTATCTCGGCATGGGCAGAGAGGCAAGCAGCGAAACCGTCAGCTGGGCCAACGAGGTATTGAGCAAATACCGTGATCGCAACGCCATCATCGGAGTTCACCAATATCTGAGCTATAAAGGCCAGTATTATGTAGATACTAACGGCAATAGTGAAACTGTTGGGCAAGATATATTCAATAAAATCGTCACGCCTAACAGCAATGTCGTCATGGTTCTATGCGGACATGAACCGGGCGCATTCACTCGGGTGACTCCCATTGCCGGAACGGATCGGAATGTCATTGAGATGCTAGCCAACTATCAAGTAGTGGATATCAGCCGCTCTCAGACGAGTACGGACACCTATTTCAGGTCTAACGGCGACGGATTCGTCAGGCTGATGACGATCGACGGGAACAAGCTGAACTTCACTACGTACTCCCCGTCGCTTGATAAGTACAACGCCTTCGCGCCACAAATCGACACTGGCACGGAAACGCTTGATCTGCAGAAGCCAGATCGTCAGCTGACGACCCTTAACTTCACCGCTACGGCTGGATCCGCCACACCGATCCAAGCCATTCAGGACCAGGCAAGCGGGAGCACGGTCTCAAGTACGCTTGATATGTCGAATGAGACGGCCGGAACCGGGATGTATGCTGCAATCCAGGATTCTGCAGGGAATATCACGTATTCTCCGGTATTCGTTTGGGCTACCGATGCAACTGCAGATCTGACATTCACCACTCAGCCCGAAGACGTGACGACGGGTGTAGGCGGAGCTGCCAACTTATCCGTTGCAGCAAGCGGCGAAGGGGTACTCTCCTATCAGTGGTATAGCAACACGGTAAACAGCAACAGCGGAGGAACCCTCATCGATGGAGCGATAGACAGCAGCTATTCCGCACCGACTGATGCAGCGGGAACAACCTACTTCTACTGTGTAGTGACCAGCCCCGACACCGGGGCAACGGCAACGAGCAATGCTGCCAAGGTGACCATTATTACGCTGGATATGATTGTGTTGACGACAATGGCTGGCGACTCGCAAGTGGATCTTGCATGGACATCCGTAGTGAATGCGACGTACACATATGATGTGAAACGAAGCACAACGTCCGGTTATTCTTATGTAACAATCGCAACGGATGTGGCAGCATCAAGCTACAAGGATACAACCGTAGACAACGGAACGACTTACTACTATGTCGTCACAGCGCTGGATCAAGGAGTGGAGAGCGCTTGGTCCAATGAAGCAAGTGCGACTCCAACTGAAGTGGTTGTTGTGCCAGCAGCGCCTACAGGCTTGATAGCAACGGCTGGCGACTCGCAAGTGAGTCTTGCATGGACCTCCGTATCGGATGCGACGTACACATACAACGTGAAGCGAAGCACGACGCCAGGCGGTTCTTATGTGACAATCGCAATGGATGTGACAGCATCAAGTTACAAGGATACAACCGTAGCGAACGGAACGACTTACTACTATGTCGTCACAGCGCTAGATCAAGGAGTGGAGAGCGCCGAGTCAAACGGAGCGATAGCGACACCGACTGCAGCGTATGTGCCGACGCCAACGCCAACGCCGACACCAACGCCGACGCCGACGCCGACGCCAACGCCAACGCCAACGCCAACGCCGACACCAACGCCAACACCGGAACCAACGCCTGGAAAACCAACGCTCAAGGGTGATCTTGTAGACGTTGAAGCGTTGAAGAGTACGATCGTACACGCAATAGAAACCGTTCCTGCTCTTACTTTTGATGATGTGTCGACAACAGGCTGGAGTACGAAATCAATCACGTTGGCTTCGCAAATCGGTTTTGTGACAGGGTATGCCGATGGCACTTTCCGTGCTGGCTCCTTCATTACAAGAGCAGAGTTCGCTACAATGCTCGTCAAAGCATTGGGAATCAAAGCTGAAGGTTCCGATACTTTCAACGACACTCATGGTCACTGGGCAGAGGTGGCTATTGAAGCTCTCAAGTCAAATGGTATAATTGCAGGTTATGGAGACGGAACCTTCAAAGCGGACAATGAGATCTCTCGTGCTGAGATGGCAACTATTCTCGCCAAGATAATGGATTTGAGGAACGTATCCGTAGCTTCCATGTTCTCGGACATATCGGGCAATTGGGCAGAGCAATCCATTAATCAACTGGCTAACGCGGGCATTATTAATGGTAAAGGGGCAAATACATTTGATCCTGACTCCCCTGCATCTCGCGCAGAGTCGGTAGCGCTAATCCTTCGCGTTCTGAATGTGGGCCTTGGTCTAGATTTGAAGCTGTAAGAACCTCCAGCTCGGAGGCGATTTCGTCAAGAACAGCCCGTTCGGATTGTATCTTAAGATTACAGGATCCACCCGTTACCGCAGAACCAACTTGATGGAATTGCGCTTTGACGCGGTTCCATCAAGTTGGGCGGTACCGCGAACTGACGCTCCTCGTCCCAGTACGGACGAAGGGCGTCTTTTTGTTATCTCAAAATAGGAAGATAGGTCAAGGAACAATGAATCGCGTTTACAACTTTAACTCGGGTCCAGTAGTATTGCCGTTTGGGATGCTGGAGCAGGCGCAGAGAGATATGTAAGGGATTTCTCTGCCAGGATCAGCTCGGACATTGTCGGACTTACGAGATGGTTGAAAGAGCCAATTAGTGAATCATCCTTCGACATTAGCTAGATAGCTGAAATCCCTTGTCCCACTGGGGATTTCAGTCGATGAATCCGATGCGTAGCGATCACACCGAAACCCCAATTTCAAGAATCAGGTTCTAATGGTGTAACAACCGTGGAGGTTCGAGTCCTCTTGGCCGCATAATCGATTTATAAAAGAGAAGCCTTGATTTTGAAGGCTTCTCTTTTATATTTGTCTGTATTAGGTGGCTAAGAAAGAACTAGAACAAAGAGAAGGTGATGAAGTATATGTCGTGATGCGGGTAATGCCGAAAGAATTAAGAGTTTACGGGATTGACGATATCCGCATCGAGCGAATTATACACGAGGAACTGGGCTTGAATATTTTGTGGGTACGTCTTTTTTTGTGCTCTGATACATAAATAACCCTCCTTACTCAAACAATGAAAGCAGAAGTAAGAAGGGGTGATCTATATGCGTTCAATAAGTAGTCGGTTTGTACAATGTCGTAAATGGGTAATTGTCTGTCTTGGGTTCAGCTTGATTTGGAACATTGGAAATGCGGATGCAGCGGGAGTGCGTACTGAAACCTCTCAGGCCAAGCCAAAGGTAGCGGTGATCATTGATGATTTCGGTAATGGACAGAATGGAACGGAAGAAATGTTATCATTGCCTGTCAAAATAACAGTGGCCATCATGCCATTCCTGCCAACAAGTCATCGGGATGCAGAGTTAGCCCATAAGAAGGGCTATGATGTCATCGTTCATATACCAATGGAGCCTAAGCATGGGAAAGCGAGCTGGCTTGGACCTGGAGCCATAACATCAGAACTTAGTGATACAGAAGTTCGTAAGCGGGTAGAAGATGCGATTGATGATATTCCATACGCGATTGGAATGAACAATCATATGGGTTCTCTAATAACTGGCAATGAAAGAATTATGTCTGTGGTGATGCAAGTCTGTCTAGAAAGAGGATTGATCTATATAGATAGCAGTACCAATTATCGTTCGATCGTTGGTAAGCTTGCAAACCAAATGGGCATACCTCCTGTAGCCAATCATATTTTCTTAGATGATGTTCACACGACCAGTCATATTAGTAGGCAATTAAAAGCTGTAGAATTATGGGCCAAGGATCATCACTATTGTGTCACTATTGGTCACGTCAGTACAAAAGGAGATAAAACTGTCCAATCACTTAAAGCACAAATTCCACAAATGAAGGAAAGTGTGGAATTTGTCGGAATAACTGATCTTGCGAGAGAAGTTTGGGGGTGGAATCCTGCTCCTATGATACCGTCAAATAACTAATAATACCTGCTACAATGGCCTCTGCTATGGCTAGTTGTTTACGTGGATTACAAAGCATGGCCCGATCTTCAGCATTACTTAGAAAACCCATCTCTACAATAACGGCTGGGTCTAGAACATAGTTGAGAATATAATATGGTTTACCATATACAGGCTGTTGGTGTGTGGTGTATAGAGGATTTAGATGTTGTTGAATGATATTGGCAAGAAGGAAACTACGTCCTTCATTCTGGTGCAACACGAGCGGGCCACGTTTATTAGCTCTCTTTCCCCAATTGACATGCAGGCTAACCACAATTTGTGTCGGAATGGAGCGACTTAACTCCTTACGCTGGGCTAAATCGCGAAGGTGACGTGAAGAGTTGTTCAACCAATGATTGTCATCGCTGAGGGCGTAATCTCCTGAACGATTCAATACGGCATCGTAACCCTTGCTTCGGAGGAGCATATATACTTTTTTGGCAACAATAAGATTGATATCCTTCTCTAGAATTTCTTGAAAAGATGTTCCTCCGTCGATTCCCCCATGACCTGCATCAATTAGAATGGTTTCTTTGGTGAAGGCAGATTGAGCTGGATCTTCAGGGGCAGCAATGATATAACTTGGGTTGGATAGCGTACTAAATAGTAAAACGATAGCCATCGTAATAGCTAGTAGATAACTTTTCCTGGATAAGATGATCATTGTTTCGTAGCACCTCTCTTTTCGTTTGAGTAACTGAATGTTAGAATGTGCAAATATGTGGAGAAAATTCATAGAAATATTTTTTTTAGAAA
The DNA here is from genome assembly GCF_056786435.1 of Paenibacillus sp. Y916. Classification (NCBI taxonomy): domain Bacteria; kingdom Bacillati; phylum Bacillota; class Bacilli; order Caryophanales; family Paenibacillaceae; genus Paenibacillus; species Paenibacillus sp. Y916. The sequence goes on along the minus strand of NZ_JBXCJA010000002.1, from coordinate 680,812 downwards.
AAGAAGAAACCATTATCTAGTTCTTACGTACTAACCCTATAGTGAACCATTTGTTCAGAAGGGGAGAGATATTATTGAGCTTTAGTAATCAAGATCAGAACCACAGTAATAGTGGTCCAAAGATGCCAGATTTTAAGCCGGGAACAGTAAAAAAAATAGTTATCGGTATTGTTTCAGCAATCATTATTCTGTTTGTAGGATCATCTTCGTTCTATACGGTGCAAGAGCAAGAGCGTGCTGCTATTCTTACATTCGGTAAGTATTCGCATGAATCTTCGGCAGGATTACATTTCAAATGGCCTTATCCGATTCAACAGGTTATAACGGTCCCAGCGGAACTGACACAACGAATACATATCGGTTACCGTGAAGAGGGGAATAAATCAGTTGAAGTTGAAGATGAAGCGATGATGATTACGGGCGATGAGAATATCGTATCAGCGGACGCTGTCGTTCAGTGGAAAATAAGTAATATCCGCGATTATTTATTTAATATTGATGATCCAGAGCAATTTCTGCGTAATGCGGCCAGTTCTTCGATCCGTGCTGTTATTGGTTCAGAGAAATTAGATTATGCGATTACAGATGGTAAGACGGTCATTCAAGATAAGGTTCGAGAGAAGTTACTTGAACTCCAGACCAAATACAATACGGGTATTCAAATTATCGATATTAAATTCCAGGATATTGAACCCCCAAGCGGCCAAGTATCAGAAGCATTCCGTGAAGTAACGAATGCGCGTGAAGAGAAGAATACGAAGATTAACAATGCTGCGAAGTATGAGAATGATCTTATTCCCAAAGCACGCGGTGAGGCTCAAGCACTTCTGGAGAATGCAGAAGGAGAGAAGAAGTCACGGATATTAAATGCGCAAGGTGACGTAGCTCAATTTAACGCGATATATGCGGAGTATGTGAATAATCCAAACGTGACTGAGAGCCGTCTGATTCTAGAAACTTTAGAGAAAATTCTACCTAATGCACAAATATTTATTACGAATACAAATAGTGATACGGTGAATTACTTACCATTGAATGAGCTCATGCGCAGTGGTTCGAATAGCTCAACTAATTCAACCAATCCACCTGCTACAACTGCTCCACAAGGAGGCGTTACACAATGAAGAATAAATGGATAGCTCTTGTATCGGTCATTCTTATCCTTATTTTGGGATCAGGATCTATGTATGTTGTGAAGGAAGGAGAATATAAGGTCGTACTTAGATTCGGTGAAGCAGTAAGAGCAGTATCAGAGCCAGGATTAAAGTTTAAGATTCCGTTTATTGAGAATCTTTCAACTTTGCCTAGATATCAGATGACTTATGATAGCGCTCCTACCACCATACTTACGAAAGATCAGAAACCGATTGTCGTCGATAATTATACCGTATGGCGTATCAATAACGCCTCGAAGTTTCTAAGAACCGTTCAGTCGGTTAATGGTGGTACTCAACGAATCAATGAAGCGGTATATAACTCTGTTCGCCGTAAGTTATCAGAAGTGAACTATGAGAATATCATTAGTGAGAATACTGAACGCGGTAACATTAATGATGAGATAACGAAGGATGTTATTGATGCATTAACGAGAGATGATTATGGGATTGAGATTATTGATGTTCGTATCAAACGTACCGACTTACCAGAGGAGAATAAACAAAGTGTGTATAACCGGATGATTTCTGACCGTCAATCGATCGCAGCTCGTTATTTATCTGAAGGTGATGAACAATCGCGTAAAATAACGTCTAAAGCGGATCGTACGTCAACTGAGCTGCTTGCCCAAGCGCAAGCTGATGCGAAGAAGATTATTGCGGAGGGCGAAGGAGAAGCGGCAAGGATCTATAACTTGGCATATGGTAAGGATCCACAATTCTACAGCTTCTATCGGACGTTAGATAGCTATGTGACGACACTAAAGAACGAACCAGTCATCATGTTACCAATCGATTCACCGTATGCTAAAATTTTGCTAGGTAAGTAATAATTAAGAACCGCGTTCTTTCCGATACTTCGGAGAGGGCGCGGTTTTTGGTTTAAATCCTCTGCTAATTGCACAACCTAGTCATAAGCACTCTCAATGCGACCAATGAGCAAAGGAGATGAGTAGTTGTGGGAGATGAACTAAAATTGGTGAAATACATTACAGAACAAGTCGTCACTTATATAGAAACACCGCGTGAAGAGCGTCGTACAACGGTAAAAGAGCCTTGGTCCACGAAATGGTTCGGTATGATACCGATCGGTCTGACTTTGTGGAGACGGAATAGACATCCCATATCCGAGGCATCATGGCAAGATACTGACGGGGAAGAGAATTAACCTTTGTTACTTTTATTCGAACCTTATCTTCTGACCCTTTAATATATTGTGCAAAAGCGTCACTGTATTTTGCTTGAATTTGCTTCGCTGTATAATAATAGCTGTTATATTTACCAATAACTTTTCTTTCAAGAAGTGGTACGGACAATCATCGGTTTTCTACAGTTATTTTTCCATCCTTCGAAGATAAATTGATTTTAACTTCTCCCGATCCAATTGTAACGTTAGATCTTTCTTCGCCGAAAATCTTAATGCTTCCGTTATCAGCCTGTGCATGAATCGTCGCATTTGTAGGCTCGGTAGAAGTCAAAATATCAATGCGACCATTATTGGTAGTGAAGTCAATCGGGTAATCAAGTGAGTCTGTCAACAATTCGATCTGCCCGTCATTCGCATTTGCTGAGAGCTTGCCTTTGATCTCTTTCAGCCCGATCTTTCCGTTATCAGCAACGGCGGAGACTAAATCTGCCTGAATACGTTTAAACTCAATACGCCCATCATTTGCTTTAGCTTTGATGGTAGAGCCAATCATATTTTCTGCTTTTATTCGACCGTTATCGGATTCAATAATAATCGAATCAGCGTGAATGTCTCTTAATTCAATCCGTCCGTCATTCGCTTTAACGTTTACTTCGCTTGCCTCCATATCTTCTGCTGAAATCGAACCATTGCTGCTCTGAATCTGTACGGTGTCATACAGTTTTTTCGGTACATACACTTTCAATGTTTCTGATTTCGGAACAATGTCGAAATTATAAAATTTAGGACTCGCTTCTTTATAGACAATTGATAAAATGGAGTCCCGAACGGTAGCCGAAACATTATTTCTTATACCACGTCCTGAAATTTCGATAAAAGCACCCGCTTCATTTGTGGGAATCAGTTCAACCCGAGCATCATTGGTTGATATCTTAATGTTCGTGAAATTCTCATCTTTAATTGTGATTTCTTCCGTAACCCATTCGGATTTTTGTGTTAAATTATAGGTCAAAACACTTCCGACAACACCGACTAGTAAAAGGAGCAAAGCAATAATCGATATCTTTTTAATGTTCAGCATGTTTTAAACCTCCTTTCACAAGTTTCATGTTGAATTTCATATAGTAAACAAAACCGTTCATCAAAGACTTCGTAGCGAATAGCATACCAATTGCGATGAAGAAACCGAGTCCACACAAGGCTACTGAACTGAATAAATCGAAATACTCAAATGTACTTGGGTAAATAATAACATTTAGCAAAACGAGGAGAGGTGCTGCTATAAATCCAATGCCTGCCACCCAGCCAGCAATAATTACAGCGAGTATTGCAATGAATGGTCCAAGGACAATAATAAGGTTGAAGAACCCTAAACCAATAAGAGCCCACATTGCACGCATAATATTACCCGTTGTTACAGTAGTTTTCGCTTTTTCAAGATGGTATGTTGCGGACAACTCTTTGCCTATATTTTTTGGAGAGCCAAGGGAGGTTGCAATTTGCTCCTCGGATTTCCCATCTAAAAGCCCATTTGTGAAATACTCTTCATAGTCCTGTAATATTTCTTGCCGGTCGTTGATAGGAAGTCGTGTTAGAGTTGCTTTTAGTTCCTTTAGAAATTTTTCCTTATTCATCTAAACATTCCTTCCAAATAAATTTTCTGATCTATTCTTGATTGGATTACAATGCTTCAACTATCTGTCGGAAAATTAAATTTCATTCCGTAAACTTTCCTCGATTAATGTATTCACGCCATCCGTGAAATTCCTCCATTCCGCCAACTGTTCATGAAGATACTGGCGACCTGTCTCTGTCAACTTGTAATATTTCCGTGGAGGACCTTCCGTTGAATCCTGCAAATAGGTCGTGAAATAACCCTCCTTTGTCAAACGGCGAAGGAGGGGATAAACCGATCCTTCCGAAATGGCAATCTGATTGGAAATCTTTTGTACGAGTTCGTATCCGTAGCGATCTTGCTTGTCGAGAAGGACAAGAACACATAGATTCAAAACACCTTTTTTGAATTGAATATTCACCCAACAACTTCTCCCTCACTACTAGTTAATGTACAGTACCGTTTCATGTAAAGTACTTGCTGAAAAGAATATATCACATGGTACTATCCATTGCAAGGTACTGATAATTTATAATAGTGCGGATGCACCTGACACCCACACTATTATAAATTATTTGTTTTAGGATCTTTTATATTTGACTTTTCTTTTATAGATTGAACCTTTTCATCCACATAACAAGATCATTCTGTCAACTCAGGGAAAGCACGGAATTCCCCTTTGCTGCGTAAGAGAGATAAGGGAAGATATCGCTGTCCGCTCAGACCGGTACCTACATAAATAGTTTGTTGCGGAGTAGCTTTACTAGAGGTCCACTTCTGAAAACCTGATACTGCAAAGGGTCCGCCCACATCATCATTATGATAGGGTGCCGTGAAGATTAAGTTGTTATTATTATTGATATAGTTGACTATATCGTCGTCAGATAGCAGCGATAGACGTGGGGTTGTGATCCACATGAGATTTGCTAGTGGGTCTCTTTCCCCTTGTCGAGCTACCGCAGCTGCGGATGTAAAAGAGTAATCTTGTTCAGTAAAGTGTGCGGTATTTAGCTTAGAAGTTTGTAGGTTGAGCTTCTTTAAGTGCGATTCGTCCCAAGGAAGGACGTCCATGGTTAGTGCGTTAAGGTATAAGGTCTCATAGTTCCCAAATGATATTTTCCATAAAGGGAGTAATGGTGCATAGAGAGGCTCTATGTTAGTTGGGTACGCATACTTAGATGATGAGGAAATGATGTCTGACTGCATCAAGGTCTGATGCAGGGAAGTTAGATCGTAAGGTACCGAGGGACTGCGTCCGTATTCGCTGAGTATATAGGCTTGGGTATCACTGTCTTCTGCTGTGAAGATGAGATAGCCGAGTTCTTGTTGATTCATGGATACGGTAACGAGCCAGCTATGTGTACCAGGTCCTAGCGGGAAGTACCCAAGTTCGGAATTCTTCCAAGAAGCGAATGATGCTTGTTCTGAAAGTTGCTCGACAACAGTCTCGGTAAGAGTCTTTAAGACGGAAGGAGCAGGAATTGAACTCTGACCTGTTGTGACAGCCCAATCCGAAGGCTCATTGGGGGATTGCACTGTAGTCTTTTTCACGACAAAGGATTTTTTAGATATTGCTGCAGCACTGACAGTAGATACAGAAGCCGACGGCTGAGTGGCAGACATCAACAAATGGACACTGAGCAGGGCGATCATTAACTTGGACATTGTAGGTAAGAAGTTCATACAATCCACCTTTCACAAATAGAGGTTGTTCAAAAAGTCATCTTTTGATCACGAAGCATAGTGGGAAGCGTATTCGACATCGAATATTGAATTCAGCCGGTCTTACTCGCACTAATGGGAGCTTATTACAGTGTAAAGGACAGGCTTTAAAAAGGGTGTTGCAAACTGTCATGAGGCCAATGAAAAGAGAGGGTCTTATTTTGCCCTCTTTTAGCGATGGAAGTCATACTATCTCTACTGCATAGGTCTGAGGTGAAATAGACCGCAAGTTATGGCGGACAGTTTCACTTTGGGCTCGTATTGCCAGGCCATTTCACTACGTCTTGCATCGTATTGCTCACGGATGTGGTTATTCTTCTCTTCATCGGGGTCATTCATCATATGTTCATAATAACTATCAATAATCGCGAGCTCTTCCTTTAACCGTTCTTGTGCTTGATCTGCCCATTGGTAGTCGAGTTGGTTGAGTGTAGCAATCAGATTGGATTGTAACTGTTCGGCAGCCTTGCCTAAAGACAGTTCCGCAGGATTAATATGAACATTCTCGGGAATTCTCGGGCTTAAGCTTCGACCTGCTAATTGTTGACGGAAATCCTTGGTTATGACACCACTTAACAAAGAGATCCCCATGAAATGGAGTTGTTCTTTTTTCACATCACAAGTCATTTCTACTTTGAAGCAGACCGCTAACCAAGGTTCATAGGCGGCAGAGAATAGTGCGCGACGTTGTAAGTTTCCTGGTTCTTCAAATAAATAGACAGAGGAGCCTTCCCGTCTAGCAGCATCCCATATTTGCTGAAGTCGTTGGCTTCCATAGTTCACATCTTCACGTAGAATTCGACCGGGTCCCATGCGAGGCACCGTAGGTGTTACATCGAAATAGCGTGACAGAATGCTGTCTTGCGGAATCCCCTCACTATTCATTATAGGAGCAGGCTTCACATCGGGTACGGTGTAGCGTTCGGAATCGAAGACAAAGGTGTAGCACAAAGTTTCGGGATCTACTCCAGTACGCTCAACAAATCCCCAATAATAGGGACGATTCGTTAGTTGCTTATCAGCTTGGGGCGATAACTTCACCGTGATATGATATGGAGATTTCTCGATCACTTGACAGTCGGTCGCTTCTAAATAAGTCATCATATGTTGTTGTACTTGATCAGAAGACATACTCATGTCATGCCTCTTCCTCTCTTAATTCACTTAGGTCACTTATGCCTTCAACTTCAACTTGCCGCTTTACTTCATCTAATGTTTGACCGAGTGAACTAACCTTTTGTCTTAACTCCTCATTCGATTGGGATTCCAATACTATTTTATAGAGACTTTTCTCTAGAGATTCCTTTTTCTCGAATCGCTCTAGGATGACATCGAGTCCACCAATGACTGTTTCGAACATATTAATTTTTTCATGTAGCAAATTTAAAATATGTTCTTCAATCGTTCCTGTCGTAGATAAATTGAATATCTTCACATCATTCTGTTGTCCTAATCGGTGGATTCTCCCAATTCGTTGCTCTACACGCATCGGGTTCCATGGCAGATCGAAGTTAATCATATGGTGGCAAAATTGTAGATTGATCCCTTCGCCACCCGCTTCCGTAGCAATCATCACTTGTGCTCGACCACGAAATAGATCCATCATCCAATCCTTCTTACCACGATTCATACCTCCACGATAAGGAACGCAATTCAGTCCATGTGCACGAAAATACTGCAATAAATATTCTTGAGTGGCACGGTATTCTGTAAATACGATCACTTTTTCATTCATATCGCGGATAAGCTCCATCGTTTTCTCGGCCTTGGTGTTGGACTTGATTTCTTTGATCATATAGACGAGATCCCATATTTTGGCGCGAAGAGGGGAGTCCTCGGGCATTTTCTTAGTTAGATTTACTAACGTAACGAATACAGCATCACGGCTACTGCAAACTTCGCGTTGAAGGGTTACTAAAGACAGCATACTGCTGAGGTTACTTCCGGCTGCATCATACTGATCTTTCACATAAGAAGTCACACCGTCATATAAAGCTTGCTCGTCAGGAGATAGTTGAAGATTGACATTACGAACCGTTCTTTTGGTGAAAATAGTAGGACCTTCGCCCCGACGATTACGAATCATGACCTTAGAAAGTTCGTCTTTCAATAGTCCTTCGTTCTTAGCGATGCGCTTATCGACAACATAGTTCGTGGAGAACTCACCCTGTTTCCCAAGTTGACCAGGCTTCAGCAGTGTGATCAGATTGAATAACTCTCGAAGGTCGTTCTGAACAGGAGTTGCTGTGAGTAGCAGACAATATTTCTTCCTGAGCTTTTGGATGAATTGGTAGTTCGATGTCTTCTTATTTTTGAGTTTATGTGCTTCATCAATAATGAGCATGTCATATTCTTGATCTAATAGAATTTCCTTGTGAGGATCTCTCTTCGCTGTATCCATAGAAGCTACGACGATATCTGAGTTCCAAGAGTAGGCTTTCTTCTGAGCGACGGCTGGAATGCCAAACTTACTATTCAATTCACGAACCCACTGAAGAACCAATGACGCCGGTACGAGAATAAGCACTTTCGAGACTAGCCCGCGAATGATATATTCTTTTAGAATAAGTCCAGCCTCAATTGTCTTACCCAGCCCTACTTCATCTGCCAGAATAGCTCTCCCAGACATGTTAAATAATACTTTACGTGCCGTATCTATTTGATGGGGAAGCGGGGTTAGACCTTGAAGGTATTTGAGACATTGTAATTCATCAAAACTTGTAACCAAACGGGATTCTTCACCCTGTACAGCTAATTGGAACAATCGCCAGTCGCCCCAAGGTCCTCCTTTGTCAACACGATTCTCTAAATCTTCAAGCCAACGATTATCAATCACGAGTGGAACGGGCAACTCTTGTGTCGTCATAATGTGAGGATGAGTGCTTGGCGTATCCATGATTACCCTCCCTTTTGAATGAATAGAATTCACTGTAAGGTGTAGTATGCACTGAAGTAGTGGAGTTCATAACTAATGATGAAAGAAAGAGGTTGATAGAGGAAAATGAAGATTGTCTAATAATGAATAGGTTTCTTGGCTGAAATTTCACCAATTCGGCATAGAATTACAATATGTAGTGTAGTATAATATTCTGAGCACAATATATTGTGGAATATAGTTTTGGAATCTCGGATTTCAAAACATGAATACCATTAATGGGAGGTTGTTTTTTTGAGCGAATTACAGCATACAAGCCGATTAGAGGGCTTAAGTGAGAAAATATTTCTGGATAGATACGCGTGGAAAGATGCGGATAGTAATAACGCTAAGGTAGGGGATGTAGTTCTAGTCCTGACGAAGGATGACCCTAAATTCCCAACGAAGGAAGTAGGCGAAATTGTTAAGCGCGAGGGTAGATCGGTAACGGTGAAAACGCGCAGTGGCGAACTTGTAGAGTCTCAAGTTGAGAAGCTTACATTGAATATTGAGAAGACACCTGAAGAGATGTGGGATCGCTTAGCGAAGGCGATGTCCTCTGTTGAGGAGACACCAGAGCTTCAAGCCGAATGGCAAGGGAAGTTCCGTTATCTGTTGGATGATTGGAAGCTTGTTCCTGGGGGACGGATTGCGGCAGGAGCTGGTGCGAGTGAAGAACTGACCTTGTTTAACTGTTATGTTATCCCTTCACCAAAAGACAGCCGTGGCGGTATTATGAACACTCTTTCGGAGATGACAGAGATTATGGCACGTGGTGGAGGTGTGGGGATAAACTTATCATCCCTTCGACCGCATAGATCGATCGTCAAAGGGGTAAATGGTTCATCAAGTGGTGCTGTATCATGGGGAGGTCTATTCAGTTATACGACGGGTCTAATTGAACAGGGTGGTAGCCGACGTGGGGCGCTCATGTTGATGATTAACGATTGGCATCCGGATGTACTAGATTTCATTACGGTGAAGCAGACGATGGGTCAAGTAACGAATGCTAACCTATCTGTTTGTGTGAGCAATGGGTTCATGAAGGCTGTCAAAGAAGATCTAGATTGGGAATTAGTATTCCCAGACACATCAATGCCTGGTTACGATGAAACGTGGGATGGCGATTTAGATAAGTGGAAGCAAGCTGGAGGCAAAGTGATCCCGTACCGTACGGTGAAAGCACGTGAAATTTGGAATACGATTACGGAAGCGGCATGGAAATCCGCTGAACCTGGTGTCGTATTCATGGAACGTTATAATGATATGTCTAACAGTTGGTATTTTAACCCGATTATTTGTACGAATCCTTGTGGTGAGCAAGGCTTGCCGGCTTGGGGTGTATGTAATTTATCTGCGATTAATTTATCGAAGTTCTACGATGCGAAGACGCATGATGTGAATTGGGATGAACTAGCAACAACAACTCGTTATTCGGTGCGCTTCTTGGATAATGTCATTAACAAGACACCTTACCATTTTGAAGAGAATGAGAAGAACCAGAAGAAGGAGCGGCGTGTAGGTCTAGGTACGATGGGGCTCGCAGAATTGATGATTAAACTGAATATTCGTTACGGTAGCCCAGAATCATTGGAATTCCTTGATAAAGTATTTGGTTTCATAGCTCGCGAATCTTACTTGGCATCGGCAGATATTGCGGAAGAGAAAGGTTCATTCACAGCATTTGATGCTGAGAAATACTTACAAAGTGGATTCATGCGTAATATGACGGAAGTCTACCCAGAAGTTGGCCAAGCTATTAGAGAAAAAGGTATGCGTAACGTGACAGTCATTACGCAAGCACCGACAGGTAGTACGGGTACAATGGTCGGGACTTCAACGGGGATTGAGCCATATTTCGCATTCAAATATTATCGTCAAAGTCGTCTAGGTTATGATGAGCAATTCGTGCCGATCGCGCAGGAGTGGATTGAAGCACATCCTGGTCAGGAATTGCCGGATTATTTCGTCACATCGATGGATCTGTCGGCTAAAGAGCATATTTATGTACAAGCAGCGATTCAGCGCTGGGTAGATAGCTCCATCTCGAAGACAGCCAACTGTCCTTCCGACTTTACCGTAGAAGAGACGGCAGAGCTCTATGAGCTGGCATTCGATCTCGGTTGCAAAGGCGTAACCATCTATCGTGATGGTAGTCGTGACACGCAAGTTCTCAATACGGAAAAGAAGGAATCTGTGGACAATGTGGCACAAGAAGTGGAAGAAGAGAATCAAGTAGTGGATCATATTGCAGGTGAAGATGCTGCTCTAGAATCACTAAGTGGAAGTCTGACGTCTGAAGCGTCCGTTGAATCGCAAGAGACGAAAGTCGTTGATAAGAAGTATAAGAGACGTCCACAAGTTCTGCGTGGAGCGACATATAAGGTGAATACACCATTTGGGATGGCATATATAACAATCAACGATCTCAATGGAATCCCTAGCGAAATCTTCCTGAATGTTGGTAAGGCAGGATCTGACGTATTCGCTATGGCAGAAGCTTTAGGTCGTGTATGTTCCTTGTTCCTCCGCTATGGAGATCATGGGCAGAAAGTGGAACTCCTTATTAAGCATCTTAAAGGAATCGGTGGTTCAGGCGCTATTGGCTTCGGTGCGAATCGTGTGGAATCCATCGCAGACGCGGTTGCGAAAGCACTAGAATCTCATGTACAGAGTGATGCAGGGAGTGAACATGATCATGATCATGATCCAGCACCTGTAGCGCGCGCAGTAGAATCAGCGAACGCTGGCTCTGGTCAACATCATCAGGGGATAAAGCAAACATCTCGTGACCTATGTCCAAGCTGTGGTTCAGCTGCACTTATCAGCATCGAAGGATGTAAGACGTGTAGTAACTGTGGATATAGTAAGTGCTCGTAGGGTGAGGTTTAATATTTACTTTGGTGATCGTTTGTGATGGATCGCGAAAGCTGCGAAAAATTCTACAATGTTGCGAAAAATGGATCATATAAATTCTAATAAAAATACTGATAGTTGAGCCTACAGAACAATAGTTCTGTAGGCTTTTGTTTAATGGGTTACCCCGCTAGATCTACAACAAAAATTAACGAAGATTGATAATGCAGATCATAGATTATCAACATCAAGCTAACGGCGAACGGTAGTTGATTGAAATGGTAGTTACTGGTACTAAACTGAAGGGCAGCTTAGGTCAACAGTGCTGGGTAATAATATTTTTCCTTTAATGCGAACTTTGGGTTTAAAGTTGCGTCTAGATTACTATATAGAATCTTCTAAAAACATTTTTTGAGAGGGGTTTTTTTAAGTTGCAAAAATTGACAGAAAATGAGGTGTCTATATTGAAGAAGAGGGCTTTTGTTCTTCTCTTGTCCTTTTGTTTACTAAGCTCAGGAACGAGTTTTGCAAATTCGGTAGATAAACAATCGATAATCGTTAGTGTAAATGATTATGTAATAAATTTAGATGTGGAACCTATTAATGATCAAGGAACGGTTTTTGTCCCGATCCGTTCTATTGTGGATTCATTAGGAGGTAAAATAATCTCATGGAAGAACAACGATGTATTCATATCGAAAGGAACCACTACGGTTAAGCTAAGCATGGGTTCTAAAACGGTCTATAAAGATCACGAACAATTTTCGCTTATAGCTGCTCCAAAGTTAATAAATGGGAGAATATTGGTACCCCTTCGTTTTCTCTCCGAAGCGTTAGGTGCGTCGGTAAATTATGAAAACCATCGTGTAACGATTATAACGGACGACTCAAAACAATCACTAGACGTCAGTGGAAACACAATAGGTAACCTAAACAACGATGGCTTGTATGTGGAATATAAAGAATGGATTTATTACAATAATCATCGTGACAGCGGCAAACTTTACAAAGTAAATACAGATGGCTCCCAAAGACAAAAAGTCAGTGATGGAAAATTCGTCCAGTATCTTAACATCGTTAACGAAATTCTTTATTATACAAGTGACAATAAACTTTTCAAATCAGATTTAGACGGGGCAGATCGAACGCTTCTAAAGGACTTTGGAATTGGGAGCAACTTGGTAACAGTTATGGGTGATTGGATATATTACACGGAAGGAACTTCTATGCATAAACCGCTATATCGCATGAAGGTGGACGGAACATCAAATGAGTTGCTTGAAAAGAATGGTGTATCGAGTATCGCTATAACAGGTAGAAATATTTTCTATACGATTAATTTCAACAAATTATTCGTTATGGAGATTGATGGTAATAATAAAAAGAAACTGTTGGATGGCGGCTATATCATGTGGGTAGATGTAAAAGACCAGTCATTATTCTTTAACTATGATGGGCAGCTTTACACAATGGGTACAGACGGAAAGTCATTAAAGAAAATCTCGGAACATGATGCTCAAAATATTAACGTGAAAGGAGATTGGTTATATTACAGCAACCACTCAGAATATACTAAGAAATTATTTCGGATAAACCTAGTCGATAAGACAACCCAAAAGCTCAGCGACCACAAAACATTTTACCTTCACATACTGGGTGATAAGATTTTCTTTTACAATCCTGATGTCACTAGCATTGAAGAGATTACTGTTGAATGAAATGAAAAGGCAATTGAAATAAAACCAGCTAATATCTTGTCAATATATTTCTCTTAATTCAGGTTGTTAAAGGAGTTTGAGAAGATGGCTAAACTACATGACAAAAAGAACAATGGTACTTTTGTCGAATTCACTTTTTTAAGATGTATACCAGGGGAAGACGAAGGTTGCCAACTTAATTTCAAGTATTATAGAGAAAATAATAAAATTTATGAATTGTGTTTTGGATGGACAAATTTAACTATAAAAAATTATATTGAGGTAACTTCAAAATTCCCATTGGAGATGTTAAACAATTTTATATTAAATGGTATGTATGTCTCTTTTGAGAAACATCTTTACCAATTGGATTGGAAAAAGCTAAGAGAAGAAAAAATATATAGACTTAGATTTTTTGGGTCGCAACAAGATTTTTCGATAAATGTAGTTGATGATGCAGTCAGAAAGTTTGGCCGCGAATTAGAAACTGAGTGGAAAGAAGGGCTTCATCTAGCTCAATAAACAATAGAGACAGCTAGTTAACCTAAAACTTAAATGATGAAATACTATGTCTCTAATTCTTTAGAGAAGACCCCAAGATGATTTGAAGTCATTAATCTTTTGGGAATTGTGGGAAAATGGTAACAAGCCGCTTCCAGTTCACGTCACTAATGTAACAGGGGAATAGTATGATAAAAATATTTTTTGCGATAGTTAGTTTTGTGTTGTGCATTCCTGATTGTGAACATCATTCGAGGAGGAGATCTAAATGAAGAAAACCCAAATAATCATGATGGCAATTGTTCCAGCGTTACTAATGACTCTCACTGCCTGCAATACAGATCCGGTCGTTAATAGCCCTGCCATTCAAGGGCCAGAGAATACCACAACAGTTATTGACGATTCCAGCAAAGAATCAGTCGAGCCCGATGTTTCCGTGGGGAAAATTGATCACTATGAGAATATAGCCATCTCCGATTGGTTGGATGAAGAAACGGTCATTATTTCAAAAGAAAACGAAGATTTGGACAAAATGAGCCTCGAAGAGCTATCGGATTCCTATCCCAAAAGCCTGTATCTGTATCATCTGAATACCAAACAATACGATTTGTTAAAAGAACAAAAAGAGGTGTTTCTGGGCGACGCTGTCTTATCGTCCGACAAGAAGCATCTGTTATATAGCGAATACTCATTAGGGGATCCCGTCTTTCACGTGATGAATCTGGATACTTTGGATTCATTCGGCATCATGGGCGATCCAATCGGAGGGGCAATTAACGCCCATTGGACCGATGCTGAAACGGTTATTGGGACTTCCTACAGCGGCGCTGCCTTTACGGCAAGTATATCTGGGGAGATCGCAGCAGTGACTGGGCTATATGGGGAAGAGGACCCCATATTTACGGTCCAAAAAATGAAGGATAAGTTCTATTACAATACCCATTCCGATCAAATTTTACAATCTCTGGATGTAAAAACGAAGACTAAGTCAAGTTTAAATCTTGATCATGTTTATAATATATCCCCGTCGCCGGACGGAAATCAAATATTGGTGTTGCAAGATAACGCCTCGAAACAAACGTTAATCCTTTGCGATGCGGACGGGGGAAATAAAAAAATCATCGCGGAAGGTGCGGAGTTGGGCGGTGTTTCATGGTCGCCGAATCAGCGAATGATTGCCTATATCCTGAAAACCAATGAGAACGGTACAACTGTTAACGGACTTTATCTCTACGATCTGTTAACCGATAAGCCTACTCAGATCGCGGTAGATATCGAAGGTGTAACAACCTCTTGGAGCCCTTCGAGCAGAGAACTGGCGTATACCGATTGGAGTGAAAATCAAAACAGCAGCAGTATTGTCCATTTAACGTATTCGTTACAGGATTAAAGAAGATATCGACTTGTCGAAACTGAAGAAGAAGTGAAAAAGTAATGGATGCCATGTCGTTCTGACATATTTGAATGGAACATGACATCGATCAAAAATATTTTTTTAGGAGAGAACGATATGGAGGTTTTTGCAGAATACTTAGCGCAGATTGATAACCCACAACATCGGGAGAGAACGGAAGAAGTTTTGGCTTGGGTAGTTAACAATTTTGCAAATTTAGAGCCGAAAATTGCGTGGAATCAGCCTATGTTTACCGATCACGGCACATATATTGTTGGCTTTAGCGTAGCCAAACATCATTTGGCTGTTGCCCCTGAGTGTGCAGGGATTAATCATTTTTCTGATGAGATTGTGCAGGCTGGCTATGATCAAACCAAGCAGTTGGTACGTATCCAGTGGGATAGTCCGGTTGATTTCTCATTACTTGAGAAAATGATTAAGTTTAATATTTTGGATAAGGCAGACTGTTCAACTTTTTGGCGGAAATAGAAAAATCGAATTATTAAAGATTCATCACAAAGATAATAGAATATACTAACACAAACAGTCCCAATGAAGAGTTTCTGCATCAGGACTGTTTGTTTTTTAGGTAATTGTAGAAAGAGCACCTAATTTAGCTTTGAATTATATGTGCTGCCGCCTTTAATATGAACTGGTACGTCATTAATGGATACCCATACATCGGCTGCCGAATTATTGACAATAACCGAGAGGTCGACGCTAAACTTTAGGTTGCGCAAAGCGGTGACATAATCAAAAATTTCAATGTTTGTCGCATACCATACATCGGGATGTCCACCGGCTTTCTGACAGAAGTATTCCATTAGTTCCCAGTTGTTCTGATCTTCAAACTCGTAGCTATGTCCCCAAATATAGCATAGGCTAAGTTTCTGTGATGATCTTTGTGTAGTAAAACGCTCCCAGATCTTATTGATGTCATCATTGTGGTGGCAGGTCGGATGCCATTCCATGAAATCAAGCGGAACATCAAATTGTTTAGTGGAAGAAACGGTTCGACTGTATTCGATGCCCACTGCTTGCAGCGGGGGGATGATAGTTTGCGAATAAGAACCAAATGGATAAGACATTCCTCGAATCGGGTAGTCTACCAGCTTTTCCAACTGTTTACGGTCTTCTAATAGTTCATCCACAACCATAGGCAAAGGAAGACGGTCCAAGTGAGGATGGGTTACAGAATGTGCCGAGATTTCATGATTACGTGCAATACTTCGTACATCGTCATTCGTTAGAAACCCTGGGGTGTTCAACTTCGCGCTGTTGAGATGAAAGGTCCCTTTAATTCCGTATTGATCAAAAATTTCGGTTAATCGAATATCATGCTTTTGCCCATCATCATAACTCATTGTAAGTGCTTTAGATCTTCCATCTGGAAACAAATTAAATTGTAGACTCATTATATTAAACCTCCTTTTTAAACAGTACATAAACGTATTATATCATTCTAGTCTAATAGTTGAACGCTGATATTAACGATTATTCTAAGGTGGAATTCATTATGAATCGCAATCCATTTTTTAAAATGCCTTTCAGGAAATGAAACCTTTTGTCTCAAAGTGATGTATTATATGTGTAATGGAATTCTTAATGAGGAGGGTCATCATGGGAATCTTGTCAAGATTTAAAGATATTATGGCAAGCAATATTAACGCGTTATTGGATAAGGCAGAAGATCCAGAGAAGATAATTGATGATTATATGCGGAGCTTGAACAGTGATCTGGGCAAGGTCAAAGCGGAGACAGCTTCGGTGGTATCGGATGAGCGAAGAGCGAAGAGAGCGCTCGATGAATGCCAAGCTGAGATTAGAAAGCTGCAGAAATATGCGGAGAAGGCTGTGGAAGCTGGCGATGATGAGGGCGCTCGGAAGTTCCTTGAGAGAAAGGAGACGCAAGTAGAGAAAGCCAATCAATTACAAGCTACCTACGATTCAGCTGCGGCTAACGCCCTAAGTATGAAACAAATGGAGGACAAAATCGTGTCAGATGTAGGTCAGCTCGAAGAACGACGAGCCAATCTGAAGAGCAAAATAGCTGCCACGAAAGCTCAGCAAAAATTGAATTCCAGCAGCTCTTCTGCAGGTGCGAACAGTTCCATCCTCAATGCTATGGAAGAGAAGGTTAATCTGGCATATGATGAAGCTATGGCTCTAACTGAACTTAGAGCAGAACCGAAGGATGATTTGGACGATCTGATCGCACAATTAGAGAAGAGTATGAATGCGAATCCAGAAGATAATGAATAACAGTTTATTTGTGATAGAGGTGAGTAGATGTCAGTAATTGAATATAAATGTCCAAACTGTGGTAATGGTATGGTCTTTAATAGTAAGACAGGAATGTTATCATGCCAAAGCTGCGGAAGAGAAGATAATATTGAGCAACTTCCTGATCCAATCAGTCCCCATGTTTTTTCGGAGAATGAGGTTATGGAGTATCATTGTAATAGCTGCGGAGCAGTTATCATGACTGAAGCCGAGACGGCGGCAACGGTCTGTAGCTTCTGTGGTTCAGCTGTCGTAATCGGTGATCGGCTGACGGGGACGCTTGCTCCGGCGATGGTCATCCCCTTTTCAATTAGTAAGGAAGAAGCGATGAATGCTTTTCGGAAATGGTGCAAGAATGGACGTCTGACGCCAAATGACTTTATGACAGCGGATCGAGTCGAAGGAATAACCGGATTGTATGTGCCCTTCTGGTTATATGAATTACATAATAAGGTGGAGGTTCATGGTCATGGCACGAAGGTGAGAACCTACAGAAAAGGAGACTATCAGATTACGGAAACGCAGCATTTCGATGTATACCGAAAGATTCGTCTCAACTATGTGAAGGTACCGATTGATGCCGCGGAGAAAATGAATGATGAACTGATGGATAAATTAGAGCCATTTCCTTACGGAAAACTAAAAGAATTTAAAACGCCATATCTTGCTGGCTATATCGCAGAAAAATATAGTTATAACGATAAAGAGTTGTACCCGCGTGCGAAAGAAAAGATTAAGGAATACATTAATTCTTATATTCAGTCTGCGACTTCAGGATATACAACGATGAGCTTCACGAATAAGCAAATTGATACCCGTGTCAAACAGGCGGATTATGTCCTGCTTCCGGTTTGGATGGTACAGTATGACTATAATAAGTCAAAGTATACGTTTGCTATGAACGGCCAGACGGGTAAGATCGTTGGGAAGCCTCCGATCAGCAAGGTGAAAGTGACCGCATGGTTTGCAAGTATTTCTGGTGCCACCTTACTTTCACTGAAGCTAATTTCGTTGATGATGGGGGGAGGGTTCTGGTGAACAAGCAAAGAACGATCCTTGCCATCCTGTTCTTCTTCGTTGTGTACCTAGCGGTTCCTATGGAGATGACAGCTACAGCAGCAGAATTAAAAACGCTAATATATGATGAAGCGGGTCTGCTAGATCAGGGAGAGTATGATGAGTTGAATCTGATGGCTAATGAATACGGAGCCGAAAGAGAAACGGATATTATCATTTTAACTTCTAACAACGATGGCAATATTGATGTAATGAAAATGACACAGGATTTCTATGATGAACAGGCACCAGGATATGATAAGCCTCATGGTAATGCGGTTATATTGACTATGGATATGAGAAATAGAGAGATCTATTTCGCTGGATTTTATAAAGCTAAGGTTTATCTGGATGACAGTAGGCTTGATAAGATCCGCGATAAAATTACACCGGATTTAAGTAATGGCGATTACGGACTTGCATTTCAAAAGTATATTCAAACAGCATATGAATATATGGGAATTGAGCCAACGGTTAACTCAGGCACTAACTCGGGTATAAACTCAGGTAATAACTCAAGTATTTACCCGAATGAGACCTCAAATATGAACTCAAACGTTGATCCGGATAACATACTATTTAATGGTTGGTTTCAATTGGCTGTATCATTAGGACTTGGTGGGCTTATCGTAGGTCTGATGGCTTATCGTTCTGGTGGTCGTGTGACGGTAAATCGGCATACGTACGAGGATGCAAGCACTTCAGGGATTCTGGATCGCCGGGACCAATACCTTCGAACAACGACAACGAAACGGAAGATCGAAAAGAACAATGGCGGCGGTTCAGGTGGCGGAGGTACGACTCGAGGTGGTCATTCGCATAGCGGCAGTAGAGGATCATTTTAAATAGAAGGGATGATATAATAATGGGGTTTTTCAAAAACCAATTTGCTAACGTTGTGGAATGGGAAGAGTTTAGAGATGATATGATTTTTTGGAAGTGGAGCAACCGTGAAATTAAAAAAGGAAGTAAATTAATTATCCGATCTGGGCAAGATGCCATCTTCGTAAATAACGGCAAGATCGAAGGGATTTTCGAGGATGAAGGGCAATTCAATATTGATTCGGACATCATTCCATTCCTATCCACGTTGAAAGGGTTTAAATTTGGCTTTAACAGCGGGATGAGAGTGGAAGTCTTATTCGTCAATACGAAGGAATTCACCGTCAAATGGGGAACGCAAAATCCGATTCTGATCCCGACTCCACAGCTTCCAGGCGGTATGCCTATTCGTGCTAACGGCACATTCAATTTCAAAGTCAATGATTATGTTACGCTGATCGATAAGATTGCCGGAATTAAAAATAGTTATCTTGTCGAGGATATTAAAATTAGAATTACTTCTGTGTTAGATCAGTTATTAATGAAATGGATCAGCAGAGAAGGCAAAGACATGTTTAATCTGCAGGCGAACGCTTCGGATATTGCCAAAGGTATCCGCGAAGATTTGGATATGGAGATCATGGATAACGGGATGACAATTACAGGCTTTCAAGTGATGAGCTTTAATTACCCTAAAGAAATTCAAGACATGATTACGAAAACGGCTTCCCACGAAATGATTGGTAATCTGCAGAAGTATCAACAGGTTAGTATGACGGACGGTATATCCTCCGGAAAAGTAAAAGGCGGCGGTGCTGCTTCGGACATGGCGGGTATGATGATGGGAATGAATGTGGCTAATGAAATGATGAAAAATATAAATCAAAATCAAAACCAAAATCAAAACCAACAGTCTTCGGCTGGAAACCAGCAGTCTGCTTCTGCTGCTTCCTCTTCTCCGGAAGGCCATAAAAAGCCCAACTTCTGCCCAAATTGTGGTGCGAAAACCGAAGGTGCTAATTTCTGTCCGGATTGCGGTCAGAAGCTGTAACTAGGCTTGCAGTCGCTGAAGTTGATGAACTTCAATCTACGGATGACTTTATGACTCGTTTTCAAAAAGTGATTTGGAGGTTCAAATATGAGCGAACAAAAATTAGATTTGATTCTACAAAAATTAGAGTCACTGGAGTCAGGACAGCAAGAACTCCATCAAATCACTAGTGCGATCCGTGATCGCCAGGAAGAAACAGATGCAAAATTTGAAGCGTTGAGTATGGATGTGAATAATACTCATGGAAATACAGTTCGTATCGAGAAAATAATTGCTGATAACCTAGATGATATTCGTGGAGATGTCCGCTTCTTAAGTCATCGCATAGTTGCATTAGAGATGGATGTTGAAAAATTAAAAACTAAAAACTAAAACAGAGCCTCGCTCACCTGAGCGGGGCTCTGTTTTAGTAGAAATTGCACACTATCCCATAAGTGAATAAGTGATGACATGCCTTGTAATCACTCAACTTGGTAAGTATAATCGATGGACAACAAGCATATCGACAAAGGAGATAACAATACATGAGTAAGAAACAGAAGATTAATAACGAGTGGCTTTTTTCGAAACAGCCGCTACGATCGAATTACGATTCGGTATCTCAATGCAGTGATTGGGCTGCTGTAACGCTCCCACATGATTGGTTAATTTATGATTCGAATCATCTATATGAAGATGGGGACGGCTGGTATAAAAAGACGATAGAACAAACAGAAATATGTCCGAATACCTTATACACCCTCTATTTTGAAGGCGTATATATGGACTCAACGTTGTACGTAAATGGTCATGAAGTTGGAACATGGAAGAGTGGCTATTCTAGCTTTGAAATGGATATTACCCCTTATCTAATAGAGGGAATGAACGAAATCTATGTTCATGTTATCCATGAAGCACCAAATTCCCGTTGGTATTCTGGAGCTGGAATCTATCGTTCCGTATGGTTCAAGACGTATCCAACTTCCCATATTTCTCCGCATGGTATCTATGTAACTACCATGAAAGAGGAGTCGAATTGGAATGTAGAAGTGGATACAGAGATTGTGATCGATGCATCCCGTAGCACCTCATCAACCTATAAGCTTAGACACAGTATTGTGGATGGTAAACAGAATGTAGTGACGCAATCTGAGGTTCAATTTCATGCGGAAGATAGACAAATAAAGTCCACGCTAATTGTCAGTAATCCGAAGGTATGGGATGTTATCGATCCGAATTTATACACATTACAAACAGAACTTATCATAGATGATACGGTCATCGATGATGAGCAACTGAACTTTGGCTTTCGGACGATAGCTTTTGATACAGAAAAGGGATTCTTTCTGAATGGACGTCATGTCAAACTATATGGTGTGTGTCAGCATCATGATTTAGGAAGCCTAGGCGTAGCTATTAATAGAGTTGCCTTGAAACGTCAAATGACCCTTCTTCAAGAAATGGGAGTTAACGCGATCCGGACCGCCCATAATATGCCGGCGGTAGAACTGATGGAGCTTGCAGATGAGTTGGGACTATTAATCGTGTCTGAAGCGTTCGATATGTGGGAACGGCCTAAAAATCCATTTGATTATGCACGATTCTACTCAGAATGGTGGGAGAAAGACGTTGCAAGCTGGGTACGCCGAGATCGAAATCATCCTAGCATGTTAATGTGGAGTATTGGAAATGAAATATACGACACACATGCTGATGAACGAGGACAAGAGGTAACGAGAGAATTGTTAGCTGCGGTACAACTGCATGACCCAAGAGAGAATGCTGTCGTGACGATTGGCTCGAATTATATGCCTTGGATAAATGCTCAGAAATGTGCGGATATCGTGAAATTCGCTGGCTATAATTATGCGGAGAAATATTATGAAAGCCATCATGAAGAGCATCCAGATTGGTTTATTTACGGCAGTGAAACATCCTCTACTGTACAGAGCAGGGGGATCTATCATTTCCCACTTGCACAGTCCGTTCTATCTGATGATGACGAACAATGTTCATCCCTTGGTAACAGCTCAACAAGCTGGGGAGCTAAAAGTACAGAACATTGTATTATCGCAGATCGCGATGCGACGTTCTCGTTAGGCCAATTCATATGGACTGGCTTTGATTATATCGGTGAACCAACACCTTACTTTACTAAAAACTCTTATTTCGGTCAATTAGACACAGCAGGATTTAAGAAAGATTCCTTCTATATCTATCAAGCGGAATGGACAGATTACAAGAAAGCACCGATGGTGCATATTTTCCCTTATTGGGATTTCTCTGAAGGGCAAATGATCGATATTCGTGTATGTTCCAATGCTCCGAAGATTGAACTATTCTTCAATGAACAATCACAAGGCGTATTCGACATTGATCATGTACATGGTCAGAAGCTGATTGGAGAATGGCAATTGCCTTATACGAAGGGCACGTTAAAAGCAGTAGCATATGATGAGAATGGTCAAGTTATTGCGACGGATATTCAGCGCTCTTTCGGTGATGCAGCGACCATCGTACAGACGACGGATCACACGGTCATGCAAGCAGACGGATCTGACTTAATCTTCATTGAGATATCAAGTAATGATGAGGATGGAAATCATGTAGCCAACGCTAATAATCGTGTACATCTTACGGTTGATGGACCTGCTCGTCTAGTAGGCTTGGATAATGGAGATAGCACTGATTATGACTCTTACAAAGGAAACAATCGAAGAATGTTCAGCGGTAAGTTGCTCGCGATCATAGCCAGTACGAATGAGCCTGGTACAATTGTGGTGTCAGTAAGTTCGAAGGGACTTCCTACAAGTCAACTTACTTTGTCTTCTGTTGCGCCTTCGTATGCTGGCGAAGCTGAAGAGGAGCTAGCATTATACAGCTATTCAGCTATGCATGATGTATCGCAGCCGAATCACGAACTAGAACAACAAGCAGCAGATGAAATTCCGGTACGCAAGCTGGAGATCGTTTATCCTGAAGGCACCCAGTTCTCTCCAGAACAAACAACACTTCCGGTTCGTGTAAATCTTTATCCAAGTGATGCAACCTATCAGGAGGTTGAATGGAGAGTTACGAATGTGGCAGGTGTAGAATCTAACATTGCTACAATCGAGTCTAATGGTCATGAAGCTACGGTAACAGCTCTCGGAGATGGAAAAGTCTATATTCGATGTGCAACAAAGAATGGCTCCGATAAAATTAAGATGTATTCATTAATAGAAATGGAAATTCAAAATATGGGTCATGCCTTTATTAATCCTTATGAATTCGTATCAGCAGCTTATCATAGTGATACAAGCTATAATTTAACGAATGGTAATGATCGGGGAATGGCAACTTCTAGGGATGTCGAAAGTCTGATTAGTTTTGAGAGAATTGATTTTGGCCCATATGGCTCGAATGAAATTACACTCCCAATCTTTTCTTTGGATAGCGAACAGTTCTCTATCGAAATTTGGGAAGGTATACCGGGAGAAGCCCAAGCAGAATTGCTGACAGTCGTTTCCTATCACAAGCCAACGATATGGAATGAATATCAGGCGGAAACGTATACTTTACCGAAAACGTTAACGGGAGTGACATCGATCTATTTCGTGTTGCGCCATAAAATTCACCTCAAGGGCTTCGAGTTCAAGAAACGCTTGAAAGGATTCGAAAGATTAAGCGTACTTGATAATAATACGCTGTATGGAGATTCCTTCACTGTTACTCCAGATGCGATTGAAGATATTGGGAATAACGTATCGCTTATTTTTGAAGATATGGATTTTGGGGAAACAGGTAGTTGTAAGCTGGTTATTGAGGGACATTCACCAATCGATCATAATACAATCCATGTACTGTTCAACGGTGAGCAGGGAGATGTTAAACAATTGGTTGAATTCAGTTTCTCTGAGGGCTACTGCGAACGTGAATATGTTATCGAGCACGTCAAAGGTCTACAGACGGTCACTTTCGTCTTCCTTCCGGGTAGTCAGTTTAATTTCAAATCATTTCAGTTTCAGTCTGAGGAAATATAATTAAATTGAATTTTATCTATAAACTGAACGGAGCCTTCTCAATATGAGAAGGCTCCGTTATTCGTCTATCTGAATGTCATTTCAGTCTGGGATTGAAATTGTGTATACTTATATTCTAAACACCGATCATTTTGACGTATAGTTGGAGGTATTAAATTGACAAAGAATAAGATGCTATTCATTCTGTTGCTCTTGATGGTGATGATGCTAACAGGTTGTGCTAAAGGGGCAGTAGGTGTAGAGCTACATAAGAACGGAAGTGTAGATATCAGCGTGAATCTACAGATGGATGCTAGTATCAATATGCTTATAGGTAAGTCGTTGGATAAAGCACTTGAGACCTCGATGAATGACTTGGGAATTCAAGTTAACAAAAACCAAACTGGTGACAAGACGGAGTATGAATTGTTGAAATCTTATGCTTCATTTCAAGAGATGAAGGATATTCAAGGCGATTTCAAGGGGATTAAGGTGGATGTGAAAGAAACGGATAAATTTTTCTATACAAAATATAATATTTCTGCACAGCTTAATTTAACAGAATATGAACCTGAAATATTACAGGGCATTCGTACTTATGGGTTACCGGAAAAGCTGAGTCAATTTATTCTTAATCAGCTTGCTTTTGATTTCTCGCTTACGTTACCAATAGACCTCTTTGGTGATCATAACGCTAATAAAATAGAGGGAAATACATTAATCTGGAATATTTCATTGACTGAATCTGAACCTGTTCGGGTGGAGATTAACGCTCCTAACATAAACAATATTTGTATTGTTGCAGGATCGACCCTTCTAATTATGATATTGTTCGTCATTTATTGTATAAATAGAAGAAGGAAACATAGGAAGTACAAAGAAGGTTGATACGTTGTTGTCTGGAAACGAAAATGGCAGTTCAGAGGCGTATCATCACCTTCTGGACTGCCATTTATTCTCTGTATAGATTTTACCCTTAAACGTTATTCCTTCTCCAAACGATAGCCACCGTGAAAGACCGGACCCACATATTCATTAAATGCAAAACCGTTCCGAATGGCAGCTAAGACGAAATCTTTGGCTTTCGCTACAGCATCGTTAACCGACAGACCGTTAGCTAAACCACCAGCAATCGCAGCGGCAAAGGTGCAGCCAGCTCCATGATTCGTTGCGGGCTCAATTTTGACAGCTTCAAAGACTGTATATTCAGATCCGTTGAAAAAGACGTCAATAGCTAATTCTCCCCCAAGTGCTTTTCCACCTTTGACAACAACGTTACTTGCACCAAGGCCGTGAATAAGGCGGGCAGCCTCCTTCATATCTTCAATCGAAGAGAGCTTGCCTAGACCAGACAGTACGCCTGCTTCGAATAGATTGGGCGTTGCTACGGTAGCTAAAGGTAGAAGTAGATCACGGATAGCGTTAGCGCTCTCGGGATTCAGCACCTCATCTTCGCCTTTACATACCATGACTGGATCAATGACTACATTGGTCTGACGATTATTCTTAATGGATTGCTCCACAACACGCACAATGTCTACACTTCCGAGCATACCGGTTTTCATGGCATCGACGGGACCACCAGCAAAGACAGTCTTCAACTGTTCAGCGACGAGTGCTGCATCAATTGGATAGACATTATGATGCCAGCCGTTGTCTGGGTCCATCGTTACAATAGTAGTTAAGGCGCTGAAACCGTAGGTACCATATTCCTCAAAAGTTTTCAAATCCGCTTGAATGCCTGCGCCCCCGCTGGAGTCACTACCGGCAATAGTTAAAGTTTTAATGATTTTTGACAATTCGAACGTCCCCTTCGTCTATATCTAAGTTTATAAAATGTGAATTGAGTTGATTATATCAAACATTCTTGGAATTTTCATAAATGGATTGAAAAAAAACTGAAAACTCTGTTAGTCTATTAGAGTTGATCATTTTAAAAAAATAAGTTGAATTAATGAAGGGACTATAAGCATCATGAAAATCATTCGAATTATATCTCAGGTCGGATTGTTATATTTATTTTATTTGGCTGGTGACTACATACAGGGTCTGCTTCATCTCCCGATTCCAGGAAGTATTGTAGGCTTGTTGCTTCTCTTTAGTTTATTATTGTGTAAGGTGATCCCTGTGACTTGGATCGAAGTAGGATCGAATACGATATTATCATATCTTCCACTGTTTTTTATACCAGCAACTGCAGGGATTGTGAATCATATGGACATATTTAATGGAAGAGGATTGTTGTTGATCCTTGTGCTCATTGTAAGTTCAGTGTTGACGATTGGAGCTGCTGCCCACGCCAGTCAATGGTTAGCAGGGCGAGGTACTAGGAGTGTAAATGATACCAGCGATATGAGAGAGAAGGGAGAAGGAATATAATGTTTATGACTGCAGTAGTGATTGTTCTGGCTAATGTAAGTATTTACATCGTTATGTCTATGATCTATAGACGGTTTCATATTCCCGTGCTCATGCCTGCATTAACAGCTACTGTTGCTGTCGTTGTTTTACTATTGTCTTTCCGGATTCCTTATGAAACGTATATGATCGGCGGTCAATGGATTAACCAACTGCTCGGGCCGGCTGTCGTCTCTTTAGCTTATCCTTTATATAGGCAACGCCATGTGCTTCGTCGTAATCTAGCAGCTATCTTGGGAGGAACACTGACGGGGTTATTTGTAGGGATGTTCAGTGGGATGTTTTTAGCTATCATCTTGGGATTCTCTAAATTATATATTCTCTCGTTATTGCCCAAATCTATTACTACACCCGTAGCGATTCAAATATCGGATAACTTGGGTGGAGATTACTCCTTAACCTCTGTATTTGTGATGATTGCCGGTTTTACGGGAGCTATTGGCGGACCTTATATCTTGAAGATGTTTAGAATAAAAGATGCTATTGGAATTGGGATCGGTCTAGGTACGGCTTCCCATGCGCTCGGTACCGCGAAAGCGCTCGAATACGGTGAGGAGTCCGTCTCGATGAGCTCTGTAGCGATGACCGTATGTGCGATTGCCGGCTCAATGATCGCTCCATTGGTTGTCTGGCTAATGAATCATTTTATATACTAATTAGTGAAACGGAGGTCTGAATATAAATGAACATTACTATAGGGGAAGTTATACAAACTTTGAAGGAATCTGCAGGTCATATGGAAGCTGGCGTCGATCTTCTTCACTACGGAGAACCGAATGCAAGAGTGACAGGAATCGCAACGACATTTGTAGCGAGTCAGTCTGTGATTGAAAGGGCGAGAACGTTAGGTGTTAATTTGTTAATTACACACGAAGGCTTATTCTATAGCCACTTTGGAAATAAAGAACAGTTAGAAGAGGATCCAGTGATTCAAGA
Organism: Paenibacillus sp. Y916; assembly: GCF_056786435.1. Taxonomy (NCBI): domain Bacteria; kingdom Bacillati; phylum Bacillota; class Bacilli; order Caryophanales; family Paenibacillaceae; genus Paenibacillus; species Paenibacillus sp. Y916. The sequence continues at coordinate 653,267 of NZ_JBXCJA010000002.1, read as the reverse complement.
GAAGGTAAGAGTGATTGAAGAAAGTGGTATAGCTATTTATCGTTGTCATGATTTGATTCATCGATCTAAACCGGATGGGATTATGGCAGGATTGCTACATCAATTGGATTGGAATGATTTGGTGCAAGAAGAACTACCTTACGCGACTATTCTTGAAATTTCTGAAATGTCTGTCCAAGAGGTGGCAAACCATGTGAAGAATAAATTGAATATGAGTCATGTACGAGTTGTCGGTCATATCGGAATGCCATGTAAACGTATCGGCTTATTGGTTGGATATCGAGGTGGCGGTGAACAGGCCATTCCATTGTACGAAAGGTATAATCTTGATTTAATTATCTATGGAGAGGGTCCAGAATGGGAAACGCCAGAGTATGTTAGAGATGCTGTCTTTCAGAATGAAGAAAAGGCTCTGATCGTTGTGGGGCATGCTGAGAGTGAATGGGCAGGTATGAAATATCTTGCCAACAGGATTCAGGATAAATACCCCAATATTCCTGTTCAATTTATTTCAGACGAACCGATCTTTCAAATTATTTGACATATTGACTCTTTACTTGTCACATCGTTGCATAATTCACTGAAAATATGCGCATGATAATTATGACATATCAAGGAGGTTATGCCAAGTGAGTGACAAGGAAGATATGACGTTGACAGATCGCCAGGGGCATCCAATCGACAATAACCAAAGTATGCGTACGGTGGGGAGTCGGGGACCTACAACTCTCGAAAATTATCACTATATCGAGAAGATCACGCATTTTGATCGGGAACGAATTCCCGAACGCGTTGTTCATGCACGAGGTGCAGGTGCTCATGGATACTTCGAGTCCTACGGAAGTGTTGGGGATGAACCTATTGCAAAGTATACCCGAGCTAAACTATTTCAAGAGAAGGGAAAGCAGACGCCTGTATTCGTCCGTTTCTCCTCTGTTATTCATGGGAGTCATTCCCCAGAGACATTACGTGATCCGAGAGGATTTGCTGTCAAATTTTATACGGAGGACGGTAATTGGGATCTCGTTGGTAACAACTTGAAAGTGTTCTTTATACGGGATGCCATCAAATTTCCAGATCTTATACATGCTTTCAAGCCGGACCCTGTTACGAATATTCAGGATGGGGAACGTATATTTGATTTTATTATGAATACGCCTGAAGCGTTAATGATGATCACATTTTTATTCTCACCTTGGGGTATTCCAGCGAACTATCGGGAAATGCAAGGTTCAGGAGTCAATACATATAAATGGGTGAATGCTGAGGGAGAAGCAGTTCTGATTAAGTATCATTGGGAACCTAAGCAGGGAATCAAGAACTTAACCCAGAAAGAAGCGGAGGATATTCAGGGCAAGAATTTTAATCATGCAACTCAAGATTTGTATGAGGCCATTGAATCGGGGAATAATCCGGAATGGGAGTTATGTGTCCAAATCATGAGTGATGATGAACATCCTGAACTTGATTTCGATCCTCTCGATGATACGAAGCTGTGGCCGACGGACAGATATCCCTTTCTTCCAGTAGGACGGATGATTCTGAATCGAAATCCAGACAATTATTTTGCGGAAGTGGAACAAGTCGCATTTGGCACTGGAGTGCTTGTGGATGGGCTTGATTTCTCAGATGATAAGATGCTGCAGGGACGAACGCTGTCTTATTCGGACACCCAGAGATACCGTGTAGGACCGAATTATTTGCAGTTACCTGTTAATGCTCCGAAGAAGCGAGTTGCAACGAATCAGAGTGGTGGGCAAATGGCTTACCGAGTAGACAGCGCTCCGGGGCAGAATCCCCATATCAATTACGAACCATCTACACTAGGGGGCTTACAGGAAGCGAAGAAAACAGGGAAAGAACATACACCTCGTGTAGAAGGAAATCTGGTACAACAAGTGATTGAGCGTACCAACGATTACAAGTATGCAGGTGAAAGATATCGGGAGTTCGAAGACTGGGAACGTGATGATCTGATTCTTAATCTTGTGAATACATTGAAAACGAGTCGCCCCCATATTCAACAAGGGATGGTTGATCTATTCACTAAGTGCGATGAGGATTACGGACGTAGGGTAGCGGAAGGTTTAGGGTTAAAAGATAGAATAAAGCCAAGTAAATCCGAGGATCAAGAATTTGGAGGCCCCCTCGGAGCTATACGAACCAAAGAAGGCGTTCAAGATGCAGAAGATAAAGGTCATATAGCTGATCCGTATTAAACAAGTAAACGTAAGTAGGCTGTGAACCGGTTAGTAAATAGAGTTTGTCCATTCGGAGTATTCCGAGTAGATAGGCTCTATTTAGCTTGCATCTTGTAAAATAATATCCATTATCAAGAAACTCTTCGCTAAAATATGGTAATACTGTATAATGGGTGATAATGAATTTTTGTGAATTTCTCAAAAAGGAGACACGCCATTGTCTACCATACATATCAAGCCGAATTTATTCATTGGATCTGCAAGAGAATCTATTAGGTACGCAAGTGCGATTCAATCTCAAATTGGAAGATCAGTTCAAGTAACACCATGGTTTGCAGGAACCTTTGGTGCTAATGAATATACGATGGAATCTTTAGAACGTATATTGGATCAGAGTGATTACGGGATATTTGTATTCTCTCCAGATGATGTTGCTCTTATTCGTGGAAAGCATGTCTTTATTACGAGGGATAATACGATTTTTGAGATGGGGTTATTCTGGGGCAAACTGAGAAGGAATCGTGTGTTTTGCATGGTCCCACAAGAAGTAACTCATAGGGACGATCTAATCAATGATATGAATATAACACAATTCCATTTGCTCTCAGATCTTGCGGGTTTAACAATTTTGGAATATGAATGTAGAAACGATCGTAATTATGAAGCAGCGGTTACTTCAGCTTGCATCAAAATATTAGATATTATTGAGCGTGAGAAACATTATTTGGATCCAAATGTGCTTCTTAAGCAGAAGGAGGAGGAATTGCAGAGAAAACAAAGTATTCTTCATTTTTTTTGGGAATTCAACCGAAATGTTACGGTTCCAGAAGATCAGAAATACCATGCTTTAAGTGAAGCTGTTCGTAATTCATTTATTTCACCACTTAATTGTCGAGTCACAGGTGCGGCCTTCTGGCAGACAATCGGAACTGACGGGCTTCGACAAGTTGGTGGGAATGTCGGCAGGGGTGAATTTTATCCATTTAATACGAATATTATGGATCAAAAGTCACAATCCATTTATGTACTTGATGTATATAATAGTGGTAAGTGGACGTTTTTCAAGCGAAAGGAAGTTGCGGACGTATATGTGCTATGTTATCCTTTAGGTAAGGAGCATGTCCTTTCCGTTCATATTTCTGGTGTTGAAATGATCCCAGAAGGGAACCTTGAGGATATTGTCTCATATAATGATGAATTACTTCGTACCATAAGGCATTTAGTTGGAGGGGAAACCAAATGAATAATAACGACAACTTTCGGCAATCTCAACTTAATTTACCCGCCAAAGGGCCTTGGGTAGTGAAGGATGGAACGTCCGCAATTAGTAATGAATCCGTAGCTAGAGGAAGTTCAGTACCACAAGCCAAACGTATGCGAGCAAATGCCCGCAAAATTCAAGGTAAAGTACTATTTGTTGGACCTTCTGTTGAAGGAAGCGATAAGGAGTATGTTAAAGTGCTTAGTGGAACTGTTTATGAACATAAACCTTCGTTTGCATAACTTAAATATATTTTTATAAATAAAAAACAAGGTACTTGTAGAAATACAGTGGCCTTGTTTTTATTTGGCTTTTTCTAACGAATATCTCTAGTCTTCACGTTACTACTGTAAATGGTTGAATGACTGGATAATTTATAGGATGGGAAATTGGGATCCACATCAAGTGACATCACATCTTCATAATATATTTCTTGCTGCAGATTAATAAGAAACGGAAGAGAGTTAGCTTCTATTTCTATATCACCAATGTCTGGTTGGGTCATAATCAAGAGTACAGTTATTCCATCGCAGCCACAACCTACGGTATCAAAAAAAAGCTTGAAGTATCCTGGTTGGTCTCCAAGTGCATCCATTAACTTTTCTTTAGCCAGTGGTGTTATTTGAATATTCACGGGTTATTCGCGCTCCTCAAATAAGAGATTTTTTTTGCTAAGAAGATAATTATACTACATATTCGACAAAGTGTTATAATGGATGGATGAGTCGATGTATTGATACAATAGGACGTGTACTGGGATCAACCTAGTCACGTCCTTGTGTGGCTTGTATGCTTTTTTTGAAACGACCTTAGGATAAGGGAATTAACCTTATTCCTACTTAAAAATATAATTATTAAAGAATGAGGAGACAACATGACATTTACTGATATGAAAATAATACACCCAATTTTAAAAGCACTTGGGGATGAGAACTATACTGCGCCAACACCAATACAGGAACAGGCGATTCCGGCTATATTGGCTGGGAAAGATTTACTTGGTTGTGCCCAGACTGGAACAGGGAAAACAGCAGCATTTGCTGTGCCAATTCTACAATTACTAATCGAGCGGCAAAGTGATAGAAATACTCCACGCCGTATTCGTTCTTTAATTCTAACGCCAACAAGAGAGCTTGCACTTCAAATTCATGACAATATTGAATCATACGCGCGTTACACCGATATTCGCTGTAGTGCAATATATGGTGGCGTATCGCAAAAGACACAGGAGCGGGCCTTAAATCAGGGGGTCGATATTCTAGTTGCGACTCCAGGCCGGCTTATCGATTTAATGAATCAAAAATGTGTTGATCTTAAGTATATCGAAATATTCGTACTGGATGAAGCTGATCGGATGCTAGATATGGGCTTTATTCATGATGTGAAAAAAATAACTTCAAAAATCCCTGCTAAAAAACAAACATTGTTGTTCTCAGCTACGATGCCACCAGAAATATCCAAAATGGTGAAATCGATACTGGTTGATCCGGTGAAAGTGGAGATTACCCCGGTGTCTTCTACTGCAAGTCAGATTGAGCAATTTGTCTATTTTGTGGATAAAGGAAATAAGCAACAGTTATTGGCTCATCTTTTAGAGGATACATCCATTACATCGGCTCTCGTATTTACACGAACGAAGCATGGTGCTAATCGTGTGGTACGTGAACTATCCAAAGCGAATATACAAGCTCAGGCGATTCACGGAGATAAGTCACAAGGGGCTCGGCAACTTGCACTAAGTAATTTCAAAAGTGGTATAACGAGAGTGCTGGTTGCAACAGATATTGCTGCAAGGGGAATTGATATTGATGAGTTGTCCCATGTAATCAACTTCAACCTACCCAATATCTCGGAAACGTATGTTCATCGTATCGGGCGTACAGGTAGAGCAGGAATGAGTGGGATCGCCCTCTCCTTCTGTGAGATTGAAGAAATGCCGTTCTTTAAGGATATTGAGAAATTAATTGGTAAGAGTATCCCTGAAGTGAAGGGTCATCCTTATCCAATGCTGATTACAGCGGAACCGATCAAACCTAAACAGAAGGCATCGAATGACCAGAAACCATATTCTGGAGCGAACAAATATAAAGGGAAATCTCCCAATAAATCGGGTATGAAAGAGTCCCGCGTTTACAAGGGATAACTCGGAAGTCTCTCCACTTTTCATTCTTGGAGACATCTTTAATAGACGGTGTTGTTGTAGTAGAATAGAGTAGATGTTTCTAGGAATAAATATTGGTAAAGGAGTTGGAATGTGTATGATTTCGATTGAAAATAATAAAACTATTCTTTTTATAGGGGATAGTGTGACGGATTGTGGAAGAAATTATTCGGATAATGGTAGCTTAGGTTCTGGATATGCTTTTCTTGCAGCTGCAGAATGGGGTCGTAAATATCCGGAGAAGAATACCAATTTCATAAATCGTGGAATAAGCGGTAACCGTGTTATTGATCTCGATCGAAGATGGGAAGAAGATTGTTTACGATTAAATCCGGCATGGGTGTCAATATACATCGGTATTAATGATGTGTGGCGGCGTTATGACAATGATGATGCTACCTCTGTTGAGCAGTTTTATGAAGGATATCGCAAATTGATTGAACGCACCAACGAGCATACAGATGCCAAATTGATTCTTGTGGAGCCTTTTTGTTTACCAGTACCTGAAGATCGTAAGACATGGAGAGAGGATTTAGATCCTAAAATTCAAGCAATTCGTGATTTGGCACGTGAGTTCCAGACACTATATGTCCCTCTCGACGGATTATTTGCTTCGGCAAGTACACAGATTGATCCGGCTTATTGGGCGGGGGATGGTGTGCATCCAACAGCAGCAGGTCATGCTCTTATTGCAAAGGCATGGTTGGATACAGTGCAAGGATAGTACACAGAATACGAAATCATAATAATGATTAAGGAGAGATTTAATTATGAGTAAATTCAAAGTAGCCATTATTGGATGTGGAAATATTTTTCCAATGCATGCCATTTCCATTCAATTATCTGATGATGCTGAACTAGTTGCAGTATGTGACAACAAAGAAGATCGTGCTAAGCAAGCTGCCGAGAAATTTAATTGTAGTTACTATACAAGCTATGAGGAAATGTTAGATAAGGAAGAAATTGATGTTGTTCATATCTGTACTCCACATTATTTGCATGCTCCTATGACGGCATATGCGGCGAGTAAAGGTAAGCATATACTTACTGAGAAGCCGATGAGTATTACAACTGAAGATGGACAGAACATGGTGGATGTATGTGAGAGTAACGGTGTTACATTAGGAGTCATCTTTCAGAACCGTTACAATCCCGGATCACAGTTGATCAAGGATGCAATTGTAGATGGTAGTCTTGGACAAGTCCTTGGTGCAAAGTGTTCGGTAACTTGGAATCGTTCAGACGAATATTATAGCAAGAGTGACTGGAAAGGGACATGGGCTAAAGAAGGTGGCGGTGTTCTGATTGACCAAGCCATTCATACGATGGATTTGATGCGTTGGTTCGTAGGTGAAGAAGTTGAATATGTTGATGCTCAGATTGGCAATCGTGCACATGAAATTATAGAAGTTGAAGATAGTGTTGAAGGTGTAGTGAAATTTAAGAATGGTATCTTCGGTGGTTTCTTTGCGATCAATTATCATAGTTATGACGCTCCTGTAGAGATTGAGGTTCATTGCGAGAATGGCATCGCCAAAATGATCGGCGAAAAAGCAACTATTGTATATAATGATGGAAAAAGAGTAACGAGAGACAAGAATCCAAATGAAGAGATCGATTACGGTGAAGGTGTGAAAATGTACTGGGGAGTCAGCCATTTGAAACAAATTAATGATTTCTATGACTCGTTGAAGAGTGGTGGAGCGCTCTATATTGACGGTAAAGAAGCACTCAAGACACAGAAAATGATTTCGGGAATTTACCAATCGGGTAAGGAACTTAAACGAGTTTATTTATAATTCATGTGATCTGTATCGTCAGTAGTGAAGAAGAGATAATAAGAGCAAGGGCCTTTCCAGTTAATGGATGGGTCCTTGTTTGTTGTGGATTGAAGTGTTGTAAGAGTAGGTTGATTACAGCTACAGCCCGTGGGACTTTTTGAACTGTTCAGGAGTCATGCCCTCTAATCTTTTGAAAACGGTACAGAAATAACTAGGATGCTCATAACCAGATTCCTTAGCAATTTGGTGTATCTTTTTAGCAGGGTTGAGGAACATTAACTCCTTACTTCTAGTAATTCTTTCCCGATTCATATATTCCATAGGTCGAATATGTAACGTCTTTTTGAATAGAGAGCATAAATATTGAGGGGAAAATCCTGCATAGGTTGCAATCTGATCAATGGTAATCGACTGATGACAGTTCTGTTTCATATATTGCATGATGGGTTGTAATCGGAGAACATTCTGCTGGGTATTATCGTTATGCGTATAAACGTATTTGGTCAAATCGAGTACAAGCGTATATAGAACTTTAGAGCATTCCGTACTCAGATAGGAACGTTCTGAACTTGTAATCGTTAGTAAGTGCGTTAAATGAGCCATAATTGCATCACTATCGCTAAGTGAAAAAACACCGGATTGATGAATACCAGCTTGTTGTAATAATGTACTGCAGAGGTTACCGTCAAAAGATATAAAGTTCAATTCCCAAGGTTCTGATATCGCATGGTAGGAATGGGATATGTTAGGGTACAAACAAATGGCTTGCCCCGTTGTGACAGGATAGGTATATCCCTCTAAATGCAGTTCCCCTTCACCAGAAATAACTTGTAGCCATTGGTAACAATGGAAGCCTTCAGGACGAGAAATGGGACCTTGATGATCCCAGTGCCCTGCACTAGTCAGATAGATAGGAAGGTTGGAATCAAATTCGGTTATGATTGGAAATGCAATGGAATCCATATTGATCCTCCAGTTTCATATTGTTATATAGATGCGAAAATCCTTAAATAGAAATAAAACGATTTCATTATTATAATGTGAATATAGTGATAGTATATCTTAAATACGAGATTAGGAGTGACTTGTGTGACAAAACAGAAATATGTTTATAAAGCACCTGCAAACGGTTATCCTGAATGGAATAACAATCCTGAAATTTTTCAATTAAATCGGATGGACGCCCACGCGACATTAATGACATATCAATCGCTGGAAGAAGCTTTAGCTGGAAAATTAGAGGAATCGGCTAATGTTCATTCATTGAATGGGACTTGGAATTTCGCTTGGGCGAGTAACCCAGACCAACGGATCGTTGATTTCTATAAACAGAATGTGGATTGTAGTGATTGGGATACGATCTCGGTACCCTCCCATTGGCAGCTTCAAGGATATGATTATCCGCAGTATACTAACGTTCGGTATCCTTGGTCTGAAAGAGAGGACATCAAGGCGCCTTTTGCTCCAACAGAGTATAATCCTGTAGGGTCGTACGTACGAACATTCACAGTACCTGAAGCATGGGAGGATAACCCTGTATTTATTAGCTTTCAAGGGGTTGAATCGGCTTTCTACGTATGGCTTAATGGTGACTTAGTTGGTTATAGTGAAGATACGTTCACACCCGCAGAATTTGATCTGACGCCTTACCTAGTGCCCGGTGAGAATAAATTAGCTGTCGAGGTATATCGCTGGTGTGATGCTAGTTGGCTTGAGGATCAGGATTTCTGGCGGATGAGTGGTATATTTCGCGATGTATATTTATTTACAACACCTAATGTCCATATTTATGATTTATTCGCAAAAGCTGAACTTGAAGATGATCTACAGAATGGTCAACTATCCATTACAGCAACCGTCAATAATTATACAGAAGTGAATGCAGGGCTGATTAGTATAGAGGCAGCTTTGTATGATCATGCACATCAGTCGATATTACAGCAACCGTTAAGTATAGCTTCTTCCCTTGATGATAAGCCATCTACGCTGTTACAAGGTTCAGTTCGTGTAGATCATCCTGAGAAATGGAGTGCCGAGAAGCCCCATCTATATACATTAGTACTTGAGTTGAAAGATGCTAATGGTAATACGGTTCAGTTCATTAGCTGTAAGGTAGGCTTCCGTAAATTCGGTATCGAAGATGGATTGATGAAGATCAATGGTGAGATTATCGTATTTAAAGGTGTAAATCGCCATGAGTTCTCTCCTCGTACCGGCCGCGCGGTCAGTGTAGAAGATATGATTGCTGATATTGTTTTGATGAAATCACATAATATTAACTCCGTGCGTACCTCACATTATCCGAATCATCCGAAGTGGTATGAACTGTGTAATGAGTATGGACTATACGTGATTGATGAGACAAATCTAGAGACGCATGGTAGCTGGACCTATGGTCAAAAGGAACTTGGGGACGCCATCCCAGGCAGTAAGCCAGAATGGAAGGCTAACGTTCTTGACCGGTGTAATACGATGTTCCAAAGGGATAAGAATCATCCTTCCATTGTGATGTGGTCACTTGGTAATGAATCCTTCGGGGGAGATAATTTCATTGCGATGTATGACTTTTTGAAGGAAGTAGATCCTTCCCGGCTTGTACATTATGAAGGGGTGTTCCATTACCGACCTTCCGAGGCTGCATCTGATATTGAGAGCCAAATGTATACTCAAGTACATCAAATTGAGGAATATGCACGTAACAATCCACAAAAGCCATTTATTCTGTGTGAATATAGTCATGCTATGGGGAATTCCTGTGGTGGGCTGAATGAATATTGGGAGTTATTTGACCGTTATCCTATTCTGCAAGGTGGTTTCATATGGGACTGGATTGACCAATCCATCTTAACTAAGACAGACAGTGGGATACCTTATCTAGCTTATGGCGGTGATTTCGGTGAATCTCCGCATGATGGGACTTTTTGTGGGAATGGATTAATTTTTGCGGATCGGACGGTAACTCCCAAGTTACTTGAAACGAAGAAGTGTTACCAGAATGTGAAATTTACAAGTGAAGATATACAACAAGGTCGGATCAAGATTACGAACGAGTATTTGTTTACCAATATATCAGATTACGATTTAGTATGGCAGTTGACGAACAATGGGGTTATTGAACAAGAAGGGCGTACGACGATTTCTGTGAATCCAAATTCCTCAGAAGTGATTGATCTGAAAAAGGCTATCCCAGGGATAGGTCAGGTTGGATCAGAATATATTCTAACGTTGCGTTTGGTTCTGAAAGAAGATACAGCGTGGGCCAAGCGAGGGCATGAAATTGCCTATGACCAATTCGTTGTGTTACCGATAGCTTGGGAGCAGGTTGAATCTACGTCTCAGTCGGATGCTCTTCCTTTATTGGAGGTTGTGGACCAGGAGAAAGTGTTGAGAGTAAGTGGTGAGCAGTTCCTCTTGCAATTCGATAAGCTCACAGGTGAAATGTCTTCGTACCAATTGAAGGGTGTGGAGCTAATTCAACAAGCACCTATTCCGAACTTCTGGCGTGCGTTAACGGATAACGACAGAGGGAATGGTCATGAGGAACGTAGTGGGACGTGGCGGGAGGCAGGCGCGAGAAGAACGCTAGTTCAGTTTGCTTACGAAATACAAGAGCATACGGTGAAGTTGATCACATCTTATTCGCTCCCTACTCCAACGACTTCATTATGTACCATTACGTACACCGTCCATAGAGATGGAGAAGTCATCTTGGATATGGATCTTCTCCCAGGAGAAGGTTCTCCAGATATCCCTGAGATAGGATTACTATTGGCGATGAGTGGCTCCTTTGATCAAATAGAATGGTATGGTAAAGGACCCCATGAGAATCAGTGGGATCGCAATACAGGTGCACCTGTAGGTCTATATTCTGGTAAGGTGAGCGAGCAGTGGGTTCCTTATTTACGACCACAAGAATGTGGGAATAAGACAGAAGTACGTTACGCATCGATTGAGAACAATCAACAAGTAGGGCTCTTTATTCAAGGATCTCCACGGTTCGAACTGAATGTTCTTCCTTATACACCAACAGAAGTTGAAGCTGCGGACCATGCTTATAAGTTACCTAAGTCTGATGCAACAGTCGTTCGGATTAATTACAAGCAAATGGGTGTTGGTGGTGATGATAGCTGGGGTTCAAGACCTCATCCAGAATACAGACTGTTCGGGAACCGTAGCTATAGCTTCAGTGTCTCTTTGAAAGGATATCAAAAATAAATAATGAGAAGAAGGACTGTCACAAAGGTCAAAGTATCGACCTTTGAGATCAGTCCTTTTTGTTGTTCCTGAATGATCTTAAGTGTTGTCGTTCAATGGATCTAATTCTTCTACTATTTCTTGCTCTCCGGATTCCGAGATGTTGTGGGGGATATTTCTTCTTCCAATTAAATAATCAATGGAGACTTGGAATAAATCAGCTAGTTGTGATAATGTTTCGAAATCTGGTTTTCGTCTACTTTTCTCGTAGTGGGATAATGCTGCACGGCTGATCCCGATAGATGTAGATACTTCTTCTTGCGTCCATCCTTTCTGCTCTCGCAATTCTGCAATTCGATTCTCAATCTTCATTCATCTTCCTCCCTAAGCATCATAACCCTATAAAATGGAGACATAAAAATAACTTAACATGATATAAATTGTATTGTAGATCAGCACTAGGTAGTGTGATACATTTTGTATCATTATAGCGTCAAACATCTTGAAAATACAACTAAAAGAAAAAAATCGCATAGGTTTGTATATTAAGGAGTGAATATGAACGTAAACTTTGGAAATGAAAGATCCATCTTATGAGCATGCGATGCAAATCGTGAATGCAGTATCACAAGTTTTTAAGAGTGAGATTTCTAGAATTATGAAGATGGTTGCTTTTACTAATGATCTAATAGACTCGATGAATAATATCCTCAAATAATGGCTCCTCCATATGAATATCCTCGATTTCACCCCAATGACTCATGTAACGAAGAATATCCATCGCTTTCAATTTTTGTCCGTTAGCTTCAATAGTGATGGAATAATCATTGATTTCCATAATTCGAATCGTTTCTGTATCTGACAGTTGGAATGTAGCAGGTAAATGGGAGTGATCATCTATGGGAATCTTGAATTCTCTGTTAAACGTGACTCGAAATAAAGTGGGTAGCCCAATCTTGTTCCGAAGTCGCTGAATGGTCCCATCATAGCTTAACTCGCCATGGTTAATGACCATCACTCTTTCACATAACTGCTCAATATCGTCCATATCGTGAGTGGTGAGCAGGATGGTTTTACCGAAGTCTTGATTCAAAGTCTTCAGAAAGGTTCTAATGTTGCGTTTGGCGGTGACATCTAAACCGATGGTAGGTTCGTCTAGAAAAAGAATGTCTGGGTCATGAAGCATGGATGCCGCTAGATCCGCACGCATACGTTGACCTAATGACAATTTGCGGACGGGAGTCATCCAGAATTCATGTAAATCTAGTAATTCGGAGAGTTCACCTAATCGTTTCGTGGCATCCTTCGGATCTACTTTATACATCTGTGCCAGAATGTCGTAGGAATCCTTCACTGGCAAATCCCACCACAGCTGACTATGCTGTCCGAATACAACAAATGAATAGGATGCATGAGGTCTAGAGAGATCTGACCTGTACGTACCGATTGAGGAATGCCCAGCCCATTCGTTGTGAATCCAGAAACCCATAGGGAGGCTTGAGTGAAAGCGATATATGCCACCATGCCATGTACCCCATATTCTCCTAACGAACGATCCTGACCAATGCCGATCCAGACACAAGCATAAATATAGCCGAACAGCATACTGGCCACATTATGTAACATGTGTGCACCGCGGTATTGAAGATTCCGCGAATAAGCTTTTGAAGCCAAAGTGAAATAAAGCATGGAACACCTCCGATAAGTCTAGTGTGACGATGAGATTCGTCAACTTCAGTCAAGGCGAAATGAGAGAAGGACAGCCTTCAGAATAGTTATCCTGAGACTGTCCCTATGGCTGGTCGCATACTTGAATAGTGCTAATTAATCCTAATAAGCTCCCCGAATATGTGTTTCTACTTGATTCTCATAGAATGAACGTAATCGATCCAATTCTTTTGTGCTAAATGCAGGCACGTCAACGGTACCTAGATTATTCTCTACTTGGAGGACGTTTTTAAATCCAGGAATGACACAGGTGATATTCGGGTTCTCAAGAATCCAGCGCATAGATGCGCGTGCCATATCTCCCCGACCTTCTGCGATCCATGCAAGTTCCCTTGCAAGCTCTACTCCCTTGGTGAAAGGCAACCCGGCGAATGTCTCACCTACATTGAATTGTTCTCCATTCGCGTTAAAGTTTCGGTGGTCATCTGCAGCAAATGTACTGTTCTCATTGAATTTACCTGTAAGCAGTCCACTCGCAAGAGGCAATCTGACAAGAATTCCTACACCAGCTGCATGAGCCTTTGGAAACAGTTCATTCGCTGGCTTTTGGCGTAGTAAGTTAAATATGACCTGAAGTGCTTTCAGACCCGGAACGTCCAGACAGAATAAGCCCTCCTCGATCGTCTCTACACTGACACCGAAATGACGGATCTTTCCTTCTTGTTGTAGCTTCTCTAGTACTTCAAACACTACACCATCCTTTAGAATGGCAAGTGGTGGACAGTGAATCTGATATAAATCGATTCTTTCGCGTTGCAGACGCTTTAGACTATTCTCACAATATTGGCGAATCGCTTCTTCTGAATAATTGGCTGGATTCTGAACATCGCCTGCACGACAAAATTTGGTGGCAATATGTACAGTATCCTCTTTACCTTTCGTGGCTGTAGCTAGTAACTCCTCTGCATGCCCCGAACCGTAAACATCTGCCGTGTCAAAGAAGTTAACACCTTCATCCATAGCACGCTGAAGACCGGAAATGGCTTCCTGATCATTAGAATTTCCCCAATCTCCTCCAATGGCCCAAGTTCCAAAGCTAACTTCACTAACCTTCAGTTCTGTATCCCCTAGTAAACGGTATTTCATCTATTGTCCTCCTCGATATTATCTTTTCGACAAACTATATATTAACAGTAATCAAATTGGAAACCGTTTGCAAATTTCTACCCCATAAGGTTCTAAAGTTAGTGTTCCTTCATGTGTTATCCCATCATAGAGAACACTCTTATACGGATGATCTAAGATAATACTTCGAGATTCCCTACTTAAATTTAATAGGAAGAAGAATGCTTGAGAATCACGCATGCGTACAGATATTTGAACACCTTCTGGTAGATCGGGGAAATGTGGAATATCATGCGCTACTGCTAACTGATGAAGTAGTGATTTCATATAATTTTCCTCGGGATGGGTACCCAAATAATATACTTTTCCCTTGCCAAAGCTATTAACGGTAATCGCCGCTTTCCCTGCATAGAAATCATCATGATACGTAGCTACTACCTCTGCTGTAGTCGGGTGCAATATGTCGCACCACTGTGTGGAGGAATAGGTCTGTTCATCCGTTGTAATGATGTGATGGAGGCTGTTGGCAATCGGATCATACTCACTTACATGAACTCCAGCACAATAGGATAGCATGCCAGGCAAAGGCTCCATAAGGCATACATTATTCAGATTCTTCACACCACTTCGGTGAGTAATAATTAATGTTCCTCCCGCTGCCGCGAAAGCTTCTAGAGAGGTAGCAACCGTTGAATCCATTAAATATAGGCTTGGTGCAATAATAAGTTTGTATCCAGACAGGTCCTCTGTCCAATGAATAACGTCAGTACCAATACCTAATTTGGTTAAGGCTCGGTGCCATTGTTTGATATTCTCGTAATAATCTAGCCCTTCGACTTGCGGTTGGATATCTAGAGCTACGAGCTGGTCATGAGAGTGAAGAATAGCAACATCATTGCGGACTACGCTTCCTTCCAATAAACGTGAGAGTGTATTCACCTCTGTACATACTTGTGAGAATTCTTCAAATCGACGACCAGGCACATTGCTGTGATCGATCAATCCATGCCAGAATTGTTCAGCCCCGATGGTTGCACTTCTCCAGCGAAATTGGACAACCGTGTCTGCGCCTCTAGCAATTGTCTGCCATATATAGGCGCGAATGAAGCCTGGATAGGGTGTGCGCCACATTGGTCCCCAACCACCAGGAGGTCCACTTAATTGCTCCATAATCCAGAAATTACGTCGTTTAATACCTCGCGTGACATCTAGAGATAACGCTCCACTGTATGGGCCTGTAGATGTTTTGTCTGGTGACGTATTCGGATAATAGTCGAAGGCCGCTACATCTAGTTGCTCTCCTAAAGGGTATAGGTCCAGCTTTTGTGGATAACTATGAAAATTGTGCGTGATGAAATGTTCTGGGCAATTCTCGCGAATGATCTCAATCTGAGTCTGTTGATAATGATGAACGGAAGCTGATTGAAAGCGGTAGAAGTCCAGTAGATAGGATGGATTCTGATATGGTGATCCACCATAAGGTGTCGTTACTTGGCTCCAGTCGTTGTATTCACCACTCCAAACCACGGTTCCCCATTCCTGATTTAACTGTTCAAGAGTACCATATTTGGCTTGAAGCCATACACGAAATTGTTCGTTACAGGATTCACAGTGACAATACACTAGGCTGAACTCATTATCAGTCTGCCAACCAATGATGGCAGGGTGATCCTTGTAATGAAGTGTTAGCTTCTCAATGATGCGTGATCCATAAGAATGTAATGAAACACTGTTGAAACAACGATGCCCACGAACACCGGCATGATACGTCTGTCCATTGGCTTGGATAGGTAGAATATCCGGATATTTCTCAGTAAGCCATCTAGGAGGAGTATGGGTGGGAGTACCTATAACAATTTGAATACCTTGACGGTGAAAAAGATCTAAAGCGCGGTCTAGCCACTCGAAGTTAAATTGCCCCTCCTTAGGCTCAAATCGACTCCATGCAAATTCGCCAACACGGACAATTTTAATGCCAACTTCCTTCATCTGGATAGCATCCTGTTCCCATAGGGAAGGATCCCAATGCTCGGGGTAATAATCCACACCCATTTGAATCTTAGAGAAGTTATTCATTCTATATGACATCCTTTCAATGATAGTGTTATTTTGAAGAATAGGTAAAGTCCTAAATTCATTGTAAATCAATGAAGCAGAAGATAATATAGAATTATATTGCGAACTATATCAGGATCTTGCGATATTGTAGGGAGTGAAATAAATGAGAGTTCAGTATTTTTTGCCGAATCCAGGCTTTAAAGGTTATACATGTTATCCAGATGCATGTGGGCATTATATAGATCCCTTGCATGCAGAGAATCGCCTAAGCGGGCAACTACAACAATTCAATCTTCATATGGTTTTTCAAGGGAAGGGATTTGTATTTGTTCATGATAAGCAAGAGTGGGTGGAATTGGGTGAAGGGAATGGTTTTCTTTACGGTCCGGTCATCATGATAAAATACGCACAACGGCAGACTATATTCAGAATCACTGCCACGAATCACTTTCCTTATCGGATATGGCGGCCGTCTCCGGTTATAGCATCTATTACTTCAATCGAATGTTTCGTCAGATTATGGGTACAACCCCTGTTCAATATATGATGGAGGCTCGGATCACCCTTGCTAAGAAGTTACTCGCAACGAGTAGTCTTTCGGTCAAACAAATAGGGCTGCAGTGTGGATTCTCCAACTCTAGTTATTTCATTTATAATTTTCGTCGTCTAGAGGAGATGACACCTAATCAGTTTCGGCTTACCTATCATTTCATATGAAATAAAACTGCGGCTATTAGAGCCGCAGTTTTATGGATCTTTTATAAAGAGGATACAACCATTTCACACCCTGTGGTGTTAATGTATCCGCGAGTAGATGTGAGAGATAGCTGGTCGTCGCTACAGCCATTAATCCATCTACTTGTAGCTGTTGTTCCATGCTATAGCTTATCATTCCCCATATGCATAGAGCCCACACCGTGTGCGTCATTCCCCGATGTTTCAGCCAAGGTGCCCAAGCGATGAATAGGCCCAGCCCAATCAACCAATTCATATTGAAATGCCAGCCACCATACATTAGTAATCCTCCGATAGCACTAATCAGTGCATTGCGTATGATTCCTTCTTTAGTGATGAAACCAAAGAGTAAAGCGATCAGACAGACAATAGTATATTCGGCGTGAAATGTCTGGTCGTAAAGAAATAAGAATGTGAGTACTGAGGTGAGTATAAGGCTACCCCAGACAAGAAGTTGACGAATTTGTTTGGAAAGTTTACCTATTCTAGAGCTTAGAATACTGTTTCCATCAAGATCTGCACTTAAAGCAGAAAAGGTGGATACTGCGATATAAAGAGCAGTGTTATGAACGGAAAACGGATGATACATAGCTGCAGCGATGCCGATAACCGTTCCAATGGCGAGATGCGTGGAACCTTTCATAAGAACCTCCTGTGACTGACAAAGTTGATTGGATACATACATGTCAATAAATGCAAACGTATGTTTGTGTTACTATTATACACATAGTTCACATATACAGACAAGAAATATTGTTATTATCGTGCAACCTTCCAAGTATTGTAAACGTCTAACATGTAAGTATATGTTCAAAGGAAGATCTTTTGAACAACTTATATAAGATAGATCTGAATTAACAAAGAAAGCGGGAGGAATGAGTATGGGTAAACGGGGGCTTATTTGCATTCTGCTATTATCAATATTGTTAAGTGGTTGTGGGTCATCAAGTTCGGATAATGCTGACTATTCGTCAGCGAAGACAGATGCGAAGTCAGAGAGCAGTATGGAGAATATGGCAACATCAACAGGGTTTTCTGCAGATAGGGACTCAGCAGCGGAGCCAACCGCGGACCTTGCGCAGCAAGTGAATACAACAGAGAAGGAATTGCAGACTGTAGCAGCATCACCGGTTCTACCGGTTGAGCAACTAGCTGGATTTAATAGCGCTTCAACTGCGGAGGCATTGAATAAAAAGCTCATTTACACAGCCAATCTGGTAATGCGCATCAAGGATTACGCAGTGGCTCAATCAGAAGTGAGGAATTTAGTATCACTCTCAGGTGGGTACATTGTAGAGTTCTCAGAGAATCAATCGACACATGAGGTTGGAGGAACTTTTATTATTAAAGTTCCAGCGAATGGCTTCTCATCATTACTAGGTGGGCTAGAGCAAATAAAACATGAATCATTTCAGCAAAGTATTAAAGGTCAGGATGTAACTGAAGAGTATGTAGATTTGGAGTCTCGTCTTAAAGTGAAGGAACTAATGGAGACTCAGTATACGGAGTTTATGAAAAAAGCAACAAAGACGACTGAATTAGTAACCTTTGCGAATGAGCTAGGAAAAATTCAGGAGGACATTGAGCTGATTAAGGGAAGAATGCGTTATATCAATAATAATGTATCCTATTCAACGGTAGAAATTCGCTTGTATCAGCAAGATGGCATCGTAGATCCAGCTTTAATTGATAAAGAACAGGCACCTTTATTCGAACGGGCGAACGATGCACTTAAAGGGACGATAAATGTACTGACACTATTAATCCAGTGGATAGTCGTCATTCTCTTCGGGGCTTTGCCTGTCTTACTTGTTGGGGGTGTTATATGGTTAACACTGTGGTTGGTAGGGAGGAATAAAGTGAAACCAAAGGCGGCTAATCATAATGATGATCAGGATCCGACGGAAGATCAGAAGTAATGAAACACAATAATACAGCAAACAAAGATGCCCGTTTAGGTAACGGGCATCTTTGCGTTGATCCTTATGTTGAATTAGAATTTGAAAATATGAATGGTCTTCTGAAGCTGGAAGACGGCTCTATTCATCGTTTCTGCCTCATCAACAACGGCTTGTATTGATGAAATTTGCTCAGTCATAGAGGCAGAGACCTGCTGTGTACCCGCTGCGGATTGTTCAGTTATAGCTGAAATATTCTGAATCGCAGAAGATATTTTAAGAGCGCTTTCCAACATCACATCACTTTCCTTAGAGAAGGAAGAAATTTGTTCGGTGATATACTGGACACTTTGTACAATTTGGGTAAAGATCTGTTCAGCTTCATGGATCATTTCATTCTGATGTGTAACGATCTCTTCGTTGACATGAATGTGCTCGATCGCTTGTTTTACATCTTGTTCAATACTTTTTACTAAGCTGAATACACCCTGTGTGGATGCAGCTGACTCTTCAGCTAATTTACGTACTTCTGCAGCGACGACGGCAAAGCCTCTTCCATGCTCACCAGCACGAGCAGCCTCAATCGAAGCGTTTAGGGACAATAAATTAGTCTGTTCTGCTAATTCAGAAATAGACTTTGTTATTTTGGAGATTCCTTGTGCGTTGATGGATAAAGCCTGGATCGTACTAGCAACTTGTTGTGTAGCATGAATATTCTTCTTCATACCCTCAGCTTGCATCTCAACGGATTGACGACCGCTTTCGACGAGCTTGAGTGTATGAATAGAACGTTCATTCATGTTCTTCGTTGAAATCGTATAATTAGATACTTTCTCTTCAATATCTTGAATGGATTCGGTCATACCAGCGATATCCTGAGAGATTTCACTTGCGCCAATGGCTAATTCATTTGAAGAGGAGGCAACCTGTGTCATAACGAGTTTAAGCTCTTGATTCTTGTCTGTAATTCCACGGCTTGTCCCCATAACTTGCTTCGTAATGACAGAAGCTTCATTAAGAATCTTGGTAAGTTTGTCAATCATGCTGTTGAAGGACTGATTTAATTTGATCATGGAACCTGTTTCGCTAGCACGCTCGGTAAAGTCACCTTGGGCAATTCGAGCAGTAACGATGGCTATTTCATCAAAAGTAGATGTAAGCGTTCTCTCAATAAAGCGGGATAAGGGGTAAGTTAAGCCTAGTAGTAATAGGATTAGTATAATGCCGATAAGAATCCTACCAATAACAATAAAGGTTACAAAGACAGGAATTGAGAATAGTGCTGCTACGAGATAACATCCAACGATAACCTTTTGAGAAAGCTGTAGATTAAAAAACCATGACATATTATGTATCCTCCTTATTATATGGAAACTACTAACACACATAATAGCATCTTATAGTCTATATAGTCTATATAGTCTATATATTTAGACCTATTAATTATAAAAATAAGGATAAAAGGACTATATATATAAATTGAGATAAAGATGTCACAAAGTGTATTTTTGAATTAATATTTGTTTATGTTTGGAGTTGTTGTATTCAAACACAAACAAATGTAATACAATATAAAAAACACAATATTTATTGGAGGTAGTTATTTCTAATGGTGCAGAATAATTGGAGTCAATTGGAAGCTGCTAGTTGTTCAAATGGGTTAGAAGAGCTCGTGTATCGCTCGAACATTATTGGAGAAGATCGCCAAGTATGCAATTGGGGTGGCGGTAACACATCGATGAAGACTATCGTTAAGGATTTCCGAGGTCGAGAAGTCGAGGTGATGTGGGTGAAAGGGAGTGGTTCAGATCTTGCGACTATGAAAGCACGTAATTTCACAGGTCTACGATTAGAAGATATCCGTCCTTTATATGACAAGCCAGATATGACAGATGATGAAATGGTTCAGTATTTGAATCACTGCATGATCGATGCGCAACATCCACGGGCATCGATTGAGACGTTATTACATGCCTTTCTACCATTTAATCATGTCGATCATACCCATCCAGATGTCATTATTAGCATATGTTGTGCGGATAACGGACAGAATATTGCCCGAGAAATATTTGGAGATCGATTCGTTTGGGTTCCATATATTAGACCAGGGTTCACACTCTCTCAAATGATTGCTAGAGGCGTATTAGCTAATCCGAAGGCTGAATTGGTATTGATGGAGAAGCATGGTCTTGTAACTTGGGGGGATACTTCAGAAGCATGCTACTCCAAAACGATCGAAATTATTAATGAAGCGGAGCATTACATTGAGAATCATATAAATGAAGCGAAGCTATTTGGTGGACTTTCTTCGAAAGCGCTTCCCACGTTGGAGCGTAGAAGCATCGTCGCACAGATCGTTCCCCTTATAAGAGGACTCGTAAGTCATGAGAAGAGAATGATCTTAACTTTTGATGATAAGGAAGATATTTTACAATTTGTAAATAGTAGAGACTCTGCTAGGTTATCTCAAGTTGGAGCAGCTTGCCCAGACCATTTGGTTCATACGAAGGTTGTCCCGCTCTTCATAGATTGGACGCCTAATGCTGACGATGTTGAAGGACTTAAGAACAAGCTAGTCCAAGGGATAAGTGCTTATATAGAGCAATATAAATCATATTTCGAGAAGAATAAGCATGAAGGGGATGTTATGTTCGAACCGGCACCTCGTGTCATATTAATCCCAGGTCTTGGTATGATCAATACGGGTAAAAGTTGGTCCTACTCTAAGGTCAGTGGTGCCTTGTACCATCGTGCCATTGCTGTGATGAGAGGAGCCACATCTATTGGTAATTTCGTCTCTCTCAGCGAGAATGAATCTTATAACGTAGAGTATTGGCCACTTGAATTATATAAGTTGTCTCTAGCTCCAACAGAAACGGAATTCTCTCGGAAGATAGCCTTTATTACAGGTGGTGCGGGTGGCATAGGTAGTGAAACTGCTCGGAGATTAGTGTCTGAAGGAGCACATGTTGTACTTGCAGATCTCAATCTAGCAGGTGCGCAAAAAGTTGCAGCGGAGATTAATGCGCAATATGGTGAGAATCGAGCGATAGCTGTACAAATGGATGTTACCAAAGAAGAGGATGTTGTAAATGCCTATGCAGAAGCGGCAGTAGAATATGGTGGTATAGACATTATCGTAAATAATGCTGGGCTTGCAACTTCCAGTCCTTTTGCGGAAACGACTTTAAAGGAATGGAATCTCAATATTTCTGTGCTGGGTACAGGTTATTTCTTGGTAGCTCGTGAAGCATTTAAACTTATGAAAGAGCAGGCTATCGGTGGAAATATGGTGTTTATTGGCTCTAAAAACTCCGTTTATGCTGGGAAAAATGCAGCCGCGTATAGTTCTGCTAAAGCACTTGAAGCACATCTTGCACGTTGCATTGCAGCGGAGGGTGGAGAATTCGGAATTCGTGTTAATACGATTCTTCCGGACGCTATTTTACAAGGATCAGCGATCTGGAATTCCAATTGGCGCAATGAACGTGCAGCGGCTTACGGAATTGAACCGAATGAGCTCGAAGAGTATTATCGCAAACGGACCACATTATTGGTCAATATTTATCCGAGGGATATCGCCGAAGGCATCGCTTTCTTCGCATCTTCCAAATCCGAGAAGACAACGGGATGTATGATGACGATCGATGGTGGGGTTCCGGCAGCATTTACTAGATAATCATATTAATGTGAATGAAGAGAGGATGCGAACAATGATAGATCGCGCTTACGCATTATTTGAGGAACAACAACAGGCTAGAGGGATTGACCTTGACCAAGTGAAACAGAAATTGAAGGAACTTCGTATTGAGACCCCTTCTTGGGGGTATGGAGACTCAGGCACACGATTCAAAGTGTATCAGAAGAATGGTGTCCCACGTAATCCATTTGAGAAAATGGAAGATGCAGCTCAGGTCCATGCAATAACCGGATTGGCTCCTTCCGTGGCAATTCATATTCCATGGGATAAAGTGGAGGATTACGGTAAGCTACGTGCTCATGCAGAAGGTCTAGGACTCAGCATCGGTGCTGTGAACCCGAATCTTTTTCAAGAAGAGGATTATATGCTGGGTAGTGTGACGAACTCTGATGCGATGGTTCGCCGTCAAGCGACAGATCATCTATTAGAATGTGTTGATATTGCCAAAGAAACAGGATCTCGTGATATTAGTCTGTGGTTCGCAGATGGTACTAACTACCCCGGTCAGGGACATATTCGTAAGCGTAAAGCTTGGATGTACGAAGCTTTGTCTGAACTCTATAAGAAGTTGACCCCACAGATGCGGATGCTCATTGAATATAAATCATTCGAGCCTGCTTTCTATCATACGGATTTAGCGGATTGGGGAATGGCCTATAATATGGCGATGAAGCTTGGGCCGCAAGCACAAGTACTCGTGGATACGGGGCATCATGCGCAGGGCACGAATGTGGAACATATCGTTGCGTATTTAATTGATGAGAAAAGATTGGGTGGTTTTCACTTTAATGCTCGCAAATATGCAGATGATGATCTAATCGTAGGTTCGGTTAATCCGTATGAATTATTCCTCATATTCTATCAAATTATTAGTGCTTCAGAAGATCAGGATGCGGCTATTGTGCAAACTGTGAATAATATCGCTTATATGATTGATCAATGTCATAATATTGAACAGAAAATTCCGGCGATGATCCGTTCTGTCCTTAATGTACAGACGCAATTTGCCAAGGCACTTCTAGTCAACCATGCGGAAGTAGAGGATGCACAAGTTCGTAATGACGTTCTAGCTGCAGAGGATGCGGTGCGTCAAGCATATGAATTCGACGTGACTCCATTACTTCATGCGATTCGGGAAGAACAGAATTTACCGCTGAATCCGATGAAAGCTTATATGGATAGTAGTTACGAACAAGATATACAGGTAAGGGGTAAGGGTGGTGCAAGCTGGTGAATGTGCTAGCGTATGACCTCGGAGCCAGTAGCGGAAGAGCCGTTATTGGGAGGTTGAAGGATACCACGATGGAAGTAGAGGAGCTTCATCGCTTCTCTAACGACCCAGTACAGGTAGGAAATCACCTACACTGGGATATCCTCCGCCTATTCCATGAGATGAAGCAAGGATTACTGAAAGCGAAGCATCAGAAGCTAACGATAAAGAGTTTGGCGATCGATTCTTGGGCGGTGGATTTCGGAATGATAGGCCATAGTGGCGAGCTCATTGGAAATCCGTATCATTACCGTGATCTTCATACGGACGGGATCATGGAGGAAGTATTGGCAACGATCCCACAGAAGGAGATATTCGGTCGAACGGGTATTCAGTTCTTACCATTTAATACGATTTACCAATTGGTGGCGCTACAACATGCCAATTCTCCTATATTACAAGACGGTAAGCATTTATTGATGATTCCTGATCTTCTTCGTTATTTCCTATGTGGCGAAATGGTCCATGAATTCACGAATGTCACAACGACACAGCTATACAAACCGGTTGAAGGACAATGGGATGCTACATTAATAAGGAAGTTGGGATTAAAGGAGTCATGGTTCGGTCAAGTTGTCCAGCCGGGGACGAATGTTGGTAAACTAAGTTCAGCGCTACAGCATGAACTTGGTATGCCGTCCATCCCTATCTTCACTGCAGCTGAGCATGATACTGCTTCTGCTGTTGTGGCTGTTCCGGCTACTGAACGATCTTTCGCATATTTAATATGTGGTACATGGTCATTGATGGGAACGGAAGTGCAGGAGCCTGTTCTAAGTAATATGGCACTTGATCTGAATTTCACGAATGAAGGTGGTGCGTACGGTACCTTCCGGTTGCTAAAGAACATTATGGGATTATGGATTTTACAAGAGTGCAGAAGGGAATGGGAACGAGCGGGTGAGGTGTATTCTTTTCCAGAGCTAATTCAACTTGCGCAACAGGCACCTTCATTCGTTACGATGATTGATCCGGATGATCCAGTTTTCTTGCCTTCCGGAAATATGTCTGAACGAATTCGGAATTATGCTTTGCAGACGGGGCAGAAACCACCTGAAGGGATCGGTGCAATAGTAAGGTGCATTTTGGAGAGTCTTGCTTTAAAATATAGGCTTGTGTTGGAATGGACAGAACGATTGTCTGGGCAAGCTTTTCATGGACTTCATATGGTAGGAGGCGGTATTCAAAATACGCTTCTGTGCCAATGGACGGCGAACGCCATAGGGAAACCGGTGTGGGCAGGACCTGCAGAAGGAAGTGCCATCGGTAATTTGGCTGTTCAATGGATTGCTCAAGGCGATCTGAGTGATGTGTGGGAAGCAAGGCAAGTCATTAGAGATTCCTTCCCAATCACTATTTATGAGCCTGAACAGGCTGCGATGTGGGAAGAAGCATATGGACAGTTTCGAAGAGTGGTGGATCTAGAATAAATGACGGGTCCATCGTACAAATAAAGTTGTAGAAAGAGGTAAGTTATGCTAGTTGCAGAGCGATACGAGATGATTGTTGGATTGGTGAACGATAGAGGTAGCATCCGGGTAACGGAGCTGAGTGAGTTATGTCAGGTGACGGAGGAGACGATTCGTCGGGATCTTGATCGATTGGAGAAGTCTGGTCGTTTGCGGCGTTCTCACGGTGGTGCGGTGAATATAAAGGATCATCATCCCGAGACACCTTATGGGGAACGGGAGATCATGCATGCTGACGAGAAGCGAAGAATTGCTAAGGAAGCGGTCAAGCGAATTCAACCGAATGATCGAATCCTACTTGATGCGAGTACAACAGCTTGGTACATGGCTGCCATTCTACCTGATATTCCACTAACGGTTCTTACCAATTCAATCAAGGTCGCAATGGAGCTAAGTGTAAAAGAAAAGATTCAGGTTATATCCACAGGTGGCTTGCTGTCTCAAAGATCGTTGTCATTCGTAGGGCCATTAGCTGAACGAACGTTGGACACTTATCATGTGGACAAATGTTTCTTCTCCTGCAAGGGCGTTCATTTGGAGCGGGGCATTAGCGAATCTAATGAATTGCAAGCACAGGTGAAACAGCGGATGATTGGAATAGCGGATCAAGTTTTCTTATTGGCCGATTCTAGTAAGTTCGGTGTGCAATCTTTTACACATGTAGGAGAGCTTGATAGCGTTAGTGAGATCATTACGGATCAGAATCTTGATCACACAGCTCAGGAGCAATTACATGAGCGCTCCATCGTAGTAACAACGGTTTAACATAGAGAACAATGAGATGACTTTTTGAAAAGCCTCTATTAGTAGAAGGTCGGAAAGTGAGGTGGGAAGATGAAGGTAAGTATGTTCATAACTTGTATAAGTGATGCTGTGTATCCTCGAATTGGTGAGGCGATGGCTCGATTGTTGGCTAAATATGGTGTTGCACTTCACTTTCCCACTATTCAGACTTGTTGCGGACAACCTGCTTTTAACAGTGGCTATTGGGGAGAAGCGCGAGCATCGGCTAAGACGATTCTGGAAGCATTTGAGGATAGTGATTTCGTCATCGCACCTTCAGGCTCTTGTATAGGCATGATTCATCATTATCCAAAGTTATTTGAAGATAATCTTATCTTACGAGCTAAAGCGAAGAGATTACAAAGAAAGTCCTATGAGTTCACACAGTTTCTCGTGCAAGTGCTAGGCATTACTGATGTAGGGGCAACTTTCCCGTATAAAGTGACTTATCATCCATCATGCCATGGAAGCCGGATACTAGGGATTAAGGAAGAACCGATGATCCTCATGAGCAATGTCAAAGAAATGGAACTCATCCCCCTCCCTTTTGCCGAGGATTGTTGTGGGTTCGGGGGAACCTTTGCTATTAAAATGTCGGATATATCTGGAGCTATGGTGGTAGAGAAGGCAGATCATGTGCTAGAAAGTGAAGCAGAAGTGCTTGTCGGTCTAGACATGGCTTGCCTTATGAACATTGCGGGAAATCTACGTTACAGGAATAAGCCAATCCGTGTGATGCATTTAGCTGAGTTGCTATATGAAGGGGTGGAGCATGCATGAGTAAGGCAGACATCAAAGGAACGACTGTCAAAGGGCGTGCAGAGCTTGCTTTAAATGATGATTTTCTGCGTAAGGCGGTTAAATTCACGACCGAACGATTACGTGATGGCAAAAGGAAAGCTTCAGATGATCTCGGAAATTGGGAGGAATGGCGGGAACGTGGTAGACAAATCAGACTACATACCATTGCTCATCTAGATTATTATCTGAACCAATTTGCGAATCAGGCAAGATCGAATGGGGTTCATGTACATTTTGCAGATACTGCTGAGGATGCTGTGAAGATCACACTGGCTATAGCTGAGCGAAAACAAGCATCATCCGTCGTGAAGTCCAAGTCGATGGTGACGGAAGAACTCCATTTGAATCAAGCACTTGAATCCATTGGTGTGGATGTCGTGGAAAGTGATCTGGGTGAATATATTATCCAGTTGGCTGGAGAGACGCCTTCTCATATTATCATTCCTGCGATTCATAAGAATCGGTATCAGATTGCTGATCTTTTATCAAAGGAAGCTGGGGAGACGTTACCACCCGACACTGCCATACTGGCTGGATTTGTACGCAAGAAATTACGAGAGAAGTTCCTCGAAGCAGATATTGGGATGACGGGCTGTAATTTCGCGATTGCAGAGACAGGTTCTATGGTCTTATTTGAAAATGAAGGTAATGCAAGAATGGTGTCCACCGTACCCTCAACACAAATAACATTAATGGGAATGGAACGGATTATTCCATCCTGGGGTGATCTAGAAGTTATGGCAACACTGCTTCCACGCTCCGCTACAGGGCAGAAGTTAACGGTGTATATGTCTGGCATTACGGGACCTCGTAGACAGGGAGATGCGGACGGTCCGGAAGAGATGCATATTATTATTCTGGATAATGGCCGCTCTTTACAACTGGGTGATCCGGAATTTCAGGAACTGCTGAACTGTATTCGGTGTGGTGCTTGTCTAAATGCTTGTCCTGTGTACCGTCATATTGGTGGGCATGCATACGGCGGGACGTACAGCGGTCCAATCGGAGCAGTGTTGACACCCGCATTGAATAAGAATATTGACCAATGGGATGACATTGCTAGTGCATCGACGCTTTGTGGAGCTTGTTATGAAGCTTGTCCGGTGAAAATACCATTGCATGATATGTTGATATATTTGCGTAGGCGCAAGGTTGAACGAGGACTCGGAGATAAAATGGAATCCATCGGGATGCGTAGCTTCGCTGCCATTATGGCTAATTCGAAACGATATGAGAACGCTTTAAAAGTTGGGAGGATTGCGCAGAAGCTTGTTGTGAAGGATGGAGAAATCAGCTCGAAACTGGGTCCGCTGAAAGGCTGGAATAACTATCGTGTCGCTCCGAGCTTAGCGAAGAAATCCTTTCGTGATCAGTGGGGCACGATGGAAGAAGAGATTCGCCACGGATTACAAGAGATGGATCCATCGGTCTCTAATCGAATGGAAGAGATCGTAAGAAATAGGGAAGCGGGAGGGAAAGACCATGGCTGAGGCACATCAAGAGTGGTTGGCACAAATGGAATCAGAATCCCGTGCGAAACAGGAGCAATTCATGAAGGGGATTGCCGGACGATTAGGGCATCCACGTCTCACGAATGCTCCGCCACATCCCTTTCGAGGGGCACCAGATTTCTGGAAGTCCTTCGAATGGTCCTCTGAAGAACGAGTCCAACATTTCACAGGAAATTTCGAAGCCGCAGGTGGGCATGTACACAGATTAACTGATATGCAAGAAGTGCAGTCCTTTATTTGCAGCAAAGCTACTGAATTATCTGCACGATATATAATTCATCAGAATGAGGTTGAACTGAATCATCTTCAACTGAAAGAAAAGCTAGAGGATGTCGTAGTATCGCAGTGGAATAGCGGGTCCGATGAAGATTGGATAGCCCGAGCTGCAGAAGCGGACATCGGGATTGTGATGGCAGACTATGCCGTATCACATACGGGCTCGATCGTTGTGGTATCTTCCAAGGACAAGGGAAGATCCGTTAGTCTACTACCGACCGCGCTTATCGCGATCATCCCATTGGAACGATTAAAGACTCGTTTAGGTGAGGTGTTGATTAATTTCGATGAAGCGGGGAGGGAGCAGCTCCCAGCTGGTATTCATTTCATCTCTGGCCCCAGCCGATCGGCAGACATTGAGAACGATCTAACCATTGGGGTACATGGGCCGGGTGTGGTGTTTGCAGTCATTGTGGGGTGAAGGGTAAGAGGCATTAAAGGACCGTTCGACAGAGATGTTGATCGGTTTCTTTTTGTATAGGAGACAGTATAAAAGATCTTAGGAAAGAAGGATGTAGAGTTTCTATCACCTGCTCCTGGCACTTATTACTTCGAAAATACAGGCTTTTTCTTTTAAAACTGATTGTTTAGCGAAATGCCTACGATTGTACAGGAATTAAACCATTAGCTTTTGGATTTGAGGGTATGACAAGATAAAGGATGTATAATTGTAGGAATATCCCATGACAGAATAGATAATGAAGAAAAAAGATGCATAATCGTAGGCATTCTCTCGTTGTTTCTAGTATTGGATTGGAGTAGAAGGATCTTCAAAATGAAACAGGAGAAGGGAGTAAGTGTCGAGCAAGAAGTTTGCGTTTCGCCTAAAGTTACGTTCCTTCATTCTTGGGAAATCTAATTGCATTCTCGCAGTATTGGTGACTAGTGTAATTCCCTTGTTTTTAGTAAGTATCTAAATAAGGTACTGCTTTTTACATCCACCAGATGGTATAATTTGGGGTAAGAGTGAAAAGCTTCGTCTATCCCCCTAGGAGGGGGTAGTAAGCGAATTCGCTTATCTAGCTAGATGAGAGTGATAAACGAGTTCGTAGATTAGCAGTTAGGTGAAATTTCCGCAATTGATAAGGAGACAAAAAATGATAATACTAGGGATGTTATTAGCAAGTATTATATTATTGCTTTCATTCACAATAATCGGACCATATGGAATAGTCATATTTCTAATCTTAATATTTGGACTAGTATTCAGCACATATCACAAAAACCAACAGATATATGAAGACATAAAAATAATAAGAGAAAAATTAGGATTACTAAGGGATGAAGAAAAAGATGAATTAGAAATTAAAAAAAGTGAAGAAGAATATATGAATGCAAATAAGAATCCAGAATTTATTTCTGAACTAGATCAAGAAATTGAGGAAGAACTCAAGAAATATATTGAAGAAAACCCAGATTCAAAAGATAAATGAAAATAAGACATGGATTTTGAAAGTTTATCGAAGAGGGCGGAAACAACACCTAACAACGTATTCATGCTGCGTCGCCTCCGGCTCCTCGGTTCGGACCGAAGTAGGAAGATGAAGATTCGATGAAGCAGATTCAGTAGCAGGGAAGCCTATTCAGCCGAACAACCTTGCACTGCCTAACCGCGTCGCGGCCGTTCCCTTCGGTCACTTAAGGCAGTGAAGGTTCATGAATACAAGAACGTTATCGGAAATCAGCGTAAAACAAAAAAAGAAAAAGTGAAAGGAACATATCAAATGAATCATCAATATAATTTACAATTCGAAAAATTGTGCGACACATTAAAACTTGGTGAAATAATAAAAACACCAGAAATTATTTCGGGAGGGCTATTACATAGGATGTTTGCAATAGAAACAACCAAAGGGAAATATGCTGTAAAAGCTTTAAATCCACAAATTATGGCAAGACCGACAGCCCTACATAATTATATACAATCTGAAAGGATCGCAACTATTGCATACAATAGTTCACCTGTTCAACCAGCAAAAACGATTGATGGTAAGTTTATTCAGAGTATAGACGATCAATTTTACCTTGTTTTTGATTGGATCGAAGGATATACCCTTAAATCTGATCAAATTAATTTAACTCATTGTAAGAAGATTGCATCGATTCTTGCTGGAATTCATAAGACAGATTTCTCTCAAATAGAAAATAATGATAATTATTTTGATAATACGAAAGAATCAGATTGGAATCTTTACTTAAGTAAAGGGAAAGAGATCAATTCTGTTTGGGTGAATCTGTTACACGAAAACATTGAACAGTTATTTGTTTGGAGCGATAAAGCAAAGAGATCTTACAGAATGTTAGCATCAGAAATGGTTATCGGCCACAGAGATTTAGAACCCAAGAATGTTATGTGGTTTCAAGAAAATCCAATAATAATTGATTGGGAATCAGCCGGGTTTATTAATCCGAATCACGATTTGATTGAAACGGCAATTTACTGGTCTGTGAATGAATTAGGGAGTATAGACGAGGAGAAATTTTTAGCCTTTATTGATGAATATCAAAAAAGTATTGGAATTATTGATGCTGATTGGAGAAATATTTTAGAACACGGTTATTTAAGCAAATTAGACTGGCTGGAATATAGTCTTAAACGATCGTTACGGATTGAATGCACGGACGAAAATGAACAGGAAATGGGGACATTACAGGTAACTGGAACAATAAATGCTCTAAACCAATATGAAGAAATGGTTTCGGAATTAGAAACCTGGTTAAACAATAACTTAAGTAAATTCGAAGAAGACGCTGACATCCTATAACAAAGCATCTGCGCTGCGGGGCATTCGCCCCTTGGTTGTCGGGAAGTGTAATCATGGAAGTGAACTCAGACAACACACGACCCGGCCTAAGATAAGAGCTATCTAAGGCCGGGTCGCGTCGCAGATGCGGATACGTTATGTGAAATACTCGAAATTGGTTTAATATCCTTAAATGATTATATTTTTAATAATAGGAGAAATAGTATGACAACTGATAATTTCGATTACTATACTGATGATCAATTTGAATGGACTGGAATATTAAATTACTATCAGGCCCCTAATTTTATACATAAGAAGGGGACTGTTTTTAGTGTTGAAGTAATTGTAAATAAAGAAATAGATGAATCTGATAGTAACTTGATACCTGGGTTTAGTAAGGGGTGGACTTGGGGAGAAGACAGAAGAATTAAAGCTTTTAAAATGGAAGATCCAATGATTGTTGGAGATCGTATATTTTTGAAATTTCTTACCATTCGAAAAAGTAAAAGATATGATGAAATAAAGTATTTTCTTTTTGATTTAGGGGCTTTTTTAGATTTGAGTGACTATAAAATCATTGAAATAAATGTTAATGAGATATTGTAAGTAGATGCTACGAGGTCGAGTACATCACATAACATTACATTACCACAGCGGTCGCTAAGCTCCCTAGGTCACCAAGAGGTAGATTCGTGGAAGTTAATTCAGGTGACACATCCAACCAGCTAAGTGGCAGAGCCACCCGGACCTACGGTCCTTAAGCCGTTTGGACGTCGGTAATGCGCGAACGTTATATGAAAGATATGCAGATCTAAATCAGAAGGGAAGTCAAACATAATGATCAGAGTCGATGTAGCTTACTCCTTAATTACTGATCCAACCAATTCCAAAATATTAATGGTCAGGAATGTAGATGATTCTAGTGACCGATGGTCACTTCCAGGCGGTGCTGTTGAAAGAGAAGAATCATTAGACCAAGCAGCAATAAGGGAAGCTAAAGAAGAAACTGGACTAGATATTAAAGTTCATGGAATAGTGGCAGTAAATGAATGTAAATTTCCGAAAAAAGAAGAACATGTAATATTTATAACATTTAAAGGTGAAGTAATCGGTGGGAATGAAGAAATAGTTAGACCTAATGAAATTTCTGAAATAGCTTGGATTGATATAGAGAAGGCTGAACAATTAATGCCTTACTATAAAGATGGATTAAGAAGATTAATAGATGGATATGAAATAACATATTTTAACGAAGGCAATAAGTAATTTTGTGAGTTGTTCGAGACGGCATATCCTTCATATAACAAAATATTCGCACTGCGGGCCATTCGTCCCTTGATCTGCCAGGAGCGTTTTCGAGGAAGAAGAATCGGGCAGATACATCCATTCCCCTAAGATAAGAGCTATCTAAGGGGAATGGACGTCGCGAATACACCAACGTTATCGGAAACTTCTGCAATGTGTTAAAACATAAAAGTGAAGGTGATTAGTATGAAAAGCTCGAAAATGGAATTTTTAGAACCATGGGAATCAGAAACCTCGAGTGTTTTTCTCGATGAACTTAATAAAGAAATTTCTGATAATCACATTCTCAAAGGAATCAAACTAATAGTGGTTGCTAGAAGAATAGATCGAGACGATGTGTTATTTCAATACCAAGAGGTTCCTGATAAGTATGTTCAAGTTCATTTAACTTGGAAGAGTAATGAAGAATTAGATGCTCAATGGCCTAAATCAAAAATATATGAGGCACTTGAAGAATGGGTAAATGAAGTAATGCTCCTAGATAATAAGGAATATGAAGAAAATTGATTATAAGACATTAGATATATTCGGTAGTGGATTCGAAGATGCCAGAAGCATCCGATAACATTACATTTCTGCGTCGTCGCTGACGCTCCTTGGTCGCCAAGAGGCATGCCAGAGAAGTGGAATCAGGCGACACATTCAACCGGCTAAGTCTGACGACCCGTTCCCTTCGGTCACTTAAGCCGCTTGAACGTCAGAAATGTGCGAACGTTATCCGAAAACCTCGGTATTTAAAATCTATAACTGTATGATGTGAATGGATTTAGTCGAAAAAATTATTAAAGAAGCACAAAAAAAGGTTGATAAATAAGGAGCTGATTATCATGAATACTTGGATAAATATGTATCTTGATTGGAAAAAGAGACATCCATATTTTTTTACCTTTTATCTAGTAACTTTTGTTGCCCTTTTACTTTTATCACTATTTAACTATTCTGTTAAAGTAGGAGAAGTTATTGGAGATATTTTTTGGAAGTGATTAATGATGAAACAAGATTTACCCTAATAAAAACCATAATCAATCTATTAAGAACTATGAAGAATCCCGGGAAAATCATTAAATATTTGGCATCGAAATTATCCAATTGATTTATAGGCAGATGTTAAAGGGCTATGAGATTTTTGAAGGAAGATTCGAAGAGGTCGAGGTCATCGGATAACACAGCATTCCTACGTCGTCGCATTCGCTCCTCGGTCGCCAAGGGGATTTTCAGAGAAGTGGAATCAGGCGACACATTCAACCTGCTAAGTCTGACGACCCGTTCCCTAGGGTCACTTAAGCCGCTTGAACGTCAGGAATGCTAAACGTTATGTGAAATTACTGTAATGCTGATAAATAAAAGATTTAATTCGGAGGAGTAAATGATGAATGAAAGATCAGAAAAACGATGGGAAAAGATGAGAGCAAAAGGAAAAAGGCATTTTGTTGTAAATAGTGGCGTTCTAAAATGGGGATTGACTACAGCGGTTCTTTATTCTATCTTCATTACTTATTTGAATAATGGCTTAACTGGAATATTACTTAATGATTTTTTAAGAACTTTATTAATCGCTGTTATCTTGTTTCCAATCGGAGGATACTTCTGGGGTATATGGGTGTGGAAGTGGCAAGAAAGGAATCATAGGAAAGAGCAGTAAATAATAACGACTATCAAATTATTAAGAAGTCTTAAATACATATAGCGGGTTAATACAAACAAAGAGATTACTTAGTAATTCACAGGAGACAGTAACATCACATAACAATGCATTTTAGCTTCGTCGCATACGCTCCTTGGTCTCCAAGAGGTATTTCGGAGAAGTAAATTCAGGCGACACATCCAACCGGCTAAGTGGCAGAGCCACCCGGACCTTCGATCCTTAAGCCGTTCGGACGTCAGAAATGCGCAACGTTATGTGAAATTCAGGTAAAGGAGATTTTTATGGATAAGAATCAATTACTATATTCAAATCTAAAGGATATAAGAGATTATTGGATTGAAACCTCAAAAGCAGCGTTAGAACACAGTGCAGATTTGACTTGGGCTGAAAATGAAGAAGCAATTAAACATTTACAAAATATATTAAAGACAGAAAACGACATAGAATCATTCGGATTTCTACAGAAAGAAATAATTGACGGATTAATTCATTCAATATTGGTAATGGTAGATGGCGGTGATAAACTTGCAGATTTATTTACATTAGATTTGACTGATTTAGAAACGAAAGAAACATTGAAAAATGAAGCATTACATGAAGGATACACTGAATATTTACTGGATAACGAATAGAATATACTTGTTAGTTAATCAAGAAGACCTGAACATCACATAACAGAACATTCCTACGTCGTCGCTTTCGCTCCTAGGTCACCAAGAGGGATTTCGGAGAAGTGGAATCAGGTGACACATCCAACCGGCTAAGTCTAACGACCCGTTCCCTTCGGTCACTTAAGCCGCTTGAACGTCAGGAGCAACGTTAGGTGAAATATTCAAAGTGCGTTGAAAAGCATTTATAATCTTACTAACCATAACCTAAAGGGAGATAGAAATGGAGAATTGCGAATACTGCAATATTATCTTAGAACACCAAAAAGTTTTAATAGAGAATGATCACTGCAAATACTTACAACTATTAAACCCTGAAATAGAAGGATCAGGAATAATAATACCTAAAGAACATCGAGAAACCGTATTTGATTTGAGTGAGGAAGAGTGGAAATCTACAATTTCATTATTAAAAGAAATAAAAGGAATTCTTGATAGAGAAATAAAGCCTGATGGTTATAATGTGGGTTGGAACTGTGGGTCAGTTGGAGGACAACATGTATTTCATGCTCATATGCATGTCATACCTAGATTTTCAGATGAACCTTTTGCAGGAAAAGGAATTAGAAACTGGTTTAAGAGCCAAGAAAATAAACGAATAAGTGACAAATAAACTGTTTGATATTACAGGAAGACGAATAAATCACCTAACATCGCATTCCTACTGCGGGCATACGCCCTTGATCGCTCAGAAGGATTTCGAAGAAGTATAATCAAGCGATACATTCAACCGGCTAAGTCTTACGACCCGTTCCCTTCGGTCACTTAAGCCGCTTGAACGTCAGGAATGCACATACGTTATGTGAAATCATCGCAATAATAAGTGAAAGTAGGATCAGATTAGGAACGAGAACAGTTGTCGATTGATATAGTAACGAAGGATTCTTGGATTATTGAAGGAATTCATCAGTTTCCAAGAGACGGGGGGATTGTTAGTAAATGAGTATTGAATTTAAAAAAGTGAGCGACTTTAATCGAGGGATATTCTTTGAATTATTGAAAGATTCGTATTCATTTGACTGTAAATATGAACAAGCATGCAAATCTAAATGGCAGGAAAATGACGATTTCTTCTTCGATAATTTACAAATTGCAGATAAATACTGCTTTTTAACAACACTAAACGGTGAAGCCATTGGATTTGTTGCATGGGACCCAAGAAATATGCCTGAGTATGCGGAAATTGGTGATAATTGCATTGTTTCGAAACACAAAGGCAATGGATATGGTAAATTACAGCTTCGAGAAGCAATTAATAGAATCACCCAAAATGATGTAAAAAAAATAATAGTAACCACGAATGATGACCTAATCCCTGCTCAGCGGATGTATGAAAGTGTTGGATTTACAATATGTCAGAGAAGGAAGAAACAAAATGTTGAACATATAGATTATGTATATTTTCTATAGTCAATGAAGGTAAAAAGTATTATACGAAGTTTAATTGATTCACTGTTGTTTTTAATTGAAAACAAAGGAAGGAATCAAAATCCCTTCTTAAGTTCATATTTACGTAAAGTTGCACTATTTTTATCTCCACGGCACGATTTAATAGTGTAATTTTTACCATAAAAAGATACAGAGACACTATATCTGCTTTTCTATTAGAAATAGACGGTCAAGATATAGTTGTTTTTCCCCACCTCCACTAACACCACTATATAAACATCTTAAATCTAACCTAGTAATTTTAGCGAACTCGAGGAAGGAGATGACATCACATAACAATGCATTTCTGCTTCGTCGCTGACGCTCCTTGGTCGCCAAGAGGGGTTTCAGAGAAGCGGATTCAGGCGACACATTCAACCGGCAAGTCTGACGACCCGTTCCCTATGGTCACTTAAGCCGCTTGAACGTCAGAAATGCGCGAACGTTATGTGAAATCACATTGTGATATTTAATGAAAGCATCTATAGGAGGCCTGTATGAAGACATTTATCTATATGGTTAGGCATGGAGAATCACCATACACTGAAGGAAATGAAAGAACAAGAGGGCTTACCCCAAAAGGAAAGATCGATATTGAAAAAGTAACGGAGTTACTTATAGGTGAAGGAATAGACATGATTATATCAAGTCCTTATACTCGAGCAATTCTTAGTGTTGAGGGATTGGCCGAGCACTTAAAGTTAGATATTAAAGTATTTGAAGATCTTAGAGAACGTCATTTTGCATCTTATATTATTGAAAATACAGAGTTAATGTCTAGTATCAGAGAGAGTTTTAATGACCCTGATTATACCTTGCCGGGTGGAGAGTCTAATGCTGATTGTCAGAAAAGAGCAATCTCAGTTCTAAAACCCATATTAAAAGAGCACAGAGGGAAGAAAATAGCAATCGGGACTCATGGTCTTGTAATGACTTTGATGATGAATCATTTTGATCCAGCTTTTGGCTTGGAGTTTTTGAATCAATTAAAGAAACCAGATATCTATAAAATGCAATTCGAGGACTTAGAATTAGAAGAAATAACAAGAATGTGGAATGATTAGATTTCCTAAGGTTTATCGAAGAGGACTGTGACATCACATAACAGAGCATTCCTACTGCGGGCATTCGCCCTTGATCGCCAAGAGGGATTATCTGAGAAGTGGAATCAGGCGATACATCCAACCGGCTAAGTGGTAGAGCCACCGGGACCTTCGGTCCTTAAGCCGTTTGGACGTCAGAAATGCGCAACGTTAGGTGAAATTCCCGTAAATCATTAAATCTATAATATTAGGTCCATACAAAGGAGCTTAAATTATGAATAGAATGACTCGTGATAAAGCCATGCAATATGCTAAGTATCGATTACCCTTTTCAACAGAAGCGAGTAAATATGTTATTGATATAGCGAATGTAAGTCAAGGTGTAGTTGCCGATATTGGTGCAGGAACTGGACTTTTGACAAAACATTTTGTTGGTAATGTAAAGAAGGTATTTGTAATAGAACCTGATTTTGAAATGCGTGAACTTGCAAAGGAACTGATTGGGGAAAGAGTGGATGTAGAATTCCAAGATGGATTAGCTGAGAACACAAATCTGCTTGCACATTCTATAGATCTAGTTGTAGCAGCCAATGCTTATCATAGATTTCAACCAGAAAGTACAATTAAAGAATTTAAAAGGATACTTAAACCTAATGGAATGTTAGCTGTTTTTTCATATTATGATGACTCAAATTTTTTCAGGGATACATTGCGAGTATGTAACGATGAACAATATGTTAAGCGATTGACTGAGTCTAGGCACATTAAACCAGTTCAATATTTCTACGGAGATTCAACACCAAATAGATATTTGTTTAAACAAGAGCATAATGAGACATGGGATGAATATTGGGGGGCAGTTATCTCTAGCATGGAATCACCGCATGAGAGAGAGGAATGGTTCGTAACATTTCAAGAAGCACATAAACAACGATTCAATGATTTGGCAAGAGATGGTGTAATTACAGTAATGTACGATACAGAAGTGTGGCTAGGACAACCAAAATATATATAAGATCCTAGGCTTGAAATTCATTGAAGCCGGGGACATCATCTACATCGCATTCCTACTGCGGGGCATTCGCCCCTTGGTCGCCGGAGGCATTTCGAGGAAGAAGGATTCAAGCGACACATTGATTTCCCTAAGATAAGAGCTATCTAAGGGAAATCAACGTCAGGAATGCCAAACGTTATAGGAAATCAAGGCAGTTGATTATCAAGACAATAAATTCGTTAAAAATATTAATTTGTTGGGGGTATATTAATGAAACCATGTCCATTTTGTAATTTGAATGATGATGTAGAACAAAGAATCGTCTTTGAGAATGATTTCTGTCTCTTTATACAAAAGGACTCGGAACAAGAGATATTGGAAGGATGCGGGCTGATCATTCCGAAGGCTCATAAAGAGAACGTGTTTGAATTATCAAAAGATGAATGGAATTCTACTTATGACTTGTTACAAAAAGCAAAGAAATATTTAGATAAGAACCATGTACCTGATGGATATATTTTAG
Organism: Paenibacillus sp. Y916; assembly: GCF_056786435.1. Classification (NCBI taxonomy): domain Bacteria; kingdom Bacillati; phylum Bacillota; class Bacilli; order Caryophanales; family Paenibacillaceae; genus Paenibacillus; species Paenibacillus sp. Y916. Next base: position 614,022 of record NZ_JBXCJA010000002.1, on the reverse strand, counting down.
GTTGGAACGTAGGATTAGTATCAAATCAAACCATCAACCATGCCCATTTCCATGTAATTCCAAGGTTTAATGATGAACCATACGCAGGGAAAGGAATCAGATACTGGATAAAACAAAAGGGAAATAAAAGACCAGCAAGAAAAAAATGATTGAATGTGATTCACAGATGGCCCTGACATCCTCTAAACATTACATTCCTGCATCGTCGCGTTCGCTCCTAGGCCGCCAAGAGGATTTTTAGAGAAGTAGATTCAAGCGACACATTCAACCCGCTAAGTCTGACGACCCGTTCCCTTTGGTCATTTAAGCCGCTTGAACGTCAGCTGAAAGGGCTAAAATCGTTATGAAATAATAGAAGAGGTGATTATTTGATAATTCGACCGTATCAAATTACTGATGAAATAGGATGGCTTGAATGTAGAGTACTTGCTTTTCTTGATACATCATATTACGACAACGTCTTGAATAAGAAGGAGACATATAACAATCCATCTATTGAGCTTATAGCTGAAGTTGATGGAAAAATAATAGGATTGATAGATGTAGAATTAGAAGAAAAGCTAGGAACAGTTTGTTCTTCAACAGCGATTCAGAGCGGAATGATCTGGCATATTGCAGTCCATCCGCGATATCGGAGACAAGGAATAGGAAACCTATTATTAAAAGAAACAAAAAAAATCCTAAGGGAGAATAGTATATACAGGATTGAAGCATGGACAAGAGATGATAATTGGGTAATAAATTGGTACGAAAGAAATAAATTTATGAAGAAAGAAACATACTTACATATTTTTATGGACAGCGAAGAAGAATTAAAAGGAAATATAAAAAGTGTAATAGAGAATTTGTTCCCAGTATTGACCTTTGCTCATTATATTGGAGATGATCATGATGAGATGAAGAAAAAATTTAAGAGAGTACATGAATGTTCGATGTATGAGAGATTCATAGAAGAACGCCCCATCAGCTAACACCGTATCTATGCTGCGGGGCATTCGCCCCTTGGTCTGCATGGGGATTTCGAAGATGCTGATTCAGCAGACAACCCTCATTGCCTAACCGGGTCGCGGACGGGACTACGTCCCTTAAGGCAGTGAGGCTTCATAGATACCCAACGTTATCGGAAAGATACGCAAGGAATATTAATAAAATCACTTATGTTTAATGAGGGAGACTAATATGTCTGATATCATTTTAGAGAATATTAAGATCACATTAGATTCGAATGATACTGATTATAAAGAGGTTTGTAATAATTTATATCAGTATAATATTCGTGCAACCAATGAATTACTAAAAAAACCTGGCAAGGATATAAATTTATATTTGAAAGATGAATCAGGAAAAGCTATGGGCGGTTTATTTTGTGAAACTTGGTTATACGGCTTGTATCTTGATGTTTTTTGGATAGCTGATGAATATAGACATAAAGGATATGGAAAAGTCATGATCACTGAAGCTGAAAGACTGGGAAAAGAACTCGGATGTACATTTGCTCATACTTGTACTTTTTCATATCAATCTCCGGAATTTTATAAGAATATGGGATATGAGATCTTTGGAGTTAATGATGAATATCCAGATGGAATAAAACAATTTTTTTTGAAGAAGAAGTTGAAATGATAGATTAATAATGTCACAAGCATTTCGAAGTATATCAAAGAGGACGTATCCATCCGATAGCACAGTATTCCTACTGCGGGTATTCGCCCTTGATCGCTTAGGAGGAATTTCAGAGAGGTTAATCTGGCGATACATTCAACCAGCTAAGTCTGACGACCCGTTCCCTTCGCTCACTTAAGCTACTTGAACGTCAGGAATGGCGGACGTTAGAGGAAATGGCCGCAACCAATATTAATAACTAAAATACTTATTCTCGGAGGTTAATTCATGGGAGTCGAATGGTATGACATGATCGCTAGAAGAAATGGCGGATATAAAAGCAATGCTGTATTTAATATTGAGGGAATTTCAGCGGAGCAGATATTTGAAGAGAGACTAATGAGCATGGTACCTAATTTCAATTCAGTCTTAGATGCTGGTTGCGGACATGGGGATTTTACATTAAAGATGTCGAGATATGCTAAATCGATAATAGGATTTGACAACTCATTTGAAATGATTAGGATTGCTGAGTCAATTTTAGAAGAAAGTAAAATGAATAATGTAAGATTTATATTCGCTACCACTAAGACTGACTTACCTTTTAGTGATGGACAATTTGACTTAATTTATGACAGAAGAGGACCAACATCTATATTAAACCATAGTAGAGTACTTATTTCTGGAGGTACTGTATTCGGAATTCATTCAGGAGCATTGGAAACTGTTAAAGATAGACTAAACAGTAATGGATTTATAAACATTGAAATTGAAGAATTTAATAGTGCGATTATCTTTTTCCCTAATGAGATTGAATTTGCTAAGTTTATTTCAGGAATACCTGGAAATCCCGATTATACTATGCCTGAGTTAAAGAAGGAATTAGAATTAAAAATTCAAGAGAATATCATAAACGGAAAACTTGGATTGAAAGAATATAAATACATATGGAAAGCCAACATACCTTGATTTTATTAGTCAACTCGAAGAAGGTAGCTGCATCATCTGACAACGATTTCCCGATGTGGGGTTACGCCCCTTGGTCTGCCCGAGGATTTCGGAGAAGTGGAGTCAGGCAGTCAACCCTGCACCGCCCAAGTCCGTTGGACCCGGCGCTACGCTCCTCGGTCGCCAAGAGGGATTTCAGTGAGGCGTATTCAGGCGACACATTCGACCAGCTAAGTGGCAGAGCCACCCGGAGCTATGGTTCTTAAGCCGTTTGGACGTCAGATATGCGCAAAGTTAGCTGAAAACTTGTGCTCGTTATTAAAATCTGAAAGGGGCAGTTAGCGTGAACCTTGCGAATAAGATTACAATTGCAAGAATTTTCTTAATACCTTTATTTATGGTGTTCTTTTCTAAATATCCTGAGTGGCTGGCCGATGAAAGTAGATTCTTTAGTTTTATTAATCAATACGGAATTTATTTTGCAATTGTGGTATTTCTTGTAGCTTCGGGAACAGACAAGTTAGATGGTTATATTGCAAGGAAGTATAATCAAATAACTAATTTAGGTAAGCTGTTAGATCCCTTAGCCGACAAATTATTGATATCCGTTGCATTAATTATGATGGTCCAATCAAATATGATTCCTGCGTGGATAGCGATTATTATAATCGGAAGAGAATTTGTAATTACAGGACTAAGAATGATAGCATCGGGACAAGGAATTGCTCTGTCGGCGGACAAGTTTGGTAAAGTGAAAATGGTTATGCAAGTGGTTGCCATTGTTGCAATATTATTAGACAATTACCCATTCGAATTGCTAACTAGCATTGAGATAGATTATATTCTTATGCTAATAGCTGTGGGCCTGACTTTATACTCAGGATTTAACTATATATTAAGAAATTATAAAGAACTTAAACTTGATAAGATGTAAAAGGAAATCGAAGATGGCACAAGATATCTGATAACATTACATTACCACAGCGGTCGCTATCCTCACTTGGTCATTAAGAAGTAATTTCAAGGAACACCTTCAACCGGCTGAGTCTTAAGACCTGAATCCACGGACCTTAAGCCGCTTGAACGTCAAGAATGTACGAGCGATAGCTGAAATCATTGCAATACTGATATAAGAAAGCGGTGACATAGAAATGACGACCCTTATATATTTTGTAAGGCATGCTGAGTCTATTTATGTAGAAGGCATTGAAAGAAGTAGAAGCTTATCAGAAAAAGGATTGGCTGATGCATTAATCATAAAAGACATATTAAAAACAGAAGAAATTGATTATTTCATATCAAGTCCTTATGAAAGATCAATAGAAACCATTCGTCCAACGGCAATTGAGTATTTGAAAGATATTAAAATTGAAGAAGATTTAAGGGAAAGAAACATTGGTAAATTCTCGTCAATATCATTCAAAGAAGCAAAGTACCAAGTATATGAAGACATTCATTATGCATTTCCACAAGGGGAATCTAACTTAATAGCACAAAAAAGATCTGTGAAAGTTATGGAAGACATATTAGAAACATACGAAGGTAAGAAGATCGTAATTGGAACCCATGGAGATATTATGACGTTAATGATGAATCACTTTGATAAACAATATGGATTTGATTTTTGGCAGTCCACATCGATGCCAGATATTTATAAACTAAGATTTGAAGAGAAAAGATTAAAAAACTCGACGAGAATATGGGGAAGTCCACTCGAAGAAGGCAATGGCATTAGCTGAAAGGCATTCTAAAAATATATTAGGGAGTGACTATAATGGATATTAAATATTATACAGAATCAAACAGAGAAGCTTGGAATGAAGTGACACCTTTACATCAACAAGCAAGAGGTGATTCAATTATTAGTAAATTTAAAAAGCCGGAATATTATGGAATAGATGAACTCGCAATTAATAAATTGAAGGAATATGGAATTTCAGGAAAAAATGTTGCTCAGATATGTTGCAACAATGGTATTGAAACCATATCACTGAAAAAACTTGGGGCAGAATATTGTGTTGGATTTGATATTTCAGATGAGGCTATCGAAGAGGCTAATCAATTATCTGAGAATGTTAATATTCCAGTAACATTTGTAAGAACAGATATATATGAAATACCCAGCCATTTTGAAAGGCAATTTGATATTGTATACATATCAGTGGGTACTTTAGGATGGATGCCAGATTTAGAGTTGTTTTTCCAAAAGGTCTATAATCTTTTGAGAGAGGATGGAATAGTGTTCATATACGAAATGCATCCGATCATAGATATCTTCGATGAGAATGTTAAAGAAATAAAATATTCATATTTTAAAGATACACCAGTCATTGATAATACTGGCTTGGATTATATGGGCGAAGTAGACTATGAATCAAAAACAAAATATTGGTTTCCACATACTATGTCGAATATAATTCAAGGGCTTATCAAACAAGGAATGAATATTGAATGGTTTGAAGAGTTATCCAAAGATATCTCATGCGTTTCGGGTCATTTAGAGTCAGAAGAAAATCATTTACCGTTAAGTTATTTATTGGTTGGGGTAAATTCGAAAGGAATAAAAAAATGAATCTAATTCGCATAGAACCCATTGATAAACATAATTGGGAAGACGCTCTCTCGATATCTTTACTCAAATCACAAGAGAAACTTGTGCCTTCTGTTATCGAATCTTTAGCATGGGCTTATATAAAACCATGGGATGAGGCTTTTGATCCATATATTTTATACAAGGATGATATAATATTTGGATTTTTCTATCTTTCCTGTACACCTAATAGTTCGAATAATTACTGGATCGGTGGCTTTCAAATAGACAAGGAATATCAAGGGATGGGGTTAGGAACACAATCTCTTAAAAGAATATTAGAATTCATTCAGGAAACGCACAGACAATGTGAAGTAATCTCTCTAACAATCGAAAAAAGTAACGATCATGCTAGAAAGCTTTACGAGAAATTAGGATTTGTCAATCAAGATAAAGAGAACCAAGATGGCGAGATTATATATAAACTAAAGTTAAAATAAACTATAAATTTTTCTAAGGAGATTAAAATGGAAGCATCTAGTACTTTACAAACAAGAAAGTCAATGATTGATGATTTAAAACGACTTGGCGTAAAAGAGGGAATGACTTTGATCGTTCACTCCTCTCTGAAATCTTTAGGAAAAGTTGTAGGGGGACCTGTTACTGTTATATTAGCATTGGAAGAGGCGGTCGGGATGAATGGAAATATCGTTATGCCGACTCAATCTGAACATTTGTGTGCTCCGACGGAAAACAAAGATGACTTAACCTTAGAGGAAATAAAAATAATAAAAGAAAATATGCCAATATATTACCCTGACCTAACACCAACTTCGTATATGGGATTCATTCCTGAAACATTTCGAAAACAAGATGGAGTGTTAAGAAGTTCACATCCTCATATGTCATTTGCTGCGTGGGGGAAAGATGCTAAAAGTATTACGATGAATCATAGACTAGAATATGCGTTAGGCGAGGATTCTCCTTTGGGGAAAATCTATGAGTTAGAAGGATATATTCTATTGCTTGGAGCTTCTACGAAAAGTAATACTTCATTACATTTGGCTGAGTATAGCCAGAAAAACTCTTATATAAAGCCTAAAGTTTGGGAAGTGAAAATGAGTGTAGATGGAAAAGAACAATGGACTACTTATGATGATATTAATAATGAATCTGACGATTTCAACATGATTCTTGATGCGTTTAAATCCAAGACTACTTTGGTAAAAGAGGGCTTAATAGGAGAAGCGGTGAGTTATTTAATACCACAGAAAGAAATGGTTGATTTCGCATTAGAGTGGATGAATGAGAACAGAAGATAGATTGATAACATTGAAAGAAATTTCATAGAAGGCAGGTCCTTCTGATAACAATTTGTTCACGCTTCGGGCCATTTCCCCCTCGGTCCGGACAGATGCATCATTAAGTGTTGTGGGTAGGCCTAATGAGGCTGTATCAAGATCGAATAAATTGCGTCGTATGAAAGTACAGGCTTGATTCAAATATTATTGATTTCAAGGAGAGATAGTATATGAAAAAATTGCCGACAATTCAATTAGAAAGATTGATATTGCGACCTTTTAGTTTAGATGATGCAAAGGTAGTTCAAGAACTAGCAGGTGATAAATATATTGCTGAAATGACGTTATATATCCCACATCCATATGAGGATGGAATGGCAGAAGAATGGATTAAAACACATACAGTTAATTTTAATGAAGATCGATCACTTGAATTAGCAATTGTACATAATGAAGAAAAGTATTTAATCGGAGCAATATGTATAGGATGTAATATGAAGTTTGAACATGGTGAATTGGCTTATTGGATTGGGAGAAAGTACAAGAATAATGGATATTGCACTGAGGCAGCAAAAGGAATAATAAAATATGCATTTGAAGAAATGAATTTAAACCGAATATATGCGCGTTATTTAGGAAAAAATCCTGCATCGGGAAGAGTTATGGAAAAACTGGGTATGAAATACGAAGGGCTATTAAGACAACATGTTAGAAGATGGGATGAATATGAAGACCTTGTGTATTACGGTCTTTTAAAGGATGAGTATTATTCAGAGAATAACTAATGAAAGTTTGCAGCTTGAAGGTTATTCAAGTAGGCAAGTACGCCATATAACAACGTATCTACGCTGCGGAATTTACCTTTGGTTCGGGAGGAGAAGTGTTGGGCAAAGAAGCTGATTCAACTCACCCATTTCAAAAGTTGTAAAACATATAAGTGTTGATAAGGGGGTGATAATAAAGGTGCTTAATCCTGTGTTACATTATCTTTCTATTTTACTAAACATAATATTGTATCCTGTAGTCCTATTGATGGGAATCATACTTTGTAAGAAGTGCAAATTTAGAGGTGGATTTTATTTTTTTCTTCTTTTGCTGATCAATCAAATTTATTCGTTAGTGTACCCCCATATCGTAAAAAATCTTATGGATAACCATTTGAGTTTTCAAACAGGAGCTTATTTTATCAATATATCACAGCGCTTTGCTATCTTTGAAATGGTAATACATATTCTTGCCTTTCTTATATTGATTATTAGTTTGTACAGTACGCTGACATCGAATGATCTTGTAGGGCAAAACATTGAAAAAATAAAGTTTAAGGTGCTTAAACATAAAAAAGTTACCATCACCATCATTTTTATTTCCTTTCTCACGGTAGTATTGCTAATGCTTGTTGGCAATACCAAGGACTTTGAATTAATTAGTGCAAAAGCACAAATTACAAATAATCCTTCCATAGCTACAGCATCAGCTGTAAAAGAAGGAGATGAGGGGCCAAGTCGGCCAAGTCGATTTATCGAATATACTTTTATTATTAAAAACAAGAACAATAAGCAATATGGGAATTCTAGCAACTTTGTTCAATTAGATTTTATTCCATCAAAAGATTTATTATTGTTGGTTGGAGAAGAGGTATTCAGTGACAGACTCGGATATAACGGACCTGGTTTCTTTGAAGAAAACAATACAAGAGAGTTTAAAATTGTTTATGGTATTGGTAATCATGATGATTTGGATATGAAATTAATAGAAGAACAAGCATTAAAGGGACAATTAATTCTGTCATTAAACTGGAAACGGATACAAAAATTTACGTTGAGATGAATATTGAAAAATTTATTTGGTTTACGTCCTGTCTCTATTCGAGGAAGCAAGGCAGTTCCTTCAGATAACTATACATTTCTACATCGTCGCTGGCGCTCCTTAGTCGCCAAGATGGATTTTATGAGAAGTGGAATCTAGCGAGATATCCAACCGGCTAAGTGGCAGAGCCACCCGGACCTACGGTCCTTAAGCTGTTTGGAAACGTTAGGTGAAATTAACACAATATCAAATATAGTACATTTGAGGATGATTAATATGAAAACCTTTGCCATTTTGACGGATATTCATGGCAACAGTCCTGCATTAAAAGAAGTATTAGACGATATATCAAGTAAACAAATAGATCATATTTTTTGTCTAGGAGATATGGTCGGGATTGGACTGAACCAATTGAACGTCAGAAATGCGCAACGCTATATGAAAGATTTCCCCCCCAAGATTATGTAAGCAGTTATTCCGCAACGACCTGTTGTTAGAAGTATTTTATTATTATATTTGGAGGTATTGTATGATTAGAGTAGGCCTTGTTGGAGGAACCGGTAAACTGGGAAGGGATATAATCAGGTTATTAATTGAACATGAAGAAATTACATTAGGTGCCGTTATAGCCCGGAAGAACAACCCTTTTGTGGGTAAAGATATAGGCTTATTAATTGATAATCAGATTGCAAATATCATGATCGATGATGATATTCTTGCAGCTAGCAAAAAATGTGATGTATATATTGATTGTACGAATGCTGATTCATTTATGGAGAATTATGACGCATATATCCTTGGTGATAAACCTGTCATAGTAGCAACTACAGGGTTTGAGTCTAAGCATATGGAGAGAATTACTATGCTTGCAGAATCAATTCCTGTAGTTATATGTCCCAACTTCAGTATTGGAGTGTACAAATTCCTGAAATTAATCAAACTGGCATCTATTGAATTTAGCATAAATACGGATATCGATATATTAGAGTACCATCACAAATTTAAGAAGGATAAGCCAAGTGGAACTGCAATTGCGATAGCCAACACTATAAGAGAATCAGGTTTTGAAGAGAAAATTAATATACATAGTGTAAGGGCGGGAAACATTATTGGAGAACATAGCGTTTTGTTTACGACAAGTGATAACGAAAGAATTGAGATTTCACACAAAATATATTCGCGAGAAGGATTTTCTAGGGGGGTGATTGAGACTATTAAGTGGATTATTAATAAAGATACTGGTTTGTTCGGCATTGAAGATATATTCAAATAAAATTGTGCACCAACCTCCTGTTGCTCGAAGTGAAAAAGGTAAACTTTCTTGGATCGAGATAAAACTGGTGGATGAAGCAATAGATAATGAGGATGTTACTTTTTGTATTTGGCGTGAAACTAGTGATCTTGCATGGAAAAATGGGAAGGTTGAGATTCCAGAGGGAGATGACGCTGACATCCTATAACACAAGTTTCATTCGACGGGCATACGCCCTTGGTTGGGAGAAGAAATTACATAGAAGTATATACACCAACACAGAAATCCAACTGATGAAAGCGAGAGCAAGTAGTAGGTGGGTTTCCGTCGTGAACCTCTGATAGTGAACACATGGAATGCCGATGCTGGATATTAGGGAGGACAAAATGTACAAATATCAGAAAACTGAGAGTCCGTTGCACGCGATGTTAACCGATTTTGTTGAAAATGGACAGTTTCCGGCATTAGCCGTCGGGATAGTGAAGGACAACCAAATTTTCTTTGCTGGTGAATATGGAACAGCCAATTTATCGACTGGTGATCCTGTTGTTCGTAGCACTTTGTTTCACCAAGCTTCCGTCTCAAAGACATTCGTTGTAACGGCCATTATGCAATTGGTTGAGCATGGAAAAGTAGATCTGGATTCACCAATCGCGAAATATCTTTCTTACTTTAAGATGGAGGACGAGCGGTATCAATATATTACTATAAGGCAGCTTTTGAACCATACTTCTGGCATGCCAGATGAAGAAGATTATGCATGGGATCGGCCCGAATACGACGAGCAAAGTCTTGAAAGATACGTAAAAAGTATCCGTCATCACAAGCTTTTGAGCGAGCCTGGAATTAAATATGCTTATAGTAATATTGGCTACGAGATATTGGGCGACTTGATAGCAAAGGTTAGCGGAATGAGCTTCGAGAATTATATCAAAAGGCATATTCTTGAACCGGCAGGAATGCAGTCCAGTTCCTTTTTGAAAAAGGAGGTAGAAGCTCATCTTGCAGCACCTCATGTGCTCAGGACTTCCGATGGGTACGGCGGGTATATCAGTGATATATATCCTTACAATAGGGCGCATGGACCTAGTTCCACTCTATATACCAATGTTGATGACATGTGCCAGTATATGCTAATGCATCTTAAACAGGGAATTGCAAAGGATGGATATAATTCCTTGCAGTCTAGCAGCTATGATGAAATGTGGAAGCCACATGCAGCTACTGGATACGGACAAGAAAATGCACAAATCGGTCTGGGTTGGTTTGTGGGAGAATATAAGGGTATTCGAATCGTCTCACATTCCGGATGGGATACCGGATTTCTAAGTGATCTAATTCTACTTCCTGATGAAAATATCGCTATTTCTGTGATGACTAATTGTGACTACGTCTGGCTTGGGAGCGTAACCTATCCAATACTTGATCTATTGCTTGGTTCGAACATTCACCAAATAAAGCGATCAATGGCACACATAGTTGCAGACTTAGCCGTAACTAATGGAGTGGAGAAGGCGATGGAAGAGTATCATCGCATCACTAGAATGGAACAAGACAAGTATTATCTAGTGGATTTTGAATTTATGCGCATCACTGAAGCATTAACGTGGAATGGGCACAAAGAGGATGCTTTCCACATTCTGACCTGTGCAGCTGCAATATTTCCTGACAACGAGCCAATTGCTAGCAGGTTGCAGGAGTTTCAGACAAAAGCGTAGTCAATCTTAAAACAACTAGCATTCAGATTCGATAGGTGTATGGATCGTTCCACAAATGGGGGTACGTTAGGAGAACAAATATCCAGAACCATAGAGGTGAATTATGTGATTATATGGGTCAATGGTGCATTTGGATCTGGAAAAACTCAAACTGCCTATGAATTACAAAGAAGAATTTCCGATTCATTTATTTATGATCCTGAAAATGTTGGCTTTTTTATCCGGAAGAATATTCCTGCCGAAGTTAAAAAGAATGATTTTCAAGACTATCCAATGTGGAGTGAGATTAATTACACTATGTTAAAACACATAAACAATCATTATGAAGGAACGATTATAGTACCCATGACCATAGTGAATCCCCAGTATTTCGAAGAAATCATAGGTAGATTAAGAAGTGATAGAATTTCTATCAATCATTTTGTATTATGTGCAACGAAAGAAGTCTTACAAAAGAGATTAAGAAGTAGAGGTGAAAGAAAGAATTCGTGGGCTGAGCGACAGATCGATAGATGCATAGAAGGTCTTTCCAATAGCATATTTGAGAAACATATTGATACAAATAAATTGACTATTGAGGATGTTGTAACACAAATAGCATCTTTATCGAATATTAATCTGTTGCCTGACAACAGAGGGACCTTTAGAAAGAAATATGACAAGATAAAAACACAAATAAAAAGATAATGAAAGCCATTTCAAGGAGATGAAAAATATTAAAATACGTATTATTGGTTCCTGTGGAAGTGGAAAATCATATCTAGGTAAGGAAATTTCTGAGAAGTTAGGGATAATCAATTATGAACTTGATAATATGATTTGGGACAGAAGTGTGGTAAATCTAAGATTTCCTGAGGCAATAAGAGATGCAGAATTCAATAGAATAGTTAGACTAGAGTCGTGGATTATTGAGGGAGTTCAATACAATTGGACGAACGAAAGTTTTATAAAGGCAGATATCATATATATTTTAAATCCTAATGTATATATAAGGGATTATAGAATTATCAGGAGATTTATTAGGTCAAGAACAGGAATAGAGCAGTGGAATTACAAGCAGTCTTTCAATAATTTAATAAAGATGTTGATTAAATGGAACCACGGATACAATCTGAAAGAGGTATTGGACATCACAAATGAGTATTCTTATAAGAGATTCGAGATGAAAAGTTCAAGAGATGTAATAAAACATATACAAGATAATATGAAGGTAATTCAAGATGGCAATGACATCACATAACAACATATTACCACAGTGGTCGCTAGGCTCCCTTGGTAAGCAAAGAGGAAGTCTCGTAGGTGATACATATCATTAACGATATTAAAAGTCTCTATGAATACAAGGTCAAAAAACAATTATATTGAAGATTCGAAGAAATCGAGGACATCCGATAACAGACCATTCTTACATCGTTACCTATGGCCCTCAGTCGCCGAAGGGGACATCGGAGAGGTGGATTCAGGAGATGTATTCAATCTGATAAGTCTGATCTGACGACCTGGACCTACGGTCCTTAAGCTGCTTGGATGTCATTAATGCGGAAAGTTATATGAAAGTCTCTGAAGTCATTAATTAATAGATAAGGAGGAATAATGAATGCTTATTTCTAAGATAAACCCTGATGAATTAACACCAGAACAAATGATAACTCTGTTGTATCCTAGTGAGCGAGTAGAATCAGAATTGAAGGGCGATTGCATCATGGTATTCGGCAACGGGAATTTAGATAGGTCCAAAAAGGCTATACAATTATATAAAGAGGGAAGAGCTCCTGTTATTTTATTTTCAGGAGGAGATAAGTGGGGGCAACGAGATGAAATTGAAGCAATTTCTATGAAACGATATGCAATTGAACAGGGTGTTCCAGAAGAAGCAGTAGTAATAGAAACAATATCAAATCATACTAAAGAAAATGTCTTGGCATCCATATTAGTATTGGATCGAGCTCTTGGGTTACATAAAATTAAGAGAATAATTGCAGTTAGTGATTCTGGACATTTGAGGAGATGTTTACTTACTCTTAAAACATATATGCCTAATTGGATAGATTTTAAAATGGTTGGAACGGATGTAGAACTACCAGCTAATTGGTGGAATATACGTCCAATCAGAGAGAGGGCAGATAAAGAAGTGAGAAGTTTAATACAGTATATTAATGAAGGACAACTCGAAGATGAAGAAATAACTTTGTGAATGAGTGTTTAGGAATGAAGAAGGAAAGAACACTTGGATTACAGAATTATATTATATAAAAAGAAAGGAGGATTTATATATTATGTATTTTCACTGCTATAGAATGATAAGGATCCGTGAACTTCCTCAAAATCAATTAATTTGAGGAGGAGTAAATATGAAAATAAATGATGAATATTTAAAAGAACAATTAAAGCACGTGTATTGGTTAAATGGTGGACCTTGCGCAGGGAAGACGACGATGACAAAGAAATTTATTAAGGAGTTAGGATTTCAAACTTTAGCGGATGATGTCCTGAAATATAGACCATTCTCTAACCCTGTTGATTATCCTGCCCTTCAAATGCCTAATCCTAATTTAGACTGGGATAAGTGGTTTAATAAACCCGTTGATGAGCATTGTCATTGGCTCTTTCAAATAGTCGAAGAAATGCTGGAATTCTTTGTGATCGATTTGTTAAAGTTACCAAGTAACAGACCGATTATTATTGATTTAGGGATAATGCCCGAAAGCATTTTATCTTTTATTCCAAAAGAAAGAATGATATGTCTTTTCACGTCTGATGCAGAAATTGAGAGATTATATTTCTTTAGAGAAGACCACAAGATGATTTTGGATTGTATTAACGCTTGTACATCAAACCCAAAGGAAACGATCATGCACAGTAATAAGTCGATGATTATGTTTTCAAATATAATCAAAACTGCCTGCGTTAAGAGTGGTATCAAAACAATTAAAAGAACAGCTGGCATGAGTGTTGATGAACAATTTAAATTAGTTAGTGAACATTTTGGATTGTAGATAAAAAAACTAGTTAAACAGGCTGCCAACATTAGGCAGTCTGTTTAACTAAGGATAACACAAGTTATTTCAGGTGATACCTTCGCCAGGCAAAGTCTGACGACCTGGTGCTATGCTCTTTAAGTTGCTTGACCGTCAGAAATGTGTGAATGTTATAGAAAATTAGTGCAAAACAAAAATATAAAAATGGCTATCAATTTACCTTGAACATTAAAACATAGAAAACTCAAAAATGAGAGGAGAAAATTGATGTATGAGAACTCGGATATAAAAGATATGATTCTTCAGAAAGATCCAACTGTTCCATCGGTAGTAATGATGTGTGGGGTAGCAGGTTCTGGTAAAACTACTTTTGCTCAGCAGTTAGAGAAAGATGGTTTTGTGCGTCTCTCCATTGATGAAGAAATATGGGTTACAAAGGGGCGATATGGCATTGATTATCCAACTGAAATATATGAGCAACTCAAAATAGAAGCTGAAATTAAGTTGCGAAATGAATTAATGATTCTATTGGGAGAAAATCGTAATGTAGTGATTGATTTTAGTTTTTGGCAACACAAAAAAAGAATGGAATATAAGAATCTTATAGAGGAGGCGGGTGGAGAGTGGAAACTTATTTATTTGAAAGTTCATCCAAACGAATTACGTGAACGGCTTCGCCTACGAAGTAAGAGATTTGACGCAAATGCTGCATTTACTATTACAGAGGAAATATTAACATCTTTTCTCAATGGATTTGAAGTGCCTTCAGGTGAAGGGGAGATTGTAATAGAAGCTATAAATAAAAAGTGAATACCGGATTGATTAAGTCTGACGACCGTTCCTATTGGTCACTTAAGCCGCTTTTGGTAAGGGGTTGGAAATACAACAACGTTAGGTGAAATCGAGGATAGGTATTAATAAAACCAGTTAAGGCAAATGAAGACCAAAAGGGGCGTGAAGATATTGAATTACATAAGACAATTAAGAGAGTTAGTAGGTACCTATCCAATAATTATGGCTGGAGCATGTGTCATTCTTATAGATGGAGAAGGTCGATTATTATTACAACAAAGAACGGATAATGGTTTATGGGGATTACCGGGAGGTTCAATGGAGCCTGGGGAAGAAATGAAAGAAGTTGCAAGACGAGAACTTTTTGATCTGAACAAGATACCAGATCAAATAAGTCCCCCAGATCTACCTGTGATAACAAGATTTTTAAATGAAGTAAGATCATGAAAATATTTTGGGGTAAATCGAAGATGTCCCCGACATCACATCGCATTCCTATTGCGTGGGCCCGCTTAGGAGGATTTTCAAGTAGCTTGTTCAGGCGATATATTCGAGCAACTGAGTCTGACGACCAGGATCTACGTTCCTTAAGCTGTTTGGACGTCGGTAATGCGCGAATGTTATGAGAAATCCCCGCTGAACAAGAAGATTATGATAAAGAAAGTGAGATGAATTATGACTATATCAATTCGACAAGCAACTGAAAATGATCCAAGGATTATTTCGGATGCTTTTAAAGAACAAGGCTGGGACAAATCTATTTCTCTTTATGAGAGATATATAATTGAACAGAATAACGGGGAAAGAGTGACATTGATTGCCGAAGTAAATGGACAATTTGTTGGGTATGTAAATGTACTTTGGAAATCGTATTATCCTGCATTTAGGGAGAAAAGTATACCAGAAGTTAATGACTTTAATGTTTTATTAAAATATAGAAGATTAGGTATTGGCTCTAAATTGATGGATCGCGCCGAAGAAATAATAAGAGAAAAATCATCCGTTGCCGGAATCGGAGTAGGAGTATTTTCTGATTATGGTAATGCTCAAGTGCTGTATGCAAATCGTGGTTATGTCCCAG
Organism: Paenibacillus sp. Y916; assembly: GCF_056786435.1. NCBI lineage: Bacteria > Bacillati > Bacillota > Bacilli > Caryophanales > Paenibacillaceae > Paenibacillus > Paenibacillus sp. Y916. The sequence continues at coordinate 598,014 of NZ_JBXCJA010000002.1, read as the reverse complement.
ATGGTAAAGGGATACATAATGGACAACATTATGTTGAATATGGGGAAACTGTTGTAATAGATCATGATATTGTTCTCTACTTAACAAAGAAATTACAGAATTAGAATTTGAGATATATTATTCGAATTTTAAAAAGGGGGATTTTTATGCCAAGTTATGATTATGAATCTAAACAGGCATTGAAAAGCGCTATCCATATCGGTTATCTGTCTCTGGATATTGAATTTGATGGAATTAGTGAGCATCAAAAAGACATACGTATTCAAGAGGTAGATCGCACGCCTGCAGAAATCATTGCCTATCAACTTGGCTGGATGAATCTTGTTATGGGATGGGACAGGGATGAAAAAATAGGTAAACCAGTCATTATGCCTGCTCCAAACTATAAATGGAATCAACTTGGCGGACTGTATCAATCATTTTATGATACATATGCGTCCTACTCTTTAAACCAATTGAGATCTTTATTCAAAGAAGCAGAACAACAATGGCAGGAATGGATTGATTCTTTGGATGAAGAAGAACTTTTTACGCAAGGTGTTAGACAATGGACAGGTACTAATCCGAGGTGGGCGATGGTCAAATGGATTCACATTAATTCAGTTGCGCCTTTCAAGACATTTCGTTCTAGGATTCGTAAATGGAAGAAACATCAGTTCTAGGGATCCTTTTTGGATACCTTACTATACTCTGGTATGAAGGGTTAACAACACCATACCTGTTGCGTCGCTAACGCTCTCGGTCACCAAGAGGAATATGAAAGGTGGGGATTCATGATGAAAGGCAAATTGAAAAAAAATGATTACTCTTTTTATTACTTGTACCTATAGTGCTTTTTATTGAGCAGGAATATATTGTGACTTTCTTAGGATTTCATTTGTTGTTTATATGGTTTTTTTTAATAGACTGTTTTATAAATAGAGAAACAACAATAGACAATAAATAAGGAACAATGATTATAATTTCATGGAAGTACTGTACATTAGGAAAGCCAAAAGTTAGTGAAATCGGACAAAATGGAAACCTTGATGGTTTAATTTGAATACAAAAGATGGAGGAGTTAAATCTATCAATACACAATTGATTATGATTGAGGGATTACCTGGATCAGGGAAAACGACTGTCGCACAATTAGTATCTGAAATATGTGATGAAAGAAGTATTGAGACACATGTTTTTTTAGAAGGAAATTTAGATCATCCTGCTGATTACGATGGAGTTTCCTTTTATAGACAAGAAGAATTTAATAGGTTATTGGCAGACCATGAAGGATTTAAAGAAATATTAGAGAGTAGAGCAGTAAAACAAGGGAGTGATTTCTTAATCCCCTATCGAAAAATAAAAAATGAATATGGATCTGATTTTCCAGATGAGTTACTACATGAAATATCCACAAAAGATATTTACGAGTTGCCATTCGAACAAAACGTAAGGCTGATTACAGAAAAGTGGAATGGCTTTAAGGAAGATAATCTTCAGAGTAATTCATTACACATATTTGAATGTTGTTTTATACAAAACCCAGTGACAATAGGTACGGTGAAATATAACAAACCAAAAGAAGATGTTATTAACTACGTATTACAGTTAGAGGATGCAGTAAAGTCATTGAATCCTTTATTGATTTATGTTGACCAACAAGATATCAAGTCTACTTTTGAAAAAGCAATAAATGAAAGACCTAAGGAATGGTCCGACGGATTTATTGAATATTATACAAATCAAGGATTTGGCAAGATGCAGGGATATCGTGGATTTGATGGGACTGTTCAAGTTCTTCAAGAAATGAAGAATATTGAACGTGAAATTTTTGATTCATTAAAAATTGATAAGCAATGGATCAATAATTCACAATTTGATATTGAAAAGTGTAAAGAAGAGCTAAGAGGCATTCTGAATAATACGTTTAACAAAATGTGAAGTGAAAGCGAATTCAGGCGAAACATCCAACCAGCTAAGTCTGATGACCCGTTCCCTTCGGCCACTTAAGTCGCTTGAACGTCAGGAATGCGCAACGTGAGAAGAAATCGATGAGGAATATATTGGGTGAAAAATATATGATTTCAATGAAGATAAAATAAAATCAAAACAAATAAACCAAAACCAACGGAGGATTAACTATGAGTAAACATTTTTCCTTTACACAAATTGGTTATGTCTACGTTCCAACTTCAAACATTGAGGAATCAATAGAATGGTATACAGGAAATTTGCAATTTAAATTAATGAATAAGTTCCAGGATCGGGGTTCATTTATGGCGGTGTTACACCATCCTTATAAACATTCAATTGCTTTATTACTTATAGAGACTGAAGACAAAAATAGATTGGAAATAACGCGTAATGGAAAGTCATTTCCAATCATGGCTATAAATTGTCCGAATATCGAATATACTCATGGTTACTTGAAGAATAATGGAATTGTAGTTGATGATTTGCAGACACTTGGAGACGGGGAGGCAAAGTATTTTTATTTTAGAGATAATCAAGGGAATCTCTTAGAAGCAGCATGGTCTATATGGGATCTAAAGGATGAAATCAAAGAAGAATTTATAAAATAGACAAATGAATAATAGATATTTTGAAAGTAAACTAAGGGGAGAGAGATCTCCTGATACAATGCATTTCTGTATCGTCGCAAGCGTCTATCTGTCGCCTAGGAGGATTTCAAGGATGCTGATCCAGGCGACACATCCAATCGCATAAGTCTGATCCGCCCAACCTACAATCCTTAAACTGCTTGAACCTCAGGAATGCGCAGCATTAAAAATAATTAGCTAACAGGCAGGAGAGTAAAACTTTGAATGAATATAATTCTCGGATTGTTGAAAATAATAAATTTCGATAATACTAGTCAATAAATTAGGGAGGTTCATAGGTTTGAATCTGTTAGTACATAATAATACAAGTTTACCTATAGGGAACAAAATTGATCAAATCTATGCTTGTATCCAAAACATATTTGGTGAAGTTACATTAGAACTTATAACGATCACATGCGACGATTTAGATTATAAAACACCAAATTTTACAACAGCGGGAATTTTTCATCTGCATGGCTCCGTAAGAATTAATAATGAGCAGCAGCCATGGTCTATTATATTAAAAGTTATTAAAGCGGATAGTGCAGAGAAAGAAGAACCTCATCATCACAATTACTGGCGTCGGGAAGCACTTGTGTTTGAATCAAAGCTTATGGAAGATCTGCCCAAGGCAATTAAAGCTGCCAGGAGTTATCTTGTTGAAGAAGAGCAGGATGGTACCATATGGTTATGGATGGAACGTATAGAAGGTAACTATGCACATTCACAGGAACAGTTTGACTTTATCGCTCGTCAGATAGGCCGTTTTAATGGAAGCTATATTACGGGAAAAGAAATACCCAATGAGGAATGGATATGCAGAGGCTGGCTTAAGTCATGGACAACATCAAGTCGAATGTATGCTCCTAATCCGGAAGTTTACTTAAATCGATTACAAAGGAAAAATGAACTGAGCATTTGGACGTGGTTTCTAAGCTTTTCTAAAGATATTGAAGAAAACTTAACTTCTCTTGAGTGCTTGCCACGTGTGCTAGCACATCAAGACTTGAGTCAAATGAATATGCTAATAAACAAAAATGATTCAGAGAGCGATCAATTAGTGCTGATAGACTGGCAATTCATGAGTATATCAGGCATCGGTGAGGACCTTGGGAAGATGTTTGGTGTAAACATGAGCCTGGGCATTATTCCGACAATTGAATACGAAGCTTTTCAACAATCTTTATTCAAAGCCTACATCAAAGGATTGAGGGATATGGGATGGCAGGGGGACGAGCGACTAGCTAGGTATGGTTACTGTTTAAGTACTGCTTTACGAAGCGTCTGGGAAGTGCCCCAGTTTTTATCATTGGCGGCTCAGTTAAAAGATGATCCTCTAAACTCAAAGCTTCAGGAACGTGTTGTTCAGCTTGAGCAAATTATCAATATTCATCAGGAGATGGCACTAGAGGCCGATAAGTTAAAAGTACATATGAAATAAACGTCCCTCGAGAACACTACCTATTTTATGGAGGCTACCCATGATTACATATCAAATAATGTCTTTAGATCTAGTAAATAAACTTAAAGAAATCGACCGAACCGAGCACATCGATCTAATTTATGAGATGCAAAATGGACAAATAGTAGAAATCACCACGAACCATGAATGCGCTAATTGGAATGAAGATTTGATAGAGGAAATACAAGAACGATATTTGTTTGAATTACGTAATGGCGGATTGTCCATCGGAGCATTCTATGGAGACACATTAATTGGATTCGGAGTTCTTGCTCATCAATTTAGAGGCAATAATCAAGATCAATTGCAGATAGATTTAATGTACGTATCTAAAAACTATAGAAGAAAAGGTGTTGGAACCCGGATATTAAATGAATTGAAAGGAGAGGCCAAAAAAAGGGGGGCCAAGTATCTGTATATTTCTTCGACGGAAACAAGGTCAGCTGTATCCTTTTATAAGAGTAATGGGAGTCAGATAACAGAAGAAATAGATGTGGAACTTTTTAATAAAGAACCAAAAGATATACACATGATTAACGAACTGTAATCGGGAAGTGATCCAAAGAAGCAAGGTACGTTACATAACAATGCACTCTTACTGCGGGCATTCGATCATGATCGCTAAGAAGAATCTTAGAGAAGTGGATTCAGGCGACACATTCAACCAGCTAAGTCTGACGACCCGTTCCCTTCGGTTATTTAAGCTACTCGAACCTTAGATGAAATGACTAAGTAAGTCCGTTATTATAACCTGGAGGTGAAGTATGCCAAAACATATTACATTGGCTGACGGTAGATCAGTAGAAGTAGAATGCTTAAGCTGCGCCTTAACAAGTGGATTAATCACACCAACGGGTGGAACAATGTATGAAAGTTCCAATTTTCATGTGCATCAAGATGTTGCTTACCCGATTACAGGTTTAGTGATACTAGCCTCGAAAAGACATTTTTACAGCATGGATGAGCTAACGGTTGAAGAACAAATGGAATATATCTCTTTAATACATAAGATAAGGCATGAACAAAGGCGATTATTGGGAATCGATAAGGTATATTACTTTTATAATGAAGACACGACACATCATTTTCATTTGTGGATGGTACCAAGATATGAATGGATGTATCAATTTGGTAATTCAGTAGAATCATTAAGACCCGTTTTGTTACATGCAAGGAATAATATGAATGATGAAGAAAATATGAAAAGTGTAATTGAAGGAATTGAAATATTAAAAGATGGTTTAAGGGATTTTGTAAGTGTTTTTTGAATATGAATCGAGGTGCTGAAAACAGCATTATCTCATTTGTTCCTCAATCGCTAAGTGGTAGAGACACCCGAATCTAGAATCCCTAAGCCGTTTGGACGTCGGTAATACGCGAACGTTAGACGAAAATCACTTGAACTACTAAAGGATGGAGATTATATGATTCAATCAATTATTTTTGATCTTGATGGAAATCTCTTGGATCGTAATCATTCGTTATACCTTTTTATTGTCGATCAATATGAAAGGATTATAAAACACGCTAAGGATATTAATAAAGAAGACTATATTAACCGTTTCATTGAACTTGATCATCGTGGGTATGTCTGGAAGGATAAAGTCTATCAGGACCTCATCAAGGAATTTCAATTACCTTTAGATTGGAATGACTTACTATCTGACTACACAATCGGATTCTCATCTTTTGCAGTGTCGTTCCCTAATACAATTGAAACACTAAATAATCTCAAAAATAAGGGATACAAGCTCGGAATGATTACAAATGGATATGGTGATTTTCAATCTAGTAATATTCAAGCATTAGGAATACAAGACTACTTTGAAGTCATATTGATATCTGAATTAGAGGGAATTCGAAAACCGGATCCATCTATATTCCTTAGAGCAGCTGAAAGGATGAACGTACAACCTACAGAATGTATCTACGTGGGAGATCATCCGACAAATGATGTAATTGCGAGTAGAGATGCTGGTATGAGGGGGATTTGGAAAGAAGACACTTATTATACAGAACGATTTGAATCAGATGGAATTGTAAGAGATTTATTAGAACTTGAAGGATTGATAGAACAATGGAATCGTGAAGGTAACTCTTAGATATAGTGATCATCATCTAGCCAGGAATGCACAACGTAATGTGAAATCATATGCAGAGTTTGGAAACAGCTTTAACAGAGAGGGATGATGTCATGTTTTATGTTAATACAAGGGCAATAATTGAAAGACAAATGGATGGAGAATTAGAAATTGTCATTCAGAATAGAACAAAAACGAATGAACCTATAACAATTGAACTACCTGGTGGACGAATTGAACAGTTTGAATCACTAACCCAAGCCCTAAGAAGAGAGGTTAAAGAAGAAACTGGATTGGATCTCATTACAATAGAAGGAGAAGAATTAAGGATTGTTACTGAGGGAGTTTACTTTGAAGTTGAATGTATAAAACCATTTGCAGCATTTCAAACTATAAAAGGACCTGTAGATTCAGTTGGATATTATTTCAGATGCAAAGCAAACGGAGAATTACTGAAATCAGGCGACGAAACAACAGGGATCAGGTGGATCAATGTAAGAGATTTGAGGATTCTAATAGATGATAATCCTAGACAATTTTCTGATGTAGATAGGGCTGGTATTGAATACTATTTGAACCATATCGAAGGCAATCGTAAGTAATTCAGGAATTGTATCCAGTTCTATCATGAAGCAAAATGGAGGATGTTTTTATGGAAGTTAGATTCGAAGAATATTTGATTAGCACAGACAAAACACTCTTAAATCATGAAACTATCCATATGTTTTTAGCTGCGTCTTATTGGGCGAATAAAAGATCAGTTGAAATAATGAATAGATCGATTGAAACTTCACTATGTTATGGTGTCTATCATGGAAGTAGACAGATTGGATTTGCACGAGTTATCACTGATTGGGCAACCACATACTGGTTGTGTGATGTCGTAATTGATGATGAGTATAGAGGTAGAGGCATTGGCAAAAATCTAGTAAAAGTCATTATACAGAGCGAAGATTTAAAAGGTTTATCTGGATTCTTAGGAACAGCTGATGCTCACGGATTGTACGAACAATATGGATTTGTAAAAAATACTGAAAGATTTATGGTAAGAAGACCTCGATAGAGAATATTCCTAGTAAGAAATTAAAGAAGCCGCTAGTCGTAAGGGGATTTTTAGATGAGCCTTTTGCAGGAAAGAGAACTAGAAACTGGTTTAAGAGCCAATACCATATGCACGTAATCCCAAGATACGTGGGAGATGGATTTAGTTGGTCTGATCCAAGGGATGAGTTCAAGACAGACAGGACATTAAGAGAGATAAATTCAATATTAGTTAAGGAACTAGAGAGTAACTAAGGAAGTTAGTGACATAACATTCCTTCCATCAGATTCGCTCCTCGGCCGTCAAGAAGGATATCGAGAAGCAGGTTCAGTTCGTACATCCAACCGAATAAGTCTGACAAACTACAGAATAGGATGAAATATATGAATCAGTTTACTATAGGAATTGATCTTGGTGGTACCAACATCAAAGCGGCTATATTTAATAATGATTTTAAGACGCTAACAGAAAAAAGTGTTCCTACTGAAGCAGCCATGGGGCCTGACCATGTAATGGATAGAATTACAGAAACGATCATGGAAATGATTCTTACATCAAATTTATCTCTAACCGATATTAAGTGTATGGGGATGGGTATTCCAGGTCTTTTAGATCCTTATGAAGGGCTTTCGATTTTTTCACCTAATTTCCCTGACTGGAGCAACATTCATGTTGTTAATCGTATGAAGACTTTTTTTGATTTTCCTACTTTTATTGATAATGATGTTCGTGTAAATCTCTACGGTGAATGGCGATATGGTTCTGGAATGGGTTATCAAAATCTAGTATTAATTACGTTAGGAACAGGGTTAGGGTCGGGAATAGTCAATGATGGAAAAGTCATTTATGGTACAACTTCAAGTGCTGGGGAAATTGGACATATGAATATGTACAGAGAGGGGCGTCCTTGTAAATGCGGAAGTTCAGGATGCTTAGGAAGATATGTTTCTGCGGTAGGCATGGTAAATACCTGTATTGAGAGACTCAATGCAGGTCAAAAAAGTATTATTCAAGAATGGGTCGGGCAAGATCAAAGTGAAATATCAGCGAAAATGATTTCCGAAGCATATGATCTAGGAGATCATCTCGCTATTGAAGTTATGCATGAAACGGGGAGGATATTAGGTTATGGTCTTTCTAACGTTATCAATTTATTGAACCCTGAAGTCATTATTGTAGGTGGTGGCATGTCTGCTGCTGGTGATAGATTGCTAAATATCGTTCGAGAGACAACGGCTAAACACGCGTTAAAGATATCCAATCACGCATGTAAGATTCAGCAGGCCCAACTAGGTGAAAGAGCAGGAATGATAGGTGAGGCTACTTACGCAAATGAGAGATTAAAATTAATTTAGAAAAATGAATTTATTTCAAGGAAGAGGAAGAACATGAAATATCCTTTTAGTTGTATTACGGATTTAATATTTGTTGAAACGGAAATTCTACCAGCAGATATTATTGTAGTACCTGGTGGTAGTCATCCTCAACAAATGGAAAGAGCTGCGGAGCTTTACCATAAAGGTTTAGCACCATACATACTGCCTTCAGGAGGTTATAATTCGAAAATTAATGAAACAGAATGGAATTATTTCAGAAAAATCGGAATAAATCTAGGTGTACCTGAAGAAGTCATATTAAGAGAAGATCAAGCAAAGAATACTTTTGATAATGCTAGAAATTGTTGGGAAGTAATGAAGTCAAAAGACTTAAATGTTCAGAGTGTCATGCTGGTATGCAAAGCGCATCACTCAAGACGAGCATTAATGACTTATCAGACCGTTTTTCCAATGAATATTAGGTATATGGTATCGACAGTTATTGATAATAGAGCTATTAGTAGAGAGAATTGGTTTTTAGAAGAAGAGAAAATCAAAGTAGTAATGCTAGAATTAGAGAAGATTGGTAAGTATTTTGGACAACATATACCAAATTGGGTTAATAGATAATTAGAAAGCAACTTGAAATAGTCGACACATTCAAGAGAATTAATTTTGTAAGTAACCATATTATTTCATGCTCGTTTAAGTAATAAGGGGGAGATAATTGGTGGGATTTTCGTTCTCATAGGTCTCAATAATTATTATAGTAGAGTGATGAACGGATTATAAAATTGAAGAAACTGAAGAGGGAACGTTTGGCTTGGTTAACTCTAGAAATGCGTTTATTAAGCACGGGTATTTATTTAAATTTAATGAAAATGAAACACAAGTAGAGTGTATCGTTAATTCAGCAAATTGTAGGGTTAGTAATCTTTTGTGGATTATTTTAGTATGGTTGTAGGTTCATTAAAGGAAAAGTATTTATAAAAAAAGTGATTATAAACCATTGAATGAACATTCAATACCGTGTATATTTATTCAAAGTGAATATATGGTGGTGAATGGTATGGATAGAAAGATTGAGGAATACGCCCTTAACGCTTGGCCGGCATTACAGAGTTTTGTTCATGACGGGTGGCTCTTACGTTTCGCTAACGGATATACGAAAAGATCGAATTCCATTAGCCCCATTTACAATGAGAATGAGCAGGATACTCTAGGTAAAATCCAGTATTGTGAAGATGTTTATGCGAGCGTTGGATTGGATACCATCTTTAAAATAACTCCTTTTGTTACTCCAGGGAATATAGACAATATATTGAACGGCTTAAGTTATGATGTTGTGGACCATTCAAGTGTTCAAATTCTTGATCTGTCAGTGCTTGAAGAACCTCGAACAAACGATGTACATGTTAGTGTTGAAATGACGAATGAATGGCTAAATATTGTGACGGATATGAATCAACTCACTCAATCTAATGCTGAAGTCACCAAGAGTTTACTGTCCAAGTCATATCTAAAGAAAGGCTTTTTTACACTCTATCATGATAACATTCCCGTTGCTTGTGGCGTTGGCGTGATCGAACAAAATCATGTTGGACTCTATGATATTGTCACAGATCCTAACTATAGGAATAGAGGATATGCTAGAGAACTCATTTTGCACATTGGGAAGTGGGCCAAGTTGAATGGGGCAAGCCACAGTTACTTGTTGGTAGTGAAAAGTAATGCGCCAGCTATAAAATTATATGCGGGACTCGGATATGAGGAGATATACTCTTATTGGTATAGACAAAAAAAGATAATGTGAGTCATTCACTGTGAAGAGCTAACTGTTGCCTTCTTGGATAGAAGATGTAGGGCTATCGCATACCGATCCCCTTTCTTCTTCCAACGTATCGGTAGTTGTTCTACGGATTACACATCGCATGGCGTGGGATTCATTGGTGAAGAGTTCGTGGGATGTGACAAGGTGTAGATTATTTGGTAGAATCGAGTCATCCTGTGATCAGCTTTATCAATGGAAATTTGTGCAAGCGCTTTCGTTTTGACTACTACTAAAGGAGACTGATAAGGATGGAAAAGAACATATTGGGAACTCAAGTCGTGACACAAATCGGGATCGTCGTCAAAGATATTGAAAAGGTATCACAAGTTTATGCTGATTTCTTTGGCATTGAGAAACCAAAGTGGTCTATGACTGATCCGCTTGAAATGTCACAGACGGAATACAAAGGTCAACCTGCAGAAGCACGGGCAAAGCTCGCTTTTATCGATTGTGGCCAACTGCAAATTGAATTAATTGAGCCCGATGAGAATCCGAGTACTTGGCGTGAATTCCTTGATGAACAGGGCGAAGAAGTTCATCATATCGCATTCATGATCCATGGAATGAAGGAAAAAGTGATGTTGCTAGAGAAGAATGGCATGCCGTTGATTCAGAAAGGTGAATATACAGGTGGGCGCTATGCTTACATAGATAGCTCTGATCATTTGAAGGTACTCATTGAATTGCTTGAGAATGATAATAACTAACCACCAGTGTAACGAAATCGATAGATTGAAGGAGACTGATTATACGCCATGAGAATATTAATAACAGGTGCTGGAAAAGGATTGGGCTACGCTGCGGTTCGAGAAGGATTGTTACGTGGACATGATGTCATAGCTGGAAGTAGAAACCCGGAACGGGATGATGTACAACTACGCGAATTAGATACTAGCACGGGGACACTTACGATTGTTCCACTGGATGTAACGAATGAGAATTCGATATTTCAGGCAAAAGAAACGATTGAGTCTGAAATGGACTATATTGACGTAATTGTGAATAATGCAGGCATTCTTATCGCCCGTGATGAGACTATTGAATCTTTAGACTTTAGTGATATGGAACAGACGATGGAGACTAATGTCTACGGTCCGATGAAGATGATTAAGCATTTCTTGCCCTTACTTCGTCGAAGTGAAAATGCTTGTATTATCAATGTAAGCTCCGAATCAGGATGCTTCACTAGTGCTTACGGTGGGGATTATCCGTATGCGATATCTAAGAATGCTCTGACTTTCTTCTCGGCTCAGTTAAAGAATGCATTAACACCGGAAGGATTCAGTGTTATCTCAATTCATCCAGGATGGATACGGACGCAAATGGGTGGAGACCAAGCACCGGGGGATCCGGAGGATACTGCCGGAGGGATATTAGATATGATCGAGGGGAAAGTGAAGTTGCCAGATGATGCTTGGATGGTTGATCATAAAGGTCAACCGATGCCTTTCTAACATATACATTCAAGTACAGAAAGGAGATTTGCCGATATGAAAAAGGTACTAGCTATAGTGGGGGACTTTTACCATGACCTTGCCCTGATCCAACAATCGTTGACTGAAATTCTCTCTCCGCTCATCGCGGAGGGGAAGGTTCAGCTTGAATTTTGTGAAACCAGTTGGATAAGTGAACGGCTGAATGACAAGCCGGATATAACTATTCTGTTTGCAGAAAACAGAGTAGATCCACAGAACGAACCTGAACTGCGTTGGATGACACCAGAAGTCTCAAAGCAGATTGTACAGTATGTAGAACAAGGTGGAGCTTGGATTGCGTGGCATGCCGGAATGGCATCTTATGATGAGGATTCCGAATATGTACAAATGTTACGTGGATTCTTTCTTTACCATCCAGCAGAAAATGCTGAAGTTACTTATCATCCAGTCTTGGACAAGTCTATTCCATGGACAGTGAATTCAGAGCTGGTATCAGGGCTTGAGATGAATAGGGGATCATTCTCATTCCTCGATGAACATTATTTTGTGAAATGCGACGAAGCCAATACAAATGTATTCTTGCGTTCCAGCTCGAAAGATGGAGAGGCACCCGCTGGTTGGATTCATACTTACGGGCAAGGAAGAGTTGGATGTATCACCCCAGCTCATCGATCGGAGGGTTTATTTCATCCATCGTTCATTGTTTGTATGCGACAAATGTTTGGTTGGACGGCTAAGATACACTAAATAGGAGAATAAATGGGATGATTGTGACCGTCCACATCATATGGAATGGATCAATTCATAGGCGAAGTTGAATATTGGAATCAAGGTATCGGTTCAGTTTTGATACAAGAGATGGTTCATTATCTAATCACGAATAAAGACGCGGACAAAATTGTTATGGACCCTCAGACTTGGAATGTTAGAGCTCTGAGGGTATACGAAAAGAATGGGTTTGAGAAAAAGAAACTGCTTGAGAAACATGAATGGCATGAAGGTGAATTAAGAGACTGTTGGCTTGTTGAGTATGACGTTGTGTAGAAATCGATACTTCCTAAGACTTTAAATACGTGTCTAACTGATCCGCAGGTCGGAGAACGGTTGATCCATGACAGACTTCAAGTCGGAGTGGTCTCAATTGACGGACAATGGAACTGCTTCGGATGGCTTCAGCCATATCGGCGGTAAACATCGCCATTGGTTTGCGGAGTTCACCTTTTTTAGCTGTGAATAAATCTCCAACCAACAGCACTTGATCCTCCGGATGGAAATAGACGACATGACCGGGGGAGTGACCTGGGGTGTGGTAAGGTGTCAATCCCCCAATGGATTGAAGTATCCCGTGCTCGTTCTCGGGAAGGGCTTGCGTGAGTTGCTTAGCAACGGTGATCGCTGCCTTTTTTCTACGAGGATAGGGAAGCTCTCCTTCTATATAAGGAATCTCAATCGGATGGGCGAATACAGGGACTTGTGTTTCTTCTAGTATTCGTTGGATGGCTCCAGTATGATCGCCATGACCATGGGTTAAGAGAATGGTTGTCAGTGGTCCTGCATCCAATTTTTCTATAAATGTAAGAATACCTTTGGCCATGAAGGGTATCCCTGCATCGACCAAGGTTACTCCTTCCTCGTTAACAACAACCCACACGTGAATCGGAATCACTATCCATATTTTCAAACTCCAAATATGATCTGAAATTTGTGTTATTTTCATTTTAGTTCACTCCTTTTAATTTCTCCTGCATACCAATCAATAACACCTCAATCGCTTCTTCAAAAGTAGGTAACAGTCTTTCCATCAAGCTCTCAAGAGATTCTTCAGAATGGGTATAGGTACTTACGATGCCATGCAAGGTGAAGAAATAGATGCGAGTATACATCAAGAGAAGTTCATCATTCCCCTCAATGGTCAAGCAATATTGAAGTGCTTCCTCCAGAAATGTAAACAAAGAAATCCTCATTGTATTAATTTCATTCGCTGAGTCTTTTTGGTCCACACGCGATGACTTTACAGCTATAAAGGTTGTGTATATATTCCGATGAAGCAAGCAAAAACGAATAAATTCAAGGCTGATGGTTTTAAGCCTTTCTTCAGGGGATAAATTTATTTGTAGCGAGATATTCTTCAGTTGCGTTTTTAATGCTTCGAGTGGGGGCATAGAGAGCTGATGGAGTAATGCTTCTTTGTCCTTAAAATAAATATAAATCGTAGTATGGGAACAACCTGCGACTTTGGCAATTTCTCGCATCGTAACCGAATCGAACCCTTGGGTAGAGAACAGCTGTCCAGCCGCCTTAATGATTTCTTTCTTCGTCTCTTGTGAACGAAGTTCCTGTTTAGTTAACATTTCTGATAAGCACTCCTATTGAGAAATTAACGTTGTATAACCACTGGTTAGTAACCGATGGTAATATAATAACCAATGGTTACTTATCTTGTCAACAAACAATAATAGTTGGAAGGATTACATGTAAGTGTAAATTGGGGGAACTCCTAAAGAGAGGAGGATAATATTCATCCTCCTAACAGTTTAATAAATAACTTCAATATCAAGCTCCGCCAATCGCTCTAACCACGGATTGGAGGGCTTCTGATCTGTAATGATATAATGGATGACATTTAGTTCAGTTAGCTTTACAAAGGCAACTTTATCAAATTTCGTGTGGTCAGCTAGGAGAATAACTTTGTTAGCTTGTTTGAGCATCGTTTTCTTCAATTCACATTCAGGTTCATTGGAATCTGTAATCCCCTTGTCGAGGGAAAGCCCCTTACAACTGATAATAGCTGTATCTACGTTATATTTCTGCACTGTTTCTTGAGAAATAGGTCCTACTAATGAAAGTGAACGATATCGCAAAGAGCCCCCAGTTGAAATAATATTCAAGTTGGTATTGGGAAATTCAGACAGAATATTAATGGAATTCGTGATCATTGTGAGATTGTTTTTATTATTTAATGTCTTCACAAATTCGAATGCCGTTGAACTGGGATCTACCATTAACGTATCGCCATCTTGAATTAAATGTAGAGCTTTTAAGGAAATATCTCTTTTCATGTCCATATTAATCGTATTCCTAGTTGAATAGGGCAGATCCTCGTTCGTGTGTCGATTCAGCATTGCTCCACCGTAAGTACGAGTTACAATTCCTTCTTTCTCTAACTTTTCTAAATCTCGACGAATGGTCTCTTCTGTGACATCAAACATTTTACTTAAGTCGGCGACCAATACGCGCTTATCTTGATGAATAAGGTCAATCGTTCGTTGCCTTCTCTCAGCTGCTAACATTAGTGACACCACTCTTTCTAATTAATTACAATAGAACAATCATCTTAATTTTAGCAACTTTAAGTGATTACCGATACATTGTTTCTTTGGTTGTCATTAAAAATACATAAATAAAATATAAAACAACATTAATTATGATTGTCGTGTTGACAATAAAGATTCGTAAACGTAGGATAAATGTATAAACCTCTATAAAGGAGAGAACTATTGTGACTTTAACATTGAAGGTTGATGAACCAGCGCGGAGCTATGTGTCAACAATGGAAGTACCTTTTATACGTGAAATGGCGGATATTACTTATCATATGTGGAGATTGGGTTGGGACGAACGTAACGGAGGGAATATTAGTTATTTGTTAGATGAGTCCGAAGTTAGCCAATATATCGATACACAGAGAGTGAGCAGGACGATTGATTTGACCTTTCCAGTTGAGCCATTAGCAGATAAATACTTCATAGTAACGGGATCGGGCAAGTATTTTAAAAATATGATCACGGATCCTGAGTCGAATCTAGGCGTTATTCGAGTATCATCGACGGGCGATAGCATTGATATTGTGTGGGGACTAAAAGATGGAGCAGTTCCAACAAGCGAGCTGGCATCCCACTTCATGAGTCATATAGAAAGGTTACAAGTAGATCCAACACATCGAATTGTCATGCATACACACTCTACTAACACACTTGCGATGACTTTTATTCATGATCTGGATGAATTACTGTTTACTCGGACGCTATGGGAGATGTGTACAGAATGTATCGTTATTTTCCCTGATGGTGTTAGTGTGATTCCTTGGATGGTGCCTGGGAGTAATGAGATCGGGCGGGAAACAGCGAAGAAGATGAAGGATCATCGCATTGTCATTTGGCCGCAACATGGCATATTCGGAACAGGATCTACGTTGGATGAAACTTTTGGGTTGATTGAAACGGTAGAAAAGGCTGCGCAAATATATATGTTAGTAGCTCATCATCCCATTAAACAAAAAATAACGGACCAGCAATTGATTGATTTAGCAAAGGCTTTCGGTGTCACCCCCGTTGCAGGAATTCTTCAAGGAAATGAATAGAGGAATAACGGATTTCAACGTAGAAAATACGTATGAAATCCGTTATTTTTATGTCGTTTGCGGACAAGAATTAAATTTTTTCAGGTATTGATGTGGATGAGCGGATAACTAGCTCTGGCTCCAAATAAATGGAGAGTACAGGTTCCTTATGCTCAATCATCGTAAGTAAGGTTTGCACCGTCGTATCAACAATTTCTGCTAAAGCTACGCCTACCGCTGTCATAGGTACTTCAAGTTCTTCCATCTGTTGAATATTATCATAACTAATGATCGATAACTGTTCTGGAACCTGAATTTGTAATTCAGTAGCAGCACGCAAGATCCCCTTAGTCAGATCATAACTCCCACTGATGATGGCGGTTGGCCGATTTGGAGAGACGAGTAATTGTTTGGTAGTCATATAACCTTCATAAGTGTCCAGACTATTCATGGGAAGAAGAGATTCCATAGTTATAGGTAGATGATATTTGGTCAATTGCTCAGTGAAGGTAGCGACCTTCTCAGATTGTAAAGGATCTATTGAATTCGTATTTCCTACATAAGCAATACGTTGATGACCTAGTACGACTAAATGCTCAACAGCAAGCTCAATAGCTTTACTTCGTGTGGCATCAATCGTTGTAAAAGGGGTTAATCCATTTACGCCATAATAAAGAATTGGAATAGATGATTGCTTAGTAAAGTTCTGTAATTCATCACCTTCTCGATCGTAGAATACTAGTATGGCATCACACTGTAATCGTAAGAAGGTCTCAATAGCCAAATCTGTCTGATTAATAGATAACAGTGTTGTATAATTATGTTTGGCCATTTCATTATTGATTCGAGTAATGAGAGCAGATGGAGCGAACCTTTCCACTGAAGGCCATACTACGCCAATTGTCCAGCTTTTATTCGATACAAGTCTACGAGCAGCAGTATTGGGTTGATATCCCAATTCGAGTGAGATATCTAGTATTCTTTGTTTCGTATCATTGTGCACAAGTGGACTGTCGTTAAGTGCTTTGCTAACAGTGGAAAAACTTACCCCTGCTCGTTCGGCTATATCTTTAATCGTAACGGACACTTCATTTATCCCTCCTACAATTAACAACGTTGTTATTATAACATAGACGATCCAAAACGATAAGTTATTTATTTGTTGTAAAGAGGTAGACAGTATATATAAAGTGGGTTATTATGATTAATAACAACGTTGTTATTCGCGTTAGTATAGCAACATAACAATTAGGAGGGACTATTATTATAAATTTATTTGATCTAACAGATACAACATCAGTAGTTATAGGTGGGAACGGCGTACTTGGAGGAGCAATGTCCGAAGCTTTAGCGGCTCAAGGTTCACGAGTAGCTATCGTTGGACGTAATCTTGAGAAGGCAAATGACGTGAAGAAACGAATTGAAGAGGCAGGCGGAGAAGCCCAAGTATTCCAAGCGGATGTAACAGTAGAAGATCAGTTAAAAGAAGTGCTTAATCAAGTGTTAGCATGGACAGGAAGTATCGATACTTTGGTGAACTGCTCTGGGGCGAATAGTCCGACGCCTTTCTTTGAACTTGAGATGGATGAGTGGGATAAGATCATGGATGTCAATCTGAAGAGTGTCGTATTGGCTAGTCAAATATTTGGTAAACAAATGGTTGATCAAGGAAAAGGTGGATCGATCATTAATATATCTTCCGTTTCGTCTGATCCGCCATTATCCAAAGTGTTCACCTATTCTGCATCCAAAGCAGGCGTGAACAGTGTGACGAAATTTCTAGCCCGTGAGCTAGCTCCGCATCAGATTAGAGTGAATGCGATTATTCCAGGGTTCTTCCCTGCTGAACAGAATCGGAAGATTCTATCACCAGAACGGACAGAGTCTATTATGAACCATACACCGATGAATCGCTTTGGTAATCCTGAAGAATTACAGGGAACTATTATTTATTTAGCCTCTCCGAAAGCGTCCTCATTCGTTACGGGAGCGTTAATTCGTGTAGATGGTGGATTTGGAGCGATGACAATATGAGTAGCGACCTGTTAAGTCAAATGCTGAAGGACATCCCTGTGCCTCGCATGGTGAAGATCCGTCAACATTTCGATGCTACAAAGCTAGCTGATCCTATTGCTGAACTAAAGTTGAAGTTGGATGAATCGGGATGTATTGCTACTATTGCTACGGGGAGTAAAGTTGCTGTTGCCGTAGGTAGTCGAGGAATATACAAGATTGATGAAATAACGAAATGTGTGATTGATGAATTGAAACGAGCGGGAACAGAACCGTTTATCGTTCCTTGCATGGGGAGCCACGGCGGTGCGACAGATCAAGGACAGAGTGATGTGCTTGCGCATCTAGGAATAGATGAACAGAGTATGGGCGTTCCGATTCGATCATCTATGGATGTTGTATTGATTGATACACTTCCTAATGGATTACCTGTGTATGTGGACAAAATAGCAGCAACAGAGGCAGATGCCATTATCGTAATTAATCGTGTGAAGCCGCATACAGCATTCCGGGGTACCATTGAAAGTGGACTACTGAAGATGATCGCGATTGGTCTGGGTAAACAAAAAGGTGCAGAAGCAACACATCAATTAGGCTTTAAATACATGGCAGAGAACGTTCCGGCAATGGCTGCTAGAATGATTGCTAAGCTACCGATCGTATTCGGAGTTGCTTTGATTGAGAATGCTTATGATGAAACATGTAGAATTGAGGTCGTTCCAGCAACAGAGATGGAAGAACGCGAACCAGAACTTCTTCTCGAAGCGAAAAGACGTTTGCCACAAATTTTATTCTCTAATTTAGATGTACTAGTGATAGATTATATTGGTAAAAATATTAGTGGAGATGGTATGGATCCTAACGTGACTGGTCGTTATCCAACGCCTTATGCGCATGGTGGACCTGAGATCAACAAGATGGTTGTCCTAGATTTAACGGAAGAGTCACAGGGGAATGCGAATGGTGTAGGTACAGCAGATTTCACGACGCAACGCTTAGTGAGTAAGGCTGATTGGATAGCTACTTATGCCAATGGTCTGACTTCTACGGTATGTGCTCCTACGAAACAGGCAACAACACTTAGCAATGATCGAGATGCGATTAAAGCAGCGGTCAAAACTTGCAATATTCTTGATTTCACCACATGCAGATTAGCAAGAATTCGAGATACGCTACATTTGGGCGAAATCGAGATTTCTGAAAATTTACTTGATGAAGTGAGGAATAACCCTCGCATAGAGATAATTAGTGAACCTTATGAATGGGAGTTTGACCAGGAGGGATATCTAAGTAAATGATGAATGAACCCAATTTTGTAGTTGCTGTAGATATCGGTACGACAAGTGCAAAGACATTGTTGATCGATCGTACAGGGCAAGTCAAGGAAGTACATTCAATTGCATATCCACTTGATGTTCCGCAATCGGATATGGCAGAACAAGACCCTGAGCAAATCTTTCAAGCCGTGATTGATGGGATGAATGTAGTCATTGTGGCATCGGGAGTTCATCCAGATGATATCTTGTGTGTGTCATTCAGCTCAGCTATGCACAGTCTTATCGTCATGGATGAGCAACACCAACCATTGACCGCAAGCATCATATGGGCAGACCAGAGAAGTGTTGAAGCAGCCGAAGAATTGATCAGCAATGGGAAGGGGCAATCCATTTATCAGAATACGGGAACCCCAATCCATCCGATGTCTCCTTTGACGAAGCTGATTTGGTTACGTGAACATCGACCAGAAATATATCAACAGGCTTCTAAATTTATTGGTATCAAAGAATATATATTCTATCGTTTGTTTAAGGAATACAAGATTGATTATTCAATTGCAAGTGCCACAGGGATGTTCAATATTCATCAATTGGATTGGGATGAACAGGCTCTTCAAGTGACAGGAATAAGTAAGCAGCAGTTATCTGAACCCGTTCCCACAACATATGTGATCAAGGGATTAGATCCTGAATACGCATCTAAGATTGGGATGAATCAGGATACGCCATTTGTTATTGGAGCGTCAGATGGTGTACTTGCTAACCTTGGAATCGGTGTGATGGATTCGAAGGAAGCTGCTGTAACGATTGGAACGAGTAGTGCCGTTCGTGCGGTTGTTCGCCAACCAACACTTGATCCTGAAGGTCGATTGTTCTGCTACGCGCTGACTGAGGACTATTGGGTCATTGGAGGAGCTTCGAACAACGGTGGCGTTGCACTTCGGTGGACAGTGGATCAATTGTTCTCAGATGGGCTAGCACCATTAGGTCGGCATCATTTGGAACAATATACTTCATTTCTAGAAATAGCGAAACAGGCGCCTCCAGGGGCAAATGGACTTCTCTTTCTGCCACTATTAACAGGTGAGAGGGCACCTTTCTGGGATGCCAAAGCAAGAGGCGTATACTTTGGACTATCGATGAGTCATCATAAATCTCATATGCTAAGAGCAGCGATGGAGGGCATGATCTTTCAAATCGGTTCGATTGTGTCTTTGATGGAACGGCTTTCCGTGACGCCAACCATCATAAGAGCTTCGGGTGGTGTTGTCCAATCTGAACTTATCTGTCAGATTATGGCGGATGTTCTAGGAATTCCAGTTGAAGTGCCTGAAGTCATAGAAAGCTCAGGGCTTGGTGCTGCTAAGTTAGGTCTTTATGCAATGGGTGTGATCGATGATCTAATAGATCCAATCTCATCTTCTGAAGGCTCTTCTAACGTGCGCTATGTACCTAATGAGCAGAATCATCAACTTTATCAACAGTTACTACCTATATATCTGAAAGTCTATAGCCAATTGAAAGATAGCTATAAGGAAATTGCCAAATTCCAAATGTCGGATTCTACTAGTATTAAGGAAATGACAACTTAAAACTTCGTGGGTTCTTAAATGGAATGAAAGGTGTGAGGAAATGTCTGAACTACAGCATAAATATGACCAACTAAAAAAGACATTAGCTGAAATGAAGCGAGTAGTAGTGGCATTCTCTGGTGGTGTGGATAGCACACTTTTACTAAAAGTGGCACTGGATACACTTGGGACGGACAATGTATTGGCTGTCACAACAGATTCGGAGACATACCCTTCTCGTGAGTTGAAAGACGCGAAGCGAATTGCTATAGAGTTAGGTGCACCGCATAAAGTAGTATATACGTCTGAGCTAGCAATACCGGGATATGTGGAGAACACACAGAATCGTTGTTATTTCTGCAAAAAAAATCTGTTCGAAGAGTTACTACCCGATATTAATGACAGTGTAGAAGGATTTGATCACTTAGTATTTGGCCTCATAGCAGATGATATGAGTGAACATAGACCAGGCGTGAAGGCAGCTCGAGAGTATGGAGTTCGCGGACCGCTACAAGAGGTGGGCTTATTCAAACCTGAGATTAGAGAGCTTGGGAAGCAGCTCGGAATATCGAACTGGGATAAACCATCCTTCGCATGTTTGTCTTCACGGATTGCTTATGGGGAGACGATTACACTTAAGAACATAAGCAAAGTAGATCAAGCAGAAGATTATCTTCTATCTATAGGATTCCGTCAGGTTCGAGTTCGAACGCATAATAATATTGCCAGAATTGAAGTTGAACCCAATGAAATGACTCATCTGATCGAGATGGGAACTGAAATTACGAACCAATTGCGTAAGATAGGCTATGAATTTATAACGATGGATCTTTCGGGTTATAAAAGCGGCAGCATGAATCGCGTATTGGAACAAGGAGGCAGCTATGAGCTCGTTTGAGGAATTGGGGTTCTGTAAGCTAGATACGGACCGTGAACAAAGAACGGGATTTCCCGAAGTTGTGTTTGGCGCTGGAAAGACTAAGGAACAAATTACAATCATAGTTTCACGTCTCATTGAGAAACATGGTCGTGTTATGGTTACTCGCTTATCGCCAAGTATAGGCGCTGAATTGATGGAGTTATTCCCTGAGGGAGTCTATCAAGCTATTCCACAAATCTTCACCTATGGAACAGCGAAGCGTCTTTTCTTAGGGAAAGTTTCCGTACTAAGTGGGGGAACCTCGGATATGCCTGTTGCAGAAGAAGCGGCCATCACTGCCGAGTGGATGGGTTGTAAAGTAGAGCGAATCTATGATGTTGGTGTTGCAGGGATTGATCGATTGCTTGCGCATCGCGAGAACATTCAAAGTGCTAATGTTGTTATAGTAGTTGCCGGTATGGAAGGGGCATTGGCTAGTGTTGTAGGTGGTCTTGTGCGAAGACCGGTTATCGCAGTACCTACTTCCGTAGGATATGGTTGCCATTTCGAAGGTCTTACGCCCCTATTATCAATGATGACATCCTGTGCAGCAGGGATTTCAGTAGTTAATATTGATAACGGTTTCGGCGCGGGATATAACGCAGCCATTATTCAACAATTGGTAGCGGAGGCGAGCGATAAATGAGTAGAGTATTATACTTCGATTGTTTCGCAGGGATTGCTGGAGATATGGCCCTTTCAGCCTTGATTGATCTAGGAGCAGATATCGAATATATCCGAGATCACCTGAAACTCCTTCCCTTTGATCCATTCGAAATGCATGTTGAAACTGTTGTGAAGCAAGGGATGTCGGCTAAGAAGCTAGTTCTCCGATTTGAAAAAGAGGCTGATGGCCACAGTCACGATCATAGCCATGATCACGGCCACAGTCATGATCACGGCCACAGTCATGATCACGGCCACAGTCATGATCATAGCCATGATCACGGCCACAGTCATGATCATAGTCATGATCACGGCCACAGTCATGATCATAGCCATGATCACAGTCACAGTCACGATCATAGCCATGATCACGGCCACAGTCACGATCATGTCCATCGTAAGGCTTCGGGAATTATTAAGGATATTGAGGAATCCTCATTACCGGAACGCGTGAAGCATAGAAGTATTCGAATCTTTCAAGCGATTGCTGTTGCGGAAGGTAAAATTCATGGCATGAGCCCGGAAGATGTTCATTTCCATGAAGTAGGTGCGATGGATTCTATCATTGATATCATCGGCGTGTGTCTGGCACTTGAGAATCTCGATATTGATATTATCGAATCATCGCCTGTTCCGACTGGAAGAGGAAGGATGCGAATGGCACATGGGCTATACCCTATTCCGGCTCCTGCTACATTGGAGATCCTGCAGGGTATTCCATTGGATGACTTTGCTGTAGAGAGTGAATTGACAACTCCCACTGGAGCAGGAATTCTAAAGGCTCTAGCGACACGCTTTGGACTACTTCCTGCAGCGCCAATCGAAAGAATGGGTTACGGCGCTGGAACGAAAGACTTTGCCCATCCCAACGTACTGCGTGTATGTCTAATAGAGCACAATGAGTATAGCCAGAGAGAGACGATTCAAGTTCTTGAAGCTCAATTAGATGACAGTACAGGTGAGATGATGGCTTTCGCGATGGAGCGTTTGTTGGCAGCAGGAGCACTGGATGTATTTTACACATCCGTTTACATGAAGAAGAACAGACCTGGTGTATTAGTGACTGTATTATCTTTACCAGATCATGTGGATCAATGTGAAGAGACGCTATTAAGAGAGACGACAACCTTTGGAGTTCGTAAAAGCGAATGGTCTCGCAAAATACTAGATCGCAAATGGATCTCAGTGGTTACGAAATATGGAACGATTAAAGTGAAGCAGGCTTGGCAAGATCAGAAGATTATCCACCAAGGGCCCGAGTACGAAGATGCCGCTAAGGCAGCTAGGGAGCATCATATTCCCATCAAGTGGGTGTACGACGAGGTCGCAGCACAATTAATACATGGGGAATATTAAAATACTATTATATGGAGGATTATTATTATGAAACAAATTGCCCAGGCTTTAAAAGAAGGTCGTATTGAAACCGCTTCACCACAACATGTGAAAATTTATGAACGTTCTCTACATACCCATAATAAAGTTCATCTACTGATGCTCAAAGTGGAGAGTAAGAAAGTGATCATGGCGGTTGGCGAAGGTGCATTATTTAATGAACTGGCTGGTGAAGTTCAAGATGGATATAAACTAAGCCCTTTATCCCATGAGAATCGTATCATTCTTGCTAAATATTTCCCACATTTATCACCAAAGGCTTTCGGAAGACAATCAACAACATTTGGTTTAGGAGATCGATTGGGACTTGCAGGACCAGGACATTTAGCGACACTTAGAGGACGTCCAGTCTCACCCGTTCTTGCACAACAAAGTATCCGTGAACTTGCTTTGACTGGCAGAACTTATCTTGATGTGCTTGATGCAGCTAGTTACGCAGCATTCCAAGAGGGATTCAGAGATGGATACGGAGCCGACGGGGATCATTTGAAAGAAGAAGCAGACATTCAGATGTCTCTTGATCTAGGATTTACCATGCTGACTCTAGATTGTTCAGAGAAGATTCCGAGTGATATTCAGGATCTGAACGACGCTGAATTGAATGAACGGTATGGTCAACTTTCAGAAAAGATACGTAAGGGTTATGAGGAAAGATACCTAGATCAATCATTCCAAGTGGGTGAGGAGAAAGTATTCTTCGATCAAAAAGAACTTATGAAATGTGTTCTTATTTATAATGAAGCTATTCCATTCATGATCTACATTTATGAAAAATATATTAAATCGGTGGATCGCGAGATTGACTTTGAAATTTCCATAGACGAAACGGTGACACCAACATCTCCGGAAGCCCATTATTTCGTAGCAGCTGAGCTAGAGCGTAACGATGTTCATATCTTCAGTATGGCTCCAAGATTTTGTGGGGAATTCCAAAAAGGAATAGATTACATCGGAGATCTTGAACAGTTTGAGAAAGAATTACGTATTCATGCAGCAATTGCAGATCATTTCGGATTTAAACTCAGCATTCACTCTGGAAGTGATAAGCTAAGTGTGTTCCCAGTAATTGCTAAGTATACAAAGGGACGCTTCCATGTAAAAACAGCTGGAACAAATTGGCTTGAAGCGGTAAGAACAGTTGCGAAAGAGAGTCCTTCTCTATATCGCAGAATGCATGCATACGCATTGGCGCATTTTGAAGAAGCAAAAGCATACTACCATGTGACTACAGATATTTCTAAAATTAAGCCACTGGATCAAGTATCTGATGAGCAATTACCAGAGTATATGGAGGAAGACAATGCACGTCAACTACTCCATATTACGTATGGTATTCTACTTAAGGCACAAGATGGAGCGGGTCAGAATTTATTTAGTGACGAGTTCTTCGACACGCTTGAGAAGAAAGAAGAGGCTTATGAGCAGTCGCTTAAGTCGCATATTGGTAAACATTTGGATTTACTTAACGTCTAGTCCCCCTAATAACCAATAAGAACTAACAAATAGACCACATGAGCTGATTTTCTCATGTGGTCTATTTGTTGAAAAATTAGTTAAATGCTATTCTACGGTTTCAGTAGATGTCTCTTCAGTAGTAGTCTCAGGTGTTTTCACATCTTTAACTAGTGTATTCTTGATGTCTGCATTTGTTTTAAGTCCAGCGATCCATTCCGAAGACAAAGTTGAAAGTTGTTGACTAGTCAACATTTCTTTAATATCAGCAGATGACTCTTCAAGCGTTGCTGTGCCAAAAGACTCTGCATTGCTTTCGAAGAATGTCTTGATATCCTCATCCGTTACTTTTACTTGAGGTTCTACTAATTTACGTATTTTTACTTGAATCTTCATTTCTTCTTTCAGGTTGTCCAAAGTCATGCCCATTTGAGTAAGAGCTGCTGTGAACTCCTCATCCGATCCAAAGTTCTTCTTAATAGTATCCATTTCTTTGGTTATGTCTTCTTCCGTAACAGTAATCTTCGCTTTGGTCACTTCTTGTTCAATTAGTTCTTCTGTAATAAGGTTCTCGAGTGTCTGAGTACCACCAAGAGTGATCAATTCGTTATACAGCGTGTCTTTAGTAATATCAACACCATTCACAGTAGCTACGGATTCAGTTCCTCCATTGCCACCAAAAGGTGGTTTAACAAGTACAATCACAAGAACAATAGCAAGAAGAAGGGTAAGACCCATCCATATCTTAGGGCTACTGTTAGATGGTGGCGTAACTGCGGATTCTTGATTAGATGGATTCTGATTGCCTTGAATTTGATGAAGGACAGCCGTCTCTTCTGAGTTTAATGATTCTGTAGTGGAAAGGATGGGTTCGTTTACGATCAGTTCATCTTCAACGAGATGATCTTCTACCACTACATTCTCAATACTCTCATTGTTTTCTGAGTTTGTTTCCTCAGGCTTTCCTTCAAAAGATTCGTTTTCTGGATTCCCTAATTCTTTGTCAGTCATTACTTTGTAATCCCCCTTAATATTAAATACACATTTACTAGACTTTAGTTTAACAGAAGTTGGAGTTTCATTCCTTAAGAGTTAATGAAATTATTTTATTTTCTTTTAAGGGAATTTTAATTTTTGCTAATTACTTCGTGAACAACTCAGCAAATATGACCGCTTTTGAGAAATATGATGAATCATTGGATGTACACTTTTCAACAGTATGAATCTAATGATACAATAGAGTTCAGTACGAACAAAAATACCTTGAACATAGGGAGCCTAGCCTTACGTGATGACATCATTTAAAGAAACTCTTCAAATACCAGCTGTCAAAAGAATAATCGTTCTGGCAACACTTATCTTGTCGCTTTATTTATTTAGAAGTATGATGAATCTATTATTAATCACGTTTATTATTACCTATTTGGTTAATCGGTTGCATTCATTTCTTAGCAGAAAGGTTACTAGTCGATTCAAGATTAATGGAATCGTGTTGGTTATAATTATCTATGTTATTGCTCTGGGTATTTTAACGATTGGTACATACAAATATGCCCCTAAGCTGATATCGCAGCTTAATGATCTCTTACAGCAAGTGATTTCTTTTTATAGTAGACCCTTTGAGCCTACAGATAACAAAATAATTAACTATTTAATGGAATCTATTCGTAAGATTGATGTGGTAAGTTACGTGGATCAAGGCGTAAGTATCATTATGAAGACGTTATCTGATATAGGTAAGTGGAGTTTCAATATTGGAATCGCGCTTATTATGAGTTTGTTCTTCATGCTTGAGAAGGAGAAGGTTACTCACTTCACCGCGAATTTTAAGGAAAGTAAATTTGCTTATTTCTATGATGAATTAACTTACTATGGTAAGAAGTTTATTTTCTCATTCGGCAAAGTAATTGAAGTTCAGTTTTTAATTTCTATCATTAATTGTATTGTTTCAACGTTTTTCCTTTGGATGATGGGATTTCCTAATTTATTCGCGCTTGCAATCATGATCTTTCTTTTAGGTCTAGTTCCTGTTGTTGGTGTATTTGTCTCATTAGTCCCATTGTGTGCTATTGCATTTAAATTGGGTGGAATAATTAATGTTGTGTATGTGCTAGCAATGATAGCAGCGTTACATGCTTTTGAGGCTTATTTTATGAATCCGAAGTTTATGTCCTCCAAAACCCATTTGCCAATCTTTTATACGTTTGCTGTCCTTATCGTATTCGAACATTTCTTAGGAGTATGGGGGTTGATTCTTGGAGTACCAATATTCATGTTTATTTTGGATCTACTGGAAGTTCCCGTGTTGGAACCAGATAAGAAGAAATGATGAATTGAATGATATGGAGTGAACAAAATCCTAACCGCAAAGTTAGGATTTTAAAGTTGAGATGTGATCTTTGTTAAAGATGTGAGAAGGTGCCGTGTTGTATTTCATGGTGATTTCCATATTTATGATTCAGAGCGATCTTTAGTTTTTCGGGTAATTTTCGCTTGATCATTTCACCTTGTTCTTTACTTATTTTTCCGGATTTGATAGCAGAGTCGATCTTTTTGAGTTGTATCTCACTTAATTTCTTGGTGAACAATTCTTCATTCCATCCTTTACGATCTTTAGCGATTTGAATCAGGGTATTTCCTTTCTGCCATTCTTTCAATAACTCCTGGCTTTCCATATTCAGCAAATGAGCGACATCTCTTGTGATGCCTCTGTGATGATGTGGATGTTTGTGTTGTCTATGTTGCCTATTTTGATGGGGTGTCTGCGTTGTCGGATCTTCTGAATGGGCATAGACGGTGAACTCGTCTGTCTGTGCTCCAATGAATAGAAGGCCGGTCATCATAGTTGTTATAGCTAACTTAGTTAGTAAATTCTCATGACTCATACTCTATTTCACCTCTGCTTTACTTGTTCTTTCCAGAATTAGTATGAACCATTTACAGAATTTCATGCATAATAACATAGAGTGGCTGTTCAATAGGTGATATTTTGAACGACCATTGTGCTAAGGTAGGGGTAATATATTAATAAGCAATTGTAAGGGGGACAGATGACTGTGACTTTTGGTGCACGTATGCTTAAAACAGGGATCGCGGTTACCCTCGCTTTATATCTTAGTTCATGGCTTCAACTCTCACCTCCTGTGATAGCGGCTGTTGCGGCTATATTTGCTATGCAGCCTTCGATATATCGTTCGTGGCGGTATTTTCTTGATCAAATACAGACGAATACTTTAGGGGCAGCCATTGCGATGTTTGCTGGTTATTACTTCTCAAATGAACCTATTGCTGTTGGAATTGTATGTATCGTTGTTATTATGATCTGTCTCAAATTCAAAATGGGTGATACGATTGGTCTGACTCTTGTAACTGTCATATCTGTCATGGAAGCTTCGGGTCAATGGGAATTTGCATTGAATCGATTCTCACTAAGTATTATTGGGATCATCTCAGCATTTTTAATTAATATTCTGGTTATGCCACCGAAACCAAGACAGCAACTAACGGGACAGATTCAGGGAATATTTGATCATATGTCGCTATTGCTACGGACATCTATTACGGACGAAATGAAGGAACATATATTTAGGGATGAGAAGAATACCTTGGAGAAGGATATTAATTTTCTTTCTGACAAGTATTCATTATTTGAGGAAGAATATAAGAAGCTTAAGAGGGGTTCACTCAGTGAAAGTAGACATTTAGTTGTGTATAAGCAAATGTTGAATACGCTACGAAAGGGTCAGGAAGTGCTAGATGCGATAGGAGAGCATTATTTCCAATCGGAACGTCTTGCGGATACAGATCAGGAATTTACTGATGAAATTGAAATGCTCACGAAATTTCACGAGCATATTTTGCTGAAACTTGATCATAAGCTAAAGCCGAATACAACAGATGCGCTATTGACGGAAGAAACTAGCGATGAGTTTATTAAAAGAAACATTAAGCATTACATGGAACTAGAGGGTGGTCGTTCATTTCGATTAACGATTGTAGCGGCATCGATGTACGACTATGGTCATCAATTGAATCGGCTTAATCGTCTAGTGGATAATTATCTTAAGAATGAAGAGGATAAGGAGCATATATAATGACACAAATATATAAATGGAGTAGATCAACATTAGCAGATTGTATGCCTGAACTTGTTGCGACAGCGCGTGGGGATCTAAAGGCAACACTTGCAGTGATCAATATTAAATTAGTGAACGTCATCTCAGGTGAAATCCTACCCGGAATGTCGATTGCTGTAAAGGGATCAAGAATTGCCTACGTAGGCAAAGATATTAGTCATACTATAGGTGAGAATACAGTTGTAGTCGATGGGCAGGGTAAATATGCTGCTCCCGGCCTTCTAGATGGTCACTGTCATATTGAGAGCACGCAGCTTACAGTAACCGAATTCGCCAAAGCGGTACTACCTCTTGGAACAACAGGCGGGTTCTTCGATGCACATGAAATATCAAATGTCATGGGTCTAAAGGGACTGCGTTTCATGCTAGATGAAGCTAGAACGACACCATTGGCAGCATATATGCAGGCTCCATCTTGTGTTCCCTCGACACATCCAGGTTTTGAAACAACAGGGGCCTTTATTGGTCCTGAGGAAGTTGCGGAAGCATTAAGCTGGGGTCCAGATATGATTGGATTAGGGGAAGTCATGAACTTTCCAGGTGTTGTGTATGGTGATGATAAGATGATTCGTGAAATTCAGGAAACGTTACGTGCAGGTAAATATGCTGATGGTCACTTTACTTGGAAATCAGATGACTGGCGATTGCCGGTATATGCTGCGAGTGGTATAAGTGGGGATCATGAATGTGTGACGAAGGAAGACGTTATCGAACGCATCCGACTTGGGATGTACGCCAAGATGCGGCAAGGATCTGCATGGCATGATGTGGCTGAGACGATTAAGGCCCATACAGAGGACGGAATCGATACAAGACGAATGATGCTGGTCACAGACGATCGAAGTTCTGAATCGTTACTTCGGGAAGGGCATATTAATTTTGTAGTTAAACATGCAATTGCACAAGGAGTAAAGCCCGTTACTGCCTTCCAAATGGCAACGATTAATACGGCTGAACGGTTTGGGGTATCAAGAGATATTGGCTCCATAACGCCGGGGTCATGTGCAGATATCATATTACTTGATGGCAATTTAGTTGATGTAGATGTGGTGATGACGATTGCTGCAGGTCAAGTTGTGGCTGAGAATGGTGAAATGAAGATGACATGGGAAGGATATCGTATCCCTGAGGAAGCATTCGAGACGGTTCATATTGGTAGACAGTTGACGGAAGTGGATTTCAACATCGTAGCTCCAATAGCTAAGGGGATAGTGTCCGCTACAGCAATCGAAGTGATTGAGAATCATGTTGATACGCATGAAAGGAAAGTACAAGTTAAAGTAGAAAACAATCACGTAGTTCTAGAGGATTCGGTTGATCTGTGTAAAATGGCGGTATTTGAGCGTCATGGTTTAAATGGAGGACAATCCATCGGAATTGTGAAGGGTATTGGACTGAAAGTACCAGCAGCCATCGCTATGACAGTATCACATGATAGTCACAATTTGACTGTGATAGGGAACGATGACGTTCTTATGGCGAAGGCAGGGAACCTCGTTGCTAATATGCAAGGAGGTGTGGTCATGGTGACGGAAAGTGAGACAACCATATTCCCATTACCAGTTGGTGGGTTGATGTCCCCAGAACCATTCGAGACGGTAGCGCTTCAATCTGAAGCGATAAGTCAGGCTTTATTACGAGCAG
The DNA here is from genome assembly GCF_056786435.1 of Paenibacillus sp. Y916. NCBI lineage: Bacteria > Bacillati > Bacillota > Bacilli > Caryophanales > Paenibacillaceae > Paenibacillus > Paenibacillus sp. Y916. The sequence goes on along the minus strand of NZ_JBXCJA010000002.1, from coordinate 566,852 downwards.
GTTGTAGTCTTAATAACGTGTTCATGACGTTATCATTACTATCACTTGTAGTCATTCCGGAAATTCGCCTGTCGGATAAAGGATTAGTGCGAATATCGGCCGAAGGGATTGAAATTATTCCTTTATTTGATTCTGTTGGTGAGAATGAATAGAAAGATAGTAAGGGGATGAAACATTCATGAGTACGATTGATCAAGAATGGCGTGATGAACAGCAACGAGTTGATGAAGTAACGACGAAAGTGACTAGAAGAATAGATAAGCTTCAACAAGAAGTGGGAACGGTACGCGGTGATGTTGTAGATTTACGTAAGGAGTTCTGGGATGAAGTACGAGTCAACTTTAGTAGCTCAGATGACTTAGGTGAAACATCTACCAGTCTACGACAACAGTCTCAAGTGTTATCAGAGCGGGAACGAAGACATCTTCATTCCTCTGAATCATTGAAGAAAATGAAATTGCTTGTAAGGTCCCCATACTTCGGACGGATAGACTTTGAAGAAGATGGTTCAAATCTGAATGAAACGATTTACCTAGGTATCGCTTCCTTCCTAGATGACGATGATAAGACATTCCTTGTGTATGATTGGCGTGCGCCTGTATCAAGCTTGTATTATGATGGTGCACCCGGCCCGGCTAACTATGAAACTCCCAGTGGTGAGATTAGGGGTGAAATGAAACTTAAGCGTCAATTCGTTATACGAAATGCTCAAATTGATGTTCTATTCGATACAGGTGTGACGATTGGAGATGAGTTGCTTCAACAAGTGCTTAGCCACAGCGCTGATAATCAAATGAAAAGTATCGTTGCAACCATACAGAAGGAACAGAATGCCGTTATTCGTAATGAAAAGAGTCGTATGTTGGTTGTTCAAGGTTCGGCAGGTAGTGGTAAGACATCAGCTGCTCTACAGCGTGTCGCTTATTTACTATACAAACACCGTGCAACTTTGAGCGCTGATCAGGTTCTTCTGTTCTCGCCTAACCCTTTGTTCAATAGTTATGTTTCATCGGTTCTCCCTGAGCTAGGGGAAGAGAATATGCAGCAGACGACCTTTCAGGCATATTTAGATTACCGATTAGCTAAAGACTTTGAACTTGAAGATGTCTTCTCACAAATGGAATCTTTATTGAAGACAGAAGAGGGGCACTCTCTTGATGTGAAGCGGGCAGCTATTAATTACAAATCATCACCTGCATTCTTGGAAGTTATTATCAAGTATAAAGAATATTTAGAAACCCAGGGTATGATGTTCCGACCAATTCGATTCCAAGGAAGATTGATCATATCATCAGAAAAGATGAGAGAAAAGTTCTATGGCTTCGACCTTGGAGTGAAATTAGCAAATCGTATTGAGCTCATGGTGGAATGGATGTTGAAGGAACTTACACTCTTTGCTCGGAAGGAAAGAGAGGCTGCTTGGGTAGATAATCAGATTGATCTGCTAAGTCCTGATGAGTATCAGAAAGCTTACACGCAAGTCCGGCGTAAACAGCATGCGAAGAAGGACAGTTTCGACGGTTATGATCAAGAGCGGAATCTATTAGCCAGAATGATTGTGAATGAGTGGCTGAAGCCAGTTCGCAAGTGGATTCGACGGAAGCGATTCGTGGATGCGAAAGGAATCTATAGGGAACTATTTCGGAGTGAAGAGCTTCTTAAATCCATTAATGGAACGGAAGAACTACCTGATTATTGGAATGAAATTAGTGAGAGTACTTTAAGTGAGCTGAAGAGTGGCAAGCTATCTTATGAAGATGCTACACCGTATTTATATTTACAGGAATTGGCTCAAGGTTTCCAAACGAATAATCTCATACGTTATGTATTCATAGATGAGGTGCAGGACTACTCACCTTTCCAGTTGCATTATTTAAAAAGATTATTTCCTCGTGCTTCAATGACGGCACTTGGTGATTTGAATCAGGGGATTTATGCCCATGCATCCGTTCTTGGTAGTATGGAATCGTTGCAACAACTGTATGGGCCAGAGAATACTGAAATGATCAATCTGATTAGAAGCTATCGTTCAACTTATGAGATTGTGGATTTCACCCGCAGTATGATGCCTGGTGGGGAGAAGATCATTGCCTTTAACCGGCAAGGGGATAAGCCAATGGTCGTTGTTGAAAGTGATCTTGACGAGCTGCATCGGAAGATCATTGCAGATATTGAATCGCTGAATGCCCAAGGATTTGAACATACAGCGATTATCTGTAAGACGCTTGAGGAGAGCGAGCTAGTATATGAAGCTTTGAAGGATCATTTAACGTTGAAAAAAGTAACCAAAACAACGCCTTCCTATGTGCTAGGAACGCTGGTCATTCCTTCCTACTTGGCTAAAGGGGTAGAGTTCGATGCGGTGATCATCTATAACGCATCGAACGATGTGTATGTGCGTGAGAGCGAACGGAAGCTATTCTATACTGTTTGTACGCGTGCGATGCATCTCCTCCATGTATACAGCTTAGGGGAACCAAGTCGTTTCATTACAGATGTGGATTCAGACAAATATCATTTAGTTTAACCCTTCAAAGAATTGCTTCCGGTACTTAGACGGAGTGCAATTCTTTTGTTTCTTAAACACAGTGATGAAGTAGCTCAGATTGTCGAAGCCAACATCCATAGCAATATCGACTATTTTTTTATCCGTGTTCTCAAGTAGCTTAGAGGCTTTCTGGATGCGATAATTATTCATGTAATCTATCGGCGTTTTCTGTACCATTTGCTTGAAGAATCGGCAGAAATGGCCCTCGCTCATATTGATCTCTGAAGCAAGGTCGTTTAGCTTAAGCGGCTCTGGATAATGCTCATGAATATAATTCAACACATTTTTGATTCGCTCCACCTTCTCATGACTTCCGGTAGAACGGATTTCATTTCTTGTCGTCGTATGCATATGATTGAACATCTTAGCAAAAATAAGATAAAGATGAGCTTTGGTCGTTAACTCACATGTTACTGAATTTTCTTCATTCTCTGTAAGGATGTTATCTAGGTAATCTAGAACATCGATTTCCCATTGCTCCGTTCTCTTGATATGCGGCGGTGGGAGTATTTGTTTCTTGAGTATTGGCGTGATAAACTTTTCTTGCACAATATCGAAGGCTTGACTAAGAAGCAGGTCAGGACTAAACACGACTGCTGAGAAAATACAAGGAATATCATCTTCATTCTCCACATACCCAGCATGGAGCTCACCACTATTTACAAAGATAGCTTCGCCTGCGTGGACTTCATAATAGGACGTATTAATTTGGAAAATAGCGCTGCCTTGCCTGACAACGATGAATTCCATTTCGTCTTGCCAATGGCAATCTAAGATGCTTTGACCGTTTAGTTGCTCAACATTAGGATAGATGCTAACAGGATACATGGGGTTACCATGCGCTCGATTTTCTTTTAATAATTCTCGATTCATTATATGACATGCCACCTTTAGGTTATTTATGGGTTGAGTTGATAGTAAATATCAATATATTGATACATTTGGTCAAAATATCGTAAGAAAAGTCTCCTTTTAATCAATATAATTATAGTATAAACCAATAGGAGGTAAAAAACATGAAATTTACGGATGGATATTGGCAAATCCGAGAAGGTTATGAAATTCAGAATCCAGCGGATATTCGCGACATCACACAGAATGGTGATTCGATGACCGTCTATGCAGCAACAAAAGAGATTAAATCAAAAGGTGATACGCTTAATGGTACATTGTTGAAAGCTACTTATAGCTCTCCAATGCCTGATGTTATCCGCGTTCAGCTTAACCATCATAAAGGTAAAGTGAAAAAGGGTCCTGAGTTCGAATTATTCACTGAAAATACAGATGTACAAATCGCCATTGGCGAAGAAGTGGCTGAGCTTACGAGCGGAAGCCTTAGCGTCAAAGTGAACAGAAAAGAAGGTTGGAATGTCGATTTCAACTTTGCTGGTAAACGTGTGACTGGTAGCGGTTGGAGAGCACCAGCCTACATCCAAGCTACTACTGCTGACAAGAGCACTTATTACCGTGAGCAGCTTGATCTTGGCGTTGGGGAATATATCTATGGTCTTGGCGAACGCTTCACTCCGTTCGTGAAGAATGGCCAAATTGTTGATATGTGGAATGAAGATGGCGGGACAAGCTCTGAGCAATCTTATAAGAATATTCCTTTCTATCTATCCAACAAGGGCTATGGCGTATTCGTTAATCATCCAGAGAAAGTATCTTACGAGATTGCCTCCGAGAACGTATCAAGAGTACAGTTCAGCGTCGAAGGGGAATCACTTGAATACTTCATCATTGGTGGTGGCACTCCGAAAGAAGTGTTGAATAACTACACGAAATTAACAGGTAAGCCTGCACTTCCTCCAGCATGGACATTTGGTCTATGGCTTACAACTTCATTCACGACAGATTACGATGAAGACACTGTAAATCATTTCATCGATGGTATGGCAGATCGCGATATTCCGCTCTCCGTATTCCACTTCGACTGTTTCTGGATGAAAGAATACCAATGGTGTGACTTCGAATGGGATAAAGATATGTTCCCAGATCCAGAAGGCATGCTAAGACGTCTGAAAGCTAAAGGTCTTAAAATATGTGCATGGATTAACCCGTATATTGCGGAAAAATCCCACTTGTTCGATGAAGGTATGGAGCAAGGATATTTGGTTAAGACAGCTGACGGAAGCGTATGGCAATGGGACAAATGGCAAGCAGGTATGGCGCTTGTTGACTTCACCAATCCAGCTGCGGTTCAATGGTACAAAGATAAGTTGAAGACGCTAATTGGTCAGGGCGTAGATAGCTTCAAAACAGACTTCGGTGAAAGAATTCCAACAGATGTAGTCTACTATGATGGATCTGATCCAGTCAAAATGCATAACTACTATACTTTCTTATACAACAAAGCTGTATTTGAAGTATTGGAAGAAAACTTGGGTAAAGGTGAAGCTGCTCTATTCGCACGTTCTGCAACGGTTGGCGGACAACAGTTCCCTGTACACTGGGGTGGAGATTGTTCGGCTAGTTATGAATCGATGGCAGAAACCGTTCGTGGTGGATTGTCATTAGGTCTATCTGGATTCGGATTCTGGAGTCATGATATTAGTGGTTTCGAAATGACAGCTGCACCAGACGTATACAAACGTTGGGTACAATTCGGTCTGTTGTCTTCGCATAGCCGTCTACATGGAAGTACTTCATACCGAGTGCCTTGGTTGTTCGGTGACGAAGCGGTTGATGTCGTTCGTGAGTTCACGAAGCTGAAATGCAGAATCATGCCGTATCTATTTAACTCAGCAGTAGAATCTACTGTGATGGGTATACCGATGATGAGAGCGATGGTGCTTGAATATCCTGAAGATCCTACTTGTGCTACGTTGGATACGCAATATATGTTCGGTGATTCCATCTTGGTTGCTCCAATCTTCAATAAAGAAGGCGATGTAACGTATTACCTTCCAGAAGGTAATTGGACGAACTATCTGACAGGTGATGTACTTGAAGGTGGACGTTGGTATAGCGAGAATCATGACTTCATGACGCTTCCAATGATGATTAAATCCAACAGTATCATTGCAGTGGGTCAACAAGATAACAAGACGGATTATGATTTCGCTGATGGTGTTAGTCTACATGTGTTCCAATTGGCTGATGGTGCAACAGCGCAAGCTGAGGTTGTTAACCTACAAGCTGAGAAGGAACTTGATGTTACAGCTACACGTACTGGCTCTGTAATCGAAGTTACAACAAGCGGTGTTGGTAAAGCTTGGTCTGTTGTACTTAGAGGCATTAATGAAGTAGCTTCTGTCGATGGTGGTAAGTCAGAATCCGGTGCAGACGGTGTCGTAATTACACCAGCAGCGGGTGCAACTTCTGTGAAGATTACATTGGTATAAGTTAAGATAACTTCTTCATGTATGAGAAGAAATTTGAAACATGAATAAAGATGTTTGGTAATTCATAAAAACCGAGTCATGAAGACGTGCAGCTGTGCGCGTCTGATATGGCTCGGTTTATTTTATATAAGGGTTGTGGCAATGATATGGAAATGTCTAAGTTATTTAAGAATGTGTCAGATGAACAAATCCGTTCTTTTGAAAAAAATATGATGGCAGTTGAACCATATACTTATGGGTTGATGGCTAAAGAGGGAATTCCCTGTACACATGTTATTCGTTATGATGGTTCTGGATCGATTATCGATCGACAGTATATGTTAATTACATTTATAGAAAGTATTCAATTAAACGATCTTTCGATTACAGAAGAGGAGTATGATACATTACAAGAAGAACTTGGGGGATTAACTCGCCAAATGCATGATATAACAGCTGATTATTTTGGATTTCCACAGCCAGATGGAACAGTGAAAGGGTCGACATCTTGGAGTGATGTATTGATCCTGTTCTCTTCGGAAGTTGCTGGCTTGTGTAGAGAGCATTGTTTGCTTGAAACGACTATGATCGATGAATTCCAATACTATTTTGTAACGCACAGCGCGTTATTTGATGAAGTAACTGTACCTTCATTAGTCCATAATGATCTATGGGATCCTAATGTACTCGTTCAAAGAGGGCATGACGATGTTCTACGTATTGCAGCTATAATCGATGCAGATCGGGCGATGTTTGCTGATCGTGAGTTTGATTTTGTATTATATAACAATGAACCTAGGTTTATAAAAGGATACGGGATCGAACTTGACATGAATGAGAAGGCGGTTGCCCGTAGAAAAGCATATGATGTGTTATGGACCTTTACGAATCTGTATATTCATGAGGTACAAATTGAATTACATGAATTAGCAGCTAAATTGAAAGAGGATGCAGTTAAATCTTTTCAATCACTAATCCGAGTCACGTAATGATTGTCTCACCTTCGTATAGGAAAGTAACCATATTACATTGAAGGGGGACTGAAATTGGGAGACCAGCATTTTAAAGAAACAGTTGAACTGACCTTGAAAGTCATCGGAGGAAAGTGGAAACCGGTTATACTATGTCATTTGACAGAGGGTACACATCGTTTCGGAGAATTGAAGCGAGAGATGCCCATTACGCAAAAGATGCATGAAATAGCTCTTCATAGTATCGAATTGGTAACTACGTTACATAAAGGTGCGTACTTTTCATTTGGATAAGGTGTGTCTAGATTAGGGTATAGTAAGTCTAGTACATTTTAGAGGAGATTATTATATATGAAATTACAATTAGCGTTAGACCTTGTCGATATTCCAGGAGCAATTGAAGTTGTGAAGCAAGTTGAATCTTTTGTTGATATTGTTGAAATTGGTACACCGATCGTTATTAACGAAGGTCTACACGCGGTAAAAGCGTTAAAGGAAGCTTTTCCTAATCTGACTATACTCGCAGACTTGAAAATTATGGATGCAGGTGGATACGAAGTTATGAAAGCAGTTGAAGCCGGTGCAGACATCGTCACTATCCTTGGTGTAGCGGAGGATGCAAGTATTAAGGGTGCGGTTGAAGAAGCCAAAAAACATAGTAAGCAGATATTGGTTGATATGATTGCCGTGAAAAATCTTGCTGTGCGCGCAGCAGAGGTTGATGCCTTAGGCGTGGATTACATTTGCGTTCACACGGGCTATGATCTTCAAGCAGAAGGACAAAACTCCTTCGAAGATCTTCGCACGATCAAAGCGGTAGTCAAAAATGCAAAAATAGCAGTTGCTGGCGGTATTAAACTGAGCACTTTACCAGAAGTTATTGCGGTGCAGCCGGATTTAGTTATCGTAGGCGGAGGTATTACAGGACAAGAGGATATGGTAGCAGCTGCTTCTGAGATGAAGCAACTGATCACGCAAGGGTAATCGAAATCATGGAAACGAAGTCATACGTTGCTGCGATATTGAGGGAGTTGGACAACGCTTCTAGTCAGCTCGCGGATGAACAGCTAGATCTACTTGTTGAGCGAATAAGTGAGGCGGGAAGAGTGTTCGTAGCTGGTGCTGGCCGCTCTGGACTGATGATGCGCGCCTTTGCAATGCGGCTGATGCACCTCGGATTGGATGTATACGTTGTAGGCGAGACGGTAACGAGAAGTCTTGCTCAGGGAGATCTGCTTATAATTGGGTCGGGTTCGGGAGAGACGAAGTCGATTGTGCCGATGGCTGAAAAGGCACGAAGCTTGGGGGCAATTGTAGCCGCTTTGACGCTGTCACAAGCGTCTACAATTGGTGAGCTAGCACATATTATGGTTCTGCTTCCTGGCGCACCTAAGGATCACCTGGAGAATGAATCAAGCACAATTCAACCGATGGGTTCGCTCTTTGAGCAAATGCTATTACTTGTATGTGATGCCGTTATTTTGCGACTGATGGAGAAGCAGTCATTGAGCGGTAAGGCGATGTACGGTAATCATGCAAACTTAGAATAAGGTTAGGCGGTCCTACGGGACCGTCTATTCTATCTATATTAGTATGCCGTATGCTCGACAGGCTAAATAAAATGTATTAAATGGTATGTGAATATGAATGGATGAATTAAACCACAATAGATATGTCTACAGAACCTCAAAGGTGGTTAATTCAATGGATAATAAGAAATGGGACTTAGTAGCACTCGCTTCCATTCCACTCATCATGACGCTGGGTAACTCCATGCTGATTCCTATTTTGCCGCAAATTTCGCGTGAACTTCACGTAAGTTCTTTTAAAGTAAGTATGTTGATTACGGTGTATGCGATTGTTGCAATCCTGTTTATTCCCATTGCAGGTTATCTTTCAGATCGGTTCGGTAGAAAGAAAATCATTATTCCAAGTTTAATTATAGCAGCTGTAGGGGGGGCGGTCTCTGCGGTAGCCTCCTGGTTATTAAAGGATATGTCTGCATACTGGATCATTCTAGCAGGTAGGCTTCTACAGGGGATTGGTGCGGCCGGCGCTTTTCCTATCGTTATTCCTTTGGTTGGAGATATGTTCGAGAAAGAAGAAGACGTCAGTCACGGTCTTGGGATTATCGAGACGGCCAACACATTCGGAAAGGTTATTAGTCCAATTCTTGGGGCTGCCCTCGGGATGGTTCTATGGTATTTACCCTTTATTAGTATACCCGTGCTCTGTCTCATTTCTCTGCTGCTCGTTATATTTCTAGTTCAATCTCCACATAAGGGTGAGTCTAGCGTTTCTTTGAAGAAATTTTTGATGGGAACAAAGGACATATTGAAGGAAAAGGGCCGTTGGGTTTATGCGATCTTTGCTGTGGGTTGTATATGTATGTTCATTCTATTTGGAGTACTGTTCTATTTGTCGGAGACGTTGGAGTCGAAATATAAACTAGAAGGCGTTATTAAAGGGTTGGTGCTAGCGATCCCATTGGCGTTGCTTTGTCTGTGCTCATACATTAGTGGGAAGGTGATTGGCCAGAATAAGATGCTGATGAAATGGACCGGATTTGCAGGAATGGCTTTATTAACAGTTTGCCTAGTTATTATAGGTTTTAGTAGCCAAATTATTTTTGTGATTAGTTTATTTTCACTTTGCGGTGCAGGAATTGGGCTCGCACTTCCTTGTATGGATGCGTTAATTACGGAGGGGATTGAGAAAGAACAGCGAGGAACCATTACCTCTTTATATAGCAGTATGAGATTTATCGGGGTATCACTCGGACCACCTATTATATCCTTGTTACATAATATAGATCACTGGATTCTCTTCGATATAATGGCGATAGTCGCGGCAGTTGGCGGATTGCTGACCCTATTTGCGGTTAAGCCATCGGAGAACAAGAATGAGGATCTTAGAGGTGAGATATAGTTAATATTAGAACAGTCCGGTTGGAATTATAATGATATGGTTACTTGAAAGTGAGGTGCGTGACCATATCGGAAGAAATCAGTACGAAGCGGCGGGCTAAACCATTAGAAAATAGGGGTCCACGCATTGTTAGGGAGAAAGATATCGTAGCTATTATGATTCATAAATATTGTAAGGGGCATGGACATATTCGAAATGAGAACACGGAGAATGGTTCAGACGAAATGTGTACTGACTGCAAGGATCTAGTTCGCTATGCTCATGCTCGTCTTGCACTGTGCCGTTTCGGTGAGGATAAGACGACTTGCGGACGTTGCCCTGTTCACTGCTACAAGGCAGATCGACGTGTCCAGATTAAGGCTGTTATGAAGTATGCAGGACCACGCATGTTATGGAGCCATCCGTTAGAATCACTTCGCCATGCATTGGATGGATGGTCTGGACGGAGAAATAAACGTGTATAAATGGATGGATCATTTTAGAATGATCAACGAAGTTAAAGAGCCCTCAAGGTCAATGATCTTGAGGGCTCTTTGACTTTCAATGAAGAATAACTCAACTTTTGCAGCTTAAATTCGGCAGGTAAACCTTGATGTCCTTGAACAAACTGGTGATTTATTGCTGGAATTGTTTTTGGATGGTCGCAGCGTGGTGTTTGTATGAAAAACTATATAAAGTGCTGTCAATTGGCAGTAGTAGGATGGGTCTTATACGAAAAAACGTACAAAATGCACTCAATTGGCGCAGCAAGTTTAGGTTCTATACGGAAACCCGTACAAATCACCCAGGCACATCAAATAGTTAAGCCGAGTTTTCTCTGCGAAAGTTGAGTTAATAGCAAATAGAGTGCCGTTGAATGATTATTAAGCTACTTCACAGATTGTCCACTTGTGAAGTAGCTTGATAACTATGTATAATAGTGAAAATTCATATTGCTGGATGATGTTTGCGGGAGATGGAATGCAAGTTCCGACCGAAGGGGCAAAGCTCTCAGGTGCTTAGGTTAGTAGAAGCGGGACCGTGAACGGACAGAACTCTGGAGAGACCCTATATTTTACGGGCGCCGAAGGTGCAAGGCAGATGAAGATCTGCTTAAACTCTCAGGCAAAAGGACAGAGACAGGATTAAAATATGGTAGATATCACCTATGATTTGTGATTATTTTCACTAATTGATGGAATATTTGTGTTACCTTATATCCTGTGCCTCTCTCTAAGAGTCTAAATCAATTGATTTGGCTCTTTTTGTTATTTATTATTATTTGGGGGAGTGGTTTAGATGTTAGAATTATTAGAGAAAATTAGCAACGTGGTATGGGGAGCACCCTTACTTATTCTAGTCATGGGAACAGGGATTTGGCTGAGTATTCGATTGAATTTACTTCAGGTACTACGTCTACCGATGGCGCTCAAGTTGATTGGTAAAGCACCCAATGAGGGTGATGGTGATGTTAGCAGCTTTGGGGCATTAAGCACAGCGCTGGCCGCAACGGTAGGTACAGGTAATATTGTTGGTGTAGCCACAGCTATTAAGATGGGTGGTCCGGGAGCATTATTCTGGATGATGGTTGCAGCCTTTCTAGGAATGGCAACGAAATATGCAGAAGGATTGTTGGCTGTTAAGTATCGCACGATTGATAAGAATGGAAATTATTCGGGTGGACCGATGTATTATATTGAGAAAGGTCTCGGACCTCGCTTTAAACCGCTAGCAATCATGTTCGCTGCAAGTGGTATATTAGTAGCATTATTCGGTATAGGAACGTTTCCGCAGGTGAATGCGATTGTATCCTCAACAGAAGCGAGCTTTGGAGTTCCCATCGTAGTAACGGCTGTTATTCTAGCGGTGCTGACAGGAATTGTGACCATTGGAGGGATCAAGAGTATTGCTCAAGTGTCCACGAAGGTGGTTCCATTCATGTCCGTTTTGTATATTCTTGCTGCTCTAGGGGTTCTAATCACCTTCGCTGAGGAACTTCCACACGCGATCGCTCTAGTGTTCACATCTGCATTTTCAACGACTGCGGCAACAGGTGGTTTCGTCGGGGCGACGATTATGCTTGCGATGCGCAGTGGTGTTGCAAGAGGGATCTTCTCCAATGAGTCTGGCTTAGGAAGCGCACCAATCGCTGCAGCTGCAGCCAAAACGAAATGGGCAGCTGAGCAGGGATTGATTTCGATGACAGGTACCTTTATAGATACAATTATTATTTGTAATCTGACCGGACTGACTTTATTGGTAACAGGAGTATGGAATGGAAATAGCGAAGGTGCGCTTATGACGCAGGCAGCATTCGCCAGCGCTTTCCCTGCATTTGGAGCAGATTTACTGACCATCTGTTTGGTATTGTTCGCATTTACGACTATTCTAGGATGGAATTACTATGGGGAACGATGTGTTGAATATTTAATAGGGGTAAAGGGGATTAAACCATATCGTATCTTGTTCATAGCATTAGTAGCTGGTGGAGCATTTATCAAATTGGATGCGATTTGGCTGTTAGCTGATATTGTCAATGCGTTGATGGCATTCCCTAACTTGATTGCACTACTAGGTCTATCAGGTGTTGTAGTATCTGAGACACGAATATATATGGAGGCAATGGGTAAGGGGAAGCAGAAGGAATGATCCCGAGCTTGTCGAATGATATGGAGTGGACTCCCTACCTAATTAGAGATGGGATATAATAGAGTTGTGTAAGTCCATCATATAACATCAACGACATAAAGGAGATTACTTAATTATGCATACACACGCTAGTCTTTTGGAACAAATGAATCAAATGGAGATTAACCAAGAAGGTGTCGTACTTGTACACTCCTCCATGAAAAGTTTAGGTGAGGTAGAAGGAGGGGCTGATACGGTCCTCAACGTGTTGTCAGAATTCATGGAAGACGGACTGCTAGCTCTACCTACTCATACATGGGCTAATATAAATGCGAACAATCCTAAATATTATGTGGAAGAATCACCTTCTTGTATCGGTATTCTTCCTGAAATATTCCGTAAGCGACCGGGTGTCATACGCTCTTGGCATCCTACGCATTCCGTGGCGGCCTTGGGTGAGGGAGCGGAATCATTCACTACGGGTGATGAAGTGTTCGATACACCATGTGCCAGAGGTTCAGCATGGGGCAAATTATTGGATCGCCAGGCGACCATTCTACTCGTAGGGGTGGACTTGCGCAGAAATACGTTCATGCATGGGATTGAGGAATGGGTTGATATTCCAGGCAGAATGACCGATGATCCTGAACCGTTGCAAACCGTCTTAGCTGATGGAACCGTGATTGAAGTGCCATCCCGTAGGCATTGTGGACAGTCATGGTCAGAGTATTTCTGGAAGGTTGAGGACGTGATGGTGAAGCATGGTGCGATGTATTTCGGACAATTGGGTGATGCGGTTGTACGTGTATGTGACACGGTCAAGATGACTGAGGTTCTTACAGAAATGCTGCGTGAGTATCCCGATTTATTCTCGGACAATGAACCATTAAATGAGCATATGCAGCAGTTATTTGGATAAGTTAGTGAAGAATAGAGTAGTATACATATTTCTATTCTTTATAGTAATGACTTTAGGAATTTGTTCGAGGACCTTTTCAGATGTATTACCCTTATTTGTATCACGACATTTCGGAGATGCTTTGTGGGCAAGTATGGTTTACTTCGGTTGTCGGATATTGTTCTTACAGCAAAGATTACTTGTGTCTGTTTGTTTAAGTTTAATCTTTAGCTTTAGTATTGAATTCAGTCAGTTATATCAAGCGGATTGGATTATTGGAATACGATCAACACTATTGGGAGCATTAATATTAGGAAAAGGTTTCTTAGTCATTGATTTAATCCGATATGTGGCTGGGATCGCTTGTTCTTGTATTATGGATTATTACTTGTTTAACCGAGGAGGAAGAAGATGAGCAACCTGAAATGGTTAGAAGGTTGGTATGAGAATCATTGTGATGATGAGTGGGAGCAGACCCATATTTTGAAGATTGAATCGATAGACACTCCCGGATGGAGATTAACGGTACCTTTACTTGAGACTGAATTAGAGGGAAAAACGTTAGACGAAATTATTATTGATCGAGATGATCATGATTGGGTGAGATGTTGGATCAAAGATGGATATTTCGAAGGTGCAGGTGGATTGAGAAATTTAGAAGAGATGATACAGATCTTTAAGGAATGGGCGGAAAGCTAGCAGAGAGATACCATAAAAATATCTTAATGGGGAGTTCGTGGGGTTCTCAATTTCAAAGAATCTAAAAAAAGAGATTCTAAAGTTCCAATAATTGTGTTAGTATGTATCCAATTGAATACGTTAGATCACTAGGGGTGCTATTTGGCTGAGACGGAATGTGTGATTCCAAACCCTTTGAACCTGATCTGGATTATACCAGCGTAGGGAAGTGAGCTTGAGCTTTGGTTAAGATATTTTTGTATGCGTATATGCGTATATACGTCTGCATTCTTTTGACTATAGTTATAGGCCACCTTCTATTGCAGAGGGTGGCCTTTTCGCTGTTCCATCTTATCTGAGATTCGTCATACGAGAAAATAGGGAGGGAGTGCGATGTCAGCACGAGAATTACATGTGATCTCGAATGGTCAGTCTGAGTTAGAACACTTTGCAAGGATTGCGGCACTTATTCATCCTTTTGTAACGGCATTTCATATAAGGGAGAAATCAAGTCATGCAGCTGAACTTTGGGCAGGGGTATTGGCTTTAAGAGCAGGTGGAGTACCCCTTAGTAAAGTGATCATAAACGACCGAGTTGATGTGGCTTATGCCGCTGGAACTGGGGGAGTCCAGTTAAGCTACCGTAGCCTAGAAGTGCAGGCAGTGAGGAAAGCTTTCTCTGAATTGCGAATAGGACGTTCTGTTCACGATGTTCAAGAGGCAGTGGAGATGAGTGAGCAAGGATCTGATTATCTAGTGTTTGGGCATATCTTCCCAACAGCTTCTAAGCCCGGACAGCAAGCTAGAGGAACGAAGAAGTTAAAGGAAGTGGTGAAAAGTGTTCCTATTCCAGTTATTGCGATCGGAGGTATTAAGCCCGATCATGTGCAGCAGATTGTCGCAACTGGAGCAGCAGGTATTGCAATATTATCAGGGATTACTGCAGCAGATGATCCGTTAAGTGCAGTACACAATTATCGAGAGGCATTGGATATGAAAGGTTATGCTAAAAAAAAGTAGGAGGTTATTGACTAGAATGAAACAATTGGATGTCATTATTATCGGTGGCGGTGTTATTGGGAGTTCAATTGCCTATTATATGTCTGCGCGGGGAATGAAAGTTATCTTATTAGAGCGAGATCGCTTGGGTAGCCAAGCTTCGAGTGCGGCAGCGGGTATGCTTGCTGTACAGGCAGAGATCACTGAAGCAGGCCCGATGTTCGAGATGGCGCGTGCCAGTCGGACGTTATTTCCACAGCTAGCGAAGGATTTAAAGGACTTGACTGGAATAGATATCGGCTTGAAACGCAAAGGGATGTTTCGGCTAGCTGCAACTAAGGATGATATGCAAGAAGTTCAGCGTATTCTAGCTTTTCAAAAGCAAGTGGGAGAACAAGCGGAGTGGTTATCTCAAGAGCTGGTAGGACAACGTGAGCCCAAAATATCCGCAGATATAGAGGGAGCAATGTTCGCAGAAGAAGATAGTCATGTTGATGCACCTGAATTATGTCTTGCATTGGCGAAGGCAGCGGTAGTACTTGGAGCAGAAATAAAGGAATTTACTGAGGTTAAATCACTTCTCTGTGATCAAGAGCGTATTACTGGGGTAGTTACAAGCGAAGGAGAGCTTCACGCTAATCAAGTTGTGATATCTGCTGGGACTTGGAGTGATTCTCTGCTTAAGCAAGCTGGATTAACTTGTGAGATGTATCCAGTCAAAGGAGAGTGTTTCTCTGTGCTTAGTCATTCTCCGTTATTGAAATCTACCGTGTTTAGTGATGGTTGTTATCTCGTCCCGAAGAAAGGAGGACGACTCGTAGTTGGAGCTACGATGGTGGAACATAGTTATGATCGCAGGGCTACAATTGGAGGGATTTCTAAACTATTAGATGCTGCAAAACGGATCTTACCAGGTATCGTGGAGGCGGAGTGGGAACAGGCTTGGAGTGGTCTCCGTCCGCAGACATTAGATGGGTTACCTTATTTGGGTGAGCATCCGACTTTGAAAGGGTTATATGTAGCAACGGGTCATTATCGTAAAGGAATTCTACTTGGGCCAATTACGGGTACCATTGTGGCAGATTGGGCAGAAGGAAAGAAGGAAAAGAACTTGTCTATAGAATCGTTTCGTGTCGATCGGCATCAGAATGTTAAGCGGGAACAGGTCGTGACTATATGCTAAAGTTACAAATTAATGGTGAACAGGTCGAAGTCGCTAATACATGTACGACAGTTACAGCATTATTGTCGCATTTTGAATTAGAATCTAAGGTTGTTATTGTGGAGTGGAATCAGCAGATCTTAGAGAAATCAGATCATGAGACGACATGCTTGGCAGATGGAGATCGAATTGAGATTGTACATTTCGTAGGAGGTGGCTAATTTGTTGAAGATAGGAACACATGAATTTAGTTCAAGATTGCTATTAGGAACAGGGAAATTCCCAAGCTTTGAGGTCCAAAAAGAAGCCGTTGATGTATCTGAGGCACAAATTTTGACGTTTGCGGTTAGACGTATGAATATATTTGAGGCGAGTCAGCCTAATTTTTTGGAAATGTTAGATATTAATAGGTATACACTACTCCCGAATACAGCAGGTGCTTCAACAGCTGAGGAAGCCGTTCGCATCGCGAAATTAGCGAGAGCATCTGGGCTGTGCGACATGATTAAAGTCGAAGTGATTGGTGATTGGAAGACGCTGTTGCCAGATCCACTGGAGACGTTAAAAGCTTCGGAAATGCTTCTAGAGGAAGGATTTATCGTTCTACCCTATACATCAGATGATGTGTTATTAGCGAAAAGACTACAAGAATTAGGTGTTCATGCCATCATGCCAGGTGCATCCCCGATAGGTTCGGGTCAGGGTATTATTAATCCTTTGAATCTTAGCTTCATTATTGAGCAAGCAACGGTGCCGATCATTGTAGATGCGGGTATTGGTAGTCCTGCTGATGCGGCATTTGCTATGGAGCTTGGAGCCGATGCGGTATTACTGAATACGGCTGTTTCAGGAGCGCAGCATCCTGTGAAGATGGCTCTAGCAATGAAACTCGCGATTGAAGCGGGTAGATTAGGATTTGAAGCGGGTCGAATTCCGAAGAAGCGATATGCATCTGCTAGTAGTCCGATGGAAGGATGGAGTAGCACTTGAATGAACGATATTCACGACAGAAGCTATTTGCACCGATAGGAGAATCGGGACAGCATAAGCTGGGTACGAAGCATGTCCTGATTATCGGTGCAGGGGCATTAGGTACAGGAAATGCAGAGGCACTTGTAAGAGCAGGTGTAGGCAAGCTAACGATTGTTGATCGAGATTACGTGGAATGGAGTAACCTGCAACGCCAACAACTATACTGTGAAGCGGATGCGGAGCAACGCATACCCAAAGCTATTGCAGCGAGGCAAAGGTTGATGGAGATTAATTCGATGGTGGAAGTGAATGCACATGTAATGGACGTTACGACAAGTGAGATACAATATATGGTCTTGGGTGTCGATCTGATCATTGACGCGACAGATAACTTTGATACTCGGTTGCTAATGAACGATGTTTCTCAAAAGGTTCGTGTACCTTGGATTTATGGAGCATGTGTCGGTAGCTATGGGATCACATATACCATTATTCCTGGAGAGACTCCTTGCCTGAACTGCTTACTCGAAACCGTACCGTTAGCTGGAGCTACCTGTGACACGGTGGGTATTATTAGTCCAGCTGTACAAATGGTTATCGCTTATCAGTCAGCAGAAGCTTTGAAGTTATTGGTAGGGGATGTATCTTCATTACGTAATAAACTTACTTCTTTCGATCTATGGAGTAATCAGCACTCTTCCATAAATGTACATAGCATGAAGAGGCTGTCATGTCTTTCCTGCGGAGAAAAGCCGACCTATCCCTATCTTTCTGAGTCAAATCATACGAGAACAGCCGTCTTATGTGGAAGAGATACGGTTCAGATTCGACCACCCGTACCGATAAGACGAGATTTAGTGAAACTCGTTGCAGTTTTCGCTCAACAAGGATATCGAGTAGAGTATAACCCATACCTGGTTTCGTTATATACAGGTAATCATAGGTTGGCTATTTTTCAAGATGGAAGAGTGTTGGTACACGGAACGAATGATATTGCTGAAGCTAAGAGCTTGTATCATCGATATTTAGGTTGATCTTATGGCATGCTCAAAATAGGGGAGAAGCCCAGTGACGAGAGTCATCCTGGACTTCTCTTCTCCTTCTTTTGAAAAATGCTTACCTTATCTTTGATCAGTAGGAAATCAACTAGCTTGATATACAACTTAACCTATATAATGGAATACATAATGTATTATATTTCAATTTTAATGATTATAGAGACTTTTTATAAACGGAGGTGTTGTGTCCATGATTCGGTTATGTAACGAACAAGATGTGAAATCTATATATGACATCATAAATGATGCCGCTCAAGCATATAAAGGGATCATCCCAGAAGATAGATACCATGAACCTTATATGTCTCTTGAAGAGTTAAATGAAGAAATGAATAATGGTGTGCTTTTCTGGGGGTATGTAGTGGATAACAAGGTTGTTGGCGTGATGGGATTGCAAGAAAAAGGTGATGTTTCCCTTATACGCCATGCTTATGTGAGGACCAATCAACGTAATCTCGGTTTGGGTGGTAAGTTATTAGTTTATTTGGTTTCTTTAACAAAGAAGCCTTTACTCATTGGCACCTGGGAGTCAGCATTCTGGGCAATTGGATTCTATGAGAAATATGGGTTCCAGGTCGTATCTAATGAATCTAAAGAGGAGTTATTACGTAAATACTGGAATGTCCCGGATAAACAAATCCAAACATCGGTCGTTTTAACGAATGAAATCAGGTACCTGTAAATGAGTACTTCTTCTTAGGAGATAATCCTAACGATAGTTTCGACTCTCATACATGGGATTGTCCTTTTGTTTATTACTATAAACTATAAGTGCTATTTGTTTTATATATTTCAACAATAACCATTTTTATGTAATAATACCTTCAACAACATTATTGTCATGAAGGAGGATGTACATGATGGGATCAATACATGAATGGAAACCGGAATTATATGATGATAAATTAGGGTTTGTTTCACAGTACGGAAAAGGAATATTGGAGATATTAAATGTTCAGAAAGGTGAAAGAATTCTAGATCTGGGGTGCGGAACAGGTGATTTAAGTTTTGGAATTGCACAATTAGGGGCTTCAGTCACAGGCATGGATTTATCCGAAGAAATGATGGACAGAGCGAGAAGAAAGTACCCTGACATCAAATTTATTAGCGGAAATGCTGAGAATTTTTCATTGGATCAACAAGTAAATGCTGTATTCTCGAATGCTGCTTTACATTGGATCAAGAATGCAGAGAACGTTATATCATGTGTCTGGAATGCTTTAGAAGAGGGTGGCCGTTTTGTTGCAGAATTTGGTGGGAAGGGTAATATAGAGATTATAGTAAAGTCTATTACTGATGTACTAGCACAAGATTATGGTGTGGATGCGAACGAGCTTAACCCTTGGTCTTTTCCGAGTATAGGAGAATATAGCCATTTGTTAGAACAACAGGGCTTCCGAGTAACCTACGCGGTTCACTTTGACCGTCCTACACAACTGGAAGATGGAGAGAATGGGCTAGCACATTGGTTAAATGGACTTGCAGCCGATGTGTTTTTTAAAGGTTTCACGGAGTCAGACAAGAAACGTGTTTTCGAAAGAATAGCCGATATCGCTAGAAAGTCATTATTTGACGGTGAATCTTGGGTTGCTGACTATAAGAGAATAAGAGTCGTGGCTATAAAATAAGAAGGAGTACTACGGGAGATGAAAATTTGAAATTTGTATTTGATTTGGATGGAACGATTTGTTTCAAAGGGCAGCCGATATCAGAAGGGATAGTACAGCGTTTAGAACAATTAATAGAAGAAGGTCATGAAGTGATCTTCGCTTCAGCTCGGCCCATTCGCGATATGCTTCCAGTTGTTGATAAAAGGTTTCATAATCATATCTTAATAGGTGGGAATGGTTCACTTGTTTCAAAAGAAGGAAAAGTGATCCACGTAAACTCATTTATGGTGGAACAAGTAGGGCAGATCAAGGAGCTTATTCGAGATCATGAGGCTACCTATTTAATCGATGGTGACTGGGATTACGCATATACTGGAGCAATGGATCATCCTATTTTAAATAATGTAGATTCCATGAAACTGGCTAAGAGGGTTTCTGTCGAATCTCTTGAAAGAATCGTTAAAATACTTATATTATCGGCGACCAATATGGAGAAATTATCGGAAAAGTTAGCGGAGCTTGATGTGGTTGTGCATAAACATAAAGACGAGAATGTGCTCGATATTAGTCCTAGAAACATTCATAAGTGGAGTGCTTTGCAAGCCATCGGAGTTGAAGAGAAACAATTTATAGCTTTTGGGAATGATGCCAATGATATTAGTATGTTTAAAGCTGCGCTGCATTCCGTTAGAATTGGTCATCATCCTGAACTAGGCGAGTATGCCACGGAAAGTATATCGCTGGGAACTGATGTGGAGAGAAGTATTATTGATACAATAGGAGAGCTATCTGAGAGGAGATTAATATGATCGCACTAGTCCTAGCTGCTGGGTATGCAACGAGATTGTATCCACTCACATTAAATCAGCCTAAATCGTTGTTGCCCATTGGCAATCGGAGTATCTTGGACTATATGATAGATGAATTAGAACAACTTGAAGAGATATCACAAATCTATATCGTGAGTAACGATAAATTTTACCAAGCGTTCGTAGATTGGGCTGACTCAAGGACGACGAATACAAGGCTTCATATCATTAACGATGGCACAACAACAGTGGAGAATAAATTAGGGGCAATTGGAGATATTCACTATGTGATTGAGAAAGAGCAAATCCAAGATGATCTCATGGTGCTAGCGGGTGATAATATTTTCACATTCGATCTTCGAGATTATATTC
This sequence comes from Paenibacillus sp. Y916, assembly GCF_056786435.1. Lineage (NCBI taxonomy): Bacteria > Bacillati > Bacillota > Bacilli > Caryophanales > Paenibacillaceae > Paenibacillus > Paenibacillus sp. Y916. The sequence continues at coordinate 545,917 of NZ_JBXCJA010000002.1, read as the reverse complement.
AATTCTTTTATAAGGAATATAGGGACAGTATTCTAGTGCAGAAATTGGATGAATTAGAAGACCTGCAAAGAGTTGGTGTTGTGGAGTTAGATAACGAACAGAGAGTATTATCTTTTGAAGAGAAGCCTGTTCATCCGAAAACGAATATAGGTGTGTTTGCTATTTATATTTATAGAAAAGATACGTTACCGTTATTCGATCAGTATTTAAGTGAAGGACATAATCCAGACGCTCCTAGCTATTTCCCGGAATGGTTACATTCTCGCAAAGAGATCAGGGCATACGATGCCGATGGGGATAGCTATGATATAGGGACTCATGAAGCATATCAGGAGGTTCAGACACTATGGAGGTGTTGACATGTGTGGACGATATACAATAACCGTCTCTATGGAAGAGTTGTTAGTCAGATACTTAACGAATGATTCGACCATGATCCACTACGCCCCGAAATATAATGCAGCCCCCATGCAACTCATCCCAGCTGTCATACATAATGGTTCAGGGAATAGATTAGGAGAACTCCGCTGGGGTCTTGTCCCGTCCTGGGCGAAGGATCAGAAGTTGGGCAGTAAAATGATCAATGCAAGAGCAGAAACGTTGTTGGAGAAAGCCTCGTTCAAACGTCTTGTTAGTACTAGACGATGTATTATCCCGGCAGATGGGTTTTACGAATGGAAGAAGCAAGGCAGTAGCAAACAACCGATGAGAATCGTCATGCGTGATGGAGATGTTTTCTCAATGGCAGGATTATATGATATTTGGATAGATCCCGACGGTAAGAAAGTAAGTACCTGTACGATCATCACGACAACACCTAATAGCCTCATCGCAGACATACATGATCGCATGCCAGTTATTGTGCGGCGCGAAGACGAGGCGGAATGGTTGAGTCGGGATAATCGTGATGAATCGTCACTAATGACGTTACTTCGTCCATATGAGGCCGATAAGATGCATGCCTATCCTGTGTCATCTACTGTAGGAAGTGTGAAGAATGACTCAAAGGAATTAATTGAAGAAATAGAGGTGGGTGGGTGATTGATATGAATCTGAAATGGCTTGAATGGGCGAAGCAAATCCAGGCAATTAGTCAGAATGGGCTTGCATATTCCAAGGATGTTTATGATCTGGAGCGTTTCGGACAATTAAGGGATCTTAGTATTACGATATTGAATGAATATACAGATGTGGAGATTGATAAGATCAGAACACTGTTTGCGAGTGAGAAGGGATATGCAACACCTAAAGTGGATGTGCGAGGAGTTGTTTTTCAGAATGATGAAATCTTACTTGTAAAAGAGCGGCTTGATGGGGCGTGGGCATTACCCGGGGGATGGGCAGATATAGGACTCTCACCACGTGAGGTCGTTATTAAAGAGATAAAAGAAGAATCGGGGTATGATGTTAGAACCATTCGATTACTAGGAATTTTGGACACGAAATTTCATGATCATCCACCGTCTGCGCTACATGTTTATAAAGTATATATTTTGTGTGAGATTACCGGTGGAGATGCCTCTGGCGGAGTAGAAACTTCTGAAGTGAATTTCTTTAAGGAGAATGAATTACCAGTCCTATCGGAAGAAAGAGTTACCGAGAAGCAAATAAAAGAATTGTTTAAATTTCTGAGAGATCTCAATAAAGAGATTTTGTTAGATTAGGATGTGACAAGACTTGAAAAAGCTGCTCCTATTCATAAGCTTATGTGTTATCACATTGACGACGTATATTGTAGTAAAGTATCGCTATACCCCCTCGAAATAGAACAAAAGAAGGGGATAGGTATGAAGTTTATGTTCCGCCTTTAACAGCGGATGTAGCCCATATCTATCCCTTCCTACCCACCACATGAACTCTTTCGCCAAGGGAAGCTTAGCTGTCCCTACTTAGATAAACAGATTAATACCGGATTGGTCTGCCTTTCCTCAATAATAACCAACTCCACCGATCTGAACGTGATCGATTAATTCTTCTCGTGTGATACCCATGCCCATCATATCATTTTGGACATCGATAATTTACGACTTCCGCGGGGTAACATGGCTCCGAGCATCCGTCCTATGAAGGTTTTGTCGACCCCGTTGAATACGACCGCTTGTGCCCCGAGAACCGTCCCTTCATCGTTGAACAGAAGTTTGATCGTCATCGGTGTAGCTCTAGGCTAGTAAGTAGCATGAGAACTTGGGTGAACATATATTACATAGTAAGGAATATTTAAACGTTGCAATGTCTTCTCATTTCTCCTCCCCCAAAAAGTGCTTATTATGCTTTATAGTGCAAGATGCAACCATGATCTTGATATACAACCAGATTCATGTTATTATCATATAATAATAATTATAAATAAAATTTATGACAAATATAATATTAGAAAAGATTGAGGAGGTGTCGTTAGTCTATGATTAAAGAGCGCATCGAGGATATCAGAAAGCAATTGACTGCTAAAGGATTTAAGCTCACAACGCAACGGGAAGCAACGGTAAAAGTGTTGTTAGAGAATGAGGAGAATCATTTAACGACGGAAGAAATTTATATGATTGTTAAAGGTATAATTCCGGAAGTGGGTATTGCTACAGTATATCGAACCTTGGAGTTGTTGAAAGAACTTCGTGTAGTTGAGAAAGTTAATTTTGGTGATGGCATTGCACGTTTTGACTTACGTAGTAAAGATCAAGCTCATTTCCATCATCATATTATTTGTACGGAATGTGGAGATGTGCAAGAAATTAAGGAAGATTGGTTGTTACCGTTAGAAATACGCGTCCAACGCGAGTTTGGCTTCACAGTTACCGATCACCGTCTTGATTTTCAAGGAGTATGTCATTCCTGTAAAGCCAATCGTACCAGTGGGACATGCAAATCGGTTTCTTGAATAACCTCTCTATAAGAGGACAATGAGCCCAGAATATATTCTGTGGCTTTTTTTGTACGTGCTATCATAGATAGACTGACCTAATATATTGAAATAGGGTATTATATTAGTAAAGGAGAGCATAAAGTACAACTTACTGTCGGGAGTAAGCAAGCTGTCGTCAATGACAAAGAAGCTGCACTGAAGGAAGTATCAGAAATTAGAGAAGGAAGAGTATTCATACCTCTTCGTTTCGCTGTTAAAAGCTTAGGCGCTAGAATTAAATGGGATGCAACTACACGCACAGCTGCTATTGAGTCAACCTTTTCATCAGCCAAAGCCAAATCGGTCATTGCGGATATAGCGGAGAAGGTGATTCAAGCATTAAAGAATAAAGATTTGATATCACTGTCGAATATGAGCAATCAGAACAAGGGTATTCGGTTCTCTCCCTATGGCTATGTCAAATTGGACGAAGATCGAGTGTTAACTCATGAGGGGATCGCCAAAGGATTTGACGACAATAAGAAGTATATTTGGGGATTGGAAGATGGGACTGGAACTCCAATTTCGAGGACTTTTGACTCTTACTATAATCGATTTGTGTACAGTAGTGATTTTGCTAAAGCGCCGCAGATCAGTTACAATCAGACGCTTGGTACTGGCAATACATTGAATAATGTCCGTGCTATCTATCCTAACGCCATCGTTGTTTTGAATATTACTACGATGGATTTGACCCGCAGTATGAAGGGATGGACTGGCAGAGCTTACGTCTTGTATTTGAGAGCGAAGCTGATAGAAGGGTCTTGGTAGGGATTATCCATGATGAATGGACGATATAAGCAAACAATTAACATTCTTATATTATAAAAACTAAAGTTGTGGATCGAACAACAAGTTGAAGGAGCATAATTTATCATGTGGCTGTTACTCGCGGCCCTTTCAGCCCTTTGTTTCGGGCTAAGGGGTATTTTCTATCATTGGTCTTCACAGCAAGGAATAGATCGGAATTTGATGCTGTTCGGCGTGTTTTTCACAGGCGCTGTAGCAAGTGTGTCTGCTAGTTTTATGTTTGGTCAGGATTGGACAGCTAGTGCGTTAACGGGTTTATTTATGGGGACGTTCTCATTTGTTGCTAACGCATGTATGTATCAGGGATTCGCTGTAGGGAAATCATCACTCATTGCGATTTTGACAGGACTACCGCCGGTCGTTGTTGTAGTTCTAGCATATATATTATGGGGAGAAACATTAACATTAGGGCAACTATTTGCTTTTGTTCTCATCGTTGTTGGTATTTTGACAGTGCGTTATTCAAATGACCTGCGGATAGGTAATCTTCAAGGAGCTCAGTGGGGACTGTTGGCTATGCTGTTCTTTGGAATGAATGATATGGCAGGTAAATATTCTACTAAATTGGAAGCGGATCTGTTTCCAACGTTATCTTATATGTTTACGATTGGTTCATTCTTTTTTGCAGTATGGTGGCTTGTTGACAAGAATAAGAAGAGTAAGAATGCTATAACAACTGAAGTTGTTCAAGTGAAGTCAAGCCGCTGGTCTGAAAAGCGAACGTTCTTATGGGGAATGTTGATTGGTCTGACCAATTTTTTTGGAATGATATTAATCATTAGTGCATTTAAGTATGGTGTTACTAGTCTTGTCTCAGCTGTTGTGGCGATTAACGTACTTATGATTCTTTTATATACCCGGGTATTTGTGAAAGTCAAATTTAGTAGACTAGAAGTCACAGGTATGGTGATAGCATTAGTCGGGATATTGGCACTTCGATTGTTATAATTCTGTATTTTGAATAACCCGAAAGATGGACACATTGACATCAAAGTGAACATCTTACGGGTTATTTGTTGTCGGATCCTTCATTTAATATGAATAATAAATAGAGGATATTTATATAATTCTAACGAATTATTATTATGTAATGTTAGTGTGAAAGTGACTAATTCAAAAGAGTGAGTCATATAATATGATGGGATAAGTTTTTTTGAAGCGGCGATTGGAACATTACGAAAAGGAGGAGAACATAGAATGAAATTAATCCGAGAGATAGACGATACTGTTATTACTCGAGAAGAGATGAACTTGCAGGACATTACATTTAATGTGAGAAAATCATCGAGGGCGATTGTCTCAAATTCATCTAAGCAAATTGCTATCATTTATGTATCAAAGGATAAGTATCACAAGCTTCCAGGTGGTGGAATTGAGAAAGGCGAGGATTACATGAGCGCCTTGAATCGGGAATTGATGGAAGAGGCAGGTGTAGAAGTTACTGTGCTCGGTGAAATAGGTATGATTATTGAGTATAGGAAGGATCATCGACTTCTCCAAATATCGAATTGTTATGCCGCTGAAATGATAGGTGAATTAGTAGAACCTTCTTTAACGAAAGATGAGAGAAGTAAAGGGTTTGTGTTGAAATGGGTGGATTTGGCGGAGGCGATTTCTCTTTTGGAGAATGACCATCCTAGAAATTATGCAGGAAAATTTATTAAAGAGAGAGATCTGACATTTTTGAAGGAAGCTGCGACATTAAATGAATAAAGATGTTTCTTGTTTAAATGACACAAAAAGGCTGTTTTCCTGTCCGATCTGACAGAGAAATAGCCTTTTTAGAACGTGAAATATTGGGCTAGATTAAACGGTATCCACTTGGTAAGATGTCAGTATTACGAATATTTCGGATTTGGGCTAAAGTTAATCTTTGATTACTTGAAATTAACGATTCTAAATCATTCCCAGCGATTAAATCATCTAAATCTCGGATGATGCGGTTTCGACGAAAGTTCTCTTCAGATTAAATGATGAGACGGGGAAAAGTCTGAGATATACTTACTTGTTTGGAATAAATGAAGAGGAAGTGTTAAAGTATGCATGTTATTATTCAGGCTACGATGGAAGATTTGGAAGAGGTTGTGTTACTGTTTGATCAATACCGAATTTTTTATGGACAAGATTCTGACACGAACCAAGCGCGCACCTTCATATCTGCTAAATTTGAAAATAATGAATCCGTTATTATGTTAGTTAGAGATACGATTTCCGATGAGTCCATTGGGTTTATACAGATGTATCCTTCATTCTCTTCTGTCTCGATGAGAAAAATATGGATACTTAACGACTTATTTGTTATTGAGAAATACAGACGACAAGGCGTTGCTCAATCACTTTTAGATGAAGCAGCACATTTTGCACGTAAAACGAAAGCTAAAGGTATTGAATTATCTACTGCTTCAAATAATGTAAACGCACAAAGGCTTTATGAGTTGAATGGTTATGAGAAAGATGAAGTTTATGTTCACTATGGATTGGAAATCTAGAGAATAACAGAAGGATCAAGATTCTAATTAGAAGGGGTGTTAAGATGCAATTTCAATATATACTATTCGATTTAGATGGCACGCTCACAGATCCTAAGATGGGTATTACGCAGGGTGTCCAATATGCTCTGAACAGATTTGACATTGTGGAAAATGATTTGGATAGTCTAGAACCATTCATAGGTCCGCCCTTAGCGCATTCTTTTGCTGAGTTTTATGGATTCTCGGAATTGGATTGCCAAAAGGCTATTGGATATTATAGAGAGTATTTCGCAGAACAAGGTCTGTATGAGAATGCGGTCTATGCTGGTATTCCAGAGTTGCTGCAAACATTAATCAATCAGAAGAAGACGCTAATTGTAGCAACCTCAAAACCAACGGTATACGCAGAGAAGATCATTCGACACTTCGGGATGGACTCGTTTTTTCAACAAATATATGGAAGTAATCTGGATAATACTCGGTCTGATAAAAGTGAAATCATTCGGTCGATTATTGATGAGAATGACCTTGATAAATCACGCATGATCATGATTGGAGACCGTAAATACGATATTATTGGGGCTAATCATAATGGTATTGCCTCGATTGCTGTTGAATATGGTTATGGTAATCGTGAGGAATTATTGGAGTGTGAGCCTACATATATTGTGAACACGGTCGAGAAGTTAAAGGATCTCTTCTGTCAAGAAGTGAGGAGAGATTAGCATGACGATAGTTGAAGTAACTAATCCGGATAAGTATCCGATGGAGTTATTATTATTGGCCGATCCAGAAGAGCGAGCGATACAAGCTTATATCACAAGAAGTAAGTGTTTTGTGAAGGAGGTAGATGGGGAGATTGTAGGAACTTATGTTTTACTACCGACAAGACCGCACACGATGGAAATTATGAATATAGCTGTAGAGGGATGTTCACAAGGCAAAGGGATCGGTCAACAATTAATTCATCATGCTATACAGACTTCCAAGGAATTAGGGTATACATGTATGGAGATTGGAACGGGTAACTCTAGCATCGCACAGTTATATCTATATCAGAAATGTGGTTTCAGAATCGTAAGTATCGAAAAGGATTATTTCACGCATCATTATGATGAGCCGATAATGGAGAATGGATTACAGTGTAGAGATATGGTGAGGTTGCAACAATATATATGATGGATAAGTTATGTGATTCTTTCGGTAACTTCGGTGAAATAACCAACAAGCAGGAAGAGACAATCTCATAAAGGAAATGGAAAGTCGAGAATTGGATATGGTTGATCAGCCCCGTAATAGGGGTTTTTCCATGTTTACAACATTTATATTAATAAAATAAATACAACCTGTCACAAAGAGCCATCATTTTCAGTTATATGGACAGAAAGGAGGGAATCACATGAATGAATCACCTAAATCAGATGGGAGTTTAGACATAGAAATAAAGTCGGTGGTGGAGAAGGTACAAACCGGAGACAAGCAAGCTTATGCCTTTATTATAAAAAGGTTTCAAAGACAGATATTTTTGTATTGTTATTACCTTCTCAAGAGCGAAGAAGAGGCTGAAGATGCAGCTCAGGATATATTTTTAAAAGGATTACAGCATATCAATTGCTTTTCCAATACTGTTTCATTATCAGCCTGGCTTTACAAAATTGCCCACAATCATTGTTTAGATCTACTTAAGAAAAGAAATAAAAATCATCAATATTTATTGAAGTATAAGGCTAACAAAGAGCAAGAGAAAGATCTTGAATACACGGAGCTTATTCATGATTTATTAGAATATCTAAATGTTGAAGAACGGCAAATTCTCTTGTTACGATCCCATGAAGAGTACAGTTATGACGAAATCGCTTCAATTATGGATTTGAAACCGACGACTGTTCGGAAAAAGTATGAACGGCTTCGCAAAAAACTAATGAAACAAAAGAATAAGGGAGGGGAAGTCTATGAACACTCGTTCAGAATTGGAGGATCATGAGGTCGATCATGTGCAAAAGTTAATCCGAGAAACTCCTATTAGAGTTGACTTGGTTGAAAAGACGATGAAGCGGGTTGAAAGTAGCAATCTAAGAGATACGAGAAATTATCGCACACATCGGAGAAATGGACGGCGCAGTGTATTGATCACTGTGGCATCAGTAGTGATCGTGTTTACGCTTGTTCTAGGTACTGGATTTGTTTCGCCGACTATGGCAGCATCCATAAAAAAAATTCCCGGGATGGATACGATTTTTCGATTTGCAGGTGACCTTGGCTTGAGAACAGCAGACGAGAAAGGTCTGGTTACTACACTTGATGGGAGTGTTACCCATGAGGGTTTAACATTGAAGGTACCCGTTGTAATATTCGATGGTGTTCGTATTTCCCTCGGAATCGAACGTGAGACTTCTGAAGAAAAGTTGTTAGAGGATAGTGTGCAAGGTAACATTAGCAATGTGAATTTGTTCATTAACGGTGAGTCCATCCAATCCTATGCCCCTTACGGTCACTCCCTTGGTCCCATTATGAATCCGGGTAAAAGTGATAATACAACCTTTTTACATATTTCAGATTTACGTAATCAAGGAGGGAAGGCTTTTCCAGATCAATTTGAATTAACATTAGCGCTGACCGTGTCAGGCATTTCGGAGCCGTTTAATTTCATTATTCCGGTGGAGAAGAATACAGAAGACATTGTGGTGCTAGTGCCTTCTGTATCTCGAAAATATGAGAGTATCAGTGTGACACTAGAGAAGGTTGAAATCACACCGATTACAACGAATATAACCATTCTTACTGAGTTTCCAGAAACGATGAGAAAACGCTCTTCACAACCATCTTTAGGCTATGAAATTTATGATGATAAAGGTAATGAATTGCAATTAATTAATGGTAACGGATCGTATCCAACCAGCCGTGGTAATGTTACTTTAACTGATTACCGATTTGAACCATTTGCAACGATTCCTAAATCTATTACTATAAAAACATATAAAAACATTCTGCAAAAAGAAGATAAGAGCCAATATGAGCTGGATGAAAATGGAGTGCCAAAGAGGGTGTATTTTCCTGCATTAGATATCACCTTGCCAATAAGGTGAATCACATGAATAGCCGATACGACACTCACCAAATTCCATCTATATTCCATGAAAGATCTTAAATTCCGGATGTAATTCAGTAGAATATGTATAGAGTGGCGACGTTAGGGTGACGAACAATACTTCACGCATGGAGGTAGTGAAGTTGAGGCTTGAGTAGATGCAGAAAGTACACTTAATTAGCAGGAAAAGTAGGAAAAGAGAGAATTAGTTGTACAACCTACAGTTAAAAATGGCGATAACGCTAAAAAGTAGATTTTCCAGTAATTTAGATGTACTCCATGCAACTAAAGTTAGCTTAAGAGGAATTAGGTTGAATTTAGATGTACTTATTGCACCTAATAGTGAATGGTGGTGGGGGAAGGTGATTATTGGTGATAGTCTCGCTGTTGTAGCTCATATCTGCCAACGAAACTGTGGATCATTGGCAGCGTAAACGTAACCTTCTTCACTATATTATATAAACTCTTTCACCAAGGACGCCGAAAGGCGTCTTTTTTTGATTATCAGAAAGTATTCCTGTTTTATCGGTGGTTCAATGTAGTACTAGCTGTACAAGAAAACTCTTGACAAAGTTTCAATTTAGAATTACTTTTGTATATGACAACAAGTTTTGCCTTGATGCAACATTCATAGCTAGGGTGAAGATTCCATGGGCGTAAATATAAATTACATACTTAGAAAATTGAGGAGTGAGAAAGCATGCAAAAAAGAATGAGGAAGATGAAATTGGTTTTAATGATGGGTTTAGGATTGTCACTTTTATTATCATCATGTAGTTCTACTGCTGAGAATTCAGTAGCTGATAATAAAATTAAAGTCGTGACCACGATTGGTCAGATTGCTGAACCGATATCGATTATCGGTGGAGATCGTGTATATGTGGAGAGCTTAATGGGACCAGGAGTTGACCCCCATCTGTATAATGCTACGCAAGGTGATATTCAGAAGCTTGCGAACGGAGATGTTATTTTTTACAGTGGACATCATCTTGAGGGGAAAATGGGAGAGATCTTCGAACAAATAAACAAGACTAAGCCTGTTTTAGGAATTACGGAAGGCATTCCTGAGGAAGAGTTACTTATGGATGACACAGGAGCGATCGACCCTCATATATGGTTCGATATTGATCTTTGGAAGCAGGGGCTACAAGCTGCAACGGAAGAACTGAAGAAGGTCTCTCCGGAGGATGCAGCGTATTTTGAGTCGAATAAGATGGCCTACTTCGCGCAATTAGATGAATTGAAGAAAGAAACAAAAAGTAAGTTATTACAGATTCCCGTCGAACAACGGGTACTCGTTACGGCACATGATGCGTTCGGATATTTTGGACGGATGTACGATATGAAGGTAGTGGGTCTTCAAGGGTTGAGCACAGAGGCTGAAATCGGAATATCTGACATTCAATCGACGATTGATCTGCTCATGGAGTATCAGATCCCTGCTGTCTTTGTGGAAAGTAGCATTAATAAAAGTTCTATTACAGCGGTAATCGAAGGCGCTTCAAGCGCTGGGATCAAGGTGGAATTAGGCGGTGAGTTGTTCTCGGATGCTATGGGTGCAGAGGGAACAGAGGAGGGAACTTATATCGGGATGTATGGACATAATGTAGATGTTATCTATCAAGCTCTAACAGGAAAAGGTGAGTGACTATGAACGTATTAAATGTAAATGATCTAACGGCTTCATATCGGAAAAATAAAGTGTTGAATGATGTGTCATTTAATGTGCAATCTGGCTCATTGACGAGTATTGTAGGTCCCAATGGTGCAGGGAAATCTACATTGTTGAAAGTGATGTTAGAATTGCATCCTAGACTTACTGGAGATGTTGCTTTCTTCGGTTCGACGTTGAACAAGATGAAAACGAGAGTGGGATATGTGCCACAGCGTGGATCTGTCGATTGGGACTTTCCAACGGATGCTCTTGATGTTGTGTTAATGGGGTTGTACGGAAGAGTTGGCTGGCTGAAGTGGCCGAAGCGTGAGCATCGGGAAAAGGCGATGGAGTCGCTTGAGAAAATGGGGATGGCTGATTATGCTGGGCGTCAAATTAGTCAGCTCTCTGGTGGACAGCAACAACGTGTATTCTTGGCTCGGGCCCTTGTGCAGGAAGCCGATCTATACTTCATGGATGAGCCATTGGCTGGGGTAGATGCAGCTACGGAACAGGCGATCATGACGATTCTTAATGAGTTGAAAATGAAGGGGAAAACAGTGATGGTCGTACATCATGACTTGCAAACAGTCGAGGATTATTTCGATCATGTGCTGTTGTTAAACCGTACTGTTATAGCTCATGGCACAACAAGGGAGGTTTTTACAAAGGACAATGTTTATCAAACTTATGGAGGAACACTCCGTTGGATGATGGAGGCAGCAACATGAATATTATACTTTCTCATAATGCACAATGGGTTATTTTTAGTACATTAATTCTGGGTATGGCATCGGGCATGATGGGTTGTCTCGCCTATTGGAAACGTCAAAGTCTGATGAGCGATGCCTTATCCCATGCCGCTCTTCCAGGCGTTGTTATCGGCTTTGCGCTGGTCGGTGTGAAGAGTTTACCGGTGATGATGGCAGGTGCGGCGATCAGTGCGATAATTGCAGCTTTCCTCATTCAATGGATCCGTTCCTCAACCCGAATTAAAGAGGATACAGCGATGGGTATCATTCTGTCTGTATTCTTCGGACTTGGGATTATGCTTCTTACGATGGTAAACCGAATGCCAGGAGGGAATCAAAGTGGGTTAGATAGTTTTATTTTTGGGCAAGCGGCCTCTATGGTTCGGAAAGATGTGTACACGATGCTCTTGCTGGCAGTACTGGTCATATTGGTCTTATTTATCGGATACAAGGAATGGAAGATATTTCTATTCGATCCTGATTTCGCAAGAGGGCTCGGACTTTCAGGTCGACTGATGAACGCTATTTACTTAACGGTGCTAGTGCTTGTCATTATTACAGGAATTCAGGTTGTTGGCGTTATTCTCATGTCAGCACTACTTATTATACCAGCAGTCAGCGCAAGATACTGGACACAATCCTTCAAATGGATGCTGATCTTATCTGCTCTATTTGGGGGTGGCGCTGGAATGGCTGGAACGATCATTAGTACGCTGGGTAAGGGATGGCCTACGGGACCATTTATTATTGTGACTTCCTCTACATTATTTGTTATCTCACTTGTGTTTGGTGCCCAGAAGGGGCTATTGATTCAAGCGTTGCAACTTCGCACACAGAGAAAAGCGCATGTCTCTTCACAATTTAAACTTAAGCAAGGAGGGGAATAATATGTCGTATGCCGCATGGATTCTACTCACGGCATCCCTCGTTGGATTATCTTGTGGATTGATGGGTGTCTTTCTTATCCTTCGAAGAATGGCTATGATGGCAGATGCGATCAGTCATTCGGTGTTAATTGGTATTGTCAGTGCTTATTTGATTACACGTGAACTGAGCGGTTGGCACATGATGGTAGGCGGGATTATTGCTGGGCTTCTTACAGCGGTGCTAGTTCAATGGTTTAATGCACGTGGAGTGCAGCAAGATGCCTCGATTGGTGTTGTATTTACTACGTTATTTGCCATTGGGGTCATTATGATTGCAACTCAGGTAGGGAATGCACATCTTGATGTGAAGCATGCACTCATGGGAGAAATTACATTCGTTCCTTGGAATGTTGTATCATTGCCTTGGTTTGGTAACATACCTGAGGCTACCTTAATCCTTGTTATCGTATTAATTATCGTACTTTTTGCGATTCTCGCCTTCTATAAGGAATGGAAGATCACGTCCTTTGATCCGATGCTTGCAGCAAGTATTGGTATTCCAGTAGCATTGATGCATTATCTGTTTATGACACTAGTATCCGTTACAACTGTCGCTGCTTTTGATGCTGTGGGAGCCATTATGGTTGTGGCGATGCTGATTACCCCCGCAGCAGCTGCCTATTTATGGACAGATCGATTGTCGATCATGTTAGTTCTGAGTGGAGCATTTGGTGTTCTATCTGCGATTGGTGGATATTATATAGCGGTATTCCTTGATACTTCGATCTCAGGTTCAATGGCTTTTGCAACAGGTCTAGTATTTATGATTAGTTTCTTATGTTCTCCAAAGCATGGGGTACTTGCTCAGTATTTTCGAACGGCTGAAACATGACTGATTGTCTAGCCTTGTCACACGTGGGTTGATAATCCCTAATATAAATTAATGGTATATTGGAAGCACAAGCCCTCCGTTGTTACGGAGGGTTATTCTTAAGTTAAAGAAGGTACAATATTTAAATAATTATGTAACTATATTGCAACGTATTGCCATTTTGAATCGTTTATAGTTATGAAAGAGTTGTTCATGGTAATTATTAGTGTTTGAAGTTTACTCCACAGGGGAATCATATAGTATAGAATTTGAATGTTATGTAATGAATATGCAGCCAAAGGAGAATTTTCATGAGAAAAAAATCCGCCCTAATTATGATGATTATGACAGTTATCCTTTTACCCTTTATTACATCTGCCAGTGCAGTTGCTAATCAACCAATACAGGTGAAGCAGGATATAGTTACAGCTTATATCACGTTACTTGAACATAAAGAGGATCAGATGTTAATCGAGGCAGATGCTATTCAATGGTATGAAGGTGAAGATGCAAGCAAAGTATTCCTCGAACGTGAACAAGATACAGGTGATCTAGATGGTCCGCCAGATGGGTACTACATCCTAAATGACAACGAAGAACTGACAACGTATAAAGTATCAGACAACGTCGAAGTACTGATGCAAATTTATGATCGTGACGGTACCTATGAAGGAATGGATATTATCTGGAATGAGCCTATATCTCTAAATAAGTTTCAATCGGTATTCGAGAATAACGAGTTCATGGATTTAAGTCAATTCCCTTATCATTTGACGATAGAAGATGGTGTTGTAGTTCGAATTGTTCAACAATATGTTCCATAGAAGCACGATAAATACTGTACGAAGAGAAGGACCGATTCCGATGATACGTCATCGATTCGGTCCTTTTTGCACTTATCTTAAGGAATTGCTAGTCGAAAAAGAATGAAGGTATAGAAGTGTATGATCCTTCGACTTAACTTTTAGTCTTTGAACATTACATATTCATCACGAAAGAGATCAATCAAACGTATACATATAATATTCCTATAAGCGATCTCATGTAGTTACAGTAGCAGCATCTGAAAGATCACCCCCCAGGAGGGATGCCAATATGTTTAACAACAAAGAAGCGTTTAAGCAACTCTTTCAGGAGAATCTGGTCAGTAAATTGGGAAAACCGAAGATGGAAGCCCAGAAAGAAGATGTATATAAAGTTCTGAGTAGTATGATCCATGAGTATGCAAGGGGAAATTGGATAGAGACAAATCGAAATTATCAATCCCATCAGGAAAAACAGGTGTATTATTTCTCGATGGAGTTTCTCATAGGTAGGCTTCTTGGTAATAATTTGCTTAATTTAGGTGTGCTTGAGCTTGTAAGGGATGGTCTTAAGGAGTTAGGATGGGATCTTGAGGAAATTGAGGAAGAGGAGTCAGATGCAGGTTTAGGAAACGGAGGATTAGGCCGACTTGCAGCTTGTTTCTTAGACTCTTTAGCTACACTACAGTATGCGGGACATGGCTGTGGTATACGATATAAATATGGTCTATTTGAACAGAAAATTGTTGAAGGAAATCAAGTGGAATTACCAGATTATTGGCTTCAGAAAGGGAATGAATGGGAAGTACGTAGACCGGATAAAAAAGTGGAGGTACGCTTCAAGGGGAATGTAGAAATAACTGTGGAGAACGGTGAATTAGTATTTGAGACCCATAATTATGAAGCGGTCACTGCCATACCTTATGATATGCCAATCATAGGATATGGCGGGGAGCATGTTAATACTTTACGGATATGGAGCGATTGTTCCGTTGATTCTATCTCTGAATTTCTATATCCTGATGATTCGCAATATGAAGGAAAGCTACTCCGACTCAAACAACAATATTTCCTATGTTCAGCAGGTCTACAGAGTGCTCTGCGTACATTTGAAAAGCTTGGATTATCTATTGAGCATTTGCCTGAAAAGGTAGCTATCCATATTAATGATACACATCCTACACTTGTCATTCCTGAATTGATGAGGATATTAATTGATGTAAAAGGGTTGGGTTGGGCTGAAGCATGGGACTTAACTACGAGAACAGTCTCTTACACGAATCATACAACTTTAAGCGAGGCACTTGAGAAATGGCCTGTTTCTATGCTGAAGGAACTACTCCCACGTATTTACATGATTATTGAGGAGATCAATACAAGGTTCTGTGGCATGCTGATGAAGCAATACCCGGATCAACCAGAAATCGTGCCACAGATGTCGATTATTGATGGGGAGCAATTGAGAATGGCGAACCTGGCTATTGTAGGTAGTTACAGCGTGAATGGTGTGGCGGCACTTCATACTGATATTTTGATGAAACGCGAAATGAAGTTATTCTATGATCTGTATCCAAACCGTTTCAATAATAAGACGAATGGAATTACACATCGACGTTGGCTGCTGCATGCTAATCCAGCACTTTCTAATCTAATTAATGAGTCCATAGGCACACGGTGGATGGATTCTCCAGAAGAGATGGTCGGAATATTGAAATACAGCGAGGACAGTGGCTTCCAAGATCGAACTCGGGCCATTAAACAGCATAATAAATTGAAACTTGCATCTTTCATTCATGACAAACAGGGAATGGTCGTTGATCCATACTCTATCTTCGATGTTCACGTGAAGAGGCTGCATGGCTATAAGCGGCAGTTGATGAACATCTTGCACATCATGTATTTGTATAATCAATTGAAACAAAATCCGGCGATAGACAGAATCCCGCGCACGTTTATTTTTGGAGCTAAAGCCGCACCGAGCTATTGGTTGGCTAAAAGAATTATTAAACTTATTAATGTAGTAGCTAATCAAGTCAATCGAGACCGAAAAGTGAATCAGAAGTTGAAAGTCATATTCTTGGAGAACTACTCTGTATCGCTAGCAGAGAAAATTATTCCAGCTGCGGATGTCAGCGAACAGATTTCAACGGCTAGTAAGGAAGCTTCTGGTACAGGAAATATGAAATTTATGATGAACGGTGCACTGACAATTGGAACGATGGATGGGGCTAACGTGGAGATGCATGACATGGTCGGGGACGCTAATATGTTTATCTTCGGTTTACAATCCGATCAAGTACTTGAATACTATGAGCATGGTGGTTATACAGTGCAGAATGTGTATCACAGTGATGCGCGTGTACGGGAAGTAATGGATCAATTAGTGTCTCCAGGTTACTTCGGTCTAAATGGATATGAATTCGAGGACATATTTCATTCGATCATGAGTACTAATGATGAGTATTTTGTACTTAAGGATTTCGCAAGTTATATTGAAGCACACCAACAGATTGATCGTTCCTATCGTAGTCCGAAGAAGTGGCAACGGAAATCCATCATAAATATAGCTCATTCCGGGAAGTTCTCAAGTGATTGCACAATTCGTAAATATGCTTCTGAAATATGGGGGTTAGAGAGAATTTAATATAACTGGGGAACGGATATCAGCTTAAATGGCTGGAAACCGTTCCCTTTTTCAGTTTTTCCAATCATTAGTTTCCTTGACAATCGAGCTTCCTAATTTTAAGATGGGAAGACTTACCATCCTTACTTGAATAAACCTTCAACCGAAGAGAAATTAGGGGTTAATGTTGACGTCTACATATGGAAAGAATAATTCAAGTATTTCTTTCATGGCTATGTTTATTATTTTTGTTGGAACGGTAATCTTGGTTCAATTAACAACGGGTTATATCAGTTTTGGATGGATAATCATCCTATGTGGGATTAACCTGTATAAACCTGTAACTCGTCGTATTCGTGCCGTTTCTTTCTTAAGTGCTCTCTATGCCCTGGGTTACTGGATAACCGTCAGTTTGAATTCCTGTATAACTGATTATCTTATCTTTCTAGAATTTCCTAGGGAATTAATCATTGCATGTTCTCGATTGAGTCTCATTGGATGGGTTGTTCCGTTCATTCTCTTTAAGAAGATGGACAAGACTACGACAGATTATATGGCCAAGGGGAGCTTTACAGAAAGTATTCATTTTCCTTTGATATGGCATGGAGTGAAGGATCCGATTTGGAGATTTCTACTGATTGCTTCATGTATTGTTATTCTTTCATTTAGTTTCGTCATTGATGTTAGCCCGGCAAATATCAATACTCTCCTGTGGGCTAGTATCCTATTTGCGCTGATTAATTCTGTACTAGAGGAAATACTATGGCGCGGGCTCATTCTCAGTCGATTCGTTGATATGTTAGGTGAGGGCTGGGGACTCATCATCGTTAGTATTGGTTTTGGAATGTATCATTATTCAATAGGGTTCCCATGGAGTGTATGTGCTTTATTCTCTATATTCGGTATGTTATTAGGAGGAATCGCCATCCGTTCAAAAGGGCTAGTCCCCGTTATCATTCTACATTTTATAATGAATATATTGTTTGCATTAAGCGGATTAATCTTCTAATTGCCTACTCTCGTGTTAAACTGTATAGACATCATGAATGAAAAAGGGGGAGTATGGCGTGATATATATTGCATTAGTAGTTGGTATCATACTACTGGTTGTATCCGGTGTATTAGCATGGAAGAATTCACAGATCATTGCAGAGAAGAAGAATGAGGATCAAGGACCAAGCCCATCCTCATTGCAATATACAGTTCATATGACTGACAAATGGGAAGATCAGGACTCATTATCACTTATTGTTTTGTTTCAGACTTCCTATATCGTTGAAGAACGAGAATCTCAGGCCTATCTCTGCCGGGTTACTGGAAAACGTGGTGAACTGAAACTTTATGAGGCTGAGAATGTCATGCTTCATAATATTCGCCACGCCAAGCGGAAAGGAAGTTTATTGTCGGGTGTGGCTATGTTCGAATTAGCGATGAATGAGGATGAGAAGGTAGCTTTAACTCGATTAGAACAGGTGCTAACAGAGCATCCGAATGGAAATGATCAATAAGATCAACGAAATTCATGAATATGGACTATTCTTAGGAGTGTGAACTGGGATGAATATGAAGAGAATTGCCGCTGAACACGCTGTACAATATATCAAAGACGGTATGAAAGTTGGATTGGGAACGGGATCAACAGCCTATTGGGCTATTCAGAAGTTAGGAGAACGAGTGAAGGAAGGGCTATCTATC
This sequence comes from Paenibacillus sp. Y916, assembly GCF_056786435.1. Classification (NCBI taxonomy): domain Bacteria; kingdom Bacillati; phylum Bacillota; class Bacilli; order Caryophanales; family Paenibacillaceae; genus Paenibacillus; species Paenibacillus sp. Y916. Next base: position 527,385 of record NZ_JBXCJA010000002.1, on the reverse strand, counting down.
CAGACTGTCGCAACCTCTAAAGCTTCAGAGAAGCTGGCCGTTGAACTTGGGATCCCGATCATACCTTTTACAAAATTGGATGGTTTGGATGTAACGATTGATGGAGCAGATGAAATCAATACAGATCTAGACTTGATAAAAGGTGGCGGGGGTGCGCTTCTTAGAGAGAAGATTGTGGCATATCATAGCGCAAAACTTATTATTATTGCAGATGAGAGTAAAAGGGTACAAACACTAGGACAATTTCCTCTACCGATTGAGGTTATTCCTTTTGCAGTAGATTGGACACTTAAAGCTTTAGAGGCGCTTGGTTGCCGTGCTCAGTTGCGCACGGATGATGAACATTTGTTCATTACGGATAATGGAAATTACATCGCGGATTGCAGTTTTGGATCTATTGCAGCTCCTCTTAAACTACATAATGAAATACTAGGTGTTCCAGGTATCGTGGACAATGGATTATTTATCGGACAAGCTGATCTGGCGATTATTGGCCATAGGGATGGTAGTATAGAAGTATTGGAACGTAAATGAGGGTGCGTAGATTGAAAAGAAGAACTCGAAATATCATATTAACGATTCTGATTTTTTGTTATAGTGTGTGTCTCTTGTATTGGATGTTTGTTGGTTTTGGACGGGTTAGACATTCTGGTGGACCGCTTAGGTATAACATAGTACCATTTGAGACGATTTGGCTTTATATTCGGAATATCAATCATTTACCCAATCGGACATGGATCATTAATTTATTCGGAAATATGGGTGTGTTTGTACCTTTTGGACTGATACTTCCTATTATTATTACAAGACTGAGATCCTACTGGAGATTAATGCTGATCTTTGTACCTGTCGTGATGTTGCTAGAACTATCCCAAATGTTGGTACGTGTAGGAAGCTTTGATGTTGATGATGTGATCTTAAATGTTATCGGAGTATGGATAGGATACGGCATATTACGACGATTATTCAAACGTTACATATCTTAGGAGAGAACGTGGAATATTACCTCTAACTTGGTTCATGACCTTGAAATCTTGTGCAGAGGTGGAATATTTGTAATGAAACGTCCAGTTCTTCTTTTTATCGCATGCATGATATTGGCTTTCGGATATACACAGACAAGAGCAGATGCAGGTACTACGGATCAACGTCCCTATCACTTTGGATTCAAGAAAAGTAAAGACGGACAACTTCCATCCATTAATGAAGAAGGGTTCAAATCCATATTACAAAAACATGAAGCGATCTTTCTTGGGGATACGAATCAAAAAGAGATTTACTTGACCTTTGATAATGGTTATGAGAATGGCTATACAGCGAAAATTTTAGATGTTCTTAACGAAAAGAAAGTACCCTCGATCTTTTTCGTGACGGGACATTATGTGAAAAGCCAGCCGGAGTTGGTCCAAAGAATGGTCTCTGAGGGTCATCTTATAGGGAACCATTCATGGAGTCATCCCGATGTTACTCAAATTTCTAGCGCTCAATTGAAGGATGAGTTGTCCAAGGTGAAGGATGCTGTAGCGAATTTAACGAGCCAGAAGGAAATGACTCTTCTCCGTGCTCCTCGGGGTATTTTTAATGAAGCTATGTTGGAATCTAGCCGAAATGAAGGTTATACCAATGTATTCTGGTCTGCTGCATATAAAGATTGGGATATCCAAATCCAAAAAGGATCAGAATACGCCTATACTCAAGTGATGAATCAACTACATCCCGGCGCTGTCATATTACTTCATTCGGTTTCTAAAGATAATGCAGAAGCGATGGGACGGATTGTTGATGATGCTAGGAAGCAGGGCTATGTATTCAAGAGTCTCACGGATCTAGTGAAAAAGACATACTAAGATTGACAATAGCTCCACTTTATATTATCTTTAAACTAAGATAATATATTTGGAGGTAGAATTTGTGGTAGAGATTAATAAGACCAAAAGTAACAATGAGCTTTCACTCGATTTGTTTATTGTGCTAGTGCGGGCCTATAATTCAGTAATAGCTCATTCCACTCGCAGTATTCAAAGTCACGGATTGAACCCTACAGAATTTGGTGTGCTAGAATTGTTATATCATAAGGGCCCTCAACCGTTACAGAAGATAGGAGAGAAGGTCCTTATTTCAAGCGGAAACATTACCTATGTAGCGGATAAACTACAGAATAAGAACCTACTTGTGAGAATTGCATCTCCAGATGATAGACGCGTTATATTTGCAGATCTAACAGAAGAAGGAAGAGCCTTCATGGATGATGTATTTCCTCAACATAAGAACATTATAGTTAATTCTGTAGAAGGTTTAGATGAGGAAGAGAAGAAGCAAGCTATTGGACTTTTGAAGAAATTAGGACTTTCAGCAGAAAGTAAATGATAAATTGGGAAGTGAACAGAAATGAATGGTCAACTACGATCTACAATAACTGCAGGACTTGAGGTAGATATTGTACTGAAGCAAGATCAACCAACAGGTAAGTTAACTCGAGGAACCGTCAAGGATATACTGACGAATTCTCCGAAGCACCCTCACGGAATTAAAGTCCGTTTAACCAGTGGACAGGTTGGACGTGTCCAGCATATTATTCAGAAATAAGATCCGTAATGGGTGAATACTCATGAACAACCTGGAATAGATAAAGGCAGCATTGAACTTGGTAATCAAGTCTAATGCTGCCTTTGTTGTGTCACTGTCGTTACGTCTGATTCGTTACATCATCCTGAAACGTTCCAACTGTTCCCACAACTTCTCTTGGATTAATATTTCCCTCTGCTTAGGACCGAGGAGATCGAAATGAGGAAACATAGTACGATGATGAATATATTTAGGTGGCAATCCGTTAGCGATACACCATTCAGATAAACGTGTCACGTCAGCACAACCTACCTTGGTCACTGTGTTGAATTTAGGGAATCGAGGATCGATCCAGTAATGAGTAAGATAAGCAATTTCCCCTCTGTTCACGGCTGCTTTCCATTGCGATAATTCTTCACGGTTTATTCCAAAAGCCATTTTTATCATTCATCCCTATTTGGTTATTAGTATTCATTATACATGAGGAGAAGGTATATCGACCACAATCAAGATGCCAATAGGATTACATGTTCCTTCTCATGGAGTATAATTAGATTTTCTACATAATAAGGGAGCTGAATTCGTTGAATACAAAAGTCATTGTTGGAATTGACGGTGGTGGAAGCCATACACGTATTCTTGTCGTGGATCAGAGTGGACATGCCCTTTCTTATATCGAGACAGGAGGGTCTAATCCCTATCATCATCAAGATGCGGATCGTCATCTTCAAGATGGTATTCGTGAAGCTCTTGAGGTTGCCGGGCGTACAGCAGGTGATGTTGCATCTCTAACAGCGGGCTTAGCTGGTCTTGATGATGAGAAGGATTATTTGTGGGCGAATCAGCAGCTTGCGGCTACTGGTATAAAGGGAACTATAAATGCAGTAAATGATGCGTTTCCCGCACAGGTGGGAGCTTTTCTCGGAGAATCGGGGATTGTCGCGATCTGTGGTACGGGCTCTATCATCTATGGACGGAATGAGCAGGGGAAAGAACAACGTAATTATCAATTTGAACAATATGCACCTGCTGCTGCAAGGTTTCTAGGATACGATGCTGCTCACCGAATCATTGCAGGTAGATATGTTCAGGCTGATCTCTCCTTCGTGAGAGAAGTGTTGGATTTCTTTCAGTTGGATGATGTACATCAGCTGGCACAGATGGGTGCTACAGGGTTCTATGAGGACGCTAAGGTTAGGAATCGTATCTTTGGGCATCTTGCACCTCACGTGACTGTAGCTGCAGAATGTGGAGTTCCGTTAGCATGTCAAGTGTGTGATCGTGCTGCAGAATCGGTGGTCATAGGTGTTTCTCTAGTGGGATCTTCGTTCCTTTCAGCGGATATCCGAGTGTCATTGATAGGGAGTGTTCTATTAAGTACATATATGAAAAAAGCTGTATTGAAGCAACTGAGTATCACTAATACTACTGGAAGAAACTATATTTTCAGTGATGCACAGGTTGTACCCGTTGTAGGGGGAGTTATCCACGCGTTAAAAGAAGTGGGATTGGAACCTTCAACCGACGTATTCTCATCCCTACAGAGATTTGTTCATAATCACGTTGTGAAGGAAAGTTGATATTCTTCATCAAACCTATTAAAGTAACGTATGAGCTATTAACTAGAACAAATGGGCTGGAGGTATACAACATGTTGCTAAACGTTAAATCTTATATTCATAAGCAGGAAGTGGCAGAACTGCTTTCCTATGCTGTTTTTCCAGATGATAAGTCTTTGGATGCTGCCATACAGAAGTATGAGGAGACCGAGTCTTTGCAGCTTTATGGGTTTGAAGACGAGAAGTTATTGGTAGGGCTAATCGGCTATGAGATGGATGATACAAAAATTGTTACGGTTCATCATTTGGCTGTATTGCCCGAGAATCGACTAAAGGGGTATGGACGAGGGATATTCTTTGAGTTAATAAAGACTAGAAATCCATCTCAAATTATCGTGGAGACGGATGAAGAAGCAGTAGACTTTTATCGAAATATTGGATTTGTTGTGTATAGTCTAGGCGAAATTCATCCAGGTGTAGAACGCTTCCGATGTGTATATGAAGTAGAAGATGAATAATAATAATAACTTGATTGCTTGAGACAAAGAACCTGAGGGAGAAATCTCCTTCAGGTTCTTCTCATTAGGAGATATATCCCTTCCATCAATAAACCAAGAATAAACCCGCCCAACATAAACACCGCGAAAGTCAGAAAGCCAGCGAGATCCTCCCAGCCCGACATATCTCTATTAGTGTACAGGAACATAAGTACAAGACCGATTATAATCCCGATAGTGGTAATGAGCCATACAAGACGCGCGCCAAGCCATCCGAATCCATTAAGTATACCGGAGATAATGAAGGAAGACAGAGCAAAACGCAGGAGAATGATAATATCTAGTTGTTGTCCCAGAAAGGCGAAACGATGCAGGCCTAGTAGCAGCCACAAGATGAATCCGTAAGTGACCATCCAGAGGAACCAGTGTCTACTTTTTGTCGAAGGCATAAATTTCATTTGATCCTTCCTCTCCATATCGTTCTCATTGATCTTATTAATTATAGTCACAAAAAGTGGTATGGTGTATTACTTTGAAATTGGTTATTTATAAATATAATATAATTGAGGTATAATTTGACATATAGTCGAGTTAAGGAGGACGCCTGTATGAATCAAATGCGTAGTTATCATGGTGGGAACAGTAGAGAGTTGAAAGTTGAATTTTCAAAGGATGTTTTTTCCATAGCACCAGACTTATATGTTGGATTGATTGCCACTCCCAAAGCTATAAACGTGGACAAAGATCCTGAGGTGGATGCGTTACTTACACATATGGAACAAGAAATAATGAATTCTGATCTTCGAAGAGATTACATCAGTGAACTTCCTACTATTGCTGCTTGGCGAAGGATTTATAGTCAATTTGGAGTGAAACCCGCAAGGTACCCATGCGCTGCCGAATCTCTTATTCGGCGGGTGATCGAACAAGGGTCATTGGCAAGGATTAATACCCTAGTGGATTTATGTAATGCGATATCACTGAAATGTCGCACTCCGATTGCTTCATGTGACATCTGTGATGTACAAGAATTGGTCATTCGAAGAGCGGAAGGGAACGAACGTTATTTGCCCATCGGTAAGGTTGATGAATATGAGAATCCAGCACCAGGTGAGATCATCTATGCGGATAATGTCGAGAGGGCTCACTCCCGACGTTGGAATTGGAGACAGAGCGATACGATTAAGACCACCGCGGAATCTTCACAAATGCTATTTACAATTGAAGCCGTTCATAAAGAAGCTAAAGTACTAGTAGAGGCAACTACGTTTCTTCTAAATGAATTGTTACAACCGTTTACCGAAGCGGGAACTTGTGAAATGTCCTTTATTCATAAGGATTCTCCTAAGCATACATTTCAATTACATAGTGGGGGGCTTTATAGATCATGACGAATACAATGGGGCAAGTGAAAAGAGGATTGATTGATTCCGGTCCCATCGTAATAGGATATATCCCAGCATGTGTCACATTCGGGCTAGTTGGTAAAGCGCTATCGTTGGGGAATTTAGAAGTATTTCTGTTATCAGCGTTAGTGTACGCCGGAGCAAGTCAGTTTATTGGTGCCCAACTGTTAGCGGCCGGGACTGCGGCACCCATTATTCTTCTGCTCACCTTGATTATCAATTTAAGATACTTCTTTATCAGCATGTCGTTCTCAAAAAGGGTAAGTAGTGACTCCCACTCGTTCTTCAAAGGGATCATTAGCTTCGGATTAACGGAAGAGGTATATGCGATAAGTATGATGTCAGAAAAAAACCGAGGGCAAGTAGGGAATCAATCCATACCCTATTTACTGGGATTAGAGTTCCCGCCATACGCGGTCACATTAATCTCAACGTATGCAGGAATTATGCTTGCAGGTTATATTCCTACAGGTATCCTGCCTGCACTTAATACTTCACTCTATGCCTTGCTAATCGCACTGATTATTCCCCAAATACTCGGAAATAGGAGAAATCTGGCGATTTGTATCTCTGCGGCTATCACTTCGTGGTTGTTACAGCCATTCTTAGGAACAGCTACTGTACTTATAGCTATGTTAATCGGAGCAAGCGTAGGCAGATGGGTACCTACTCAAGAGGATAAGATCAGGAGTGAAGTAATATGACGTTGTTAGTGATCTTGGGAATGGGTGTAATCACGTTCTTATTTCGATTCACCCCCCTGCTGCTTATTAAGAGGTCAGAGGTTGAAAATAGAAGAAATGGATTTCTGGAGAATCTACCATTGGCTGTACTTAGTGCATTGACCATTCCTGGTATATTTCAAGTTGACGAAGAGACACCGATGGTAGGAATTGCAGCGGGAATCGTGGCGATTTTCCTCGTATTACTAAAAAAGGTACCTTTATTTGGGGTGATTGTTGTCACTGTTATGGTAGCTATTGCTGTAAAGATTCTTTAAAAAATTGTGAGGACTTATTAGTATGAGAGTATTGTTAAAGTGTCTGTAGATGGTATGTTTGGTGAAGATCTAAATCACACGGGAGCGCATAAAAATTAATAATACACTTGGACAAGTTCTCCTTGCTAATCGAATGAATGTAAAGAAAGATCTGGATGGTTAAGGGGGGATATCACTTGTCACACGAGTTACTGATCAGAATAGATAAAACGCTAGATACATCTTTAACCAGACAAATTTACGAGCAAATCTTACAATCGATAACGAATGGTTGCTTACGGACGGGCGAACCAATCCCATCAACACGGTTATTGGCTGAGCAGATTCAAGTTTCTCGGAGTGTTATTCTTCAGGCTTATGAACAGCTTCAAGCTGAAGGGTACCTAGAGATGAGGAAGGGTGCCGGGACATTCATTGCAGCAAGCGTAGCAGAAGTAGACATAGACCTTGTGAGCAATGAACTTAATTTAGATTATGGTGTGACTACGAAAATACCCAATTTTATATCGGCAGTAAACTCGCCTTTATCTGGAATTGTAAATAGCAGAAATCAAGCGGTTTCCTATGATTTCCGTCATGGTGTTCCTGCTTGGGATGTATTTCCTATGGACCGTTGGCAAAGGTCCTTGACGGAAGCGTGTCGAAGAGCCACGCCTGATATGCTTACTTATGGGCCAGCGGAAGGGTCCTTCTCGCTAAGGGAGGAGATCGCACGATTGGTGCGGTCTACCCGCTCTATTCCAGCCGTACCTGAGCAAATTGTCATAACAACGGGAGCTACACAGGCATTAGATATACTCGCCAGACTATGTCTAAACGATGGTGAACAGGTACTCGTAGAAGATCCAACTCATAATGTGTTGCGTGAAATATTTAGATTCTCAGGCGGTGAAGTGATTCCTGTACGTGTAGACCAAGAAGGAATATGTGTTCATGAAATTGATCAGAGTATTGCTTTGCATAGTAAAAGGACTGTGATAAGTCCTAAATTACTCTATGTTACACCATCACATCAGTTCCCAACGGGCGTAACGATGTCATTAAATCGGAGAATAGAACTCTTAGATTGGGCGAGAAAGACAGGGGCATTAATTATTGAAGATGACTATGATAGTGAGTATAGATATGTGGGCCAAAAGGTATCTGCGCTGGCAGGACTAGATTCAAGCGGTCGGGTCGTTTATGTTGGAAGCTTCAGTAAAATTCTGTTTCCTGCTTTACGTATTGGCTACGCTATCTTGCCTCCTGCCTTAATAGAGCCATTTCTAGCTATTAAGTGGATTACGGATCGTATGACGCCTACGTTGGAGCAGGAAGCACTAACGGATTTTATACAGTCAGGTCAATATGCCAAGCACGTGAGTCAAATGGGGAAACTATATGCTTTTCGCAGAACTTGTTTAGTGAATTCACTAGATCAAGAATTTGGGGAGCGTGTCAAGTATTTTGGAGACGAAGCAGGGTTACACTTGTTAATTGAACTAGAAACGACAGCTAATGAAGAGGTGATTGCTAGGAAGGCACTTCAATATGGTTCCAAAATATATCCGGCATCCGACTATTTCATGAATGCCAAACCCAACAAGGCTACTTTTTTATTAGGGTACTCCAATTTATCAGAGAATCAAATAAGATTGGGTATTAAGCAGGTAGCACTCGCAGAAAAGGAATGTTAAAAAAAATAAGCTATTTAGCATTCCTTTACCAATGGAGTATTTAAATTCTTCGCTAAACCTTGCCATACATTTACGCCTCCTCTAGAACTTCTATACTAATTCTATTAATCAGAACTCAGCAAGAACGAACTTGAATTGAAAGGTCTATGATTCTCCACTTCATTCAATCAACAATATCATCTGAAATATGGAGCAAAGCTATTGTTTTTTAAAGTTTATCTTTAAATCAATATAAAACCATGCTAGTATATATAATGACAGTATTTACTATAATTTGTATATATGTTACTTCGTTGTATCTTTGTGCATTAATAGAATCTTGAAGGGGGGTGAAAAGGCGTACTTCATTCATAGGGAGGTGATGATAACACAACGTTGAAATGATTTTAGTTGGTATGTGTATAAAGAGTGTCAGGGAATAACGAACCTTCATGTAAGCGTTTTCTTTATTTGGTTGGGTTATTTTAAAAAATTAAAGGAGCTGAAGAAATGACAAATATATTTAGAAAGAAATCTTTTAAATTGTTTGTTCTCTTAACATTTCTTATCACTACGTGGATACCATTAGGAGGCACTAACACTTTCGCCGCTGAAACACATGTGGATAACCCCTTCGTTGGTGCAACGCAATATGTGAATCCTGATTATGCGGACCTCATTGATACTTCGATTGCTCAGCTGAACGATAGTAACTTAATCGCCCAAATGAATACTGTAAAAACATACCCAACAGCGATTTGGTTAGATCGCATAGCGGCGATCTACGGTGGCGAGGAAAACGGAGGTCGTAAAAGCTTAGAACAAACTTTGGATCATATACTCACTCAAAAACAAGGAAATACACCAATCGTAGCTATGTTTGTAATTTACGATTTGCCTGGTCGGGATTGTCACGCATTGGCATCAAATGGTGAACTTCCATTGACTCAAGAAGGTTTACAAACTTACAAAACAGATTACATTGACGTCATTGCTGATTTATTTGCAAAACCTAAATATGATGAAATTCGCATTGTTAGCATTATTGAACCGGATTCATTACCGAATCTTGTGACGAATTTAAATACTCCTGCTTGCGCAGCTGCTAATTCAACGAATATTTATCGTGATGCTACGCAATATGCACTTGATCAATTACATGCGATTTCAAATGTGTATACTTATATGGATATTGGTCACTCTGGTTGGTTAGGTTGGAGTACTAATCTACAACCTTCTGTCGATCTGTTCACGACTGTTGTTAATGGAACAATTGCAGGTTTGAATAGTGTGGACGGATTCATTACGAATACGGCCAACACAACTCCAACAGAAGAGCCAAACTTGCCAAACGCAGAGTTGAGTATAGGTGGACAACCACTAAGATCTGCCGATTACTATGAATGGAATCCGAATTTTGATGAAGTAGACTTTACCGCAGCGTTGTATTCTGCTTTTGTTGCTAAAGGCTGGCCAACAACTACGGGCTTCTTAATTGATACATCTCGCAACGGTTGGGGTGGACCAACAAGACCAACAAGTGCTAGTGGGTCTACACCAACGACATACGCGGATTCTGGACGAATTGACCAACGTTTACATCGTGGTAACTGGTGTAATGCAAGTGGAGCGGGTATGGGTATACCTCCAACAGTTGCTCCTTCAGGTTACTCAGCATCACATCTTGATGCGTTTGTATGGGTGAAACCACCGGGAGAATCCGATGGATCAAGCTCTGTCATTCCGAATAATGAAGGCAAAGGTTTTGATAGAATGTGTGATCCTACGTATACCAATGCAAATGGGACATTGACAGGCGCCCTGCCTAATGCACCTGTGTCGGGTCACTGGTTTCATGATCAATTTGTACAACTGGTAACCAATGCTTTCCCAGTCATCCCAGGTAGTGGTGGAGGTACGTTACCACAAGTTCCTGCTACACCGATTGGATTGATAGCGACTTCAGACAATGCTAAAGTGAGTTTGAGTTGGAGCGCGGTCACGGGAGCGAACAGCTATACGGTGAAACGTGCTACGACAAGTAGTGGGCCGTATACGGATATAGTAACCAATGTCACTAGTACAGATTATGTGGATAGTGGAGTGGTTAATGAGACGACCTACTACTATGTAGTAAGTGCTACGAATAGTGCAGGGTCAAGTGCAAATTCTGCAGAAGTGAATGCTACACCAACAGTAGGTTCAACTAATCCTACAGTTCCAACATCACCGATAGGATTGATTGCAACAGCTGGAGACACTCAAGTAGGCTTAAGTTGGACAACATCTACCGGAGCAACCAGTTACAACATAAAAAGTGCAACAACAAATGGTGGACCGTATACGAATATTGCAACGGGTATAACAGATCTGAATTATGTGAACTCAGGATTGACGAATGGAATTACTTATTATTATGTAGTAAGTGCAGTTAATTCGGAGGGTGAAAGCTTGAACTCCGATCAAGTAGCTGCAACACCAGAAGGCGTTTTAGTTGAAAGAGATTTGACTGTACAATATAAAACAAACAGCTCTAACACGACTGGTAACACAGTACAATCAAGCTTTAATATTGTGAACTCAGGTGATACAGCTGTGAACCTGAGCAATCTAAAGCTTCGATATTACTTCACGAATGAAGGAAGTTCTGCCTTAAGCTTTTGGTGTGATTGGGCACAGATAGGGACAAGTCATGTAAGTGGTTCTTTTGAAACAATCACTCCAGACAAAGCAGGTGCGGATACGTATTTGGAGATTTCATTTGGCCCTTCGGCAGGAAGTATTCCAGCTGGTGGACAAAGTGGTGATATTCAAATTCGTGTGGCAAAGGACAATTGGTCTAACTTTGACTTCTCTAATGATTACTCATTTAATGGTACGTTAACAAACTATACGAACTGGGACAAAGTAACGCTGCACCAAAGTGGCACTCTAGTATGGGGAGTTCAACCGTAAAGTATATTATAGATTTCATGTGTCCGAACGGGTAAACCGTTCGGACACATTTATGGATAGAGTTGTCTTAGAAGCTGGTAATCGTTGTATTCCCTTCACATGTTGCAAAGCCAGTTTTGAAACTTCGATCATTAGTGATGTCACTAAGTAATGAGCTGCATAGATATTATATTCAGGTGAGTTGGCTACATGCAATAGCTGGCGGAACTGAATGTTGACTCGGTCAATAATTGGCGGTGAAAAGAAGTGCGGGATGTAAATAAAACCACTCTGAGTTGAGGAGTGTGAATCTGGTGAAGAGGGAATTACAGCGATTTCCCTCAGTACTTTTTCTTCATCAACTAACTCATATGTATCTATGATTCGTTTGGCGTGGGTCCATGGGTGAATGGATTCGAACTGCCCTCCTAATGTGAATTGAAGACCCGTTCTGGTCAAAGTATGGCGAGCATATTCGTGATGTTCACTCAGAGTGATGCCCCTGTTCGAGAACAGAGGGAAGCGCATGGACATGCAGTTCGTGCTGTATATATGTACACTGCGATGGCTGATGTAGCAGCGGAGACTGGAGATGAGGGTTTACTCCAAGCCTGTCGTACATTATGGGATAATATCGTAGATAAACAAATGTATATTACGGGTGGAATGATGATTATTGAAGGAGACGCCCTGCTAGATGAACAAGGCGATTGGGAAAGTGAATTATATCGTCCTTTAAAGAATGTAACTAGACCTGTAAAGTTGCGCGCTATCCCTTATAATAGCTGGGGAAACCGTGAAGCGGGTGAGATGAGCGTTTGGATTCGCAGGAAATAATGAGAATGGAATAAAGCTCCGATTTCTTGATTGTATATCCGCTATAGCGGTCGAAATAAGAGTACAAAGCATATGCTTTGTACTCTTTTCACATTTTTATAAATTCAATGTACATTCTCCTGTTGCCAATGGAAGTTGACACTCATAAACTATGGTAATTAGCTATTCAGATTGAAGTGATCAATTCGGGAGGTTGAGCGATTGTGGTCATCCATTACACTGCGATTGGAGATTCATTAACGGTTGGTTTTGGAGCTATGCCTGGAAACGGATTTGTACCCGTATATAGAAAGTTATCGGAGCGACAACTGCAGACTTTTGTCGCTCATGATAATTTAGGTGTTAATGGTTTAACTTCACAGGGATTATTTGAGTATATATCCCAGAATACTACCTTTAGACATTTACTAAGTCAGGCAGATATCATTACAATCTCTATTGGCGGGAACGACTTGATTAGAGCGGCAAATTTGACTAAAGAAACGGGATCAGAATTTAATTTCAATCAAACACTTCGAGATTGCAAAATAAACTTCTCTCGAATAATGGAATCCATTTATCAGTTGAAGGCGAACTCGAAACGACCTTTTATTATTCGAGTGGTAGGGTTGTATAATCCTTTTCCGCAAATAGAGAAGGCATCCTATTGTGTTCAGCAATATAATCGATATTTAGAAAGCTATACAAACGGAACATTTGCTGTAGCCAATATATATGGTTCTTTCAGGAGAAGGGAGAGAGAACTGCTCTCACTCGATCGAGTACATCCCAATGGACATGGCTATCGAATCATTGCTGAACAACTCAATAGGTTAGGATTTAGACAGCTTGAGTAGGGAGACTTTTGTATATCAACGATATCAAAGAGTTGTGGGATATAAAATACGCATCCTCCTCAATAAAAGGGGGATGCGTATTTTATGATAGATCTACCTCATTCTTTTCACAATACTTAGAACAGCCCATTTCCGTTCTTGTCGTTTCTTGTATTTAGGCAAAGAACGATAGATATCAATGGAATCAGAGAAGGCAGTCTGTGCTTCTTGCTTCAGTCCCATTTCCTTGTACATCATTCCTAATAGATAACAGGCTTCGCATGAAGAAGAATGGATATCTTGATACTGTCGCACGTATTTCTCGACTTTCGCATGATCGGAACGCTGATATATGGACGCTAACCTGAGGTAAGGTTGGCCGTATTTAACTCGCGGATTTATGGAGAGTGCCTTAAGAATATGAGTTTCACCTTCCTCGATGTGCCCAAGCATCAGGTTAGCCGTCCCTAAGTCATCCCAGTATTCTGCCGAATGTTCGAATTGGACCTGAATGCTGTTGAGTATCTCAAGTGCTTCTTGGTATTTCTTCCGTTCAATAAGGAGGCAAGATAGCTCGTGTTTGGAAGAAACATCATTTCGATTCATTAGAATCTGTGAGCGTAATTTGGAAATCTTCTTCATTCTTTTGAAAGGTTTTGTTAAGCTAGGGAAGACACCTACATACCGCCGATCTAGAAAGTAGATGACTGCAACAAGAACAAGTATAGCAATGATCGGGTTTCCAACTAACCTCCATAACAGCATAAAACCAATAAACTTACCCATAATATCCTCCTCATTCTTGATTAAGAAACATCATAATCAATCATATAAATTATAACTGCGATAGTGCATTTCTTACACTTAGAATATATTTGGCTTGATTAAGTGGATCCACGCCGCGTCTTGGACGATCTACTTGGACGGTCGCCGGGCACTCCTGATATCCAGCAAAGGAAGAAGACATGACACCTTTGCCACTTGTCATCGAGCGAAGCTTCACAGGATATTCAAGCGAAGTCGCTACGGGGAGAATACCTTCCACCATAAATCGGTCTGATAGAATGGAGGGTGGAGTGAATTCTGCTCTCATCTGCACGAGATCACTGAGAACTTTCCCACCGTAATCCTCTGGTGTCGTTATTCTGAATTGTAGAATAGGCTCTAGTAACGTCGTGCCTGTGCTGGCAAGACCATTCATAATGCCCATGGGTGTTGCTACTACGAAATCAAGTGGATGCGTGTGCCACAGATGATGTTCGCCTTCAGTTAATGTCACCTTGAGATCAGTAACTTCGAATCCGTGAAGTCCTTGTTGTAATGCTTCGGGAACACGCTGGGCCACTTCATTCTGGTATCGCATAAGAAGATCATCGCTTCGTACCTGAGACTGGTATATGAGTCCACTTCCGCGCGGAAGGGGCTCAATATGGAAGCGCAGTATGGCCCAGCATGGTTTAGGCATCGTATACGCAATAAATCCTTCTCCAGCAAGTGTGGGCGTTTCCTTGTATATGACTGAAGGTTTATCGAATGTTACATCGAGATTGAACCGATTTTTTAGCAAACTCGATAAAATCTCTAACTGTATTGCTCCCATAACCTTAAGGTGAAGCTCTCGTTCATCTTGAAGCCATTGTAAATCAAGTAGTGGGTCTTCATCTGTTAACTCCTGTAATGCTTCGACTAAGTCCAAATATCGATGATCATCTTGAATATGTACTTGAACTGTAAGTAAAGGGACGGCGATATTCGCGGAAGGGGGTATTCCAATAGAACTGCCAAGAATATCACCGATCTTACTCTGGTTTAGTCCATAGATTGCAGCTATATCACCTGTAGATACATGTCCTAGATCGATGAACTTTCTTCCATCGAGTTTACGAATTTGCGTGATTTTCTCATGGATATCCCGAGTTATGTTGTGGACCAGATCTCTATTTCGCAAATTGCCTTGATACAGACGAACGTAAGCGGTGCGCCCCATCGTTTTATCACGTTCAATTTTAAAAATAACACCGGATAGAGGCGCATCTACATCACCTCTCGGGCACGGTAAATAATCGGTAATCGTATTCATTAACTCGATCACACCAATGTTTCTTTGGGAAGAACCAAAACAGATGGGGAATACATGCCCACTCTTCGCGAGACGTTGAAATCGTTGCTTGAGTTCATCCTCTGGGATGCGTTCACCTTCAATATATCGCAACATGACCTCATCATCCTGTTCTGCAATAGAAGCTACTACGTTGGATAGATCTATTCCAAAGCTTTGATCGTCTTGTTGTATATTCCATACGGGAAGGATTCCAGAGAACTGTTCTCCTTCGCCTTGAGGAATTTGCAATGGCACAGCTAAAGGGGAGAGCAGGCGTTCAATCTGTTCCATTATACCAGTTACCGAGACGCCAACTCTGTCCATCTTATTCACATATATAATCGTGGGAATGCCAAGTGAAGTCAGCGCATGCCAGATCGTCTCCGTCTGTGATTGTATGCCTTCAGCGGCGGATACAATCAATACAGCCCCATCCATAACTCTTAATGAGCGCTCCACCTCGGATAGGAAATCAACATGACCTGGAGTATCTACAAGATTGATCTGAACGTCTTGCCAAACGATCGAAATGTTGGCCGCCCTGATTGAAATTCCCCGTTGTCTCTCAATCTCCAGATGATCCGTCTGAGAAGTTCCATCATCCACACTGCCCAGATTTCTTATCGTACCACTTTCAAATAGCATATGCTCAGTTGTTGTCGTTTTGCCCGCATCGACATGTGCAAAAATACCGACGTTTCTTATTGATTTCCCTACCATCTAAACAACCCCGTTAATTACAAATTATAGTTGAAGGAAGATCGAAAAGTCATCTTTTGATCACGACTTTTTGAACTCTCATTTTAAAGTTCAGTATATCACAGGGTTATCAGTGGGTGAACAGAATGGTGGTATAAGACTTTCCTTCGATTCTGTCAGCATGAATGAGATTACTCTTTTCGAGATACTAATACTATAACGTGTTTCTGATAGATTAGTTGGTTTTCGTTTGGTAAGAGAAACAAGCCAGAGCTCCTTTACATAAAGGTGGGCTCTGGCTTGTTATAGTCTAAATATTATTTATATCTAACATTGCGTCATTCGATTTATTTCATCTCTAGAATTTGAACGCCTCGGCTAGCGATTTGTACTGAACCTGTAAGATCAGTTTCTGTTAGGAGATCGCGAACTTGAAGTTGTCCTAAATCAACGGACTGCTCTGTTGCATTATGGTTCATGACGAATAGGAAGTCTTGACCATCCTTGGAGCGACGGCTCACTTCAACGCCTGTTGGTGTTTCAAGCAAAGGTTGTATTCCTTTAGCATCACAAATAGATTTCAAGAGACCGTCGATGAACTTGTCATCTGGATCGGACGCTACATACCAAGCTTCACCCTTGCCGAATTTGTTGCGGGTTAGTACTGGCATACCTTGATAGAAATCTTCGCCATACTCAGCTAATACTTCTGCACCTTCGCTGTGCAATAGATCGCATAGCAATCCACAGTTGTATTCCCCTTGAAGATCGCCAAGCGTGTCTTTCATAACGATTTTGTTGTACGTATCTGGGAAGAGTGCATCAATTTCTTCTACCCAAATTCCAAGCATGTTACGAAGTTCACCTGGGTATCCACCTAATGTCACCATATCGGTCTCGTTGACGATACCACTGAAGAATGTTGTTAAGAACGTTCCACCTGCTTGAACGAAATCTTCTAATTTCTTGGCAACACCTGGTTTCACCATGTAGAGGACAGGCGCAATTACGACATCATATTTGCTGAAGTCACTATCTATGCTGATGATATCTGTAGAAATGTTGCGACGGAATAACGCAGCATAATATTTGTGAACTTGGTCTACATAGTTGAGGGCAATGGTTGGTCCACTCGACTTCTCTGCAGCCCACCAGTTATCCCAATCGAATAGAATACCTACTTTGGATTCAGTTACAGTATCTAATGTTGTATCTCCCAACAATTGTAGTTCTCTACCTAATTCGGCTACTTCACGGAATACCCGTGTGTTCTCATGTCCAACATGTTCAATGACAGCACCATGGTATTTCTCACAAGCTCCGGCAGAACGACGCATTTGGAAGAACAAGACGGTATCTGCACCATGGGCAATAGCTTGATAACTCCATAGACGCATTACGCCTGGACGTTTCAGAGAGTTGTAAGCTTGCCAGTTCTGTTGACTCGGTGTCTGCTCCATCAACATGAAAGGTTGTCCGCCTTTAAGCCCGCGCATCAGGTCATGAGCCATCGCTGTGAAGCTGATTGGCGTATCAAGGCCTGGATAACTGTCCCAAGAGATGATGTCCATGTATTTAGCCCATTTAAAGTAATCAAGTGGTTTATAGAATCCCATCATATTTGTTGTAATCAATGATTCTGGAATAACCGATTTAATGGCATCGTACTCTAAGCGGTAGCAATCCAGCATTCCATCTGAATTAAATCTGGCATAGTCCAGTGAAATGCCTTGGAATGTCGAACTATTACTGCCCCAATGCTCACTGAGGTTGGAGGCTGGCACAATTTCTGCCCAATCATAGAAAGTATGTCCCCAGAAATTTGTATTCCAAGCTTTGTTAAGGTTATCCAATGTGCCGTATTGATCTTTCAGCCATACACGGAAACCGGCCACGCAATTATCACAGTAGCAATCCCCGCCGTACTCATTGGAGATATGCCATACAAGAATAGCAGGGTGGTCTTTGTAACGCTCTGCTAGCTTAAGAGCCATGCGCTCAGAGTATTTACGATACGTAGGACTGTTTGGACAGGAATTATGACGTCCACCGAACTTACGTTTTTGTCCATTAGTGTCTACACGTAGAACATCTGGATATTTGGTTGCCATCCAAGCGGGATGTGCTGCAGTACTTGTACCTAGGCATACATACACACCGCTATCGTACAAGCTGTCGATTAATTGATCGAGCCTTTCGAAGTTATACGTATTTTCGTCGGGTTGATTAAGCGCCCAAGCGAACACGTTAATTGTGGCCATGTCGATGCCAGCTAGTTTAAACATGCGCAAATCCTCTACATGCGTTGCATGATCGTATTGCTCTGGATTATAGTCTCCACCGTAGAACATTTTTGGAAGTTTACTGCTTATCATGTTCCTCACCTCTTCATATAAGAATAATACTATGATATATCATTTTGATTTCCTTTAAAATATAATAATAATTAACAAGTATATAATAATACGGAACTAATTAGTTTCTATTTGGATGAATGGGGGAATCGTTTCAATGCATGCTCAACACCGTCGATTTTTTACGAATATGGGGGAGCGACAACTTCCTCTCTATATGGAGAGTATTGGATTCAATCAAGCGCAAGAGAACCTCAATAGACCTAGTGGTTATCCCTGCTACCATTGGCTACAAACGATACGTGGAGAAGGAGAATTCACATTCGGAGGTACCACTGTACTTTTAAAAGAGAATTCAGGAGTTCTATTACTCCCCAATGAGCCGCATGAATATAAACCTACTTTGGATATATGGGAGACGATGTATATTACATTTATGGGTACTCAAGCGAATGCGATTCTTTCTTCATTTGGGCTGAATCAATCTTCGCTGTATCAGTGGGATCAGGAAAGTCAGTTGCAGAGCTATGCAGCGCGGGTATTAGATTCAATTAGCAGTGATCGGGATGTGTCCGGGCTTGATGTGTCAGGAGATACGTATCGATTCCTTATTTTATTGAAGAAACATGGTCGTGTTAATAATCTACCTTCTATCTCAAGCGCCATAGAGCGGCTGAAGCCTGTTCTTACTTTAATGGAAAAAAGTTATGGTGATCCCAATTTGGGTCTTGAGTTGATGGCATCAGAGATTGGGATTAGTCCACGACATTTGAATACGATGTTCAAGCAGACTTTCAGAATGACGGCATACGCGTATTTAATTATGTTTCGAATTCGTAAGGCGAAGGAGAGGATGACCGGTGATGCTAGTATTACAGTCAAAGATACTGCTCATCATGTGGGCTTTCGTGATGTCAGCCACTTTGTAGCTACATTCCGTCGGATTGAGGGGGTGACACCAGAACAATATCGCATATTATATTAATCTTTGAATTTGTTACTTTGACTATAGACTGCAAAGACTCATATGTTTAGAATGGTAATGATTTCATAAACTTCATGATTGATGAAGGAATAGAAAGGTAGTGTAAGTATCATGACCATTTCTCTTTGGCAAGAGCAAGCACCTTTTGCGGTCCAAGGTCGAGAAAAGGACATGCCTCATCTTGTACCTTATATACTTAAAGGTAGCTCGAGTGCGATCATTATTTGTCCTGGGGGAGGGTATCACCATTTAGCAGAGCATGAAGGGGAGCCTGTGGCAAGATGGCTTAATGATCATGGTATTTCTGCTTTTGTACTCAAATATCGAATTGCACCTCATCATGGACCCGCACCTCAAATGGATGGTCGTCAGGCTGTGCGTTATGTGAGAGCACATGCTGATGAGTACGGTATCGACCCTAAGAGAATTGGAATACTTGGATTCTCTGCAGGTGGACATCTAGCCGCTATGACAGGGACGACATTTGATTCGGGGAACCCGCAAAGTGATCATGCTGTAGAACGTGTAAGTTCAAGACCTGACGTAATGATTTTATGTTATCCTGTTATTACCATGAAGGAATACGGGCATGCTGGTTCTCGGGAACAACTCATAGGCCATTCTCCTGATGAACAGTTAGTGGATCAGTACAGTGCAGAAACCCGTGTTTCAATAGAGACACCACCAGCATTTATATGGCATACGGCTAATGATGAGTCTGTACCGGTTGAGAATAGTCTCCAATTTGCACTTTCCTTAAGCCGACATGATATATCTTATGAATTGCATGTTTTTCCAGAAGGAAGACATGGGTTAGGACTGGCAAAGGAACTTTCGGATGTTGGTAAGTGGACAAGTCTATGTATTAGCTGGCTTAAGAATCAAGGATGGTAATTATAGGGTAAAAAACTTTTAAGGGGGTTCTTATTAGATGCAGTCATTGAAAGTAGTAGTTCAAGCTAATGCAACATTAGGTGAAGGTCCAAGTTGGGATGCGAATTACAATAGACTTTTGTGGGTAGATATTGAAGGCCATCTATTGCATATATATTATCCTGACTCGGGTGATGATGTTGTTTATAATATAGGACAATTGATTGGTGCTGTTGTTCCTTATCGGGAAGATGAGGTTATTGTAGCTTTATTTGAAGGTTTTCATAAATATCATTTATCTACAGGGGAACTTACGTTTATCTCCAATCCTGAACAAGACATCCCTAACAATCGCTTTAATGATGGTAAATGTGATCCAAGCGGGCGATTCTGGGCTGGAACGATGAGTCTTAAAGGGCAAGCGGATTGCGGGTCACTTTACTGTCTTGACCATGATTTATCTGTTCGTAAAGTATTAGAGAATGTCTCCACGTCGAATGGATTAGGATGGAGTCCGGATGGTACAATCATGTACTTTATTGATACCCCTACCCGTCAAATCGATGCATTCGATTATGATCTGGTTACTGGAACTATCCATAATAGGCGGACAGTATTTACAATGCCGGAAGAGGCAGGTTATCCAGATGGAATGACCGTGGATGCAGAAGGTATGCTCTGGATTGCAGAGTGGAATGGAGGACGGGTGGCTCAATGGAATCCTTACACGGGTCAGCTGCTACAAGTGATTTCGGTACCTTCAGGTCATGTGACATCCTGTGTATTTGGGGGTAAAGATATGGAGGATCTTTACATTACGACAGCATGCGTTGGGATGAATGCTGAGGATTTGAAAGCGCAACCGTTATCGGGTAATCTTTTTCATATTAGAATGGGCATTAAAGGGCAACCAACATATGCTTATGTATCGCTAATGAACTAACCTTTTATCGCTACGGGTTTAATTCCCCGCAGCTTGCTGCGGGGAGTTTCATTTTGTCTTATCAGAGATAATCAATCTATTTTATACATATATAGTAAATTATTGAACATGAAATCTTAAGCTAACTTTTATGAATGTCTAGTGCCACTTTTCCACTCCTCACCCCTATCAAAGCCCGCGGCAACCTAGTTCCCTCGTGCAGCTGCATAAAGTACATCTAAATCCAGCCTTATTCCATTTCCGCCAACTGCAGTTGCATAAACAACATCTAATTTACTCAAAAACCCGAATTTCCATCATATCGCCACTTTTAACTACCATTTTTGCATCTATATCCTTCCCTCTCCACCTATCCCCCAAATAGATACACGTTATGCAACTACTCGATGAGTAGATCTTACAGATTTCCTAAATTCCTTCATTTCCTCAACTAATGGTGCCGATCGGCGTTTTTCTCGTGTGTTATACGAATTGGGCATGAATAAAACATTAAATGGGGGAATGACTAGACCAATGGAACGCATCGAAACATATCCTACAATATGTTAAAGGGAAGGGAGGAATTGGAATGAGCGGAATGGGTTATGGTGTTGGCTCGAGTCCTTTCACATCAACTGGAGCGATTTTGGTTCTATTCATCTTGTTGGTTATCATTACACGTGCGTTTATTCTGTAAGCATAACGGAGCAACCTAAACATTAGGATAGACAGAAATGTAGAATATAGGTGCCTGTTTCTATCAATTGAATGAATGTTAAGACTATATTTCCTTAGGTGAGGAGGGAAATTTATGAGCGGATGTGTTGGAGGAGTTGGAGGCGTTGGCGTAGGACCTGCACCTTGTAATTCGACAGGAGCAATTCTTGTACTCTTTATTCTATTGGTCATCATCACAATGGGATTGGGTATGTGTTAATTATGATATAAAATAAGTGACTTGGGAGCGGGATGCTTCCAGGTCACTTTGTTGTTTTTTTGTTAAAAAAATTGGACGCCCCTTACAGGGCGTCCTCATGGGAGAGGAGAAACCAGACGAAGAGCTTATGGGGAAACGTAAGTAATCTCCGCGGTTGTCTACGACATTCTTTTGATGTCGATAAACTAAGCATTCCCTCAAGGACCTTTTTTATACATAAAGAATGAACAATCATCACTTTCTGAACCGTTGATTTTTCAAAATGTACAAGAGTATGGTAAGATATCGTCATAAAAATGCGAACGAGAGCATTGATCCTTAGATATAGAATGGGTGAGTAGAATCAGTGAGAGTTGTATCGGGAAGCGCAAAGGGGAGACCCTTAAAGAGTGTCCCTGGAATAGGGACAAGACCGACCACAGATAAAGTTAAAGAAGCGATATTTAGCATGATTGGTCCTTATTTCGAAGGAGGGACCGTGTTGGATTTATTTGCTGGAACAGGAAGCTTAGGCATTGAGGCTCTAAGTCGTGGAATGGAACATGGTGTGTTTATAGATCTGGAGCCTAAGAGTATTGAAACGATACGTACTAACTTAAAGGCAACCCGATTAGAGGCTCAAGGAGAAGTCTTTCGTAATGATGCTGAAAGGGCTCTTAAAGTGCTCGCTAAGAGAGGACTTGTTGCGGATGTTGTCTTTTTAGATCCTCCATATCGGTTGACGAATGCTGATGGACTACTTCAGCAAATGCATGAAAAGTCACTTCTCCAGGATGATGCAACGATTGTGATTGAGCATGACTCCAAGTATGAGTATCCGGATGAATTCGGTCTTTTTACATGTATTCGTAAAGCGTTATATGGTGAATCGGCCATTACAATTTACGAATATCGGTCAGACAAGAAGGTAACAGAGATTGATACGGTTGAGGAGGATCATCATGGAACAACACATTAGTATACCACGTATTGGCGTTTACCCAGGGAGTTTCGACCCGGTTACTATGGGACATATGGATATTATTTTACGAGCATCTAAACAGTTTGATCATCTGATTGTTGCTGTGCTGAACAATCTAAGTAAGAACGCATTGTTTACAGTTGAGGAGCGTAAAGATTTATTGAGAAAAATGACAGCAGACATCCCTAATATAGAGGTGGACAGCTTCCGTGATCTACTAGCTAATTATATGAGAGATAAGAATGCACATGTCATAGTACGTGGTGTTCGGACGATTACGGATTTCGAATATGAGCTACAGATGGCTTCTACGAATCATAAGTTGAACCCCGATGTAGAGACTATATTTATGATGACGAATCCCAGATACTCCTATTTAAGCTCTAGTCTAGTGAAGGAAGTTGCGCATTTTCATGGGGATTTGAGTGAGTGGGTAGCTCCAGAAGTGGAACAAGCCTTGCATCAGAAAGTTAAGGATAATGCCGGGAAGAAGTAAGGAAGATACTCCACGAGAGCAGAAGTAAAATGATTAGAATGATTCCTTGCCATCCGAGCATGAGCAGGATATGGGACCACATGCCAGAAATGGGTGACAAGTCTGTAGCATAATCTGGCCAATAGAAGAATGCGGGTTGAACCTTGAGGCCCAAGAGTGTCATTGGTTTCCATAGGAATAGTGTGAGATTAAAGGCATAGGTACCGTGTAACAATCTCATCATTATAAAAGGAAACCATCGTACGCCGGCTTTAATGAGTGGCGAGATCGATTGGAGTATCGCACACAGTCCACTCCAGCCTAGCATAGCTGATAATAAGGACCACTGTATAACGGGTGTGAGGGCAGAAGTCGAACTGATAGCTTTTGCTCCTAAATGTAGTTCAAATACACCAGCTAAATAATAGGTAGGTACTCCGGGAATGATATAATAGCTGATAAGATGAATCAAGACAGCCATCATAATAATGTATCCGCCTATGACCATCAGAATCTGAACGGAATGACTTACGGATTCACCCAGGAGTTTACCAAAGCTTCGCCCATCACGAATATGTGCCTTGTTGACAGCCCTCCATACCTTTCTGGATAAAGGCAATTTAGAGTTGTCGAGCTGTCTAGTGAGTTCTGGTGTTCCAACCTGCCTATTTCTAACTAGCTTGCTGAATGGTACAGAGGTAAAGAAAGCGAGAATGCCGGATAGCCAATGAATGCCTAGTAACCAGTAGCCTGAGGATGGCTGATCTAACAGGCCAATTCCGATGACAATGATGATTGTTATGGGGTTACAGAAATGAGATAACCATGTCATTCGCTCTGCCTCACGAGAGGTTAGATCGCCTTGCTGCACCAGTTGCAATGTGGATTGAGCTCCGCCAGGGAAACCGGTTGTCATCCCCATTGTAAGTGTCCATCCACTGACTCCAGGTAGACCGAACACTCTTCTCATGAGCGGTTCTAATAGGACTCCGATCCCATGAATCCATCCATAGGCTATGAGTATTTCGGATAATACTAGAAAGGGAAGCAGTGAGGGGAATACAATGTGCCACCACAAGGCTAATCCCTGAAGGGATGTCTGAAAAGTTTGTTCAGGAGAACTGACGATACCAACAACAAGTAGGAAAGAAAGAAGTCCTAACATCAGAGTGACTACGGGTCCACGGAATAGATATTTACTACGATTAATCATGAAATCACCTCATTGAGTAAACATAACTAGAAATCTAAGGAACAAGCTTCTTCATAGTGCGAGTTCAAAAGATGACTTTTTGAACAAGCTCTATACTCAAGTTATGCTGGGTGAAGAGACATAAGACCAGCTATCGACTGGAAGATTAAGGGAGAGATGAAGCAGGTGAAGGTATCTAATAAATCACGGGGCAAACAAGGGATCAAGTATCTCTTAATGGTCGTCCTTCTTTGTTACATTGTCGTATACATGCCAACTCCGTACATCATATACCAGCCAGGAAGTGCTGAAGAGGTAAAGCCTATGATTACGGTGGAGGGGGCAGATGAAACGGAAACAGGAACGTTTATGATGACGACAGTATCTGCGAGCTATGCTAATATCGCATTACTGGCGATCTCTTCTTTTAACTCGAATGCAGAAGTGGATAAAAAGCAGTCGCGTCTTGGAGATAAAAGCAAAAAGGAATATGCAGCAGAACAATTATTTTATATGAGTAACTCACAGTCTTCTGCGGTAGAGGCAGCATATAAGAAAGCGGATATACCTTATCAGATATTGCCTGAATATCTTTTTGTATTCTCTACTCCTAAAGATGCTAATAACGGTCAATACTTTCAGGCAGGCGATAAAATATTGGAAGTGGATCATGATCCAATCACGGATCAATTAGATCTAGTATCTCAATTGAAGAGTAAAAAAGTTGGAGATATTATATCCGTAAAACTAGAGAGAGCGGGTCAAATTATCGAAGAGAAGGTTCCCTTGGTATCTATCCGTGATAATGAGACAAATGACCAACGAGTTGGATTTGGTATCGTCATCGGGACCGTACAGAAAGTAACTGCGAATGACCCAAGCAAACAGGTGGAATTCAAGAATACGAATGTAGGTGGCCCTTCCGCAGGGCTGATGTTCACGATGGAGATTTATAATCAGCTGACCCCTGGTGATCTGACTAGAGGTTTTCGTGTTGCAGGTACAGGAACCATTACTGTAGATGGCAAGGTGGGTCCGATCGGTGGAGTTAAGCACAAAATTGTTGCTGCTGATCGTGAAAAGGCACAATTATTCTTCGTACCAAAGGATAATTATCAAGAGGCCAAAACAAAAGCAGATGAGATTGGAACGACGATGAAGCTAATCTCAGTAGCTACTTTGGAGGAGGCCTTGAAATATATGGAGCAGCTCCATACTACATCCTGATAGAGGTAGTTCAAAAAGTCATCTTTTGATCACGAAGTATAGCAGGGGGCGTATTCGACATCGAATATTGAATTCAGCCGGTCCTTCCGGTGCTCACGTAGGTACTGCCTACGCTCCGCTCCTCACTCCCTATCTTCATTCAATCTTCTCGGTGCTGAAAATCTGACTTTTTGAACACATCCTGATAGGTGGTTCATAATAATCTCGAAATATTTCCCGAGCCTGTGGTTGATTATAGCTGTTAGCGTATACGGCAGCAGCTTGTAGATCTCGCTCCAGATGTTCATGCGTAAGAGCGGAAGGTTTCACGACGATCGGTAATGTGGAAGTCTTTTTCATTTGCTTCAGGAGTTGTTGTCCGTGACTGTTAAAGCCGAGAATTCGTAAATAGCCAGGTCCCTTCGATAGTTCGTCGGGGGACATTTCCTCTTTGGTATGACTAAGGAGAATATGGGTAAGCATACGTTGTAATTTTGTATGTGTATAACGCTTTGTTTTTAGGCTATGAAGTAGCTCTCCTACAGTGGCACTCGAGAGACTAGGTAGAAGCCGCTTTATACGGTACTCTAAGCCCTCTGTAACCTCACTCAATAGAGATAGCTGTGATAATGATTGCGTCATTAGAAGATGGATCAGAGGCTGTCTGAATGATTCCCAGTGAATCGGACCTCTTCCAGCAGCGAACTCCCGTTTCATGATTTCTTGTGTGTAGGGAGGGATATACGGTGTAGCGGCTTCAATACGCTTTTCCAGGATAAGCCTTCTTACGGCAGTAGCACTTGCTATGTTGGATAGAGAAGGTGATGTATCATGATAAGCGGCGCTCTCGCGCGGTATTGTTAATGGAATAATAGAACTTCCTAATCGTTCTAAAGCTATAAGATAGTGTAGGGCTAGTGTCTGATTGGGTTGTAGTAGTAGACGGTGGATTTCTTCCTGCTTATCAAGATTAGTAAAAAGGGTGGCAGCTGCTGCGCTGTATGCTTTAGGGTAACTAATTCCTTGATCTAGTAGTCGGGCTAGTTCCTGTTGCATCATATTATTCTCTATGGCGAGTTGCTTGGCTAGTGGGGCGAGTAAATGGAGCGACCCGCTTTCGGTCCCGAAACAAAGGTAATCGACAACGCCAGTAGCCTCTAAAAGTGAAACAGCACCGTATGCGAACCATTCAGCAGGCGAAACAGTATAATGAATAGGAAGTTCAATCACGAGGTCTACACCCATCTTAAGAGCCATTTCTGCACGAGCATGTTTACTTAGCAACGCAGGTTCACCGCGTTGTAAAAAAGGACCGCTAATAATGGCGATACAATGTTTAGCACCCGAAAGTTCCTTCGCTCTGCTATAATGGTGTACATGACCGTTATGTAGTGGGTTATATTCAACGATGATGCCAACGACTGTACTCAACTTTGAGCTCAACCTCCTAGAATGATAATTTTGATCTTGTGAGATATGGACAATGTATTCTTAGTCTTTAGAATATAGCATAAATGTCATCATGATAAGAAATAATAATGGGATGTAATGTGATTCATGTTGACAAACCTACACAAATCTCGGTATAATAATTTTTGTTTGTTTGGAGTGATTATAATGCAATTTGAATTTCGCAAAATTGTAAAGTTTGAAAGTCCCATGCAGTTTCAAGAACAAGTGAATGTAGATCGTGTCATTAAAGATCGCAAAGATATTATTACTGCTGAATCGGTTCTTGTTGATTTACAGGCATCATATGTTGGCGACGACACAGTAGAGGTTCAAGGGAAGCTTAATGGACAAGTAGAGATGGCGTGTTCACGCTGTTTAACAGAAGTTCTTGAGCAATTGAACATTCCGTTTCACGAACGCTTCAAGTTGGTGAAGCAGTCTGAGAAGATTCAGGATGAAGATGACGATATCATTTACGTGGATAATGACGTAGTAGATCTAATCCCATTTGTGGAAGAAGCTTTTCTGCTGTATTTACCCCAGATTCCGTTATGTAAGGCGTCCTGCAAAGGGCTTTGCCAACAATGCGGAACAGACTTGAATGTAAGCACATGCAACTGCGACACGAGAGTAGTCGACCCACGGCTTGCTGCGCTGAAAGGTTTATTTGAATAATGATGTAACATTCATCTCGTTAGTGACGAGTTGATTGAAATAAGGAGGTGGGAACATGGCAGTACCTCAAAGAAGAACGTCCAAAACACGTCGTGACAAACGTCGTACTCACTTTAAACTGGCAGTGCCGGGTATGGTGAAATGTGAACAATGCGGAGAATTGAAGCTTGCTCATCACGTATGTAAAGTGTGCGGAACGTATAAATCAAGAGAAATCATTTCGCAATAATTTTCAAATCGGTAGTGCTTCACCTTTGGTGAGGCACTATTTTTTTTGAAATATAAGAAGTATAAGTTTCACATGAATCAATTTCATAATCGCCGATGCAGCTAAATCGGGTTGCGTAATTATGAAATTGATTCTTCATACTCTATTCCTTATATTTTTGCAGAGACGGATACCTTAAAGCGATACGAAGTATCGCTAGCATAAGCTTTTTTAAAAAGGACGGTGTAGCCGTTTCAGCTTAACTACTTTCTTTTTAAGACAGCATGATTTATACTACATATTAGTACCTGGTTCTAAAGGGTCGTATCAATTAACAATACATAAGATCATAGTCGGTTAGTTCATTTATAAAAAATGTATGAAAATGCAAGGAGGTGTACCGTCATCGAACGTTTACCTAAGAAGATGCGTCATCAGAATTTGATGGGGTTGATCGAGGCGAATCCATTCGTCACGGACAGAGAACTGACTAGACAATTGAAAGTTAGCATTCAGACGATTCGTTTAGACCGTATGGAGCTAGGGATCCCTGAACTACGTGAACGTATGAAGCAGATGGCGGAGCATTCTTATGATCAAGTTCGCTCCTTGCCATTAAATGAAGTTGTGGGGGATATCGTAGATCTGCAACTGGATAAGAGTGGTATCTCAATCTTTGAAATTCGAGATGAGCACGTATTCTCCCGAACACATATTGCTCGCGGACATTATATATTCGGACAAGCAAATTCCTTAGCTGTAGCTGTCATTAATGATGAGATCGCATTGACAGCTTCATCGGATATTCGTTTCTTGCGATCTGTTCATCTGGGTGAGAAGTGTATAGCTAAAGCATATGTGAGATTAATGCCTGAACAAAAAGGAAAAGCTAAAGTTGAAGTATTTACCTATGTAGGTGAAGAAATGGTCTTCCAAGGTAATTTTCTCATTTATAGATCCGCTGGGGAAGAGATCAACGAGGGAGGAATGCAACATGAGAATCGTCATTGATGCTATGGGGGGAGACCATGCTCCTCAATCTAATGTAGATGGAGCGTTAGCGGCCACTGCTGAGTGGAAAGATGTAGAAATTATACTTGTGGGGGACCGAGCGCAGATCGAACCTTTGCTTAGCGGTAAAGAAGTTCCCTCTAATCTAACAATTGAGCATGCTGGTGAGGTCATCGCCGCTGATGATGAACCGGTTAAAGCTGTTCGCCGCAAAAAGGATGCTTCCATGGTTGTGGCGGGGCGCTTGTTAAAGGAAGGTCATGCGGACGCTATGATTTCTGCGGGGAATACGGGTGCACTTATGACGACAGGTTTACTGGTTGTCGGCCGTATGGAAGGTATTGAGCGACCGGCTCTTGCTCCGATGATTCCTACACTGGATGATGTTGGAGTACTTGCGCTTGATCTCGGTGCCAATATGGACTCTAAGCCACAGCATCTGGCCCAATTTGGTTTGATGGGTAGCTTGTACCGTCAAAAGGTTCAAGGAATAGCTAAGCCACGAGTGGGGCTTTTAAATGTTGGAGTTGAGCCTGGTAAAGGGAATGAATTAACCAAAGAGGCTTATCCTCTTTTACAAGAGATGCCTATTCACTTTATAGGAAATGTTGAAGCTCGGGACATTATGGTAGGGAACTGCGATGTACTTGTGTGCGATGGCTTTGCAGGGAATATATTGCTTAAGTCGATCGAAGGGACAGCTGGAGCGATGTTCAGTTTGCTGAAGGAGCAGTTTAGCCAGTCCTTGAAGAGTAAGATTGGTGCAGCGATATTAATGCCTCAGTTAAAAGGAATTAAGAAGAAATTGGATTATTCCGAAACGGGAGGCGCACCATTGCTTGGATTGCGCAGTCTAGTTATGAAGAGTCACGGTTCTTCTAATGGGAATGCCATTAAGAATGCGGTCGGGCAAACAAGGATCGCATTAAAAAATGAATTGGTTTCTAGTATATCGAAGGAAATTAGCGGGAAGTGAGTGAGACAATGAATAATTTACGTCCGGTAGGCATAATTGGTACAGGCAAGTACGTGCCAGAGAAGATTCTAACGAATAGTGATTTGGAGAAAATGGTCGATACCAATGATGAATGGATTGTTAGCCGAACAGGAATTAAAGAACGGCATATTGCTGCACCAGATCAAGCAACATCTGATCTTGCTTATGAAGCGGCAATTAAGGCTTTGGAATCCGCAGGGATGAAGGCAGAAGAACTTGACTTGATCATCGTGGCTACCGTTACACCTGATTCGATGTTCCCATCAACAGCTTGTATTCTTCAAGATAAGTTAGGTGCTAAGAAAGCAGCTGCTTTTGACTTGTCAGCGGCTTGCTCTGGATTCGTCTATAGCTTAGCAACTGCAACGAATTTTATTAAGACAGGAATGTATAATAACGCACTTATTATTGGCGCAGATTGCCTTTCAAGAATTACCGATTATACGGATCGTAATACCTGTGTATTGTTTGGAGATGGTGCAGGTGCAGTTGTGATTGGGGAAGTTCCGCAAGGACGTGGCTTCTTATCCTTTGATTTGGGTGCAGAAGGTGCAGGTGGCCATTTGCTCACGATTGCTGCTGGAGGTTCACGTGAACCTGCATCATGTGATACGGTATCAGCTAAGCGGCATTTCATTCAAATGAGTGGTGCTGAAGTGTTTAAGTTCGCCGTCCGAATTATGGGTACAGCTACAGAAGAAGTTCTAGCTAAAGCTGGGAAGACAAAGGAAGATATTGACCTCTTCGTGCCTCATCAAGCGAACATACGGATTATTCAATCTGCGATGAATCGTCTAGATTTACCACCAGAGAAAGTTGTCATTAATGTGGATAAATATGCGAATACATCAGCAGCTTCGATTCCACTTGCACTAGTGGAAGCAGCTGAGCAGGGCCGAATGAAGGAAGGCGACACCGTCTTGATGGTTGGCTTTGGTGGTGGATTGACCTGGGGGGCTTCGGTACTTGTCTGGTAGCATAATAAAGATAATATAGGTAGGAGTTTTAATATGGGGAAAGTTGCATTTGTATTTCCGGGGCAAGGAGCTCAATCCGTAGGTATGGGGAAAGATATATATGATACCGTTCCTGCCTCTAGAGAGATCTTTGAAACAGCAGATAAAGTATTGGGTTTCGACTTGTCCACTATGATTTTTGAAGGTCCGGATGCAGAGTTGAAGCAGACTTTTAATACACAACCGGCTTTATTAGCTACAAGTGTTGCTTATTTAGAAGCGTTACGTGCTAAAGGGATCCAAGCTGACTATGTTGCTGGGCACAGCTTGGGTGAGTATAGTGCGCTTGTAGCTGCAGGGGTGCTTTCACTGGAGGACGCTGTAGCCATTGTGCGGGCACGTGGCAACTTTATGGAGAAGGCAGTTCCTGGTGGGCAAGGGGCCATGGCAGCCGTGTTGGGAGCTGACACGCAAGCACTGTCACAATTATGTGTAGAGGTTAGCGAAAGTGGACATATCGTTGAGTTAGCTAATATCAACTGTCCAGGGCAAATTGTTATTTCGGGTTCCCAATCTGGTGTTGCTGCAGTAAGTGAGCGTGTGAAGGAAGCGGGCGGCAAAAGAGCAATTTCGCTTGAAGTTAGCGGTCCATTCCATTCTTCTATGATGAAAGTGGCAGCTGAACAGCTGGAAGTTGAATTGAATTCTGTTTCTTTTCAGGAGACTGAAATTTCTGTTGTAGCTAACGTAACGGCAAAGATCGTTACTTCTGGGGATACGATACGGCAGCTTCTAGTTGAGCAAGTATACTCACCCGTTCTATGGGAGGATAGTATTCGCTATCTTATCGCACAAGGGGTGGATACATTCATAGAAATTGGCCCTGGTTCTGTACTGACAGGCCTAATTAAGAAAATTGATAAGACGGTGAAGCTAATTAATATTAACAGCCTAGAAAGCCTTGAGGTGGCGTTATAGAATGTTAGTTCAAGTTCGAAAGGTGACTTTTTGAACAACCTCTATCAGGTGTATACTCTGGGAAAGGAGGGAATTGGAATGTCTAAACCATTAAGTGGACAAGTTGCACTTGTAACAGGAGCTTCACGCGGGATAGGGCGCAGTATCGCTTTAACTTTAGCTAGCTTAGGTGCAAATATTGTGGTCAATTATTCAGGTAATGAGACTGCAGCGCAGGAAGTTGTTACCGAGATTCAAGCAATGGGAGCAGAAGCAGTGGCTCTAAAAGCAAATGTCGGAAATACCGAACAAGCGGAGATTCTGGTTAAGGAAGCTATCAACGCATTGGGACGTATTGATATTTTGGTGAATAATGCCGGAATTACTAGGGATAATCTAATTATGCGTATGAAAGAGGAAGAATTTGATCTAGTGATTGAAACGAACCTCAAAGGTGTGTTTAACTGTTTAAAGGCGGTAACCCGCCCCATGATGAAGCAACGTTATGGACGGATTATTAATATCTCATCTGTTGTAGGTGTTCTTGGTAATGCAGGGCAAGCCAATTATGTTGCAGCGAAGGCTGGTGTTATTGGGCTGACTAAATCAGCTGCTCGTGAGCTTGCTTCACGTGGGATTACTGTCAACTGTATAGCCCCTGGTTTTATCGATACAGATATGACTAAGGAGTTATCAGAGGACTTGCGAGAGAAGCTTATCGCTGACATTCCGCTAGCTCGTCTTGGACAGCCAGAAGAGATTGCGAAAGTGGTTGCATTTTTAGCTTCAGATGGCGCGTCATATATGACCGGACAGACATTGCATGTGGATGGCGGAATGGTGATGTAGCATTTTGAAAAAAATTCTCGTATAATACCAAAGAGGAGGAGGTGAACCTTATGTCCGATGTTTTAGAACGTGTAAAACGCATCGTCGTCGATCGCTTAGGTGCTGATGAAGCCGAGGTTACGCTAGAATCATCTTTTAAAGATGATCTTGGTGCTGATTCTCTTGATGTTGTTGAATTAGTTATGGAATTAGAAGATGAATTTGATATTGAAATTTCTGATGAAGATGCAGAAAAAATTACAAGTGTGGGAGAAGTTGTTAACTACATACAATCTCATACCTAAATGAAACAAAGGTAAGTCCCGATCCTGCTAGTAGGCGGGACTTATCCATATTTAACGGATATAAAATGACAGATGTTACTTCAAGCTTATAATAACGAAAATTATGGCATATGCAGTCTATATAGAGGTGAAAGCGGTTGAATCAAAGAGTAGTAATAACAGGTATGGGTGTTGTAACTTCCTTAGGTAGTGATCTAGATAGTCTATGGAGTAATCTGATGGCCGGGAAATCGGGTGTATCACAGATTGAAGCCTTTGATGTAAGTGAATACAATACGCGAATAGCTGCTTCGGTGAAAGAGTTTGATCCCGAGGAGTATGTTGAACGTAAAGAAGTGCGTAAGATGGATCGATTCGTCCAGTTTGCGGCAGTAGCTGGGATGAAGGCATTGCAGAATAGTGGTCTAGATATTAGTAAAGATTCCGATCCAGATCGTGTAGGTGTCATCATTGGCTCAGGTATCGGGGGATTGGGAACATGGGAAGATCAGCATAATATATTGCTTACGAAGGGCCCTAAACGGGTTAGTCCATTCTTCATCCCGATGATGATTGCTAACATGGCCTCAGGTCACTTATCTATTCTATTAGGTGCGAAGGGGCCCAATTCAGCTTCCGTGTCTGCCTGTGCGTCAGGTTCGCATGCGATCGGTGATTCGTTTAGATGGATCCAGAGCGGTGAAGCAGATGTCATGATCTGTGGTGGTGCAGAAGCGACAATACGTCCTACGGGCGTAGCAGGATTCTGTGCTATGCGCGCAATGTCTACACGTAATGATGAGCCTGAGAAGGCAAGTCGTCCGTTCGATTCTGGACGAGATGGATTCGTTATGGGAGAAGGAGCGGGTGTTCTAGTATTGGAGTCGTTGGAACACGCGCAGAAGCGCGGTGCGAATATCATTGCTGAAGTCATTGGTTATGGTCTAAGTGCAGATGCTCATCATATGACGGATCCAGATCCTAATGGTCCTGCTCGTTGTATGAAGATGGCCATTAGAACAGCAGGGATTCAACCAGAAGATATTGATTATATCAATGCTCATGGAACATCAACGGGTGTAGGTGACAAATCAGAGACGAAGGCGATCAAGATAGCTTTGGGAGATCATGCCTACAAAGTGGCTGTAAGTTCTACTAAATCGATGACAGGTCATCTGTTGGGTGCGGCTGGTGGTGTTGAAGCCGTTATATGTGCACTCTCGTTGCAACATCAGGCGCTGGCTCCAACGATTAATCTGGATGAACCTGATCCGGATTGTGATCTGGATTATGTACCTAATGTTGCCAGACAAGCTGATCTACGTGTAGTGATGTCCAATTCATTCGGTTTCGGTGGACATAATGCTTCTATTATTTTGAAAAAATTTGACTTGTAAGGAGACGTTGTGGTGAGTGGAGATCTGAAGCAGATACAGCGACAACTTCATATCCAATTTCACAATCAGCTTCTCTTGAAGCAGGCCTTTACCCACGCATCTTATGTCAATGAGCATCGTTTCAGTCAGCATCAAGATAACGAACGTCTAGAATTTTTAGGAGATGCTGTACTAGAGCTTACGGTATCAGAATATTTATACAATCTATTTCCAACACGACCTGAAGGTGAACTTACGAAGCTTCGTGCAGCCATTGTGTGTGAACCTTCACTTGTTAAGTTTGCAGAAGCTCTAAATTTTGGACAGTATATATTACTGGGCAAAGGTGAAGAGCTAACAGGTGGTCGTAGTCGTCCTGCTTTACTCGCTGATGTATTTGAGGCGTTTATCGGTGCTTTATATTTGGATAAAGGGATTGAAGCGGCCCGTTCATTTTTGGAACGATTTATATTTCCGCAAGTATCTGAGAACGGAAAGCTCCAAATGAGCGATTATAAGACCGAACTACAGGAGTTGACTCAACACCATAATATGGAGTTGTTAGAATATCGGATCGTAGAAGAACGTGGACCGGCACATGAACGTGAATTTGTTTCGGAAGTTTATATGGGTAGTGAATGTATTGGCAGAGGCAATGGTCGTTCTAAGAAAGAAGCCGAGCAACAAGCTGCATCGGTGGCACTTACTCAGTTGAGATTAGGTAAATTATAACAGGTAGTTCAAAAAGTCATCTTTTGAACTTGAACTATACGTTTGCAAGTTGTGACAAATCATAATTTAAGAGCAAAGAGCGGTCACGTACAATGGGCTTAATTATGAGTCATAGACTGCTTTTTGCTCTTTATTTATTTAAATATAAGAAAGTATAAGTTTTCGTTACTTTTATCTCTTATATTTTTGGACAAACGGCCCTTCTTCGCATAAGCGAAGGACGGCGAAGCCGTTTATCTTTAAGTATTTTCACTAGAAGTGTTGTGGTATCATTAGGGTTAGAGGTGATTTAGGAACTATGTTTTTGAAACGGATTGAATTAGCAGGCTTCAAATCTTTTGCCGATAAAACTGAAATGGAATTCGTCAGAGGCATAACAGCTGTTGTAGGTCCTAACGGTAGTGGAAAAAGTAATATTTCCGACGGTATACGTTGGGTATTAGGAGAGCAAAGCGCCAAATCACTGCGTGGAGGCAAGATGGAAGATATTATATTTGCCGGCAGTGATACACGTAAAGCCGTTAATTTTGGTGAGGTTTCACTAACTTTGGATAATGAAGACCATGTACTTCCGCTTGATTTCAACGAAGTGACGGTAACACGTCGAGTTCATCGTAGTGGAGATAGTGAGTATTTGATAAATAAGCAACCCTGTCGTCTTAAAGACATCACGGAATTGTTTATGGACACAGGGATAGGGAAGGAAGCCTACTCGATCATCGGACAAGGACGTATTGAGGAAATTCTTAGTACACGTTCAGAAGATCGGCGAGGTATATTTGAAGAGGCATCGGGAATTGTAAAGTATAAATCTCGTAAGAAGGAAGCTATGCGTAAGCTGGATGAGACTGAGCAGAATTTATTGCGCATTCATGATTTGGTGAGCGAACTGGAAGTGCAAATCGGCCCGCTGAAGGAGCAATCTGAGAAGGCTGTGTATTTCAAGCAACTTCGTGAACAGTTAAAAAGTAAAGAGATTTCCATGTATGTTCATCAAATTGAACAGATTCATAGTCAGTGGAGTGAGGCTACGGCGAAGCTTACTGTTCTGCAACAACAACAACTTCAACTATCTACGATCGTATCAGCACATGATGCTAAGTTGGAGAGCGATCGTTCCAATCTACGTAAGCTTGAGGAAGAAGTAGAGTTGTTGCAGAATGAATTACTACAATACAGCGAAGCCTATGAGAAAAGTGAAGGTTATGGTGAAGTGCTCAGAGAGCGCAAGAGGAATCTTGAAGGTCATCGCGAGCAACTGATGGAGACGCTGACGACTAGTGACGAGCGGGTGGAGGATAGAAAGACGGAATTGTCCCTCACGAAGAACAAGCTTGAGGCATTACAAGAAGAACTGAAAGAACTGCGTCATCATCTGTCTGGTGAAGAAGCCAAACTCTTAGGAGTCTCCGGTGGTATTAGTCAACAACAGGAAGAAACGCTGAAGAGTTCATTGCTTGAACTGATGAATGAAATGGCGCAGGCTCGTAATGAAATCCGTTATGCAGATCAGCAGCAAGAGACGTTGTCCCGTCGAATGAACCGAGCTGAAGAAGAGACGGGTAAATGGGAGAGTCAGAAAGAAGATCTATTGAAGCGCAAATTACAACTGGATGTTTCATTGGAGAAATTTGCAACTGAACTCAAGGAACTTCGTGGTGGATATATTACTGAGAGCGAACGATATCAATCCGTACAGAAGTTACTAGAAGAAAGCCAAGGAACACAGCGCAAATGGGAACAGAAGCGAGAAGCACAGATCTCTCGGCGTGATACGATGAAAGAAATGCAGGACGATTTCGACGGATTCATGGTAGGTGTTAAGGAAGTCCTGAAGGCTTCACGTAAATCTGTGCTACATGGTGTGCATGGGGCAGTAGCGGAGCTAATTACCGTGCCGGAGAAGCTAGAACTTGCTGTGGAGACAGCGATGGGGGCCTCTCTACAACATATCGTCATGGATAATGAATCGTTATCTCGTCAAGCGATAACATTTCTGAAACAGCGTCAATTGGGACGGGCAACCTTCTTGCCATTGGATGTCATGCGGGCAAGAAATATATCTGCAAATGATGTATCTGTTATTGAAGGTGTCGGGGGATTCGTAGGTATTGGGGCAGATTTAGTTCAGTATGATGCAAAGTATACTCCTGTAGTAGGCAGTCTCTTAGGAAATGTTATTATAGCGGAGACGCTAGAGTATGCCAATAAAATTGCAGCTAAATGTCAATATAGATATCGTGTGGTGACACTTGAAGGTGATATCGTTAATGCGGGCGGTTCAATGACAGGTGGTAGCCAACATAAGAAGAATAATAGTCTACTGAGTCGTAAACGCCAACTGGATTCCTTAGATCAAGAGATTTCAGAAACGGAGAACCAGCTCGTTAAGCTTCAAGACGGTATTCAAAAGTTAAAGAGTCAGTTGAATGAAACACAGACTAAACTTGATGGATTTCGACAAGCTGGTGATGAGAAGCGTATTGAAGAACAGCAAGCTGCAGGAGATTTGAAACAACTTGAGCACGAGCTTCGGCATGTCATGGAACAGGTTGAAGTTGCTGGGCAGGAGAAGAGCGGATTTACAGAAGAGAATAAAGGATTTGAACAAAGCCGTAATGAGGCTGTAAAGAAGCTAGCAGAGTTAGAACAACAAGAGCAGTCTGTGCATCAAGCACTTCAAGCAGCTGAGTTTGCTCGTAAAGCGAGTGAATCGGCGAAAGACGAACTTCAAAGTCAGTTAACACAGCTTAAAGTAAAAGAAGGAAAGCTAGATCAAGAATGCTTCTCACTTGAAGAACAACTGCGTCGATTGCAGACTGATTTCAATTCACAGGATCGCGATTTAAATCAGACGAAAAAGATGTTAGCTTCGATTGAAGCAGACTTAAGCAAGAACGCTAAGGAAGCGATTGAACAGATTGAAAGTCTGAACCAGTATAAGTTGAAGAAGGAAGATTCTTCTCAACAACTCGATTTCAGAAGAGCATCGCGCATGCAAATTTCCAAGAAACTGGAGCTAGAGGAAAATGAAACGAAAGAGCAACGTTCGGAGCTTCGGAGTGTTGAAGAGCAACTTCGTCAGACGGAAATTGGCGTAAACCGACTGGACGTAGAACTGGATAATATTCTTAAGAAACTTAGTGAGGATTACGAACTAAGTTATGAATTGGCGAAACAGCGTTATCCAATTCCAGATGATATTCCAGCAGTTCAGAATGAGGTTCGAGAACTGAAACGTAGCATCTCATCACTTGGAGAGGTTAACCTTGGGGCGATTGAAGAATATCAGCGAGTCAATGAACGTTACCAATTCTTGAACGAACAGAAGGAAGACTTGATTGGTGCAAAGACGACATTGTATGAAGTGATCCGAGAAATGGATGGAGAAATGTCCAAACGATTCAAAACGACCTTCGATGCCATCCGTCGTGAATTCGGTACCGTATTTATGAAACTGTTCGGAGGGGGTAGAGCTGATCTTATCCTCATTGATCCTGAGCATATGTTGGACACGGGAATTGATATCGTTGCACAACCGCCAGGTAAGAAGCTTCAGAACCTACAACTTCTTTCAGGTGGAGAACGCGCTTTGACCGCTATGGCGCTTTTGTTTGCTATACTTCAGGTAAAGCCGGTTCCTTTCTGTGTGTTGGATGAAGTAGAGGCTGCACTTGATGAAGCCAATGTCGTTCGGTTTGCCCAATATTTACGTGAATTCTCTGAACAGACCCAGTTCATTGTCGTTACACATCGCAAAGGAACTATGGAGGAAGCAGATGTGCTATATGGTGTTACAATGGAAGAGGGCGGCGTATCCAAGCTAGTTTCTGTTAAATTGGAGAATGAAGAAGCGGAAATTGCTTAGTTATGGAGAATGTTAGATATAGATATAGATATAGATATAGATATAGAGATGGAGGAAGCATATGAGTTTCTTTAAAAAGTTAAAAGAAAGTATTTCAAGTAAAACTGAAGTGGTGACGAAACAATTTCGTGATGGTCTAGAAAAAACAAGGAAGGGTTTTGTAGAGAAAGTATCCGACCTTATGATTCGTCGCAAAAAAATAGATGAGGAATTTTATGAAGAGCTTGAAGAAATACTCATCGGTGCTGACGTAGGGGTTAATACCGTGATGACATTAATTGATGATTTACGGTTTGAAGTGAAGAAGCAGAAAATTGAGAATGCTTTAGAATTACAACCTATCTTGTCACAAAAGCTCATGGAGCTCCTTCGTGGGGATGATGATAATGCCCTAAAGATGAATGAGGATGGCATAACTGTTATTCTGTTCGTAGGTGTGAATGGTGTAGGGAAAACGACAACAATTGGTAAGTTGGCGCATCGTTATAAACAAGAAGGTAAAAAGGTACTACTAGCGGCAGGAGATACATTCCGAGCAGGAGCGATTGAGCAACTTGAAGTTTGGGGGCAGCGCGCTGGTGTAGAAGTGATCAAACAACAGGCAGGTTCAGATCCTGCAGCTGTCATGTTCGATGCAATTCAGGCTGCCAAACAACGCCAAGTGGATGTATTAATATGTGATACGGCAGGACGTTTACAGAGTAAATCTAACTTGATGGAAGAGTTGAACAAAATTTTCCGTGTTATTCAACGTGAAATACCAAGCGCACCGCATGAAGTACTAATGGTATTAGATGCTACGACTGGACAGAACGCATTAAGTCAAGCGAAGCTCTTCGGTGAGAAGAGTGGAGTGACGGGCTTAGTCCTTACGAAGTTGGATGGGACAGCCAAGGGTGGGATCGTTGTTGCTATTCGTCAAGAAATGAATATTCCAGTGAAATTAGTAGGTTTAGGCGAGAAGATGGAAGACCTACAACCTTTCGATTCACAGCAGTTCGTGCATGCATTATTTGCCGGATTAATACAAGACGACGAAGAAAATACTGAAACAGCTGTTCAAGAGGAGTAATGTAGTTATGGCCAATACACATACCTATACCCGCCGTGAGGAAGTAGCTAATGCTATTACACATGGGATCGGAGCGGTCCTAAGTGTCGCGGCACTTGTATTACTCATCGTGTTCTCTAGTTTGAAGGGAACACCTTGGCATATTGTGAGCTTTACCATTTACGGTGTGACGATGCTTGTTTTATATTTGAATTCGACATTGGTACATAGTTTTAATGAAGGTAAAGTGAAGGATTTATTTGAATTTTTTGACCACTCATCTATTTATCTTTATATTGCAGGCTCCTATACTCCCTTTATGCTCGTTGCCATTCGTGGACCGCTCGGTTGGTCTTTGTTCGGTACCGTTTGGGGATTTGCAGTTCTAGGTTGTTTATTCAAAGCGTTCTTCGTAAAGAAGTTTCTATTCATGTCCACGATCTTCTACATCTTGATGGGGTGGATGATTGTAATCGCTTGGAATCCATTGACCGAGGCGGTACCAGCAGGAGGAATGATTCTTCTTGCTCTAGGTGGATTGATGTATACACTTGGAACCATATTCTATGTATGGAGAGCCTTCCCTTATCATCATGCCATCTGGCATCTGTTCGTATTAGCCGGAAGCATATTACATTTCTTCTCCGTATTTCTGTATCTACTACCGAATTAATAAGACATTAAAGAAGTAGTTGGAAAAGGAGATCATATCCAATAAAGATGACAAGGATATTTGCTTGACATCTTTATTGGATTTATGTATTATTAAATCCGTTGAGTGTAAAGTGTTTTTCCTTGACGAAGGGGGTGCCCTCAATGACTCAGGAAGATAAACTCGAGAAAACAAATAGAATTAATCAATTATTCGATTTCTATGAGCACTTGCTAACTGAAAAGCAGCAGATGTTCCTTAAATATTATTTCCATGATGATTTTTCCCTCGGGGAAATTGCGACAGAGTTCAATATTAGTCGGCAAGCTATTTATGAACATATTAAGCGAGCTGAACAGGTTCTTGACATTTATGAAGAGAAACTTGGCTTGCTACAGAAGTACGAACGACGTAAACGTGAATTAGAGCAGTTGCGACAGTTACTTGACATGTCCGATGTGTCAATAGTGGATAAAGACAAGATGATTACAATTTTGGAACGTTTACAGGCGTATGAATAAAAGGCAAGGAGGTGGCGGCGAATGGCATTTGAGGGATTAACAGGCAGGTTACAGAACGTATTTAGTAAGCTCCGTGGTAAAGGTAAAGTATCCGAAGAGGATGTTAACGAAGCGATGCGGGAAGTACGTCTTGCTCTTTTGGAAGCGGACGTTAATTTCAAAGTAGTCAAGGAATTCGTTGCCAAAGTGAAAGAAAAGTCCGTTGGTAAAGAAGTAATGGACAGCTTTACTCCAGGCATGGTTATTATTGATATCGTTAATAAAGAGTTATCAGAATTGATGGGTGGAAGTCAGGCGAAGCTTGCAAAAGCCAATAAGCCTCCTACTGTTATTATGATGGTCGGTCTCCAAGGGGCAGGTAAGACAACAACCTCTGCGAAATTAGCCAAGCTTCTCCAGAAGCAGAATAGTCGTCCGTTGCTCGTTGCAGGTGATATTTATCGTCCTGCTGCGATTAAGCAGTTGGAAGTGTTAGGAGAACAGATCAAAGTACCTGTATTTACACTTGGCGATAAAGTGAGTCCTGTAGAGATTGCTAGAGCTGCTTTACAGCATGCCAAGGATAATGGGAATGATTATCTGATCGTCGATACTGCAGGTCGCCTTCATATTGATGAAGTTCTGATGGAAGAATTAAGTCAGATTCATGCGGACATTAATCCAGATGAAGTATTGCTAGTCGTTGATGCAATGACGGGTCAAGATGCAGTTAACGTTGCGAGTAATTTCAATGAACAACTGGGATTGACAGGCGTAGTGTTGACTAAGCTAGATGGAGACACCCGTGGTGGAGCAGCACTTTCTGTTAAAGCTGTAACAGGCTGTCCGATCAAATTTGTAGCTTTAGGTGAGAAGATCGATGCGTTAGAGCCTTTCCATCCGGAGCGTATGGCTTCTCGAATTCTTGGAATGGGCGATATGCTCTCTCTGATAGAGAAGGCGCAGTTGAACATTGATACGGATAAGGCTAAAGAAATGGAACGTAAGATGCGTAATGCAGAATTTACGTTTGATGATTTCCTAGAGCAAATGGATCAGGTTAAGAAGCTAGGCCCCCTTGATCAGATTATGGATATGATTCCGGGTATGGGTAAGATGAAGCAAGCCAAAGATATTAAAGTGGATGATAAACAGATGGGTCGCATTGAGGCTATCGTATTCTCGATGACGAAGGAAGAGAAACAACGCCCAGAAATTATTGATCACAAGCGGCGTAAGCGGATTGCTACCGGTAGTGGAACCAACATTGCAGAAGTGAATCGTCTTATCAAGCAATTTGATGAAATGCGTCGGATGATGAAGCAATTCTCAGACATGATGGGACCTAAGGGCCCTAAAGGAAAAGCTATGAAACAATTAAAAGGTTTGACAGGAAAAGGCGGCATGAAGTTTCCTTTTCGTTAAAAATATAATGTTTATTTATTGAAGGAGGTGAATTTTGTGGCAGTACGTATTCGTCTTAAACGCATTGGTGCCCATAAAGCGCCATTCTACCGTATCGTGGTTTCGGATTCCCGTTCCCCGCGTGATGGTCGTTTTATCGAAGAAATTGGTTACTACAACCCGATTGAAGAACCGGCAGTAGTTAAAATTGATGAAGATAAAGCTTTGGCATGGCTTCAGAACGGTGCACAAGCATCCGATACAGTTCGTAACATGCTTAGTAAAGCAGGCGTAATGA
Source organism: Paenibacillus sp. Y916 (assembly GCF_056786435.1). Classification (NCBI taxonomy): domain Bacteria; kingdom Bacillati; phylum Bacillota; class Bacilli; order Caryophanales; family Paenibacillaceae; genus Paenibacillus; species Paenibacillus sp. Y916. Next base: position 484,163 of record NZ_JBXCJA010000002.1, on the reverse strand, counting down.
AGAAGTACCATGAATCTAAGTTACAGAAATAATGACTGATGGTGAGGAATATCTATGGAAGAATTAGTTAGTGTTATTGCTAAGGCTTTGGTGGATCATCCGGAAGATGTGACCGTGAAAACGGTAGAGAAGGATCATCTTGTTGTCTATGAATTGTCTGTTCATCCAGAAGATGTGGGCAAGGTCATCGGCAAACAGGGTAGGATAGCTAAAGCGTTACGCACGGTTGTCACATCTGCAGCAGTCAAAATGGACAAACGTGTAACTGTGGATATCATATCTTAAGATTTACAAAAGGGGGTTAGGATGCATGTCCTAACTCTTTTTCGTACATGCTAAAGGACATAAGGGTGACAGATGGTGTTGTATTCTGCGCTAAGAGCGCTTTGTTTGTAGGAGGAGAATATGTCTGAACAATTATTAACAGTTGGTAAATTGGTGAACACACATGGTATTAAAGGTGAGATTAAAGTTTTAGCGATTACAGATTTTCCGGAAGAGCGTTTCGCCTCAGGGAAACGTTTATTTTTGATTCCTGGAGACGGCACGCCATCGTTTTGGATTACAATAGTGTCTGCACGCTTTCACAAGAATACGTATATTATGAAATTAGAAGGATTTACGGATATCAATGAAGTAGAGAAGTACAAGGGAAGTATGCTCAAGGTATCTCAGGATGATCTTGTTGAATTGCCGGATAATGAGTATTACTATCACGATATTATTGGGTGTAGTGTTTTTACGGATGAGAATGAAGATAAGCCACTAGGCGTTATTACTGAAATTATGAAACCAGGTGCTAATGATGTGTGGGTGGTTAAACCTACCAAGGGTGCGGATATTCTAATTCCAGTCATTGATGACGTCGTATTAGATGTGGATGTGAATAGCAAGAAGGTTAAGATTCACCTGATGGAAGGATTGTTATAAATATGAAGGTAGATGTGCTTACCCTATTCCCTGAGATGTTCAAGGGCGTGTTTGAGAGTAGCATTTTGGGAAAAGCGAATGAGAAAGGAATTGTATCTTTAAACGCAATTAATTTCAGAGACTTCGCTTTCAATAAACATCATACCGTCGATGATACGCCTTATGGTGGAGGTGGGGGGATGGTACTTAAGCCCGAACCTATTTTTGCTGCGGTGGAGCATGTGTTGACTTCTATTCCTAACCCTCCGCGCGTGATCTTGATGTGCCCGCAAGGAGAAACGTTTACTCAAAAGAAAGCAGAAGAGTTGTCTCAAGAGGAGCATCTCATCTTTATATGTGGACATTATGAAGGATATGATGAACGGATTCGTGAGCATCTGGTTACAGATGAACTGTCCGTTGGAGACTACGTACTAACCGGTGGAGAGATCCCGGCAATGACTGTCATCGATTCTGTCGTAAGGTTATTGCCAGGTGTACTAGGAAATGAGATGTCAGCAGTGACAGATTCATTCAGCACAGGGTTACTTGAGTATCCGCATTATACACGACCTGCAGAATTTCGTGGTTGGAAAGTGCCTGAAATGTTACTGAGTGGGCATCATGCTAATATAGAGGTTTGGCGCAGACAGGAAGCGTTGAAACGAACATTTACAAGACGTCCTGATCTTCTAGACAAGCTGGCACTCACGGCGCAGGATAAGAAATATATCCAGGAGCTTAAGACTGAGAATGAAAGGGAGGAACAAAATGGATTATAAAATCTACTTTGAAAACCTGAAAGAGCAACATCTAACTGAATTAAAAGAATGGTTATCCATTCCTAGTATATCTGCCTTATCTGAACATAAACCAGATGTACTGCGAGCAGCCGATTGGCTCGCAGATTCACTATCTCAAGCAGGTCTGGAGAATGTGAAGATACATCAAACGGCAGGTCATCCTATTGTATATGCGGATCATTTACATGCGCCCGGCAAACCAACAGTGCTCGTATATGGACATTATGATGTACAACCTGTTGACCCGCTTCATTTATGGGAGACACCTCCGTTTGAACCAACGATCCGAGAAGATAAGATTTATGCTCGCGGTGCAACGGATGATAAAGGTCAAGTATTTCTACATATTAAGGCCGTTGAAGCGATGCTTAAACAAGAGAAGGAACTTCCCGTTAATATTAAGTTCTGCATCGAAGGTGAGGAAGAGATATCCAGTCCGAATTTACCTTCTTTTCTAGAATTACATCGCGAGGAATTGGCAGCGGATGTAGTGCTAATCTCTGACACGTCGCTTCTCGAAAAAGGTAAACCAGCGATCTGCGTTGGACTACGAGGATTATGCTCATTAGATGTCCAGGTTAGAACAGCTAATACTGATCTACATTCTGGATCTTATGGCGGAGGTGTACCTAATGCACTTCATGCGATCGTTTCTCTACTGTCTACACTTCATGATGAACAGGGTCGTGTAAATGTAGAAGGATTCTATGAGGATGTACCTGCGCTTACACCTGCAATGAAAGCTGAATTTGTGAAACAAGATATTGACGAGAATAAATTACAACATAGCCTTGGACTTGAAGCGCTCTATGGAGAGGAAGGCTACTCCTTTGTAGAGAGAACGGGAGCTCGTCCAACATTGGAACTAAACGGGGTCTATGGTGGTTTCCAGGGGGAAGGATCGAAGACCGTTATTCCAAAAGAGGCCCATGCTAAGATTACATGTCGTTTAGTAGGGTATCAGAACCCACAAGATATACTAGATAAAATTGAACGTCATATTCATGCCCATGTCCCCGCAGGTGCTAAAGTTACGGTTATTCAAGGTGAGAAGGGTAATCCATTCACAATTGATCCGTCCACACCGATGCTGCAGAAGGCGGCAGTTGCATTTAATAGTGTCTATGGAGTTCGTCCAGTGTTCACTAAGGACGGGGGCTCTATCCCAATCGTCGAAACTTTTGGACGGTTATTATCTGTTCCGGTTGTATTGATGGGCTTTGGGCTTCCAGATGAGAATCTCCATGCACCAAATGAACATTTCAATTTGGACAACTTTGACAAGGGTCTTCTGACGATTGTTGAGTTTCTGAAACAGGTATAAAAGATGTAGTTCAAAAGCTAACTTTTTGAACTACATCTTAAAAGGAGTGCAAAACTTCTTGCAAGCTAGTAGAATCCTATGTTATAATGAATCCTGTTGTGTAAGACTACGGTGGTCCTCTGTCAATAATGAAGGAGAATAACATTTCTCCAGAAGAAGCAAGAACACCTGTATGGAAGGAGGGAATTCTAATATGAATATCCTACAAGCGATTACTCAAGAACAAATTCGCACAGATTTGCCAAACTTTCGCCCTGGAGATACTTTGAAAGTACATGTAAAAGTTATCGAGGGAGCACGTGAGCGTGTCCAATTGTTCGAAGGCGTTGTAATTCAACGTCGTGGTGGTGGAATCGGAGAAACTTTTACAGTACGTAAAATTTCTTACGGTGTTGGTGTGGAAAGAACATTCCCACTTAACTCGCCTAAGCTCGAGAAAATTGAAGTGGCTCGTCGTGGTAAAGTTCGTCGTGCTAAACTCTTTTATCTTCGCGAACTACGCGGTAAAGCTGCAAGAATTAAAGAAAAGCGCCGTTAATAAACGGACAACGTTAAGGGGCTTGATTTCAAGTCCCTTTCGTTTTAGGATAAATAGGGCATACGGATGACAGATCCCTACATTTACAATATTATAAGGTTTCAACATGTCAGGCTTTGAAGCTCCGAAAAGGGGCTTTTCTTTTTCGGAAATACAAATAAATTTCCACAACTCAATTGTATTTCATCAAATTTGGTAGAAGAGAGGGCCAGTGGATGATGCAACAGGACTTGGATCTTCATCAGGATTCAACTGAATTGAACAAGCGTAGTGATAAATCATCGAAACAAGGTAATAATGAATTAATGGAGTGGCTGAAGGCTATCGTTATTGCTGTAATTCTGGTGTTTCTTATTCGTTGGCTTCTTTTTAAACCATTTATTGTAGATGGTCCTTCGATGAAGCCTAATTTTCACACAGGGGAACGTTTAATTGTAAATGAGATTCTATATGATATTCGCCAACCGAAGAAGAGCGAGGTCATTGTTTTTCATGTTCCTTCCGAAGGGAGAGACTTTATTAAGCGAGTTATTGCCGTTGCTGGAGACACAGTTAAGGTGGAAGGGGATACCGTTTATGTGAATGGCGAACCTATTGAGGAACCTTACATACAAGCTGAAATGGATAGTAGACATGAGCAGAACCTGAAATATAATAATAAAGATTTCCCTAACGCTAACGTTCCAGATGGTACAGTGCCTGAAGGTCATATATTTGTCATGGGAGATAATCGTTCGGACAGTACAGATAGCCGGATGATTGGCTATGTTCCACTTGATGATGTTATAGGCCGTGCAGATGTCATTTTTTGGCCAGTGAAAGATATAGAATGGATTAACCATTAAACCCAAAAACTTATGGAATAGTTATGGTAAAGAAGATGAGGTGATGACGGTGACGATTCAGTGGTTCCCAGGTCATATGACCAGAGCACGCCGCCAAATTCAAGACAAACTAAAGTTGATAGATGCTGTTATTGAGTTGGTAGATGCACGTCTTCCTCTCTCTAGTCGCAATCCTATGATTGATGAGATTCTTCAGGGAAAACCGAGACTCATTATTTTGAATAAAGCGGATTTAGCAGATGCTGAAGTAACAAGAGAGTGGTTAGATTTCTTTAAAAAGCAGGGGCATGTGGCTTTCCCAGTGGATGCATCCACAGGTACAGGGATAAAAGAAATACCTACACAGCTCAAATTATTGTTGAAGGCCAAAATCGATAAGCAGATTTCAAAAGGAATTAATCCGAGAGCTATCCGTGCATTAATTGTGGGGATTCCGAATGTTGGGAAATCGACATTGATCAATCGTCTTGCTGGACGAAGTATCGCTTTAACGGGCGACCGTCCTGGGGTAACGAAAGGCCAACAATGGATTAAAGTAGGCACAGAGATGGAATTGTTGGACACACCAGGGATTCTATGGCCTCGGTTTGAAGATATGAATGTAGGTTATCGTCTAGCCGTTACTGGAGCCATTAAAGAGGAAATTCTTAACGTAGAGGATGTCGCATTTTTTGGTTTGAAATATATTGCTAAATACTATTGGGCTCCTTTCCAAGAGCGCTTTGAGCTAGAAAGTGAGCAGCCAACAGATTTCGATGGTCCTGATGAAATTGTTGCGATTATGGAAGAAATCGGCCGTAAACGTGGCTGTATTGTCAGTGGTGGACGGGTTGATTTGGAGAAATCCTGCCGAGTTATACTTCGTGAACTTCGTGCTGGTAAATTGGGACGAATCTCGATGGAAGCGCCCTATTAGTGCGAGTTCAAAGAGTCGATTGTTTGAACAACCTCTAATAGTAAGAAATTTGAAGCCACCGTTTTTTTTTGGTGGCTTTTTGGTGACCTATTTAGAGAGTATAAGTATTTTGGAGAACTCTTCATACACATACATGGACGTCGCTAGAAAAGGATGGATTAGTTGCAGAAATGGTGTTTATTTAGGAGAAAAAGGTGGATGGTGGAGAAATAGTTGCACAAATACATTTAAAACAAGAGAAATAGTGAGAAAAGACAAATTTCCAGTAATTAGATGTCCTTTATACAACTAAACTCAGTGATAGGGGAATATGGTCGAATTTAAGTGTACTCTATGCATCTATTGGTGATTGGAGGAGGCGGTATATTAGGTACCTGTTATGGAGTGACTATGTAAGTAGCGGATCGTGAGTAAAAGGAATGTTGAAGTAAATAGATATGGTAAGCTAGATGGATAACCTTGACTGATGAGATAATGAGGTATATAGATGGAGGGATACTATGAATAAGGTAAGTATACAAGAGGGAAACAGCGTGGATATGCTTAAATATGAGACATGTTACTGGGAGCAATCCTATCAACATATAGCAGGGATAGATGAAGTTGGACGGGGTTGCTTATTTGGTGATGTGGTCGCAGCGGCGGTTATCCTTCCTCAAGGACTTCAAATGGATGGTGTGAATGACTCTAAGAAATTAAGCGCTAAGAAGCGTGACGCTCTATATGATATCATTATGGAGAAGGCTTTAGCCGTCAGTGTAGGATATGTAGATGCTAAGACTATTGATAACATTAATATAAAGCAGGCTTCACGGCTAGCTATGAAAAGGGCGTTGGAAGGTTTATTGTTGCAGCCTGATTTTCTACTTGTGGATGCTGAAAAGGTAGATACAGAAATTCCTCAACTTGCTATTGTCAAAGGGGATGCGAATAGTCTATCTATCGCGGCCGCTTCGATTATAGCTAAAGTTACGCGCGACCGTCTATGTGAAGGGGTATGGGATACGGAGTACCCGGAATATGGAATTGCGATACATAAGGGATATGCAACAAAGTTACACAGAGGACAAATTACGGAGTTGGGCGCTACACCGATGCATCGAAAGAGCTTTCTGAAGAATATTAAAGTGGAGCAGCAAATATTATTCTGATGGCTTTTTGAACTACCTCTGAAAAGAAGATGTTAAAGTAAGCGGGGTTGGCGCCGATATAGTATAGAAAGAGCGATCTAAAAACGGAGGAACCTATGTGAATATCGGATCATTAATCCGCGGACTACTTGGTGAACAAAAAGCAGGGGATTTCAAACAATTAGATGTAAAGACAGGGCAGGTTGTTCGTGGCGTAGTTCTAAGTGTCTCTGATGATGGGAAGGAAGCTGAAATCCAAATACAGGGTGTTAAGGTACATGCGAAGCTCGAAACGCCGTTAGAGCAGGGACAAGCGACCTTATTGCAAGTGCAACCACCTGAAGAGGGAGGATTGATGGTTCTAAAGCCACTTACTGAAGCTCCATATACGTCTATCTCGCCTAATTCTTTGGGAGATGTGTTGAAATCGGTTGGTTTAGCAGATACGAAAGCTAATAGAGAAATGATTCAAACACTTCAGGCTAGTGGTGTACCTCTAACGAAAGAGAATGCAGCCTTGTTTAAGGCTATTCTTATGGATAAACCAGCTGGTGTCCCGTCGGAGCAATGGATTCAGTCGGCTGCCATAGCCTTTCAGCGTGGTCTGCCTATGACAGCTGAGAGTGTGAGAGGCTTGCAACAAGCTGTTTTTGGACCACCACTACACCAGTTGTTGTCTGGTCTTACTGAACAGCTCAGCCTGTTAGCTATGAATGCAGGGGGAGCATTATCTTCAAAAGGCATGACAGGATCACAAATAGCTACAGGGTTACAAGGTGGTCAAGACTTAACTGGCGCATCAGGAACGCTACAAGGTAGTCAAGATACAACTGGAAAATCAGGAACGTTAGTGGGCTCTCCATTGGCTCAAGGTTCTGTAGGAGCGCAAACGGCGCCCGGAATGACGGTTGAAAATGGTGGTAAAGGAGCTGCGATGCCAGGAGTAACTACAGCTCCCAGCGTCGCCACAGTTGCATCATCCCTGCAGCCGCTTCTAGCGAAGCTGCAGGATGTCTTACAGCAGCTGCGTGGCACACAGCTGCCTGCGAACCTGCCGTCGCAGAGCGCGACGGCAACAGGGCAACCCGCGACGGCTGCGCCAAGTGGCGGGAATCCCACCGGCTTAGCTTCGCAGCCGGAGAGCCCTCAAGCCGGCGGTTCAACACCGCCGGCAAGTGCAACAGCTGCTGCACCCGGAGGGAGCGCAGCAGCTGTTGTAGTGCCGCCGGCTACGCAAGCGGCGGCATCTATAGGCGAAGCACCCGCAGGGGCTTCGCTACGTCCTGCCCCGACCCTCGGCGAAGCACCGTGGGTGGGGCAGATGTTGAAGCTGCTCGGTGCGGAGCACGAGCAACATGCCGTGCGCGGCGGTGCAACGCCGCAAGTAGCGCAGGCGCAAGCTGCAGCGGGGAACGCGCAGCACGGTAGCGCTGCTACAGCGGTACCGGTGCCACAGCAGCCGCCGGCTGCAAGTAGTGCCGCATCCGCAGTGCTTCAGTCTAACGCTGCAACGCAAGCAGCTACTGCATCAACTGCAGCATCACAAGCGACTAATACTCCGGCTGTTGCGCAGACGCAAGCAGCAATAAATACACCGGAAGGAATGCTCCGTTCAGTAATGTCCGTACCGACGTTGACTGGGAATGTTGGTAGTCCAGACGTTGTGAGCATGAATCATGACTCTATAAAAGGTATTCTACTTCAAATGTTGGATATAAGTGATCTTCCTCCGGCATTGAAAGAGGCTGCTCAGCAGCTAGTTCAGCATATGACGGGACAACAGTTATTATTGAATACAGATCGCACGGCCCCTTTTGCACAAGTAACGATGTTTATTCCCTTGAATGGACAAGATGGTGAAGAGACGGCATCTGTACATATACAATCCCGTCGTGGTAAAAAGGGTGAACTAGACGCATCGAACTGCCATTTGTGGTTTGATTTAGATATGAAGCATCTTGGATCAACACTTATAGATGTACAGGTGGTTGACAAAATTGTCAGTCTAAAAGTTCACAATGACCATGAATGGATGACCTCGCTTATTGAGGATAGACGTGACGAAATATCTGAAGCGATACAATCTATCGGATATCAGTTGTTAAGTCTCAAAACAGAGCCACTACCTAAACCAACTATCGCAGACGTGGATAGTAAACAAGCTAGCGTCACATCCGAATACACACCTCCATCATATAAAGGGGTGGATATGCGGATATGAGTGAAATGTCTAAGGAGGAACTTGAGCTCTCGAAGAAAAAAGCTGTTGCACTAAAATATATGCCAGGTGAGTCAGACGCTCCAGTAGTTGTAGCTAAAGGTAGCGGAAGACTAGCAGAGACGATTCTAGAACGAGCGAAAGAGCATGGCGTTCCTGTACAGGAAGACGCGGCATTAGTAGAAGTTCTATCCCAATTGGATCTGGATCAACAGATTCCTCCAGAACTCTATCAGCTTGTGGCTGAAGTGCTCTCATATATTTATCGTACAGATAGTATAGCCAAGGAAAGAAGGCTACCTTGATGGATGTAGAGGGTGGAAAGAAGGATACACGTAAACAAAAGGGAGTCATTGCGGAGGAGCACGCGACCATATACTTAGCTCAGCATGGATATGAAATCATCGATCGCAATTGGCGGTGCCGCAGTGGAGAAATCGACATTGTGGCTCGCAAAGATGAATGCTTAGTTTTTGTTGAAGTGCGAAGCCGAAGTGGAAGCCTAAGATATGGAACTCCTGCTGAGTCGGTGAATATACGCAAGATGAATCAAGTACGCAAAACAGCTGAAGTTTATTTATTGTATAAACAGACAGATATTACATCGATAATGATGCGTTTTGACGTTATTGCGCTAGTTCTTAATACTGACCTAACCGTATTTAGTTTGGAGCATATCAAGGAGGCCTTTTAACGATCATATGAGTACATATCAATGATACACATTCATATGGATGACCAGGCGGAATTGAATAACGGAGAATAGGAGCATCCTTTGCGGAAGCTCCTATTCATTTTCATTCATGACGATACGCTGAATAGTCCATTATTCATACCCCCTCACTCATCACGCAGTTGCCGATCCAAATTTCGATACTGAATCGCTTCTGCGACGTGAGAAGCTCCAATAGTACTATCACCCTCAAGATCAGCAATCGTTCTTGCTAATTTCAATATTCTGTCATAGGCTCGCATACTGAGTCCAAGCGCCTCGATTGTTTCTTGTAGCATAGTGGCCGTTGCTGAAGAAAGAACAGCAAAGTTGCGAAGATGCCTTCCAGATAACTCGCTATTCCAAGAAAAGGGCAAACGCTTGTAGCGCTGTACCTGGATTTGATGGGCCCTCATGACTTGCTCTTTCATTTCTTGTGAAGACAAGCTCTTCGTTTTTTTGGTCCATTCTTTGGGTCGAGGAACATCCACTTGTAGGTCGATCCTATCCAGTAAAGGGCCTGATATTTTCGCGCGATACTGGGCAATACGAGCACTGCTACATGTACAACGTTGTTTAGGGTGATCACTTCCAAGATATCCGCAGTGACACGGATTCATCGAAGCTGCTAGCATGAAATGTGCCGGGAAAGTATGAACAGCTCTTGCGCGACTAATCGTTACGGAGCGGTCTTCTAAAGGCTGCCGTAATACTTCTAAGACGTTACGGGAGAATTCAGGGAGTTCGTCAAGAAATAGTATTCCTCTGTGAGCTAGACTAACTTCTCCTGGCTTAGGAATCGTTCCCCCACCAATGAGTCCTCCGGCAGAAATAGTATGATGCGGTGAACGGAAGGGACGGCGTTTCAATAATCCCGCTGAAGGTTCTTTTAGCTTACCGGCCGCACTGAATATTTTGGTCGTCTCAAGAGCTTCCTGTTCTGTTAAAGCAGGCAAAATCGTAGGTAAACGTTTGATCAACATCGTTTTTCCGGTACCAGGAGGACCGATTAGCATAATGTTGGGCAACATTGTCATACATGAAAAAGCAACAAAAAAAGATAATCCATTTATTTATGGGTTGTCTTTTTTATTAATTTATAATAATCTCTCAGCAAATCTACTGTTCGTTACGTTAATATCACATGTGTGGTAAAATAATCCTATACAGAGATCAATAGGGTTAGGTCGAGCTACTAGTTTTGTGTCTTTAGCGGTTTTAAATTGAAAAGAGGTGATAGTGTGAATTTTGATTTGAAAATTAGTGAAATTTTAAACTTACCTACTACAATCATGATTGCAGTATTTCTGTCTAGTGGAATTATTTTGTTTTCTCCAGAATTTATATTAGAAAAGATGTATATGCTTAAATTTCGAGAAAGTTACGGCTTTATTATTGGAGTTATTCTAATTGTTTCTTCATCAATACTCATAGTGAATTTAATTTATCAAACAGCAAAATCAATTACTCTAAATAGAAATAAGAAAAACTTCTACGCAACTGCCGAAGATAGGTTAAGAAAGCTTAATACTTATCAAAAAGCAATAATTTACTTACTATATAGTCAAGATAATCGTACGGCACCATTGCCGTTACATGATGGAGCTGTACAAGAACTCGAATACAAAATGATTATAGGAAAAGCAGCACAACAATATTTTGTTGAAAATTTGAATGAAGCAGAATTCCCATTTCTCTTGCAACCATGGGTGTCCGATGAGTTAGCCAATAAAGAAAATTTATTGGATGACTTTAGGAATGCTTTTAATACTCAGAGTAACAAAATAATGAGCAAAAATAAATGGGAATGGTAGGGTTATAGTCAATACTCCTATGTCGTGTGAGGACTGATTAATGAAGTATGGCATCATTATCACAATGAATGAGTTGTTTCGAAGACAGTATAAAATAGGAGAGTGAGAAATTTGATATTGAAGTATGCTGATCCTTCAGAACTTGAGGAAATAGAGAATATTGCAAATGCAATATATAGATCAAATGACATGAACGTGATTCAATTTATGGAAGTATATCATAGGCTATATAACTTGCGGGTTGAGATGGGAGGCACGAATAGTATTTTAACAAAAGAAGATGTTTGGCCTCGTATCAACTATGCTAAGACAGCTTTAAAAAAATATGTTTATGACAATGACAGAGAGGCATATGTTGATGTTGAAAAATTTATTGCAAGCGGTCTTTTCGATCTCGTAGATACTCAAGGAAAAGAAATGAAAAAGAATTTCAATATTCTTATTAACAATAAATTGATAAAAGAATCTTTGCGCTATAAGTTGAAGATGGATTTGAAAAATCAGATTACAAGTATCAGTCCTACAACTAGTAATAATATTCGCATTAATGATGCTATCTTCATGATTGTTTCAAACACTTGGTATGAGTATTTTATCAAATATATTGAATCAATAATTGATGAAAAGACACAAGAAAAAAGAAAATTCATTTTAGGTGTCTCTTTGGGCGTAATTGGAATACTTACATCGATAGTACTGACTTTTTATAGTTTTAATTAAAGAAGATGAAACCTGAATTTCATGCACTGTAAATGATCGTAAGGAGGCTTAAATCATGAGTGTCCAAGTAGATGTAATAGAAGATGGTTATTTAGTTGAAGTTAAATATTACGAAAAAGAAATTCGTTATAGGAGAACTACAAAATTAAAATTAAATGAAAAATATACAGTGGTTCCTCCAGTATACAGTAAATAACGAGAGATGTTAGATAGGGAGTGTGTTCTTATTGATTTTATCCTTACTAATACTTGGTTTATACATAAAGCTAAAATTAGGCATGTTGACAATAATCGTGTAGGAAGAATGTCGTTTGAAAATCTAGCAAGTAAGGACAGTACAATAGAGAAATGTTATTAAAATAGATGGCAGTATAATAAGAGAAATACTTACTCTTCTAAAATTGAAAGCTAATGTAAGAGCGATTACTTACAAAGAAATGGGGTTTTCTTATGTATAAAAGTTTGACGCTAACTTCAATTTATGTGGGTGGTTTAGGTGGAATACCAATTGAAACTATTTCAACAAACGAACCGAATAAAAGGCAAATCGTGAAACTTATTCATGACGTAGGAGAAAAATTTAAGTTTAAAGGTGATCTGTCAAAAGGAGATTATAAAGATTTAGGATATGGTAATAAGGGCTATGATTATATTTTTGGTGAAATACAACTGTCAGTAGTCGTAAAGAGACTTCCAGTCTTAGAGTTTGAAAAAGATAGCGATAAATACAATTTAATTGGTTTAAGTCTTTAATAGAAATTGAATTAGATTAACAGTTCATGAAAGGAGTTTACATATGCATACGATAAAGAAAGAATTTCTAATGAAGCTCACAAATGAGGAATTGGTGGCGGAATACTATGATAGAGAGAAGTGGAACGATCTTACGGACAAATCTGAAAGCATCATCTGTAAACTTTGTGATAGATATGAAGAGGAATATAGCTCAAAAGATATGATAATGGTTGATGAGATGGATAGGGCGCTAACTTCAGAGATGTTAGAGAGATTTGCTACTTAAGTTGAACGAAATAATGTTGAAGAACTAGAATCAAAATGGGAATTGCCTGACAAACTACCTGTGAGAGAAGTTTGGAAATTTCACTTGACTTCAAACAGAAAAGTTACAATCGAGATTGATGCTGATAGTTGGAATCAAGCTTGGGATAAACTATCTATTTTATTAGCTGAAGTATAGGTGTTGTACGAGGAAATTGTGAATTCGGAAGGTAGTTTAAATAAAGTAGAACAATTCATTCATTAGGAGATGCACATATTATGAGCTTTGTATCTATTATTGCTACTAATAAATTTATAACTGTCATGAGCGATGGTAGAGTTGTCGATTGGGATGATTCAGTTATAGAAGAGAATTATCAGAAGTTTCTAAAATTAAACAACAATTCTTTTGTAGCATATGCTGGTGATAGGGCGCTTTGTGAGTTAGTCGTCAGAGATGTAAAGAGTATTGTTGAGGAAGGTAATTATGAGGCAGCAATAGAGATAATCAGTAATGTTTTTAAACAAATTGACATGGGTGATCGGAAGGTAATTATGGCTCTAGGAGGTATTAATCAAAATAACAAAATTGAGTTCTACGCAATCAACTCATTAATTGATTATCACCAAAGATACTATCCAAAAATAGACGATGATATCAATTATTGCTTTCTAAATAACGCAAAGGTAGGACCTATTAATTTTGAAACTAAGTTAATTGAGATATTGGGTAAGACAGGATTTAAAACTCCATCGCAAACTATTCAAGCACAAAAACTGCTAAATAATTATGTGGCTGATTTAGATAGCACAGTCAATAAGAACACTTTTAGAGTCGCAATAAAATTACAATAGTTAATAAAACGATCAAATGAGTCTTTGATTAATTATTGAATTCAACAGATTGGATGGTGTTGGTTTGTATGTGGACTATTAAATATGATGCTAAAACAATAACCAGAGATGATATTCCAAAGGATATTGGTGTATACGCTTGGTTTGATAAAAGTGATGATTCATTAGTCTACATAGGTAAAGCGACAGGAAAAGGTGGATTAAGAACTAGGATATGGTCGCAACATCTGAATGTGAATTACTTAGAACTAAGAGAAGCAAAACATACGGCTAAAGACAGTTTTCAAATAAATAATCCGATCTATTATAATAACAAGCTTGCTATTGATAAATCTGCTTTTAGAAAGAATGTAGCAAGGACTTATTCATTGAAAGCAGGAATTGATTCGGTTGAGTATTTGAATGATAATTACTTAGTTTCGTTTATTGCATTTGATAAGAATGATAAACAGAAGGTTATTGAGCTTGAAAACGAATTAATAAAGACATTAAAACCAAGATTAAACATTGCAGGAATGATACGAAATTAGCCTTTCATGAGGAGATAGAGATGATTAAGATTGGAGGTCGGAATATAAATGACCACACATTTTGGGGTAAAGCTACGCAATAAAGAAGGTGGATTTAAACTAACCGCCGATAATTATGTGAAGAGTAGTGATAAAGGCATTACCACTTCGTCTGAAGAATTAAAACTTAAGTTAGAGAAGGTTATGACTCGTTTTGATCACAATGTGAGATACTTCAATTCGTTGTCTTGGGACAAATTTAATGAAGAACTGAGTAAGTTCGTAATCTCGAATAATTTTTATCGAATTTACGATCTTAATGAGGTAGAAGCTATTGCTGGATATTATGTCATGGTTTTGGATGAGTATTGTCAAATTTATATTGGAGTGAGTAGTCATCGTCAGGGTATAAAAGAAAGGATTCCCCAACATTGGAATAGGAAGATCCCATTAGATCGGCTAGGGGGTGGGTATAGCGGCTCATTAGCCATAGATAGTTTTAGAGCTTTAGATACTACTAGGATTTTTGTGTGCCCTGATGATGAATATAACTTTTTTGAAGATTACACATTAAACGAGTATCTTGAAGGTCGATTGGTTGCCAAATTCCCCGTAGATTATTGTTTGAATCAAAGTATGGTGCATATACCAAAAGAGTTTTTCTTTGAAAGGCTAAGGGATCGCGATCTAAGAGATTTAAAGGTGTATACCAAGAGTCATCTACAGAGTCATTAGCTTAGCATAATCAAAGGACGGAGGGAGTCATGAAACTGGTGATAAGAGAATAGATTGAGATAAAACGAATCTTTTATACTAATATGGAGGTGCTAACATGACTTGGAGAGAAGTTTTTGACTCTAATAAGATTTTTCCTCATGGATATTCAGAATGCTTGAAAATAGTGAAAAGCGTAGGCTATGATTACTTTGCATTTAATGAACTGGTCTATTCTATAAAAGATGAAAATATGAGCAACCTAATCTGTAGTGTTGACAGACTATAAAATGTGAGATTTATAAGATATGGAGGCGTTTGTGATTGGACGATGTTGTTATCATATTAGAAAAGTTTGAAGGAATCGTAGGTGCGTTATTGGGGGTAATGCTGACTTTGATATTAACTCAGATTTTTAAGAGTTGGGGTAAATTTAATTTTTACATAAATAAGAGTGAGATAATCTTCGAAAAACTAGTAGATGAAGACTACGACCAATATAGTCTTGTAGAAAATAAAACCGATGCGAATCGTGTTAATGTTAATCTAATGCTTGAGATATATAATTCTTCAGATTCTCATAAAATATTAAGAGATGGAAGGTTTAGTTTTTATCACAATAAAAAAATGATAGCATCTTTTATTCCTGAAGACTTGTCTACTGAAAAGTTTGTTGCAGCATCACATAGACGAGAAGAATTGGTGAATCTCAATGTCAAACCTAAAGAAATTATTGTTGTCAACCTTGTTAGAACCTTGTTTAGAGATGATATCAAACAGATAAATGAATGCAATAAAGTTTATTTTGAAATAAAAGATAATAAAAACAAAAACCATAAGGTCTTTCTTGCTGATATCTAATATCTAGTTTTAATGAAACATACATTTTACAAACATAAGGGAGCAGAAGAATGAATCAATGGATAACAGATAATTCGAGTATAGTTAACTTTCTAAATGTAGTAGCCATAGTCTTCCTTACAGTCCTTAATGTATGGTTTGCAAGGAAATCTCAAAAATACAGTGCAGAATCAATAAGATTAAATGAAAAGATAAGGAAAGAAAATAGCACCCCAAACATTATAGTATACTTTGACAAATCAATTGCTAGTATTTACGATCTCAGCCTCACTCTTTCAAATATAGGCAGTAATGCAGCAAAGAATATTAAAGTAACACTAACCCCTAAAAATAAAATAGTAGGGACTGCATATCTGGAAAAATCGTCTCTTGTTAATGATACAATCTCATTTTTAGCGCCTAATCAAATGCTAACCACTCATATAGGGACTATGCCTAGATTGAAAAATAATGAAGGGGAATATCCTATATTCGAGGCTCTGATCGAATACCAAGATATTGAAAATAACTCATACTGTAGAAATTACATAATTGATGCAAATATGTTTAAAGGCAATCTGAATTACCTTGTAGGAACAGTGCATGATATCAATAAAGAAATGGGGAAAATGAGTGGATATATTGGAGAGATAGTTGGAATTGTCTCTAGAAATGAGGAATTTAAGCATGAACAGTCTAAAAAGAGCAGCAGAAGAAGATATTTAAATAGAAATAAGTGAGACAAGTATTTAAATCATAACCTTGTAAAAGGTTTATTTTATTCTGAAATGGGGTTACAAGAATGCCGTACAATGATTTCCTTGTGAATAGAAAAATTAATAATCAAAAGATCAATGTACTTCTTCATAATTCTGCTCGAATGATTGATGAAGTAGTTGATTATGGTTCATTATTGCTCGATAAAATCAACAGAGAATTTACAGAGTTACATTCTGTTTTTCAAACATTATATGTACAGTTTTTAAGTCTGGTTGATAGTGCAGCTATTCTTGTTAAAAATGGACATGGTGATGGATTGAAACCGATAACCAGATCTATCTTAGAAATTTCATTGCAACTTCAATTTTTGATGACGGGTAATTTTGATGAGAAATGCATCGCCTACCAAGTAGCTGAAGTAAGAGGGCGGATTAAAGACTATAAGAAATTCCTAGATCAATCTCAAGATGGAGTAAAGACAAGAAGTCTGTATGAAAAGATTGGTGTTAATTTAGGTAGTATAGATTATCAAAAGAAAATTGATAACTTAGAAAATATGTTGAAAAGAGAACCCTATAAAACGATGAATGGACAGTATGATACGGTAAAAAGAACATATGGTAGACTCCAGCAATGGTATACCGTTTTAAATATTTCATTAAAGACCGTTAGAGATTTGGCAGTACATCTAGACAAAGAAATTTATTATGAGATTATCTATAAAGCCTACTCAAATTACTCTCATGGAGGAGTGGCATTAAAAAGAGTAGCAGTATTAGATGAAAATTCTATGACGCTTCCTCATATACGTGATTACGATAGTATCCCAAGTTCTGCATCGATAATAATAAGTATTGCTACAGATGCTTTGAAGCAAGCGGTAGATTCTTTTGCCAAAGAAGAAAGAGGTAATTTTGGAAATTGGTATAAAAAAGAGATAACGATTGACTTGATTAGCCTATCGAGCTCGGAAATAAAAACAAATTACAGTATAAAATAACTATTTTAAGTAGACATGGAGGAATACAGTGAATTATCACGGAACAATAGCTTGCGAAAGTATTCTTAAGAATGGTTTTATAGAACTAACTAATGAAGACAATAGCGTTTATGGTCTCAGAAAAGAAGATGAATTAAGCCTTCAAACCTCTGGTGGATACATATATCTAGCTTTTGATTTTGATAAGGCTTATGAGTTTGCTTTATCAGCCATAATTCAAAAAGGAAGAGCACTTATCGATTCAACAATATATATATTTGAAGTGGATACATTTGGGCTTCAGCTGTATCCTGACTATGATGAATTGGGAAGATTTGAAAAAAACTTAAGAATAGCTTTACAAGAATCACGAACATTTGGTGTTAAAGAACGTTTGTTAATGCGTCAAAGAGCGATTAGATATAAAGAGATATATGTGAAAAATCATAATGAAGCTTGTTCTATATTAGACAGCGGTAAAGCAAGTGAATACCCTTGGATAGAACTATAATGCTATTGAATGTCGTATTTTATTAGGAGGTAGAACATATGAAGTACGGATTACTGGAAAATGGAATAGATTCATTAAAAGGAGCCTTTAATTGTATCGAAAAAATGCCGGATTTACATGAAGGGGTGGAACATAATCTCAAAGATGCAATTCTATCTTTAAATCATGCTATTGAGATTTTATTCAAACTGATTCTGAAACGCAAAAATGAATATTTGATTTTTAGTGATATTGGAAAGTACATGAGTGCAAAAAAACAAATGTTGGAGCAGGGTAAGACAAATGTGTTTGAAGTTGCATCTGAGTTAAAAACAGTGACTTTGTTTGGAAGTGTTAAACGATTAGAATTACTGTGTGATATTGAAGTTCCTGTAGTTCTAAAAGGAGCAATTGATGATTTTAATATAATAAGAAACAAATTGATGCATTATGAATTAGAATTGACTGAAGAGGAAGTTAATTTAACTA
Organism: Paenibacillus sp. Y916; assembly: GCF_056786435.1. Lineage (NCBI taxonomy): Bacteria > Bacillati > Bacillota > Bacilli > Caryophanales > Paenibacillaceae > Paenibacillus > Paenibacillus sp. Y916. Next base: position 465,639 of record NZ_JBXCJA010000002.1, on the reverse strand, counting down.
TTAGAAGCCTGAAAGGTTTTTATGAAGAATCTATAAAATTCTTGAGACCATATATTGATAATATTGAAGTGATGCTTGATGAAGCGAGATTTGAATATGTAGTTGATTATAGCGACGAAATGGCAGAACATTACGCAGATATGATGTATGACGAGTACTGTGAAGGTCAGTATGAGTTAGAATAGTCTGATGAAATGCAAGTTTGATGAGGAATAAGTACAAAGATATATTGACAAGGGTGGTTATCTTATGATCATTAATTGTGCTACTTTTGAATCATCATTAGAATCAATATCAAATTATTACAAGGCTACCAGTAATGAGATTTATAGTACTTTAAGTAATTTTGATATGGATAGATTTTACGAAATTAATAGGTATGAAAATACTGGAGATAAGTTGTTGTACGAAATGTTCAAAGAAAAATATGAACCAAACAATAATATAACAGAAACGCATTGGTTCCATCTTACAAGAGTTCCTGTAGATAATCATTTTGAGGGTTCAATACATCCATTAGGAAAGCAAGTTGAACAAATATGGAACTATTTATATTCGTTAGTTAAAGAGGTCATTACAGAAAATGATTGGGCTTATTTTCGGGAAAATATAACTCGTATTGGTAATGATGGTTATCTATATAAACTAAAGGTATCAAATTCGTTTCATTGGGGTCCATATGCAATGCTTGTTAAAGATGTTGCTTTTAAGTTTAAAGAAATTGGAAACCATGATTATTTAAGGTCTCCGGAAATAATTGAAGATATATGTTCAGCTTTTTCTTCCATTTTCAAAATTGACCTTTTAGAAAAATATATTCAGAGTACTGTTCCATGTATAGTTCATTTTAAAACTAATGATAACGATAATAGAGTGATTGCTCCAATACTATTCTATTTGTATAATACGATTAAAAATGAAGATTTGTCACTTCATTGCAATACATGCTTTGATGGACAAGGAAAGGAAATACTTGAAATTGACATCATAAGAGTTGAATATATCGACTATGAAATAAGCAAATAACTAAAACGTGAATTATGTATAATATTTAGTTATGAAATGTAGATTTTATTTAATGGGTAAATAATTATAAAATAAGGAGTCGATTAATATGAAACTATCTGAGATACAGGGATTTGAAAGCAAAGAGATACTATTTATGGTGAAGTTCACTCAAGAGAGATTTGTAGAATCTTTAGTTAATGGAAATCTTTATATGAATCCAATTAAATATTTTGTAGAGCTTGAAGAGAAAACAAAAATAAAAGGACAGGGCGATAAGTTCGAAGGTGCTAATGTAATCTGAGATTTTAATTTTACTCTTTATAAACATGGTACAAAGGAAAAGGTCGGAGAAGGCTACTCTGATTTATTGGTTGAAAGAAATCATTACTATGACGACTTACCAATATTCTGTATAACAGCATTTACCCCACAGGATTTTAAGGTCGTTAATGAGACCGATGAAATGCTTTCTTTAGTATTTGATCTGGATGAGCAGGACAAATCAATCATGGAAGAAACATTTGGTGAAAAAGCTATTGTTATTAATGCCGCTGAATTCATGAATTCTGTTGATGCACATATGATTAACAATAATATAGCATACAGTGCTCGTCTTGTTGATTACTTTGATTATTCTGTAAATCATGAAGCAAGAATACGTGATTATGGAAAATCAGTGTCTTCAATATTTGTAAAAGATAATTTCTTTAAACATCAAAGAGAGTATCGTATTGCTTTGTTGGATCAACGTAAAGATGCAGGACTTAATTTGAAAATTGATAAATTCAACACTAAAATGCCTCTAGTACTGGAAACAAAAGATTTTTTTGAGTACTTTGGATTGGATGTACGAAAAAGATCATAAAAGATATTCTAATGTTTTAAGGTTTTAATAGTTCTAATCAAAGTTAAAGGCCTGAGAGTAATTATCTCAAGGCTTTTTTGTGTTGTCTGGTGTTCCAGTATCAACAAGTAGTACTTGTTTATGCTCAATTACGTCTGATAAGTCACATTGCAATACGTTGCAAATATCATCAATTATCTTCATTGCAATATACTCATCACGCCACATTCTAGCAGAGGTTGAAGAAGAAATACCAACCATTTCGATAAATTCCATTCTAGTTATTTTACGCTTGATTAAGGTTATTTTTAGTGGATCAAATAGGCTGCTTTGTTTACAATGGCTCCCTCATGTTTGACCTTGAAGTGAATGGCATCTAGAAAAACAAATGAGCATCCATCTCACCTTCCAGCATCTCTTGCAACGTCTCAGCAAACAACTCTTTCAATGCATTCTGAGCATCCTGTGCTGACACCAGTTTATTCTCTTTAATAAACTCTCGTAATTGCTGTTTCGTCCATAATCCCAAGTGTTCTCCCCAACCTTTCTTATACTACTATTTTAATAGGTTTTGGAGTTTACACAATCTATTTTATAGACTCGATTATTGACAACATGTTTGACAACTACCGATATTGGTTGCACCATAATTGAATCGAATTCATAATTTCAAAGTCATACTGCACTTAGGTTTTTAGACGATACGCTGAATAGTCCATTATTCATACCCACTCACTCATCACTCTGTTGCCGATCCAAATTTCGATACTGAATCGCTTCTGCGACGTGAGAAGCTCCAATAGTACTATCACCCTCAAGATCAGCAATGGTTCTTGCTAATTTCAATATTCTGTCATGGGCTCGCATGCTGAGTCCAAGTGCCTCGATGGTCTCTTGTAGCATAGTCGCCGTTGCTGAAGAAAGAGCAGCAAAGTTGCGAAGATGCCTTCCAGATAACTCGCTATTCCAAGAGAAAGGCAAACGTTTATAGCGCTGTAGCTGTATTTGATGAGCCCTCATGACTTGCTCTTTCATTTCTTGTGAAGATAAGCTCTTAGTTTCTTTAGTCCATTCTATGGGTCGAGGGACATCGACTTGGAGGTCGATCCTATCCAGTAAAGGACCTGATATTTTCGCGCGATACTGGGCAATACGAGCGCTACTACATGAACAACGTTGTTTAGGGTGATCACTTCCAAGATATCCGCAGTGACAGGGATTCATTGAAGCTGCAAGCATGAAATGGGCTGGAAATGTATGGACAGCTCTTGCGCGACTAATCGTTACAGCGCGGTCTTCTAGAGGTTGCCTTAATACTTCTAAGACGTTACGGGAGAATTCAGGGAGCTCATCAAGAAATAGTATGCCACGGTGAGCTAGACTAACTTCTCCTGGCTTGGGAATCGTTCCTCCACCAATAAGTCCTCCTGCAGAAATAGTATGGTGCGGTGAACGGAAGGGACGTCGTTTCAATAATCCCGCTGAAGGTTCTTTTAGCTTACCGGCCGCACTGAAGATTTTTGTCGTCTCAAGGGCTTCCTGTTCTGTTAAGGCAGGCAAAATCGTAGGTAAACGTTTGATCAACATCGTTTTGCCGGTACCAGGTGGGCCAATCAGCAAAATATTATGCATGCCAGCAGCTGCAATGGTAAGTGCTCGCTTCACATGTTGTTGCCCCAACACATCGCTATAATCTTCATAACTAGTAGTCATATCATCAGAAACTGATGATATTGGCGCAAAGGAAGGTGAATAGAGAAGAAAGTCCAACGAATGAAGAATGAGAGGGGGATCGGTTTCCTTCCTCCCAACTTTAGGTTGGATACTATTGGGATATAGTAGTTCTTTTAAGTGTCCTAGTCTGAAAATTTGAATATCTGTGATCAAAGCTGCCTCAGCAGCATTCTCCAGCGGTAATAGAACAGCATTAAATCCTTCATGTTTCGCACGATCTACCATCGACAGTACACCGGATACAGGTCTTAATGATCCATCCAATGCAAGCTCTCCGATCATGAGTAACCGGAGATCAGGAGGAAGAATAATCTGACCACTAGTAACTAGAATAGTAAGTGCGATGGCCAGGTCGAATGCTGAACCTTCCTTTCGCAGATCTGCAGGAGCTAGATTGATCGTAACTCTTTGCATAGGAAATCGAAAACCACAGTTCTTAATAGATGCACGAACTCGCTCAACCGCTTCTCGGATGGCTGAGTCTGGAAGTCCAATAATAGCTGTTTGCGGTAATCCATTAGATATATCAACTTCAACTTGAATGATCACGCCATCAATTCCATATAAACATGCACTATGCATTTTTCCGTACATATTAAAAAAACACCTCTCTTCTATTATAATGGATACGATGTAGACTGTAACCCGCATTAGAAAAAAAGGTGCTTCCTTTTATAAACACATGAAATTATAAGTTTCGGATCAAGTGAACAATTACTTCAATTTTAGATGGAATAGAAGTTATTGTCAATATTAAGAAAGGTTCAACACAAACCGCCGCATCGTATAAAGCCGTCAATAGTACATCTTTTTTCTGCTTGATCTATCGATTCACTCGAGATTCCTACGATAATACATCTATTAGCCTATGAAAGGAGCGAATTCTCCTACTCTTGATTAAATACCTGCATGATTGCAGGTATCTCCGAGATATCATTGGTTTCGAAAGAAATGCCTGCACTTTCGTAGGAATATGACACTAACCTCCTATATTTTTCTAATCATTCGCAATAAGGGATGAAACCGATATCAAAAGAGTGTCTATTGGATGTGCTTATATTAAGGAAAGCGTTTTAAAAACATGGTACAATGAATTTAGTTTATAAATATTTCCAATAAAATATAAGAAGGTTCCATTTAAACTGAGACTTAACTTATATTTTTTGTAGAAATGTATACGCTCTTTTAATGAAGATAGTATATCATTTATACTCGGGAGGCTCGACTTTTTTCAGCAATGTTGATAGGAGGATTTGTTAATGAATATCCATGAATATCAAGGAAAGCAAGTGTTGAAACAGTATGGCATTTCCGTTCCAAATGGGAAAGTCGCCTACTCAGTGGAAGAAGCGGTAGAAGCTGCTATATCTTTAGGTAGCTCAGTAGTGGTTGTTAAAGCACAGATTCATGCTGGAGGTCGAGGGAAAGCTGGCGGTGTTAAAGTAGCCAAGAACCTAGATGAAGTACGTACGTATGCAGAAGAAATTCTCGGAAAAGTGTTAGTTACTCATCAGACAGGACCAGTTGGTAAAGAGGTTAAACGACTCCTAATTGAAGAAGGCTGTGATATTCGCAAAGAATATTACGTCGGTGTTGTTGTAGATAGTGCAACAGGACGAGTTATCATGATGGCATCTGAGGAGGGCGGCACTGAAATTGAAGAAGTCGCTGCGAACACCCCAGAGAAGATTTTTAAAGAATTAATTGATCCTGCTATTGGGTTACAGATGTTCCAAGCTCGCAAATTAGCATATGCGATTAACATTCCGAATGAGTTAGTAAATAAGACTGCTAAATTTATGACGGGATTGTACAATGCTTTTGTTGATAAGGATTGCTCCACAGCTGAAATAAATCCATTAGTTATTACAGGCGATGGCGATGTTATCGCTTTGGATGCGAAGATGAATTTCGATTCGAACGCATTATTTCGACATAAAGATATTCAGGAACTTCGCGATTTAGATGAAGAAGATTTGAAGGAAATTGAAGCGTCTAAATATGATCTTAGCTATATTGCTTTGGATGGTAATATCGGTTGTATGGTCAATGGTGCTGGTCTGGCTATGGCAACGATGGATATTATTAAATATTATGGTGGGGACCCGGCTAACTTCCTCGATGTTGGGGGCGGTGCCACAACTGAGAAGGTAACGGAAGCGTTTAAAATTATTTTATCCGATGAAAAAGTTAAAGGGATATTCATTAATATTTTTGGCGGTATTATGCGTTGCGATGTCATTGCAAATGGTGTCGTCGAAGCTGCCAAACAGCTTGGATTAACACGCCCGCTCGTTGTTCGATTAGAAGGTACTAATGTTGATCTTGGAAAGAAAATTTTAGCGGAGTCGGGACTTAATATCGTTGCTGCAGATTCGATGGCAGATGGCGCACAAAAGATTGTCTCGCTCGTACAATAACCACTTTTAAATCGATAGGGGATGTGAAGTAATCGTGAGCATTTTAGTCGATAAACATACCAAAGTCATTACCCAAGGTATTACGGGGGCGACAGGTCTATTCCATACCAAAGGCGCGTTGGATTATGGTACCCAAATGGTGGGTGGAGTAACTCCAGGTAAGGGTGGTACAAATGTAGATATTACATTGGAGAATGGGGAAACTGTTAGCTTACCGGTATTTAATACTGTGATTGAGGCGCAACAAGCAACAGGAGCGACAGCAAGCGTGATTTATGTTCCACCAGCTTTTGCAGCAGATTCGATCCTTGAAGCGATAGATGCGGAATTGGATCTCGTGATCTGTATTACAGAAGGTATTCCAGTGCTGGATATGGTCAAGGTCTCTCGCTATTTAGAAGGTAAGAAGACGGTATTGATCGGACCTAACTGCCCGGGTGTCATTACACCTGGTGAATGTAAAATTGGTATCATGCCTGGTTATATTCATCTTCCAGGACATGTAGGTGTCGTTTCAAGAAGTGGAACGTTGACTTATGAAGCGGTTCATCAACTTACGACTCGTGGAATCGGTCAATCCTCTGCAGTAGGAATCGGCGGAGATCCAGTGAAGGGATCTGAATTCATTGATATTTTGAATCTATTTAATGAGGATCCCAATACGTACGCTGTTATTATGATTGGTGAAATCGGTGGAACGGCTGAAGAAGAAGCAGCGGAGTGGATTCGTGAGCATATGACGAAGCCTGTAGTTGGTTTTATTGGTGGCGTAACTGCACCTCCAGGTAAACGTATGGGACATGCAGGAGCAATTATTTCTGGTGGTAAGGGGACAGCTGAGGAGAAGATTTCTAAGCTTGAAGAATGTGGTATCAAGGTTGCCCCTACGCCATCAGAAATGGGTTCTACTCTAGTAAGTGTTTTAGAAGAACATGGTATTTTAGATAAGTGCATGACACAGTAATGTCGTTTCATGTATAATAGCTGCACAAGGTAAGCAACCTTTTATTCCCTTTTGGGGAATAAAAGGTTGCTTTTTTTTCGAAATATAAGAAATTATAAGTTTCACTTGATACTCTATACCTTATATTTCCGCTGAAATGGGTATCGTCTTTGAACAAAAGGACGGCATAGCCGTTTCTACTTGTATGGATCATGTATCATTTTATTAAAGGGTATACTAACCTATTTTTGAGGAGGCAATTATGAGAACTGAGGAAGAAAGAATGATGCTTATAGCGTTACATGAATTGGATGGAGTTGGATGGAAGACCATTGAACGATTGTCGAGAAATGGGGTTTTCTCGGTTCAAATGCTGAATTATAGTCACTTGGATTGGGAGAAAACGGGATTAACGCGAGATAAGGCAGAAACGATTTTCAGACAATTGTCGAAAGAACGAATCGAAGAACGTAGAGCCCAGCGTGTAGAGCGTGGAATTGAAGTGTTAACGATATTTGATGAGCAGTATCCTTATTTATTAAAAGAAACTCATCAACCACCGTGGGTGTTATACTGTCTCGGGGAACAGAAATTACTTCATACACTTAGTATATCTATGGTAGGAACGCGTATTCCGACAGCTTATGGACGGAGGGTAGGTTCGGTTTTGGCTGAAGAGTTGTGCGCCGCAGGTGTAACGGTTATAAGTGGCATGGCTAAGGGAATAGACACGGTATGTCATGAAGCAGCATTGAAATGTGGTGGGCAAACCATTGCAGTCATGGGGACGGGAATGGATATTATTTATCCTGCGGAGAATACATCATTATTTGGGCAGATCGTTAAGCATGGATTAATTGTAACAGAATATCCTTTGGGTACCCCGTCACATCCGGGTTTATTTCCGCAACGCAATCGAATTATTGCAGGTCTGAGTGTAGGAACGCTAGTAGTTGAGGCGGATGCTCGAAGTGGATCGCTAATTACTGCAGATGCGGCAATGGATGCGGGGCGTGATGTCTACGCTGTTCCAGGACCGGTAACGTCACCTAAAAGCAAAGGTGCCCTCAATTTGATAAAGCAAGGTGCAAAGATGGTCACATGTGGAAAAGATATACTCGAGGAGTATGAATCACGTCTGTCCAAAGATAGAAACGATGACATGAAATTAAAGGGAATTATTGAAGCGAAAAGTAATCGTTTAATAAATGAGGATTTGACAACTGATGAGGTTGAACTATACCATATACTCGAGCAGGGTCCATTTACAGTGGATGAATTACTACTGCAAAGTCACTGGGTTTTTGGACATTTGCATTCAGTTCTGTTATCTTTAATCATAAAAAAGCAGATTATCCAATTGCCTGGTGCTATATATAAGATTATATAATGAAGTTATTTGAGAATTTGAAGGTTCGATTGTTTGAGAGGAGATGAACTCATGGCAGCAGATTCACTAGTTATCGTAGAGTCGCCAGCAAAGGCGAAGACGATTGGTAAATATTTAGGAAGCAAATATATTGTTAAGGCATCTATGGGTCACGTAAGAGATTTACCTAAGAGCCAAATTGGCGTTGAGGTTGAGAATAACTTTAATCCCAAATATATTACGATTCGTGGAAAAGGTTCTATATTGAAGGAATTGAAAGATGCTAGAAAAAAAGTGAAATATGTCTATCTTGCAGCCGATCCGGATCGCGAAGGTGAAGCGATTGCTTGGCATTTGGCACAAGCGCTTGATGTTGATTTAACTGGAGATTGCCGCGTAGTGTTTAATGAGATTACGAAGCAGGCTGTCAAAGATGCTTTTAAAACACCGCGTAAAATTAATATGGATCTCGTCAATGCGCAACAAGCTCGGAGAATTCTAGATCGATTAGTAGGTTACAAAATAAGCCCCCTATTATGGAAGAAAGTCAAAAAGGGTTTATCTGCAGGACGTGTCCAATCTGTTGCAGTTAAGATTATTATGGATCGCGAGAATGAGATTGATGCCTTTGTTCCAGAAGAATACTGGAGCATTACTGCACAGTTGGCTAAGGGAGACACAACGTTCGAAGCGAAATTCCATCGACTTCATGGTGAGAAGAAGGATCTATCCTGTGAGGCAGATGTGCAGGAAGTATTGAAAGAAATTAAAGGTGCTTCTTATAAGGTTAGTGAAGTTAGGGAGAAAGAGCGTCAGCGTCATCCGTCCGCTCCCTTTACGACGAGTTCATTGCAACAAGAAGCTGCAAGAAAACTTAATTTTCGTGCAGCGAAGACGATGTCAGTAGCTCAGCAACTTTATGAGGGTGTTGAATTAGGTAAAGAAGGTACAGTCGGTCTTATCACTTATATGCGTACAGATTCAACACGTATTGCGGCGTCCGCAGCTGAAGAAATTAAGGAACTGATTGGGAGTAAATATGGGGAAGCTTTTGTACCAGAAGCACCACGTCAATTCTCCAAGAAAGCGGCTAATGCGCAAGATGCTCACGAAGCTGTTCGTCCTACATCCATTCTTAGAGAACCAGACAGTGTGAAGCCATTTCTAAGTCGTGATCAATTACGTCTTTATAAGCTAGTATGGGAGCGTGCTATTGCCAGTCAGATGGCATCAGCAATACTGGATACGCTTTCCGTAGATATTGCCGTAGGTAAAGCGACATTCCGAGCTGTCGGTTCTAAGGTGCGTTTCCCTGGTTTTATGAAAGTGTACGTAGAAGGTAATGATGATGGGACGACGGATGATGATAAGTTCTTGCCTGCCCTTGAACCTGGAGATAAGTTAACTAAGAAAGATGTCGAACCGAAGCAACATTTTACGCAACCACCACCACGATATACGGAAGCTCGTCTAGTAAAGACGCTTGAAGAGCTAGGTATAGGGCGTCCGAGTACATATGCGCCTACGTTGGAGACGATTCAAAAGCGTGGATACATCGCGATGGAAGAAAAGAAATTTATGCCGACTGAGCTGGGTGAGCTTATAATCGAGCAAATGGAGCAATTTTTCCCTGAAATTCTAGATGTAGAATTTACAGCCCATATGGAGGATGACTTAGATCACGTAGGTGAAGGTGCGAAAGAATGGGTTAAAGTACTTGCTGATTTCTATGAGTCTTTCGAGAGACGCCTTATCGTAGCTGAAGAAGAAATGAAAGAGATTGAAATTGAAGACGAAGTTTCCGATGAGATTTGTGAAAAATGCGGGAAGTTTCTGGTGTATAAGATAGGTAGATTTGGTAAGTTTCTAGCATGCGCCGGATTCCCGGATTGTCGAAATACGAAACCTATCATTAAGGATATTGGCGTTAGTTGTCCTAAATGTAAGGAAGGTCATGTCGTAGAAAGACGTAGCAAGAAAGGACGGATATTCTTCGGGTGTGATAAATATCCAGAGTGTGACTTTGTGTCATGGAATCGCCCATCATTGAAGCCATGTCCGAAGTGTGATTCCTTAATGGTTGAGAAACGTAATAAACAAGGAAATAAACTTCAATGTACAGCATGTGATCATGTTGAATTGGTTGAAGATAATGATGATACAGAAGATTGATCAATTGCAGGGGGTAGTGAAGTTGAAAGAACCACAAAGAGTAACTGTAATAGGTGCAGGACTTGCGGGAAGTGAAGCGGCTTGGCAAATAGCTAGCCGTGGAGTACCTGTCAGATTATATGAAATGCGACCTGTAGTGAAGACTCCGGCCCATCATACGAATCAATTCGCTGAATTAGTATGTAGTAATTCTTTGCGGGCGAATGGTTTGAGTAATGCCGTAGGTGTCTTGAAAGAAGAAATGAGAATGATGAATTCACTGATTATGGGATCAGCAGATAGAAACGCGGTACCAGCGGGCGGAGCGCTTGCTGTAGATCGTGATGGATTCTCAGGTGAAATAACGACGACACTTCATAATCATCCTTTAATAGAAGTGATTAATGAGGAGATTACACATATACCTGATTCAGAGATCGTTGTGATTGCGACAGGGCCACTTACCTCTCCGGCATTATCTGCGCAGATCCGTGAGTTAATGGGTGAGGAATATTTCTACTTCTATGATGCTGCTGCTCCAATTATAGAGAAAGACTCCATTAACATGGATAAAGTATATTTGGCCTCTCGTTACGATAAAGGGGAAGCGGCATACTTGAATTGTCCGATGAATGAAGAGGAGTTCAATGCATTCTATGATGCATTGATAACGGCGGAAGTAGCTGAACTCAAAGAATTCGAGAAAGAAATATATTTCGATGGTTGTATGCCAATTGAAGTGATGATGGCACGCGGCAGACAAACAGCTCTGTTTGGCCCGATGAAGCCTGTCGGCTTGGTGAATCCACACACAGGAACCCTTCCGTATGCTGTTGTTCAATTGCGACAGGATAATGCAGCAGGCACTTTATATAACATGGTTGGATTTCAGACGCATCTTAAATGGGGCGAGCAAAAACGTGTGTTTGGTATGATTCCTGGGCTTGAGAACTTAGATATTGTAAGATACGGTGTTATGCATCGTAATACATTTATTAATTCACCTAGATTACTTCAACCTACCTATCAATTGAAAGACAATGAGAATCTCTTCTTTGCCGGTCAGATGACAGGAGTCGAAGGTTATGTTGAATCAGCGGCATCGGGTCTTATAGCGGGCATTAACGCCGCGAGAATGGCTCTTGGTGAGGAATGTCTAGTATTCCCTCCATTGAGTACACTAGGTAGTATGTCGCAGTATATTACGACAGCAGATTCTAAACATTTTCAACCGATGAATGCTAACTTTGGACTTTTGCCTAGCTTAGAGAAGAAGATCCGTAACAAGAAAGAGAAGAATGAAGCTCTAGCTGAAAGGGCTCTCGAGAGTATTCGTGCTTTCAAGTCAGAGACGAATGTAGATAATTAGGAGGTCAAAGGATGGATCTATCATTTCATGCGACAACGATTTGCGCAGTGCGACATGATGGTAAAGCAGCCATAGCCGGTGACGGTCAGGTTACCTTCGGTGAGAGTGTCATTATGAAGACGACAGCTAAAAAAGTTCGACGATTATATCGTGGAGAGGTCATTGCAGGGTTTGCTGGTTCAGTAGCTGATGCGATAACATTGTTTGAAAAGTTTGAAAGTAAGCTTGAAGAACATCACGGGAATCTTCAACGTGCCGCTGTTGAGCTGGCCAAGGATTGGCGTCAAGATCGAATTCTCCGTAAGCTAGAAGCTCTCATGATTGTTCTGAACAAAGATGGGATGTTACTCATTTCTGGTGGTGGAGAAATCATTGAACCAGATGATGATGTGATTGCTATTGGATCAGGTGGCAATTTTGCATTAGCTGCAGGTAGAGCACTTAAAAGACATTCACCTCAACTGGAAGCTAAGGATATTGCAAGAGAGGCTTTACAAATTGCATCTGAAATTTGTGTGTATACGAACGGGAATATTGTGGTGGAAGAATTATAGGATTGTACGTGTTAATACACTATAGCGTGGAGGAAACTATGATGAGTAATCAATCTTTGACGCCCAGACAAATTGTAGCTGAATTGGATAAATACATTATCGGACAAAAGCAAGCTAAGAAGTCAGTAGCTGTAGCACTTCGTAACCGGTATAGACGTAATAAGCTTCCAGAACATATAAGAGATGAGATTGTCCCAAAGAACATCTTGATGATAGGTCCTACGGGTGTGGGTAAGACAGAAATTGCAAGAAGACTTGCGAAATTGGTCAACGCTCCCTTTGTGAAGATTGAAGCAACGAAGTTCACAGAAGTTGGATACGTTGGGCGTGACGTTGAGTCGATGGTACGGGATTTAGTCGAAATATCTATTCGCATGGTCAAGTTGGAACGTACGGAGAAAGTCCATGAACAAGCTGTAGAATTGGCTAATGAGCGTATTATAGAGATGATTGTTCCATCCAGTACAACAGGTACTAAGAATCAGGGAAATCCGTTTGAAATGCTTTTTGGCGGGAATAACAGTAATCAACAGACTCCTCCGGAAGAGAAAGAACAGGATAGTAGCATCATTGAGCGTAGGAGAAAAGTTAAATTTGATTTGTTATCAGGTAATCTAGAGAACGATAACATTGAAATTGATGTCGAGGATGCTAGTTCGCCTATGATGGACCTATTTGCTGGACAAGGTAATGAGCAGATGGGAATGAATATGCAAGAAATGTTTGGTAATCTTCTTCCGCGGAAAACGAAGAAACGGAAACTTCCGATTAAAGATGCACGCGAGGTGCTTATTCAGGAAGAGGCAGCCAAACTTATTGATATGGACGATATGATATCAGAATCAATTCAACGTGCTGAGCAATCAGGGATTATATTTATTGATGAAATTGATAAAGTGGCAAGTACAGGTAAGGGCAGCGGACCGGATGTATCACGAGAAGGTGTTCAGCGTGATATTCTTCCGATAGTTGAAGGGTCTACGATCATGACAAAGTATGGTCCTGTAAAAACGGATTTTGTTTTGTTTATTGCGGCAGGAGCCTTTCATATGGCTAAACCTTCAGATTTAATCCCGGAGCTACAAGGTCGCTTTCCAATACGTGTTGAATTGAATAGCTTAACTTTAGAAGATTTCGTATCTATTCTAACAGAACCAGAGAATGCTCTGACGAAGCAATATGTTCAATTGCTAAAGACAGAGGACATAGAACTTCAATTTGATCCAGCCGCTATTCGTGTCATTGCAGAGATGGCAGCAACAGTCAATCAGAATACGGAGAACATTGGTGCAAGAAGACTTCATACTATTCTAGAGAAGTTGTTGGAGGATTTATCCTTTGAGGCTCCTGAGCTAACTCTAGAGAGCATGACGATCACCGCTGAATACGTACGTGAGAAGTTAGCTAATATAGCTCAAGATCGTGATTTGAGCCAGTATATATTGTAGATAAATCAAAAGAGCAAGACTCGTTTTTTTACGAGTCTTGCTCTTTTTTTACAGTTCAATAGATAGTTACACTTTGTCGAACTAGAGCGAGATGTTCTATCTTGGTAAAGGTAATATTGTAAAATATCTAATTTGATGAAATCACATTTACTAACGTTGTGGATTTCATACATTTATCTAAATGATAGTATATAGGTCGAAAGTTTCATTTGCAATCATATTTAAATGTTAATAATTTATGTAAATGTTACGAAATTAAATTCGAATCGGGATTAATCAGCAAGATCCCGGTTTAAAACCCCTTTCGTTGACCGATATTGATCATAAACTTTTTTTGTTATATTAAATATAAGATAATAGTCCTTCATTTATAGAAAAATAGGGCTTTTTTCTTATTGTAATAATGCATAAAATTTAAGAAAATGAGCCTATACGACAAAATGTTTGATGAATTGCAAATGCCGATAAAGCATTAGGATTTAAAAGAAGGTTTAAAAGAATTTTGTCGAAAAAAAGGGATTTGTATCTCTTTGTAGAAATACTATCTTTAACAACGTTAAAAAGGTCAACTGAGTATTTAAAGAAAAATTAAAAACAGAAATTCGAAAGAGAGGGTCAGAATTGAATCTGTTAAATGGTGCAACTTTTCAAAAGTTACAAGGCGCATTAGATGCAGCAAATACAAGACAACAAGTAATTTCTAATAATATTGCTAACGCAGAAACGCCCTATTTCAAACGTTCTGTAGTTTCGTTTGAAAGTCTACTACAACAAGAAATGAATGAAGAAATGCGAACTCTTAAAGGGAATAGGACTGACTCACGTCATTTTACGATTGGACCTATTACGGAAATGCCATCGTCAGTTGTTACTATGGATTCTTCGACGGTGATGAATAATAATTTAAACAATGTTGATGTAGAACTGGAAATGTCACTATTAGCAGATAACCAACTTCGTTACAATTCTTACATATCACTAGTTAATAATAAAATGAAAATGATGCGTACTGCAGTGCAAGGGAGCTAATAGATTATGACTCTAAGTAATAGTTTTGGAATAAGTGCAACTGCGTTGACTGCACAAAGACTGCGGATGGATATTATTTCATCTAATATTGCGAATGCAGGAACAACAAGAGCAAGTGTGGTTAATGGGGAAGTAGTGCCTTACCGACGGAAAATGGTTGTGTTTTCACCGAATGAAACGAATTTTTCCAAAATGCTTCAATCTCAAATGAGCGGAAACTCTTCGAAAGGTATTGGTTCTGGTGTTAGAGTGAAATCTATTGAAGAAGATAGTGCTCCGTTAAAGCCCGTATACAACCCTACGCATCAGGATGCTAATGCCGAAGGGTATGTTATGATGCCGAATGTTGACATGAATAAGGAAATGGTCGATATGATTTCAGCCTCGCGTTCTTATGAAGCTAATATTACAGCTCTTAACGCATCTAAATCCATGATTATGAAAGCGTTGGAGATTGGACGGTAGTGGCAAGAGTTAATTAGATATGTAAAGGAGGGAATTGAATGATTCAAAACATGATGTTCAATACAGAACTAGTTAAACCGTTGCAGATGCCAAACAATATAGGAAAAGAATCTGCCACACCAATAGAATCACTTAGTAATTTCGGGGCTTACTTAGAAAATGCAATTCAACAAGTGTCAAATCAAGAGGTCGATGCAAGTGTTATGAGTGAGAAACTGTTACTTGGACAAGCAAATGTTGATGAAGTCCTGATCACTGCCGAACAAGCTTTATTGAGTTTACAGTTGACTGCACAAGTTCGAAATAAAGTGATTGAGGCGTATCAAGAGATTATGAGAATACAATTATAGAGAATTCTAGCTAAGCTTCGGGTGGGGTGACAATGTGAATGAGAGAATTACCGGGTATAAGGATAAAGTTACCCAGTATTGGAATCAATTCAGTAAAAATCAGAAAATAATATTTGGATCTACACTATCACTTATCATTATTTCTACTATTATTATAACGATGATGTTATCAAAGACAGAATATGAAGTAGCATTTAAAGATTTGAATGCAGCTGATGCGGCAGGTATTATGACCTATTTGGAAGAAAGTAATATCTCTTATAAATTAAGTCCTGATGGAAAAAGTGTGTCCGTACCAAGCACACAGGCTGCGCGTGCGAAAGTAGATGTGGGGTCTCAGGGCATTATTGAGAATGGCTCAATAGGTTACAAAATTTTTGAGCAAAGTTCATCTGCAATCGGAATGACAGACAGTGAATTTAATGTGAAGTATAATAACGCTTTGAACGGTGAAGTAGAACAACTATTGACAAGAATGAATGGTATTAGAGATGCTAAAGTACTCGTCAGTTTGCCAGAAGAAAGTGTCTTTGCAAGTACAGGGAATGAAGATAAAGCATCAGCTTCAGCCGTATTGGAGTTCAAGATGGGATATAGTCCTAAACAAGAAGCCATTGACGGTTACTATAATCTGATGAAGACAGCTATCCCAAATCTCCCGATTGAGAACATCACTATCCTAAATGGTGATGTTGAGTTGATCTCAACGGTGAAGGGTGGGGAAGGTGGTCTAACATCAGTATTGGAAGCTAACTTCGCGTTGCAAAAAAGGTTTGAAAATGAAGTTCGTCAAAATGTGAAGAAATTTCTAACCCAATTTACTGGTGAGGGCAAGGTAGAAGTCCTTGTAGCTTCCAAGCTCAATTTTGATAAAATTCAAAGTAACGAAAAGATGGTTACACCCGTAAATCAAGAAGACATGAAGGGTATAGAAATCAGCGTACAGAAGATATCGAAAAATTATTCGGGTACCAGTGCTCAAGATAGTGGTGTGGTTGGAACTGGACCGGAAGAGATTCCAGGATATCCAAGTAGTACCGATTCGGGTAGTACAACCTCTGAAGAACTATCAGAAACAGTGAATTATGATGTTAACCGGATTACAAGAGATATTATATCAAGCCCCTACTCTGTAAAGGATTTAACCATAAATGTAGCAGTGGAACCACCTACGGGACAGAATAGTTTGGATGAAGCTACGCAAGATGCGATAAAGAATGTTCTGGTTAATATTGTGAGAGCCTCTGTTGCGGATTCTGGTATTACATATACAGACGCTGACTTAGATAAAAAAGTTTCGGTCTATGCTCAAAATTATAATATTGTTGATACTAGTAAATCAGGAATAAGTCTTTCCAGCGGTCTTTTGTGGGGGATTGGGCTAGCAGTCTTAGCTTTGTTAGGAGTAGGTGGATATTTCATATTCCGTCGTCGTAAACAAAATGAGGAATTCGATGAGGATGTTCCATTGCAAGTTCCTACGGAGTTTCCTTCTATTAATTTGGAAAGTTTGAATAATGAAAGTCAAGTGCGTAAACAGCTCGAAACGCTGGCGAAAAAGAAACCAGACGAATTCGTCAACTTGCTGCGTACATGGCTGGCTGACGAATAGAGGTGGGTTTATTGGCAAAGTCAAATCATCAAGGGTTGAGTGGTCGTCAGAAAGCGGCGATTCTACTCATCACCCTAGGGCCTGAAGTTTCTGCACAAATATTCAAACATCTACGCGATGAAGAGATTGAACAATTAACTCTTGAAATTGCTAATGTGCGAACAGTAGATAGCTCAGAAAAAGATACGATCATGGCTGAATTTCATCAAATCTGTATAGCGCAAGAGTATATCTCGCAAGGTGGTATTAACTACGCAAGAGAGATTTTAGAAAAGGCTCTTGGACCACAAAAGGCACTTGAGGTTATTGGTCGATTGACAGCCACTCTTCAAGTAAGACCTTTCGATTTTGCACGTAAAGCGGATCCGAATCAGATATTGAACTTTTTACAAAATGAAAATGCACAGACGATTGCCCTGGTACTTTCATATTTACAATTCGAGCAATCGGCAGTAATCCTGTCATCGTTACCTCAGGAGAAACAAGCAGATGTAGCTCGAAGAATTGCAGTTATGGATAGTACATCTCCTGAAGTTCTTTATCAAGTAGAAAGAGTTCTTGAACAGAAACTTTCATCAACAGTGACACAGGACTTCACCAATGCGGGTGGTCTTGAGTCTATCGTTCAAATCCTAAATGGAGTTGATCGGGGTACTGAGCGTACAATTCTGGATGCATTGGAAATTCAGGATCCAGAATTGGCAGAGGATATCAAGAAGCGGATGTTTGTGTTTGAGGATATCGTGAATATTGATAATAGATCCATTCAACGGATTATTAGAGATATTGAGAATGCAGATCTTCAACTTGCGCTCAAAGTGGCAAGTGATGAAGTTCGTGATGTTGTTTTCCGTAATATGTCCAAACGTATGTCCGAATCTTTTAAAGAAGAAATGGAATTCATGGGTCCTGTAAGACTACGTGATGTCGAAGAAGCGCAGACACGTATTGTCGGTACGATACGCAGATTGGAAGAAGCCGGTGAAATAATAATTGCTCGCGGTGGAGGAGATGACATCATTGTCTAATTTGATCAAACATTCCCAGTATATACCTGTGGAAGTGTTGAAGGAATTGGATTTGTCTAAACATTACAACACTAGTGAGCTGGAAACGGAATTGGAGATCGAAGAAGTCCTCGTTGAAAATGAAGAGGTTACTATTCGGATTGACGAAGAAACAGAAAGACTGAAGACAGAAATACTTCAAGATGCTAAGGAATTTGCAGAACGGCAAATTCGTGAATCATCACAGGAATCGGAACAACTGTTATCGAAAGCTACAGAAACTATCGACCAATGGTGGCATGAACGTCGAGAACAAGATGAACATTTAACAGAAGCCATTAAATCGGAAGCTTATGAGCAAGGTCACAGCGAGGGACGTATCAAGGCAGAAGAAGAGCTTCAGAAGAAGATAGAAGAAATGATGCTTGAAGCTCAGGCTGTGCTGGAAGAAGCTTACCGTGTTAAGAATGAGATTATTCAAGAGGCGGAGCCTTTCTTGGTAGAACTAAGCACTGCAATTGCTGAAAAAGTTATTGAGAAGCAGTTGACAATCGAGAGTGAATTTATGATTGATTTGATCAAAAGAAACTTAGCGAGGAAAAGAGAACAAGGAGTTATCACTTTATGTGTTTCTCCAGTTCATTATGAGTTTGTACAAGCAGCTAGAGAAGAGCTGTGTCTATCGATTGATTCACAGGCAGAACTGAAAATATTACCTGATGCTACTGTGAATGATGGCGGATGTGTCATCCGGTCATCACTCGGAAGTATTGACGCGCGAATTGATACACAGCTAGTCGAAATTAAGAAAGAACTGATTCGTATAGCTCTAGATAATGATGATCGGAGAAATCAGGATGAAAGTGCTTGATAGTCAGCGTTATTTGGATCATCTGGATCATTTAGATCCCGTGAGAGTTAATGGGAAAGTGACACAAGTGATCGGGTTGATGGTTGAGTCGGAAGGTCCAGATGCGAACATCGGAGATGTCTGCTACATCTACCCTAGTAAAAGCACCAAGCCACTCCAAGCTGAAGTGGTAGGGTTTCGGGATAACAAGGTGCTGTTGATGCCACTTGGAGACCTTCAGTCTATTGGGCCAGGTTGTGATGTGGTAGGTACAGGGAAGCCACTAAGTGTGCAAGTAGGGTCTGAATTACTAGGGAAAGTATTGGATGGATTAGGTCAACCCTTAGATGGGTCTCTGATCCCAACAAGAATGGCCTTCAGTTCAACGTTTAGACCTCCTTCGAATCCATTGAATCGACCCAGAGTGCTTGAACCCATTAGTATTGGGGTGAGAGCTATTGATGGATTGCTTTCAATCGGGAAAGGGCAACGGGTTGGTATCTTTGCTGGTTCAGGTGTGGGTAAGAGTACATTAATGGGAATGATTGCCCGGAATACTTCTGCTGATGTTAATGTCATTGCACTAATTGGTGAGCGTGGTCGAGAAGTTCTCGATTTCATAGAACGTGATCTAGGCCCTGAGGGATTGAAGCGCTCTGTGGTTATTGTAGCTACATCCGATCAGCCTGCATTAATTAGAATCAAAGGTGCACTTATTGCAACGACGATCGCAGAATATTTCCGTGATCGTGGGATGAATGTCATGTTAATGATGGATTCAGTTACTCGCTATGCGATGGCGCAGCGTGAGGTCGGACTCGCCGTTGGTGAACCGCCTGCTATGAGAGGTTATACACCATCCGTCTTTGCTAATCTTCCCAAACTGTTAGAAAGAGCAGGGACGGGTCCTACTGGCTCTATAACGGCTTTTTATACCGTATTGGTTGACGGTGACGACATGAATGAGCCCATTGCGGATGCGGTCCGAGGTATTCTAGACGGACATATTGTGTTAAACAGAAATATTGCTAATAAAGGTCATTTCCCGGCGATTGATATTCTAGCGAGCATCAGTAGGGTGATGAAAGATATTTCATCAGATGAACATACTGAAGCTGCTGAGAACTTAAAACGACTGCTCGCTGTATATACGGAATCTGAGGATTTAATTAATATTGGTGCATACCATCGTGGATCAAATGATAGTATTGACGAATCTATTGACTTCATTCAGAATATCTGGGACTTTAGTAGGCAAAAGGTAAATGAGAAAGTATCATTTCAGGAAGTGAAGGAACGCTTGATTTCTGAATTTTCGAGGAGATGAATGATAAAGCATGAGATTTCATTATGCATTTCAGAATATTGTGAACTTGAAAGGGAACGAGAAGACACAAGCAGAATGGATATTGTCCAATGCCATTGCTAAACTACAGGAAGAAGAGAACTTCTTACAAGAATTCGAAAATATGAGGATTGAAATGACGAATCAACTTCAATTGGAGATTGAGAATTCCGCTCCTGTTGTAAAAGTACAAGCTATTCAAACGTACGTAGAGCATCTAGAACAATGTATTATTAGAAAGCATGTGGATGTTCGAAAAGCGAATGTGGTAGTGCGAAAAAGTCAAAGTCATTTAACAGATAAGATGTTGGATGAAAAAGTATGGATGAAATCTCGTGAGAAAGCAAAGGACAAATTTCAACATGAGACGTTACTCCGGGAACAAAATGAACTTGATGAAATAGCAACTGTAAGGTTTGTTATGAATCTTAGATAGAAACTTAATCGGGAGAATGTACAAATGTCTTGCCCCTTAGGGAGGGAATAAAAGTGGCACGTAATGATAATGACTTTGAGGACGAAAAGGAATCAGCAGGCGGATTTGAGCGGTTTTTAATGTTAATTATCCCTATTATTTTCACCATTGTTCTCGTAGGCGTATTACTTATTCTTTTTAATATGGATATACGTAATTCAGTTCTAGAATTCGCTAATAAAGTTCCAATCGTACAGAAATGGGTACCTGAACCTAATCTAGATCCGGAAAAGACGAAGCTACAAGAGAGCAAAGAAGAGATGAAAAGTGTGGAAGCTACACTAAAGGAACTAAAGAACCAGCTAGTTGCTAAAGAAACTGAATTAGAGCAAGAACGTGAAATTAAAGCTCAACAGGAAGCTCAATTGAAGGATTTAGAGACGAAGCTAGAAAGTTTGGAACAGGAAGATGTCGAAGTGATCCCTGAAGAAGATCTCGATGCTGAGTACCAGAAACAGATTGATGACCTTGCCAAATTGTATGCCAATATGAGTCCTAGTAAAGCAGCGCCAATCTTGCAGAATATGACGTTGGAAGAAACAGTACTATTGTTTAATTCAATGAAAAATGATAGTAGAATGGCAATACTTGAAAAAATGGATCCAAAGGTAGCGGCTGAAGTAACGATGTTAATGAAGGATACAAAATCAGCTCTTGATCTGCAGATCGCAGCATTGCAATCGCGTTTGAAGAAGGAGGACACAACGACTGTTCCAACTCCAACGAACTTGAATAAGAATCAATTGAGTCAGACTTTTGCCAATATGACACCGAAAAGTGCTGCCGATCTTCTCTTTCAGACTTATAAGATTAGTCCAGATAAGACACTGGAGATTTTAAGATCAGTAACGGATGCAACTCGTTCATCATTACTTGGACAAATGTCATCCATCGATCCATCTACGACGGCGATCATACTTAATAAACTTATGAGTAAATAATTTGAAGTTTAATAGATATGACGTGGAGGGAGGTGAAAATAAATGACGTTAATATTTCATAACATGGCTATGAATAATGCGAGTTCAACTAAGGGCGCAACGACAGGTGGAAAAGTGTCTAGTGATTCTACTGTAAATATGGTTGAGGGTTCTAGTGCACCAGTAGAGCAATCCTTCTCATACATTATGGGAGAGGGGACAGCTCCAAAAACGACACATACTCTCTCAGATGTAGCTTCATTGTTAGAAGGTCTTCAGCAGAATGTGTCTGCACAGGGAACTACAGTGACGGAAGCGGACTTGCTTAATCAACTTCTACAAGGATTTACTGATGAAATCACCAAAGTAGATGAGGCGATCGAAGTAGATCCATCGTTGATGCTGTTGCTTAAAGACTGGTTGCAGCAAGTGAATACATTGTTGGGTTCGGGTGAGGCTGAGAATAGTGAGACAGAGCAGAGTGTATTATTGTCTAGCATGCTTGCAGAGCAACCAGATACGATCAGATTTGCAGTGCAAGATGCAGTGAATCAATTAATATCTATGTTGCCACAGAATGATGCTACAAGCCTTTCTTCTAGTCCGCAAGCTATTCAATTGTTGGCTTCAGTTCATAACCTATTGCAACAAGTAGAACAGAATAAACCACAGACAGCCATTATTCCAACTGAAGTTACGGATAAGGAAAGTGCGAAGGCATTTGCCCTATTACAATCCAATGCTAATAAAGTAACTCAAGCTGATGGTTCAACGATTCTAAACAAAGGTGAAATGGTTGTTAATTCTAATGCTTCTCAGGTGTCTACACCAATGAAATTAGATCAACTCATTCAAACGCTACATGGAACAGCATCGAACCAAAGCGATGAAGTTGTTGCTAGTACGGTGCAGAAGTCTGCTACTACTGAGACAGCTGAATTCTCGCCAGATCAAGGGATATTAACAGCTGGGGAGCTATTGATGAGAGAAGGAATCAAGAATCCATTAAAGGCAGCTCCAGTCCCTGTTGAGAAATTTCCTGAAGAAGTGACCAAGCTTCTAGTTAGTAAATTGGATATTGTGAAGCTGAATGGCATGACTGAAGCGAGAATATCTCTTTATCCAGAGCATTTGGGGCAAGTTGATATTAAAATTACGATGTCGAATGGTCAATTGATTGCAACCTTTATGACTGAACATGCTGGAGCCAAGGGATTACTTGAACAGCAAATGTCACAACTCCGCACAGTACTACAATCTCAAGGCTTACAAGTTGAGAGACTGGAGGTGACGCAGAATCAATCCCTTCAATCACATATGTATCAAGAAGGTCGCCAACCAAGTGCAGGTCAGCAACAATCGAATCAAAGATCTAAAGAGCGGGAAGACCAAAGTGATGATTCATTAGCGATCGCTGAACTGACTGAAGAAATGAATGATTGGTTATCAGAACAAGTTAATATTGAACATGGAAATACATTTACAGCGAAAGCATAAAGAAAAGGGGGTGAACTCGTGGCTTCGGAAATTATAGGAACCAACAATATTTGGCCAAATTATTCTGCCAGTAATGTTAAAACGGCAAGTGCAAAAGATACTTCCACAATGGGTAAGGACCAATTTCTAAAGATCATGATTACGCAACTCCAGAATCAAGATCCGATGCAACCCTTAGAAGATAAGGAGTTTATAGCTCAGATGGCGCAGTTTACGTCCGTTGAACAGTTGATGAATATCTCGGGTCAACTAACTACTTTGAATCAATCATTAGGCAGTGTTTCAGGGCTGATTGGTAAAGAAATAAGTTGGATTGATTCAACGGATAATAGTACATCGGAAATCTTAACAGGCACCGTAAATTCTATTGTTATTCGTGATGGTGTTCAATATGCAACGGTTGGACAGATAGCTGTTCCAGTAAATCTAATTCTTGAAATTGGAAATCCTGTTGCAAATGAAAATCCACCTGTAACAGAACCAGATGAGAATGAGGATTCTCCTGCAATTGAGCCAGAACCAGAAGTAGAGCCAGAAGTGAATGAGGAAATCATATGAATGAACGGCTGATAATTGGCCAGCTGTTTCCTACCCCAGTAAATTCTACTTCCAATGCTAGAAATGTACGTCACTCACAGGGGGCAGTGAATAGTACCTCATTTGATCAATTGTTACAGCAAAATATGCTCAAGTTCAGTAATCATGCTGTAAAGCGCTTAGAGCAAAGGGGTATTGATATTCCTAAAGAACAGCTGTCACGCATATCAGATGCAGTTGATCAGGCCGCAGCAAAAGGTAGTAAAGAATCGCTTATATTATTGAACGATATGGCATTGATTGTGAATATCAAGAATCGTACTGTTGTTACAGCAATGGACGGTGGATCAATGAAGGATAATGTATTTACGAATATTGATAGTGCAATCATCGTTTCATAACTGGCTGGCCCGAATCGGAAGCCAGTGGACTATTGATCGATTGATATAGTCCATGTAATTAATAAGGGGGAATAGTGAAATGTTAAGATCTATGTACTCAGGGGTTTCTGGTATGAAGGGGTTTCAAACGAAACTAGACGTAATTGGTAACAATATTGCCAACGTCAATACGATTGGATTTAAGTCAGGTCGCGTGATGTTCAAAGATATTATGAGCCAAACGGTTTCAGGTGTAACACCTCCTACTGATGGTACACAAGGTGGAGTGAATGCTAAGCAGATCGGTCTAGGTGTATCGATTGGATCCATTGATACTTTGCATTTAGCTGGTAGTGCTATGACAACAAATCAACCAACAGATTTACGGATTGATGGAGATGGATTCTTCCTAGTAAGTATGGGGGATGAACAAGAGGTTCCCTTTTTGACACGCGCAGGTGACTTTCATATCGATGCACTTCGTAATCTGGTGACATCAGATGGATTGTTCGTGCTTGATACAGGGGGGGCACCTATTACATTAGAAGATGATGTTACTTCGTTCTCAATTGCACAAGATGGTACTATTATTCAGAAGATGGGTGATGGAACGACAGAACCAGGGGCGCAACTTGGCATAGCTAAAATAATTAACCCTGAGGGTCTCGAGAAAATTGGAGGGAACTTGTACCGAGTGACCTTAAATGCAAACCCGGATGGTGAATTTGAATTGTTTGCAGCTAATGATGTGGAGGTAGGGACAGGAGCTATTATATCTGGACAATTGGAAATGTCAAACGTTGATCTCACAGGTGAGTTCACGGAAATGATTGTTGCACAACGTGGTTTCCAAGCCAACTCCCGTATTATAACTACATCAGATGAAATCCTTCAAGAAGTTGTGAATTTGAAACGCTAATGATATAGCGGGAGGAGAGCGTGTCTCTTCTCCCGGATTTTCATAGGAGGCTTACGATGATCTCTCTTACAAGGATAAATGGTTCTGAAATGTGGCTAAATGCTCTTCTCATTGAAATGGTAGAAGAAACACCTGATACTTACATCACATTAGTTACAGGAAAAAGATTAATCGTGCTTGAAAAGGCTGCTGTAGTAATCTCGCTTGTAAAACAATATACACAAGAGATTGGTATGAATAATGCAACTATTAAAGTGGTACATACGGAGGAATCCCCATGAAAAAGATAATGCCTTGGCTGATTACGATTCTATTAGCTATAACATTAATTGTATTAGCCGCTTTCTTGCTATTCAATAATTTGTTTAGTAATCCAAATGACAATGTTAGCAAAACCGTAAATGCTGTTCAAATGAGAGGTTTGACTGCGGATCAAATGGTTGAAATGACCTCGGAAATAACTGGTATCAAGACAAATTTAGAGGATCTTGATTATATCGTAATGATGAATTTTGCGTTTCAATTGGATAGTAAGAAGTCTAAAGAGGAATTTGACAAAATTAAAGAAATTAGAGTTAAGCCAATTATTCTCAAAATACTTGCTGATACAAAACCAGATGATCTTAAAGGTGCGAATGGTAAAGATCAATTGAGCGCAAAATTGATCAATTTGATTAATGAGGGCTTAACTAGAGGACAATTGATGCAAATTGAGATCACAGATTTTATGTTAGCACCGATGTAAAAAGTAAAAATGGACTAAATTGTTAGGGGGTGAGATGATTGGTAGATGTATTATCACAAAATGAGATTGACGCCCTACTCGCGGCACTATCTTCTGGGGAAATGGATGCGGAAGAACTCAAAAAAGAAGAATCCCAGAAAAAAATTCGTTCATATGATTTTAAAAGAGCCGTACGTTTCTCTAAAGATCATATTCGAAGCTTAACTCGTATTCATGAGAATTTCGCTAGATATTTAACAACGTATTTTTCAGCACAGTTAAGAACTTTTGTGCAAATAAACGTCGTTCAGGTAGAACAGCTTCCTTATGATGAGTTTATTCGCTCTATACCTAAAATGACGATACTTAATATTTTTGAGGCAGAACCACTTAAAGGTAGAATGGTCATGGAAGTGCATCCGAACGTGGCTTATGCTATGTTAGATCGATTGCTTGGTGGTATAGGGAATGCACCAGCTAAGATGAACTCACTCACAGAGATAGAAACGACGATTATGGAGCGGATTTTTGGTAGAGCTTTTGAAAGTCTGCAAGAAGCATGGAAGACAGTCTTAGATATTTCACCTCGTATGGAGGCTATGGAGACTAATCCACAATTTATGCAAATTGTCTCACCGAATGAAACGATTGCTTTAATCTCTTTAAGTACTAAAATTGGAGATACGACAGGGATGATAAACATCTGTATACCACATGTCGTTCTAGAGCCCATTATGTCTAAACTATCTGCACATCAATGGTTTGTGTCTGAAAAGAAAGAAAGTGAACCACTTGAAGTGGAAGCTTTACAGCAACATGTTAAGCATACGCAGTTAAAGATTGTTGCTGAGCTCGGAGAATCGAAATTGTCTGTATCTGAATTTCTAGGATTAACGGTAGGAGATGTCATCAATCTTAACAATTCAGTTAATTCAGGGTTAGCGATTAAAATTGGAGAAATATTAAAGTTTACCGGCAGTCCAGGAACGATAAAGGATCGCATAGCTGTACAGATTGATGAAATTGTTAGTGAAGGAGTTGAAGGACATGACTGGTAAAGATTATTTAACCCAAGAAGAAATTGATGCATTACTAAGGCAGTCAGACTCAGATGATTCTACGGGGAATAAAATAGAGACTGTAGATGACTATTTAACACCACTTGAACAAGATGCATTGGGTGAAATTGGTAACATTACTTTTGGTAGTGCTGCGACGGCCCTTTCAACATTGTTAGGAAAAAAAGTAGATATTACAACGCCGACAGTAGCAATCATTACCCGAAGTCAATTCGAAGATGAATTCCCGAAACCGCATGTTGCTGTCCATGTGACATACGTGGACGGATTTGAAGGGATTAATTCACTTGTCATAAAGACAAGAGATGCACAAGTTATTGCAGATCTAATGCTTGGTGGCGAAGGCGATTCGAAAGAAGAAGAATTGAATGAGATTCATATTAGTGCGGTTCAGGAAGCTATGAATCAGATGATGGGTTCATCGGCAACTTCGATGTCAACACTATTTAATCGCTTTGTTAATATTTCACCTCCTGGAATTGATATATTAAATATAGCTAACGGTGAAGGAGTTGCTAATCTTCCTTCCGAGGAAACGTTGATTAAAATATCATTTCGATTAACCATTGGTGATTTAATTGATTCAACGATTATGCAGCTACTTCCGGTTCATTTTGCTAAAGATATGGTGAGAATTTTACTTAATGGTGCAGATGAACATATAGAGACTGTAGCAGCTCCTATTCAACCTCCTGTGGCACAACCAGCATTAAATATACCACCACCGCCACAGAGTAGCCCTAGCACTCAACAAGGCGTGGGGAACGCTGGGTATGCTCAGCAACAGGGTATGCCTGGGTACGATCTGAATCAACAATTCCAGAATGCTCCATCACAACCGCAGCATTACGGAGCACCTAATCGTAATTTAAATGTTCAGTCTGTGCAGTTTGCTAATTTGCAGTCAGCTCCATATCAGCAAGTGGATCAAAATAATTTAGAATTATTAATGGACGTACCACTCAAAGTTACCGTAGAATTAGGCAGGACCCATAAACAAATAAAAGATATTCTTGAATTATCGCAAGGATCGATCATCGAACTAGACAAACTTGCAGGCGAACCAGTTGATATTCTTGTGAATAACAAAATGGTAGCTAAAGGAGAAGTTGTTGTCATCGATGAAAACTTCGGTGTGAGAGTAATAGAAATAGTTAGTCAATGGGATCGTCTACAGAGAATACAATAAGGTGTATATAGGGAGGATTTTTAACAAATGGCAAATCGAATTCTTATCGTGGATGATGCAGCTTTTATGAGAATGATGATCCGTGATATTTTAACGAAGAATGGTTTTGAAGTCGTTGGAGAAGCAGCAGATGGTGCACAAGCTATTGAAAAATTCAAGGAAACACGTCCGGATTTAGTTACTATGGATATAACGATGCCGGAAATGGATGGCATTACGGCTCTTAAAGAAATTAAAATAATAGATCCGACTGCGAAGGTTATTATGTGTTCTGCAATGGGCCAACAAGCTATGGTAATTGATGCTATTCAAGCAGGTGCAAAAGACTTTATTGTTAAACCATTTCAATCAGACCGTGTTGTTGAGGCTATTAATAAAACTTTAGGAATATAGGTTGAATTATGCCTAGTTCAAATGAAATTATTGATAATGTTAATGATGTGAACTATGGTTTGAATCTTCTCTATGTGATTATCGTTTTGGCAGTTATTGTCGTACTTATTGTTTTCTTAATTCGATTCTTGGGGTCTAAGAATAAATCTTGGTTCAGTAATCCAATGATTCGAATTCTTGGTGGAGTAGGTATTGGACCAAATAAAACTCTCCAAATTATCGAGTTAGGAAACAGTGTGTACTTAGTCGGTGTTGGTGAAGATATAAGCCTGATCGATAAAATTTCTGATCCAAATGAAGTTGCAACTATATTAGCGGCACTTGAGGAAGAGGCAGTAGGTAAAAGTAACTTACTGCCTCCATTTTTAAGTAGACTAATTAGTAAAGTGAGAAGGGATGAAACTCCGCAAGAAATGGAACAACAGAATGATCTTTCCTTTCATGAAGTGTTCGATTCTAAGGTTCGTCGGATGTCTAATCGAAAAGAGAAAATGGAAGAACTGCTCCGTGAGGACAATAATACAGATCGGTTGAGGGATCCATGAAAAAAAAAGTCATCTTACTTTGTTTGTTAATGGGGATTGTTAGTCTGTCGTCGGTTTCAGCAGCATTTGCTGATCCTATCAATTTTGATATTCAAATTGGTAATTCAGACGGAGCGCCTAATACAAGTTCTTTATCAATACTCCTTCTTATTACAGTTATCAGTATTGCTCCGGCAATATTGGTGTTAATGACTAGTTTTACTCGAATTATTATCGTTCTTGGTTTTGTTAGGACATCACTTGGAACACAGCAAATGCCACCGAATCAGGTGTTGGTTGGTTTAGCGTTATTCATGACATTATTTGTTATGGCACCAACGTTTACATCAATCAATGAAGTTGCACTCCAACCTTATTTAAAAGCGGAGATTACGCAGACAGAAGCTATAAAAGAAGCTGAAGATCCAATTAAAAAGTTCATGTTCAAATATACTCGTGAAAAAGACTTGTTATTATTTATGAATTATACAAAGATGGAAAAACCGGCTACATACAGTGATATTCCTTTAACAGTATTGGTTCCTGCATTTGCAATTAGTGAGCTGAAATCGGCATTTCAAATGGGATTCTTGATTTTTATTCCATTTTTAATCATTGATATTGTTGTTGCAAGTACATTGATGGCGATGGGGATGATGATGTTACCACCGGTCATGATATCACTCCCGTTTAAGATTCTATTATTTGTTCTAGTAGATGGCTGGTACTTAGTTGTCAAATCGTTATTACTTAGTTTTAACTGATAGAACGATACAGAAGAAGTATATGCAAGTGAGGGAGGTCAGTCATGAACTCGGATTTTATTATAGGGCTGGCTGGACAAGCGATATTTACTGCGCTTAAAGTGAGTGCACCAATGTTGCTTCTGGGATTGGGAGTCGGCTTGATCGTGAGTATATTTCAAGCAACTACACAGATTCAGGAGCAAACGCTTGCCTTTGTTCCAAAGATAGTTGCTATATTGTTAGCGTTATTATTGTTCGGTCCTTGGATTTTAACGACGCTCGTAGACTTTACCTTTAACATATTAGACAATCTGCATAAATATATAGGTTAGGCTGAATGTCAATGGAACTAATTATGCAAGGTTTCCCAGTCTTTTTGCTTATTTTTTGTCGAATTACATCATTTTTTGTAGTAGCTCCAGTGTTTTCATCCAGAGGGGTACCTAATACGTTTAAGATAGGGATAGCATTTTTTGTCAGTCTATTGATCTATCTGACTTATGGCATAAATCAGACTATTGTACAAGACATGACTTATGTTTTACTCATTGTTAGTGAGGTTATGGTAGGATTGCTTCTTGGTTTTGTTGCATATTTGTTAATTACGGTTATACAGACAGCTGGTTCATTCATAGATATACAGATTGGATTCGGGATGGCCAACGTGCTAGATCCGATGACAGGTGTATCCGTACCCATGCTAGGTAATTTCAAATACATGATCGCTATGTTGCTCTTTTTAAGTATGAATGGACATTTGCAACTGATTGATGCCATTACTCAAAGTTATGAGTGGGTGCCCATATCTAATGATTTCTTTACAAAGTTATATAATGGCAGTATTTTAGAATTTTTAATAAGAACATTTAGTCAATCTTTTGTGTTAGCTTTTCAAATGGCGGCCCCATTAGTCGTAGCACTTTTTTTGACAGATGTAGGACTTGGATTTTTGGCAAGATCAGCCCCTCAATTTAATATTTTTGTTATTGGAATACCAGTGAAGATATTTCTTGGATTGGCGATGTTATTGCTGATTGTTCCTAGTTTTTCATATATATTCGGCAGTTTGTTTGAGATCATGTTCGAATCATTGCATAATTTGCTAGGAATTATTGGGAGTCAGCCAAATTGAACAGTATGGAGGAAAGTAAAGTGTCCTTTAGGTATCCTCTAGATTTACAGTTGTTCGCTGGCGAGAAAACAGAAAAAGCAACTCCAAAAAAACGTCAGGATACGCGTAAAAAGGGACAGGTTGCCAAAAGCCCAGAAGTTGCCGGTTCTGTAACACTTTTATCAGCACTTCTCTGCCTTCTTATTTTTGCTGGATATTTCAAAGACAAATTTGTACTTTTGTATACGGATGTATTTATGAATCGCTTATCTACGGATGTTACGATTGATAATGTGATGATGGTTTTTAGAGAATACGGTATACAAATATTGATACTACTCGCTCCGCTATTTTTAACGGTTTTTATAATGGCTTTGGCAGCTAATCTTCTACAGGTCGGTTTTTTGCTATCTGGTGAAGGGCTTAAAGTTCAGTTCAATAAATTGAATCCGCTCAAAGGTCTCAAAAATATATTCTCCATGAAGTCATTAGTTGAATTTGCTAAATCCATATTCAAATTAACGATTATTGGATATCTAGTTTATAGTACTTTATGGGCTAGTAAGGTAGAAATTGCCTCGCTTTCACAAATTAACATCGAGAGTACATTGATGTTTATGTCGAAACTCACTGTGAATTTAGGTGTGAAAGTAGCTATTGCTTTATTCGTACTAGCTTTTCTGGACTATCTCTTTAAACGACATGAACATGAAAAAAGTATAAAAATGTCGAAACAAGATATTAAAGATGAGTACAAGAATATAGAAGGAGATCCATTGATTAAAGGTAAAATTAGAGAACGTCAGCGTAGGATGGCTATGCAACGTATGATGCAAGAAATTCCGAAAGCAGATGTTATTATAACGAATCCGACACACTTTGCTATCGCATTGAAATATGATGCAAGTAAGATGGAGGCTCCAACGATTATTGCCAAAGGTCAAGATTATGTAGCTCTAAGAATTAAAGAAATTGCGAAGGAACAGGGCATCATTACTATGGAAAATAAGCCTCTGGCTCGCGCACTATATCAAAGGGCAGAGATCGGAGATTTCATTCCTGCAGATTTGTTTCAAGCCGTGGCTGAAATATTGGCCTATGTATATAAATTAAAAGGTAAAACCTAATAAATGTGGGATTGGAGGAAAGAGGCCCTTGAAAATTAAAGATATCACTGTCCTAACAGGAGTCATCGGTATTGTACTTATGATGATTCTTCCAATCCCGGCGTGGTTACTTGATATTTTACTCGTTATCAATATTTCACTTGCACTTATGATCTTATTGATCTCTATGAATACTAAGGAAGCGCTAGAGTTTTCCATCTTCCCTTCGATTCTACTGATTACAACGTTATTCCGACTTGCATTGAACGTGTCAACAACCAAGTTGATTCTTACTCATGGTGAGGCGGGTAAAGTTGTTGCTACATTCGGTAGTTGGATCGCAGGTGGACAGATTGCGATTGGATTTATTGTATTCTTAATTTTAGTGGTGGTTCAATTTATTGTTATCACTAAGGGATCTGAGCGTGTTGCTGAAGTTGGTGCTAGGTTTACGCTAGATGCTATGCCAGGAAAGCAAATGAGTATTGATGCGGATTTGAATTCCGGGTTAATTAATGAGCAGCAGGCAAGAGAACGACGCAGTAAGATCGAACGTGAGGCAGATTTCTACGGTTCTATGGACGGAGCCAGTAAATTTGTCAAAGGGGATGCTATTGCCAGTATTATTATTTTGATTATCAACTTAGTAGGCGGATTTATTATTGGAATGACTATTCATGGAATGTCATTCGGTGAATCAATTTCTACATACTCTATTCTAACGATTGGTGATGGACTTGTTAGTCAAATTCCAGCTCTACTAATCTCAACAGCTGCTGGTCTTATTGTAACTCGCGCTTCATCAGATGGAAATCTAGCATCTGATTTAACGGGTCAATTATTCGCATATCCGAAGTTGATCTATATTGTAGGCGGAACGATTGCTATGCTTGGTTTCTTCACCCCTATCGATTGGATTACGACAATGCCTGTCGCGATTTTATTGATATTAGCTGCTAGGAAGATGGAACAGAATGTGACTAAGAAGCAGTTATCTGAAGAACAGATGGAAGAAGAACAACAGATTGAAGAAGTTAGAAGCCCTGAAAGTGTTATCAATCTTCTTCAGGTAGACCCTATCGAATTCGAATTTGGTTACGGTCTTATCCCTTTGGCGGACGCTCAACAAGGAGGAGATTTGCTAGATCGGATCATCATGATTCGTCGACAATGTGCACTTGAACTAGGATTGGTGGTACCTGTTATTCGAATTCGCGACAATATTCAACTAAAACCGAATGAATACATCATAAAAATTAAAGGGAATACCGTGGGTGGTGGTGAATTATTACTTAATCACTACTTAGCTATGAGTCCAGGCTATGATGATGAATCCATTTCTGGAATTGAAACTTTGGAACCTGCATTTGGTCTTCCAGCGTTGTGGATTGATGAAATTACGAAGGAACGTGCTGAGTTAGCAGGGTATACAGTAGTGGACCCCCCTTCTGTAGTAGCAACTCATTTGACAGAGTTAATTAAGAAGCATGCTCACGAATTAATTGGTCGTCAAGAGACACGGACGTTAATCGACAATTTAAGAGAAAGTTATCCTGTACTTGTCGATGAACTTATTCCTTCAGTGTTATCCGTGGGTGATATTCAAAAAGTGTTGGCTAAGTTACTTCGTGAGAAAATATCGGTGCGTGATTTAGTTACGATCTTTGAAACTCTAGCTGATTGTGGAACATACTCTAAAGATCCTGATGTCCTTACAGAGTATGTGAGGCAGTCCCTATCGCGACAAATTACGCAACAGTATTCACAAAGAGGTGAGACATTAAAAGTTATCACTGTCGGACCTACGTTGGAGAAGAAAATTTCAGATAGTGTGCAACAAACAGAGCAAGGGAGTTACCTCGCTTTGGATCCGGTATCTGCACAATCGGTTTATCAGAAAATAAATGAACAAATCAATCGATTGCTGCAATCTGGACAACAGCCTATATTCTTGACTTCGCCAACGATAAGAATGTATTTGCGTCAAGTGATCGATCGGACAATGCAGGATATACCTGTCCTTTCGTATAGTGAATTAGAACCAAATGTAGAAATACAAAGTGTCGGAGTGGTGAATCTATGAGAGTGAAACGTTACATCGTCGATCATATGCCGGAGGCCATGCAACGAATCCGTGTGGATTTAGGAAGTGACGCAGTCATTCTTAGTACAAAAGAATTAAAAGTTGGTGGAATTCTTGGAATGTTTCAGAAAAAGAAGATTGAAGTTATCGCTGCAGTGGAAAAAGAAGCTCAAATGAAGTCAAACCCGAAAATAGGCTCGAATCAGTCCGTTGGAAGAGAGAATATTGATATGAACCCTAAGGGCCTACTCGGTGTAGCTTCTCAAACTGTTGCACCAACATTAAATATTCCAGTGAGAGCAGTTCCAGAGGCATATCAAAGAACCAATGATATTCTAAAATCAGGTATGAAGACTGTTGATGTACAACAGCAAAAGAAAGATATTGATTTACCCAGGAAATATGTTGAGGAAGCAGTGGACAAGTTAGATGTTATGAAGGATACGAATCTGTCATTTCCGGTGCGGAGTCATGAAGAAGAACAAGTAAAGCCAAAGCGTGATTCGGAAGAACATCTTCTTAAGGAAATAAGAGAGATGAAATTATGGATGGCCAAAATATCACGACAATCCATGATAAAAAGAGAACTGCCAGCATCGTTGGAGAAAATACAAAATCGATTGTTGCAGCAGGAAGTTGACGAGCAATTGAGAGAAGAGTGGATGGATGCTGCGGTCGAATATTGGGAAGAAAGCGGACGTTCGCGAAGTGATGTAGAACTAGAGGATTTCATTCGTGCCAAGGCTACATCATTTCTCTCAAATCGATTTGGTGGTGGAATAAGCATAGATACGAAGATTGTTTATGTTGCAGGTCCGACTGGTGTTGGCAAGACTACCACAATTGCCAAGCTTGCGGCAGAGCAACTGTTCCGACATCATCGGAAGGTAGGATTCATTACATCGGATACTTACCGAATATCTGCTGTAGAACAACTTAGAACGTATGCATCGATTTTAAATGTACCGTTAGAGGTAGTCCAATCACCTGCTGACCTCAAACGAGCAATGGAGCGACTTGACTATTGCGATCTCATTCTAATGGACACGGCTGGAAGAAATTATCGGAATGAATTGTTGGTTTCAGAGCTTCAAAGCTTACTTACACATGAGAGTAATAGCGAAACTTACTTAGTATTGAGCCTAACGTCTAAAGCTCAAGATATGAAAAAGATTACAGAGCATTTCAGTGAATATGGTCTTGATAAAGTCATATTTACGAAGTTGGATGAGACAGGCAGTTACGGAGCTATCTTTAATTTGATCTACGACTTTCCAATTCATCTTTCTTATTTGACGAATGGACAGAATGTGCCAGAGGATTTGTTTATACCTAATGATCAAATGCTTTGTAACCTTTTGTTGGATGAGGGAGAAGAGGAGCTATGAATGACCAAGCTGACTCTTTAAGGAAACTTATTTCATTACGAGAGAAGGCGCGATCCCAAGGGAGAGTGTTGAATGCCGATGTATCAACAGCAAAGTTTATTACTGTTACTAGTGGTAAGGGAGGCGTAGGGAAGTCTAATTTCACATTAAACTTTGCACTTACATTACTTTCATTGGGAAAAAGGGTATTAATTTTCGATGCGGATATAGGCATGGCAAACATCGATGTGTTGATGGGGACTTCTACTAAATATAACTTACATCATCTGATCCAACGTAAAAAAAGTATTCATGAGATTGTCGCAAAAGGACCTAAGGAATTGTGTTATATCTCAGGTGGTTCTGGCATGTCGGATCTCGTATCATTATCTGAACATGATATTCATTACTTTACAACTCAGATTGAACAAGTAGCGAATCAGATGGACTATATTATTTTTGATACTGGTGCAGGTCTATCTAAAGCTAATATACAATTTATTAGGGCTGCTGATGAATGTATTGTTGTGACTACGCCTGAGCCTACATCGATTACAGATGCCTATGCACTGATTAAAGTTGTTCATGGTATTGACTCAAGTGTCCCTTATCAGGTGGTTATTAACCGAGTGGACGATGAAATAGAGGCAACATTTACAGCTAATAAAATCAGATTAGCAGCAAAAAGGTTTCTGGATATCGAGATCCCGATGCTTGGGTATATAAGGGATGATTCACATGTTGTTCAAGCGGTCAAGAAACAAATCCCTTATTCTCTAGCATTTCCTAATAGTGTTGCTTCAAAAGATATTCAACGTCTTACAAAGCTTTATACCAGCACTTCTTCTGCTTCAGAAGTAGAAACTTTGACGGGAATCAAAGGATTTATGCATAAGTGGCTACAACGAACAAAATGATTTTCCTGTATTTACGGAGTGGGAGGTATGGATATAATGCAATATAAGGTCGTTGTTGTGGATGATTCTCCTTTTATGCGAAAGATTATATCTGATCTTATTGAAAGAGATTCATTATTTAAAGTTGTGGGTACCGCCACTAATGGCTTGGAGGCTTTAACGTTAGTGACGAATCTAAAACCAGATATTGTCACGATGGATGTGGAAATGCCTGAAATGAATGGTTTAGAAGCATTGAAAATCATTACTAAGGATAATCCGATCCCGGTTATTATGCTCTCAGGCATTAACGAGAATGGGTTAAGAGAGACGATACTAGCGTTAGAGTCAGGAGCATTTGACTTTATTCGAAAGCCATCTACAGTTGCCTCTAATGATATTGTTCAAGTTGGGGAAGTTCTTCTTGATAAAATGAAGGCAGCTATGGAGACTATAGAAAGAAGAGTTGCTAGGAAGACAGAAGAACTTGTGAAATCTGAGAAAAAGGTAGAGCTAAAAAAGAAACTAGAACCAGTAAAAAAGGTGAATTTGCTACCTAGGAATATAGTATCTCGCAAGAAAGAAGTTTTGCCGAAAACGAATATGAACGCTAATCAAGCAACACGTAATGGTATACTAGATAGTAAGATCACAGATGATAAATTGGCTAATTCAACCAAGGCGAAGAAGCCAACTGTGAAGAAACCTATGCCTACTAAACCAATGTTGGAAGTTGAGAGTGATACAAGTAAATTCCAACATGTAGTCGCTATTGGCTGTTCAACTGGTGGACCTAGAGCATTAAAGGCAGTATTGGAGCAAATGCCTGGAGATTTTCCAGCACCCGTAGTGATCGTACAACATATGCCACCCAAATTCACGAAATCACTTGCACAAAGGCTGAATACTTTCAGTGCTCTTGAAATAGTGGAAGGGGAGCATGGTATGGTTCTAAATAGAGGGTATGCGTATATTGCACCTGGTGGTTACCAAATGAAGATTGAGCGATCGTCGGTTGGCCATTATGAAATATGTTTAACTGAGGAAGAGCCATGTAATGGACATCGGCCTTCTGTAGAAGTGCTTTTTGACTCACTACTTCCATTTACAATGCTGAAACGCCATGTGATTCTATTGACGGGTATGGGAAGTGATGGTGCACAAGCAATGAAAAGATTGTATGAATCAGGTGTAAGGAATACCTATGCTGAAAGTGAAGAAACTTCTGTTGTTTACGGTATGCCAAGGTCTGCAGTGGAACTGAGTTGTGTCAAACATATTTTACCGCTTCAGGAAATTCCACTTAAGCTTATTCAAACACTGAAATAAAGGAAAGTGAACTCATAAGGGAGGTGCATCTCAATGGACATGAATCAATATTTATCAATGTTTATTGATGAGTCGAATGATCATTTACAATCGTTAAATGAAAAGATGCTTGAATTGGAAACTAGTCCAAATGATTTGAGTATTGTTCAAGTTATTTTTAGATCGGCACATACACTTAAAGGAATGGCAGCAACAATGGGCTATGAGGACCTAGCCTCACTTACACATCAGATGGAAAATGTTCTCGATTTAGTTCGTAATGAAAAGCTTGCAATGAAAGATTTTATATTTGATACCCTTTTCAAAAGTTTGGATGCCCTTGAATCTATGGTCGAGGATATTACCAATGGGGGAACCGGGAAATCTGATGTATCTGCCATAGTAATTTCATTACAGGCTATTGTACGTGGAGAGACGCTAGCCCAATCGAATGTGGAGGTAGTTGGATCAACATCCAATATAGTTCAATCCGTTCACTTGGACGAGTATCAATACTCTGTTTTGGATCAATCGATTGCAGAAGGTCATCGAGTACTTTATTTGGAAGTGTTCATTCGTGAAGATTGCCAATTGAAAGCTGTACGGGCCTATATGGCATTTGATTTATTGGAGGGGCATGGTGAAGTGATTAAATCACAGCCTTCCGTACAAGATATTGAACAAGAGAAATTTGATTGCAGCTTTTCACTTTATTACATAACACAAAAAAGCGCAGAAGAAATAGAACGAATGATATTGAACCTATCGGAGATTGATAGGGTCAGCGTTGTTGCACTGGATCAAGAGTCTTTGAAATTAATGGGAGATGTCAATCATTCAGCTAGAGAGACTGCGGTAACTGTTGAACTCGAAGAGACTTCTGTTATTGAAGAAACGGCAATTCAATCTACGCAGACATTGGTAGAATCCACCAGAACTGTCGCTAAAGAGGTTAATAAACCAAGTAACAATACTCCGTCACGAACCATCCGTGTTGATATTGAGCGTCTTGATGTTCTTATGAATTTATTTAGTGAGTTACTGATTGACCGTGTCCGGTTGGAGCAATTGGCCAGTGAAGCACAAAATCATGACTTAACAGAAACAGTTGAGCATCTTAGCCGCGTGAGTTCTGACCTTCAGAGTATTGTATTGAAGCTTAGAATGGTACCCGTGGATACTGTGTTTAATCGCTTTCCACGGATGGTGCGTGATTTAGCTAAATCATTGGATAAGAAGATTGATTTAGTGATAACAGGGGCTGATACGGAGCTAGATCGGACCGTTATTGATGAAATTGGGGATCCTCTTGTGCATTTGCTGCGAAATGCGGTTGATCATGGTATTGAACCTATTTCCGATCGACTCGCCGTTGGCAAGTCGGAGACTGGAACAGTAAATTTACGAGCGTTTCATAGTGGGAATCATGTATTTATTGAGATCCAAGAGGATGGACGAGGCATTAATCGTGAGAATGTTCTCAAATCGGCTATTAAGAAAGGTGTTGTAACGGCAGAACAAGGAGCGGCGATGGCCGATGAAGAAGTTTATCAGCTTTTATTTGCTCCTGGATTTAGTACAGCTGAGGTCATTTCTGATGTTTCAGGGCGTGGCGTTGGTCTGGATGTTGTGAAGTCCAAAATTACTGCCCTCGGTGGGAATGTCACCATTCATTCAATTCCGGGAAAAGGAACCAACTTTTCAGTTCAATTACCGTTAACGTTATCTATCATTTCTGCAATGCTTGTTCAATTAGGATCAGAAAAATATGCTATTCCTCTTACATCTATTGTAGAGACAGGCATCATTAAAAAGAATCAAATTCGAACAGTTCATGGAAATAAGATGATAGAGTTTCGTGGTAGTCATATTCCATTGATATCCCTATCTAAATTATTTGATATAGCTGATTTCGACGAGAGTGAAGAAGATGAGACTGAAATTATCGTTATTCGAAAAGGGGACCGGTTGGCTGCTCTAACAATTGAAGAATTTATAGGGCAAAATGAGATTGTCTTAAAAAGTCTAGGTAAATACCTACCACAGATTAAAGGTGTTTCAGGTGCAACTATTCTTGGAGATGGACAAGTTGCTTTAATTATAGATCCAAACGCATTCATTAAATAATGAATATGCCGCAAACACACTCGATATAGTGAATAGAAATTTAATAGGAGGTTATTGAAATGGGAGAAGATATTAAAGTCATTGTATTTAAATTAGGAAGCGAAGAGTATGGCATCGAAGTAGAAAAGGTTCAGACGATTGAGCGCATGCTACCTATTACACGTGTTCCAAAAACATTCCATTTTGTAAAAGGTGTTATTAATTTACGTGGTGTTATTATTCCTATTATTGACTTACGTGGTCGATTTAGCCTTCCAATTATTGAATATACTGAAAATACACGTATTATTATTGTAGATGTAAATGATATGGAAGTAGGATTTATTGTCGATTCAGCAAATGATGTTATCGATCTGAATACAGATCAAATTGCAAATCCACCTGAAGTTGTAGGGGGGATTAAAGCTAAATATTTGCAAGGTGTTGCAAAAATCAATGATGAGCGTCTTTTGATTATGCTTAACCTTTCTGAAGTGTTGAATAAAAGTGAAATTATTCAATTGGAAAGTATAGAGGAATAGAGATGGAGGTCTTTAAGCATTTTAAAGAATTTAAAATGGATGTCCTTAAAGAAATAGGAAATATTGGTGCGGGGAATGCGGCTACCGCACTTTCCTGCTTGCTCAATAAGCCGATTGATATGGCAGTTCCTAAAGTTGAAATTCTGAGATTTGAAGAGGTATCAGATGTAGTTGGAGGAGCAGAGCAAGTCGTTGTGGCAATATACTTCAGGGTTGAAGGTGATGTGCNCTAAAGTTGAAATTCTGAGATTTGAAGAGGTATCAGATGTAGTTGGAGGAGCAGAGCAAGTCGTTGTGGCAATATACTTCAGGGTTGAAGGTGATGTGCCCGGAAATTTATTCTTCATCTTAACTGTTGAGTCAGCGAAAAGTCTGTTGAGACGTCTAGCAGGAATTGATGTGACTGAAGATGACTACTTCAATGAAATGGAACTATCTGCACTAAATGAGATTGGCAATATATTGTCGGGTTCATATCTTTCTTCCCTTGCTGATTTCACGAAACTATCGATGTATCCGACAGTTCCTTCGTTAGCGATTGATATGGCGGGAGCCATATTGAGTTATGGACTTCTGCAACACGGTGAAATGGGAGATGATGCGCTTCTAATTGACACAAAGTTTGTGGAGTGTAATGAAGAGGTTGATGGTCAGTTCTTTCTTATACCCGACCCAGAATCTTTTATAAAAATATTCAAATCATTAGGAGTGCCTCTCGGAAATGATTGATCAAAAAGTTGTGAAGGTGTCTATGGCTGATTTAAAGGTCATTCAACAAACTGGACTTATCCGTACTTCCGGTTTAGGTTCTTGTGTAGGGCTTACAATGTATGATTCAGTGCTTCGTTTTGCAGGAATGGCACATGTTATGTTACCTGACTCTTCCATTGCGCGAGATGGCGAATTGAATGTTGCTAAATATGCAGATACGGCTTTACCTAGGTTATTAGATGAATTACTTAAACTAGGCTCGAAAAAATCGAATCTTGTTGCAAAGATGGCTGGTGGTTCACAAATGTTTGCTTTTGGTGGAAATAACGACACAATGAGAATTGGACCAAGAAATACAGAATCGTGCAAAGCTAAATTGAAAGAACTGGGCATTCCACTTATTGGACAGGACACTGGCGGAAACTTTGGTAGAACCATTGAACTTGATTGTAGTACAGGAATATTATACATCCGTAGTGTACAAATGGGTGCAAAGGAATTGTAGCGATGATAGAGAAAATACGGTTTAATTTATTACTTGGTGTGTTGGGGTTTATAATTACCTTTCTATTTTCTTTTATAAATAATCTTTTTTTGACAAGTGTTATAAGAGCTTTGGGTGCTTTTGCGATATGGTTTGTGTTAGCGATTGTGTTTAGATGGGTACTAAGTGTAATGACTTCACAACCTGATGATGAGTCGTGGGGAGAGAAAGAAGCAGATTCAGAATTAGTGAGTGATCAACGGGGAGCTCGATTTGATTTAACTTTAGCGAATGATACTGAAGAATTAAATGATCTGTTACAACCGAATCCTGAATTATCTAATGAGAGCGACCTTGGATTTACACCGCTGAATCCACCGAAATTTGTTTCTGCGCAAGATCCTGAACAATTGGCTAAGGCGGTTCGTCACCTGACAGAAAAATAAGGGGGTGAGATCACTTGAATGAGCAGAAAGTTTCTAAATTGAATCATCTAGAACTATGGGAATTGTGGAAAGAGTATGGTAATATTGAAGCTAAAAAGAAGCTTGTTGAAAATTATTTGCATATTGTAGATTATGTTTCAAGTCGTGTGGCTATTGGTCTTCCTAAAAATATTTCTAAAGACGATTTGGTTAGTAATGGAGTAATGGGTTTGATTGATGCTATCGATAAATTTGATTATAAACGGGGTTTTCAATTTGAAACCTACGGCTCATGGCGTGTCCGTGGAGCGATTCTGGATTCGTTACGCCAGGGTGATTGGGTACCACGTTCCGTCCGGGAAAAAGCTAAGAAGATTGAAGAAGCTTTTCAACATTTGGAACAAAGTCATCTTCGTTCTGTAAATGATTCGGAGATGAGCGAATACTTAGGAATAACTGAAAAAGAATATCATAATATGTTGCAGGAAGTAGCAGTTATGACATTGTGTTCACTAGAAGATCCAATTCGAGAGGAAGAATCGGAGACTCGTTTAAGCATGTTGATTGATGAGAATGCGGAGAACCCCGAGCATAAGGTTAATGAATTTTATTTGAAGGAAGCATTAGTAAAAGGGATTGAAAAACTTACTGAAAAGGAACGTACAGTGGTATCACTTCTATATTTTGATGATCTATCACTTAGTGAAATCGCCGAAGTGATGTCTCTTTCGCCTTCCCGAATCTCGCAACTTCACTCTAAAGCAATACTTAGACTGAGAGGGACATTGGAGAAGAATAGAGAATTATTAATGGGTAGTCGCTAAAGAGCTTTTGTTAATCGCAATAGATTAATGCATTTAAGGAGGGGTCAAGATTGACGGATCGTATTTCGCTTGGATCGTATTTAACTGTATCTATTTCTGACGATAAAACTATTGCATACCTTCAGTTCTCAAAACAAGATGAAAAATTCAAATGCACAATAGAAGAACTTGAACAGTTCATTCAACATCAGCGTGTTAAGTACGGCATTGACCGTAATATACTCCAACAAATTGTAGATCTCCCTGAGCGATTTGCTATAGTTAGAACACCTGTTGCTTATGGCGAGAAACCAATTGACGGGATCGATGGT
Source organism: Paenibacillus sp. Y916 (assembly GCF_056786435.1). Classification (NCBI taxonomy): domain Bacteria; kingdom Bacillati; phylum Bacillota; class Bacilli; order Caryophanales; family Paenibacillaceae; genus Paenibacillus; species Paenibacillus sp. Y916. The sequence continues at coordinate 422,484 of NZ_JBXCJA010000002.1, read as the reverse complement.
CAAATTGAGGTTCTACTAAAAGTATCTGATGAAAGAGATCTTAAAGATCCGGAAAAAGATCAAGGGAAAGTGGATCATAAGGAAGTACACAATCTCAACAACGTACGTAAAGGTCAGATTATTGCGAAACGAACAGCTCCTGACCTTGGTAAGAATGGAACTTCAGTTACGGGTGAAGTCATTGCATTCAAACCAGGTAAAGATATTAAATTTAAAACAGGCAAAAATGTCATTGTGAATGGAGATCAAACGGCACTTTATGCTGCTCTTGATGGAATGATTACTATTACTGAGAAGATAAAAATTAATGTGTTCCCTATATATGAAGTGAATGGGGATGTGGATTATGGTATTGGGAATATTGATTTTGTTGGGAGCGTTATCATTCGTGGTAATGTATTAAGTGGGTTTAGAGTTAAAGCGTTAGGAGATATTCGTGTCATCGGTGGCGTTGAGGGTGCGGAGCTTGATGCTGAAGGGTCCATTGAAATCTCGAGTGGGATCATTGGTTACAACAAGGGATATGTAAAGGCTGGACACAATGTGAAAAGTTCCTTTATTCAGGAAGGTCATGTTACTGCAGGAGAAGATGTAATTGTTTCTCAAAGTATTATGCATTCTAATATAAGAGCTGGGAAAAATGTGATCTGTAATGGAACCAAAGGTCTAATAGTAGGTGGAAGTATTCAAGCAGGTGAGAGAGTTATTGCTCGGACTGTAGGAAATTCAATGTCTACTGTTACTAATATTGAAGTAGGCGTCGTACCTGCGTTAAGAAATGAACTTGCAGATCTACGAAATCAACTCAAATTACAAATGGATCAATCAGAAAAAACGGAGAAGGCATTGAATCTGTTGAATTTGCTGGCGTCTCAAGGACAATTAGCACCTGATAAAGTAGGTATGCGTATTAAGCTGAATGTAACCCAGAAGTCTCAGATCATTGTACTAGCTCAAACAAAAGAACGGATTCTGGAGATTGAAAAGTCTCTTGAAGATACGAATAAAGCTCGAGTGGATATTATTAGAACGATTTATGGTGGCTCAAAAATTGTCATTGGAAGATATACTCGATTCGTCAAGGATACCTCTGAACGAGTCTCCTTTTATTATTCTGATGGAGATATTTCAATGATTCCATACATATAGTGGACTTTCAGTGGAAATGAAGAAGTTGTTGTATTCCATTACTATAGAATGAGGTGGATATCGTGAGTATGAAATCGGTAGAATTGCAAATTGCTGTGCCGAGGACCCATGAAGCAGGGAAAGTACAAAACGAGATGCAACAGAGATCTGCCCAAGAACAATCCTTTTTGACAAATCAACAAATTAAAGAAAGTCGTGCAATGCAACAACGCAGCAATAGCGTTGATGAAACGGAGAATTCCATTATACGTGATGGAGGGAAACAGAAACAATCATCAGCTAATAATGAGCACTCCCAATCGGATCAACAAGAACTGCAATCTGAACAGCATCTAGCTGAGCATCCATACAAGGGGCATCATATTGATCTGTCTCTTTAAAAAATGCCGGATTGAATAGATTATTAGTGCGTGTTCAAAAGATGACTTTTTGAACGACCTCATTAAGGAGACTAGACGCTTTGGAACCATGGATTATTATTATTATGTTAGGGGTTGCGGCATTGATTTATGCATTAATGCTTCCCAGAAAAAAGGTAGACAAGCCATCTTCGGATTTAATGATCAAAGAAGTAGAATCGACTTTAGAGCAGTATATGGCGGATATCGAAGCAGAAAACGACACATTGGTTGAACTTGTTAGTCAAATGAAAAAAGAAATAACGACTAGGCAGACGGTGTTGGAAGAAAGTCTAAGTGAGACGCAACAGAGATTATTATATGTAGAACAACAGTCAACGGAATATGAAATACGTCTGACAGAGTTCGAGCAAGAAAAGACTCTTCGTACGACTACTCTAACTGAAACGCAAAGCATGTCTTCGGATGCCGCCGAGGTGTCTGAAATAGCACAATCTGTTGAAATGTCTGAACCAGTGAATTCTATCAAACAACGTTATTCTGAAGTGTTCGAATTACATGAGCAAGGGAAATCGATTGATGTCATTGGTAAGTTGATAGGAATACAACGCGGCGAGGTTCAACTTATTCTACAACTGGCGAAACAGGAGGGGACACGATGATGAGGAGTCGTTCATTCATGAGCGGGTTAGGCGTTGGCCTTATCATTGGTGCAGCTTTACTTCAGTTGATGATCGTTGGTGAGAAGCAAGCCACATTAATAAAAACACAATCTGACGCAATATTAACTAGAGAACAATTAGAAGAGATGGCGGAATCGTTAGATTTAAAGGTTGTTGAATCATCTGAACAATTACTGACAGATGAAGAATGGAAGCAACGAAAGCTTGAAGAAAGCACTAATCTACAAGGGAATGGTATTGAGTTACCGAATCAGAGTGAACCAGCGGTTACCCCTGTTGAACCTTCAACACCAGTAGAACCCAAGGGAACGAGTAATGAGCATTCGACTACTTCCGATATGCAATCACCTAAGGAACCGCTCGTAGAACCTGCGAAGGCGGTAACCGTTAATTATAAGATTGTAAACGGAGAAAATCTGACAGATGTGGCGGTGGGCCTAGAAAAGGTAGGCGTAATATCGAATAGGAACCAGTTTATTAAAGAGGCTTCGAAACAAAAAATAAATACTAAGATTCGAGTAGGGAATTATACTTTCACTAAAGGGGAAAGCTATGATTCTATTATATCTAAAATTCGAATAGAAACGTCTCGCTAATGGTTATAAAGTAGCGGGCGTTTTTTTGAAAATATTAGAAAATATCAGTTTCATTTGATGCTCTATTGCTTATAAATAACCTTAATGGATATACTATTGCAACGTTATAAAAATTATGGTATATTAGTTGACGGTGTTAAAAACACACGCCAAGTGATTCCTATGAGGGTGCTTTCTTATTTGAATAGAAAGTCTTAAAGGGAAATGATCGTTGGCGGAGGACAAAAAAACCAATAATAGGAGGTGCGTGAAGATGGGAGTAATATCCATGAAGCAACTTTTGGAAGCAGGCGTACATTTTGGTCACCAAACTCGCCGCTGGAACCCAAAGATGGATCGTTATATCTTCACAGAAAGAAACGGAATTTACATTATTGACTTGCAAAAGACAGTTAAAAAGGTGGAAGAAGCTTATAACTTCGTTAAAAGCATTGGCGATGAGAATGGAACCATTCTATTCGTAGGAACGAAGAAACAAGCACAAGATTCCGTGAAAGAAGAAGCTGAACGTTGTGGAATGTACTACATTAATCAACGTTGGTTGGGCGGAACTCTTACAAACTTCGAAACGATTCAAAAACGTATTAATCGTTTGAAGGAACTTGAGAAATGGGAAGAAGACGGAACATTTGATGTTCTACCTAAGAAAGAAGTTATCCTTCTCCGTAAAGAGAAAGATCGTCTTGATAAATTCCTAGGCGGTATCAAGAATATGAAAGGCCTTCCTAGTGCCCTATTCATTATTGATCCTCGCAAAGAACGTATTGCGGTTGCAGAAGCTCGTAAATTGGGTATTCCAATCGTAGGTATCGTAGATACTAACTGTGATCCAGACGAAATTGATTATGTCATTCCTGGTAATGACGACGCTATTCGTGCTGTTAAACTCTTGACTGGTAAAATGGCTGATGCCATTGTAGAAGCTCATCAAGGCGAAGAAACAACAGCCTAATATCGATTAGGTAATTCATATAAAATGAATTAAAATGAAAAGGGTGGTTGGTAGGTGGATAACCTCTCACTACCCTTTTTTTAAAATAATGATGAATATAAACGATTTGTGATATTAATAATAATATATTGGAGGGTGTAATCAATGGCAGTTAATGCTAGTGCAGTGAAGGAACTTCGTGAAAGAACAGGATCAGGAATTTTGGATTGTAAAAAGGCTCTCGATGAAACAAATGGCGATGTCGAAAAGGCAATTGAATTTCTGCGTGAAAAGGGATTGGCAGCTAGTGCTAATAAAGCAGGACGTATTGCTACTGAAGGTACTGTAGAATCATATATCCATGCTGGTGGTAAAATTGGTGTCCTTGTAGAAATTAACTGTGAAACGGATTTTGTAGGAAAAACGGATCAATTCAAAGAATTCGCTCGCGATATCGCTATGCAGATTGCTGCTACAAACCCACGTTATGTTCGTCGTGAAGAAGTGCCGCAAGAAGATGTTGAGAAAGAAAAGGAAATCTTGAAGGCACAAGCTCTGAATGAAGGTAAGCCAGAGAAAATCGTTGATAAGATGGTTGAAGGCCGTATCAGCAAATACTATGAAGAGTATTGCTTGATGGAACAATCTTACATCAAAGATCCAGACAAAACGATTGCAGCTATATTAAATGAAAAAGTTAATACAATTGGTGAAAACATTACAATTCGTCGTTTTGCTCGTTTTGAACTTGGTGAAGGTTTGGAGAAGAAAGTAGATAACTTCGTAGAAGAAGTAATGGCACAAGTTAAACAATAATAAATAGTTTCATTTGATGTTATAATAATAGTCATAATGAAGAATGGAACACGTAGTGTTCCTTCTTTTTTAACAATAGAATTGCAGCGTGGCGCCGACTTTATAGCGCTTTCTCAAAGTGGGAGGTTAACATTGGAAAAGCCAGTATTTAAAAGAGTAGTCTTAAAAGTCAGTGGAGAGTCTCTCGCAGGTCCAAATGGGTATGGCATTGATGCTATAACGATAGTTTCTATCGCAGAACAAATTAAAGAAGTAGTGGAACTTGGTGTTGAAGTGGCAATTGTATGTGGTGGTGGTAACATCTGGCGTGGAATTGCTGGAAGCGCAAATGGCATCGATCGGGCTACTGCCGATTATATGGGGATGCTAGCAACGGTAATGAATTCATTGGCACTACAGGATGCATTAGAGCAAATCAATGTGCCTACACGGGTTCAGACATCTATCGCGATGCAACAAATTGCTGAACCTTATATCCGACGTAGAGCTATACGTCATTTGGAAAAGGGTCGGGTTGTTATTTTTGCTGCAGGAACAGGGAATCCGTTCTTCTCTACAGATACAACAGCTGCATTACGTGCAGCGGAGATTGAAGCGGAAGTTATCTTAATGGCGAAGAACAAAGTAGATGGCGTATATTCAGCAGATCCTTTCAAAGACAATACAGCTGAGAAATTTGAGCAGTTAACCTATATGGATGTGCTCAATAAAAACTTAGGTGTTATGGACTCCACAGCATCATCTCTATGTATGGACAATAATATTCCGCTTATCGTATTTGCAATTACGGAGTTAGGAAACATAAAACGTGTCGTATTAGGTGAGAAAATAGGAACCATTGTTAAAGGGAGTGTAGACTAATGCCACAAACTATTAAAAAAAGCGGTGAAGATCGGATGGAGAAAGCGATTGGCGCTCTAAAGCGTGATCTTTCTTCATTGCGTGCAGGTCGTGCTACACCTGCATTGCTTGATCGCATTCAAGTGGAATATTATGGGGCGCCGACGCCTCTTAGTCAATTAGCTAACATTAGTACACCAGATTCTCGTACTTTGATGATTCAACCTTGGGATAAATCGTCATTATCTGATATAGAACGAGCTATTTCGAAGTCGGATCTTGGAATAACACCATCTAATGATGGTTCACTAATTCGTCTGTCTATACCAGTACTAACAGAAGAACGTCGTATCGAACTTGTAAAAACGACGAAAAAGTTTGGTGAAGAGGCAAAGGTAGCCGTTCGTAATATACGTCGCGATGCTAATGATGATATCAAGAAATTAGAAAAGACTGATATTTCCGAAGATGAATCTCGTAGACATCAAGAAGATATTCAAAAGATGACGGATAAATATATTGCCGAAGTCGACAAAGTTCTCTTGACAAAAGAAAAAGAGATCATGGACGTATAAGAGACTTATGGCCCCTCCTTTTATGGTGGGGTTTGTCTATTTATAAAATAATGTCTTCAACTTGCAGAAAGTGGCTTGGAGGAAATGGAATGATCAAACGAATTCGATCATGGTGGAGGCACAAAGATAATCCTAACAAGGTGGAAATTACCTTGGACAATATTCCTCAGCATGTCGCGATCATTATGGATGGAAACGGTCGCTGGGCGAAACGACTTGGGTTACCAAGGATTGTGGGGCATCAAAGCGGAATGAAAGCTGTAAAGCGTGCTACAATTGCTGCAGATGAGCTAGGCATTAAGTATTTAACGATGTACGCATTCTCAACGGAGAATTGGAAACGCCCCAAAGATGAAGTTGATTTCCTGATGCGACTACCTCAGGAGTTTCTCGCCATAGAACTGGATGAATTAATACAAAAAAATGTACAAATTCGTATGATGGGCGATAAAGAAGGATTACCTAAACATACTTTGGATGCTATGGAAAAAGCGATCGAACTTACAAAAAATAACAATGGTCTTGTGCTTAACTTTGCGCTAAATTATGGTGGTCGTAAAGAAATAACGGATTGTATGTCCATGATTGGAAGTGAGGTTGAAGCAGGTAGGTTGAGAGCAGAAGATATTAACTCTCAATGGATCGAGGATCACTTGCAATCAACTGGTCTGCCAGATCCGGATCTCTTGATCCGAACAAGTGGTGAAATGAGAGTTAGTAACTTTATGTTGTGGCAGTTGGCATACAGCGAGTTATGGTTCACCGATATTTACTGGCCGGAGTTCGATAAGAATCATTTACATGATGCTGTTGCTGAATATCAGCGAAGAACAAGACGTTACGGTGGGCTGTCATAACTCAAGTAGAGGATGAAAATTGTTGAAACAACGACTAATTACCGGTATTATTGCAGGAATTATTTTTCTGGGATTTTGTGTGATTGGGAATATGCCATTTCATCTTTTAATTCTTGGTATGTCTCTGATAGGATATTATGAATTTGTGAGAATGATCAAAGTGCGTCCTTTCAGTGGTATTGCTACACTAGGATTTCTGGGTGTTTTTATGATTATGTTTCCATGGAAGCTATTAAATATAACATATACGCCACAATGGGAACTGATTTGGGTTCTTCTGTTTTTGCTTATGTTAATGACAGTGTTATCCAAAAATAGGATCAATATTACACAAGTATCAATACTTTTACTCGGTGTACTATATATTGGAAGTGGGTTTTACTTCATTGCAGAATCACGTCATGCTGCGGATGGATATGGGCTATTTTGGATCTTTTTATTACTCTTTTCGATCTGGGCAAGTGATGCAGGTGCCTATTTTGTAGGTAGACAATGGGGACGAAACAAGCTTTGGCCAGCGATCAGTCCCAATAAGACGGTAGAAGGTGCAATTGGAGGAATTATCATTGCAATATTGACTGCACTTATTTTTTCTACCTTTTCTGGAGGATTATTGGGATACGGCAGAGCGGTGCTAATTGGACTAACATGTGCTGTCATTGGACAACTTGGGGATTTAATACAATCTGCTTACAAACGAGCATATAATATTAAAGATTCAGGTAAATTACTGCCAGGTCATGGTGGAATATTAGATCGTTGTGATAGTTGGATTGTTGTGTTCCCTTTTGTACATATCGTGATGCTATTGCCTTACTAAGATGAGAGATGGTGCATTATGAAGAGAATTAGTATTCTGGGATCTACGGGTTCTATTGGGACACAAACATTAGACGTAGTGTCTGCCCACAGGGATCAATTTCAAGTCGAAGGACTTGCTGCCGGAACCAATACGGACTTGCTGATCCAGCAGGTACTTGAATATAAACCGCGTAAGATTTCAGTTGCAACGAAAGAATTGGCAGAACGCATCAAACTACAAATCCCTTCAACTACACAAGTGTTTTATGGTGATAGTGGTCTTGTAGAGGTTGCTGCGGGGACTGACGCTGAGATGGTTGTTACGGCAGTCATGGGGAGTGTGGGGCTTCGTTCCACGATGGCTGCAATTGAGGCAGGGAAGCATATTGGACTAGCTAATAAAGAATCATTAGTGACTGCGGGTCATTTAGTAACGTCTCTTGCTAAAGAAAGAGGAGTACAGTTACTTCCAATCGATAGTGAACATTCTGCGATATTTCAATGTTTAAATGGGGAACGTCGGAAGGATGTTGCAGGAATTACAATAACAGCATCTGGAGGCTCATTTCGAGATTTGTCACGTCATGAGTTAGTTCATGTTACGGTAGAGGATGCATTGAAACATCCTAACTGGTCGATGGGCTCGAAGATCACAATTGATTCTGCGACGATGGTGAATAAGGGGCTAGAAGTGATTGAAGCTCATTGGCTTTTTGATTTATCATATGATCAGATCAATGTACTTCTTCACCCGGAGAGTATTATCCATTCTTATGTGGAGTTCTGTGATAGTAGTATTATTGCTCAGTTAGGTAATCCAGACATGAGAGTTCCTATTCAATACGCTTTAACCTATCCAGAGCGCTGGCCATCTCCTACCCGTAGATTATCGCTTGCGGAAGCAGGTCGTCTTCATTTTAAAGAGATGGACTATGTTAGATTTCCATGTTTACGTATTGCTTTTGAATGTGGAAGATTGGGAGGGACCGCAACAACAGCCTTCAACGCTGCGAATGAAGTTGCTGTTGCACGATTCTTAAAGCGAGAAATCTCGTTTCTACACATCGAAGAGGTTATTGAGAAAGTGCTTGAACAGCATGTTAATATGACGAATCCTGATTTAGGTTCGATTGAAGAATGTGATCAGCGATCACGTGAAATGGCATCGAGGATATAAATATACGATAGTACCTTTCCTTTTTTTTATAAAAATTACTTCAAAAGTGATTCTCTTGTGTTCAGTCTGAGAATAATGATAATCTAGAAGGACAAACTTCGATCTTAGACGATAAAGGGGGATGAGGCGCTTGGAAATGGTTCAGGTAGTTTTTTTAACGATATTAATGTTTTTTCTTATTGTAACGGTACATGAATGGGGTCATTACTATTTCGCCAAACGTGCCGGTATATTGGTTCGTGAATTTGCAATCGGTTTCGGTCCGAAACTGTTTTCTTATAAACGTAATGAAACTCAATTTACACTGCGGTTACTGCCCTTTGGTGGTTATGCACGTATGGCGGGTGAAGATCCGGAACTTGTAGAGATCCAAGTGGGTCAGACCATAGGTGTTCGTATTGTGAACGATGAAGTGAAGAAGATTTATTTGGATCAATTGGATAATCGTAAAAATATTGTTCGTGGTGAGGTTCAATCCATTGATTTGGATGAAGCTTTAACATTACAGTTAGACGTTGATGAGGATATTCAGCGGTATCGTGTTCATCCTCAAGCGATGATGATCAAAAAGGGTCAAGAGATACAGATTGCCCCTAAAAACCGCCGATTTGGTAGTAAGACAGTAGGGCAGCGTGCTTTGTCTATCTTCGCAGGACCTGTGATGAATTTTATTCTTGCGTTTATATTGTTTGGTCTTCATATCCAAATGGCTGGTATTCCATTGGATAACCCTACGTATGTTCAGATTGGGAACGTTTCTGCAGGTATGCCTGCTTCGGAAGCTAATTTGAAAAAAGGGGATATCATTGAATCGATCAACGGTACGCCGATTGGTGCTGATTATCAGAAGATGATTGAGCTAACAGCAACATCAGAAGGTAAATCCATGGATTGGCGTATTCGCCGTGGCGATGAAACTTTCAATGTGACGCTGATTCCTCGGGCGATGGAAGGCCAAGAAGGTGGTAAGATTGGAATTACACCGGAGTTACCAACAAGATCAGCTTCGATTGGCGAGACCATTACTCATTCAGGGAAAACGATGGTGAGTACTACTGAAATGATCTTTAAAGGATTCAGTCAATTGATATCTCAATTCTCTATGGATGATATTGGTGGGCCCGTACGAACATTTGAAGTGACTGGCCAAATTGCGAAGCAAGGAATTGTGCAACTAACCTACTGGACTGCCATATTAAGTCTATACTTAGGTATCTTTAATCTATTCCCTATTCCAGCGCTCGATGGAAGTCGTCTTATATTTCTTGGTATAGAATGGGTTCGCGGTAAACCGATTGACCCGAATCGAGAAGGAATGGTTCACTTTGTTGGGTTTGCTATGCTTTTTCTTCTTATGATCGCTGTGACCTATAACGATATATTAAGATTGATCAACGGTTAGAAAGCACTTGAAAAACAAATGTGTCAGATGACCGCTTCGGCAACGGATTGTCCTTACGATCGCTGTTGCCCTCAGATTTCTTGATTATATACCGCCTGTAGCGGTAGAAATCCGATGGCAAAGCATATGCTTCCGAAGTAGCTTTCCTACGGAAAACTTGTAGGCGAGCGCTCACGCTTCTTCAGGACAATTCCGTTTCCTACGCTACGACCTGCCTCATTCGGTTTATTCGAAGTATAGCAATTAGTAAGGCTCATAAACTTAGGGTTATGCTTTCGATGCGAGTTTATTCGAAGTATAACAGGAAGTAACGCTCATAAACTTTTAGGAGGATATTATTTCTTATGTCAAAAGATAAGCAGTTTGTGACGGAAATTACACCGCAAGGGGAAGATTTCTCCCGTTGGTATATAGATGTAATCAAGAAAGCTGAATTGATGGATTATTCACCTGTACGGGGATGTATCGTGTTCCGTCCTGATGGTTATGAAATTTGGGAACATATACAGGCAGAATTGGACCGTCGATTTAAGGAGACAGGACATCGTAACGCCTATTTTCCACTATTAATTCCTGAGAATTTCTTCCAAAAAGAAAAGGATCATATCGAAGGATTTAATCCAGAGCTACCATGGGTAACTGAAGTGGCTGGTGAAAAACTGGAGGAGCGTTTAGCGATTCGTCCGACTTCTGAAACGATGTTTGGTCATATGTATTCCAAGTGGATTCAATCTTACCGAGACCTACCAGTACTAATTAACCAATGGGCAAACGTTGTTCGTTGGGAAAAACGTACATTGCCATTCATCAGAACTAGTGAGTTCTTATGGCAGGAAGGTCATACGGCTCATGAAACGGAAGAGGAAGCTCGCGAAGAAACGATGAGAATGTTAGAAGTATATCGTTCTTTCTTGGAAGAGTATCTTGCTATTCCAGTTATTACTGGTCAAAAAACCCCTTCAGAACGGTTCGCAGGAGCAGTAGATACCTTCTCAATCGAAGCGATGATGAAAGATGGAAAAGCTGTACAAGCTGGAACATCTCATTACTTAGGAACGAAATTTGCCCAAGCCTTTGAAATTCAGTATTTAAGCCGCGACAATACTCAAGAATATGTACACACGACATCTTGGGGGACGACAACTAGATTGATTGGTTGTTCGATTATGGTACATGGAGACGATCGGGGCCTTGCATTACCGCCGAAAGTAGCCCCTACACAAGTCGTGATGATCCCAATTGGACCTGCCAAGACTCGTGAAGCAGTGGTTGGTCGTACAGACGAATTGTTCAGTGAATTGAAGAAAGCAGGAGTTCGTGTTAAAGTGGACGACCGCAGCGATGTAACTCCAGGCTGGAAGTTCAACGAGTATGAAATGCGCGGTGTACCTGTACGATTGGAGCTGGGTCCTCGTGATATGGAGAACGGCGTCTGTGTGTTAGTCTCCCGTATAACAGGTGAGAAGAAGATTGTTCAACAGGATCAATTGGTCGAAGAAGTGAAGTTGATGCTGGAACAAGTGCATCAAGAGATGTTGGATAGAGCGAAACAATTCATGAGTGATCATTTCTATTCTGTAGATAGTCTGGAAGAAATGAAGATGAGAATGGAAGAGTCACGTGGGTTCACATTGGCTGGATGGTGTGGTTCCGATGAGTGTGAGAGCAAGGTGAAGGAAGAGACGGGAGCTACGAGCCGTAATATTCCGTTCGAACCTGCTGAAAGTAAAACAATCTGTATTAGTTGTGGACAGCCTTCCAAACATACCGTAGTGTTTGCTAGAGCGTACTAAGAGATCATTAGAGTTAGACTTTATTAAAGACTTCAAAGAACCATGTGGAAGAGCTTCTGGCAGAAATGAGTCGGTGAGTAAGAGATCGAGTACATTTTTGTACACAGAGGCTTTTCGTCTATATAGTAAGAGTTCAAGTGATGACTTTTTGAATATCTCTTTATAGAGGTAAGGATAGGTGGTTAAGGGGGTAGAAAGCATGAACAATGTGGATGAGAAAAGAATTCGGTTTGAGCTTCTAATGAAACAAGGCGCAGTTCCAGCCAGTCTAATGAATCCTTATTTCTTGGATGGATATATTGAACAGGTTGAAACAAGCCGTACTACCCAACAATGGGTTATTACTATTGTTAAGGATACGTTGGTTCCAGGGGAAGTATACCGCGCATTTTGCCTTAAGATTCAAGAAAAAATGCAGCATATTTCCAAAATTTCATTTGTTTTTAAATATACGGAAGCTGTTTCGACTGACGATATTGTAGATACGTATTGGAGTTTGTTTGTAGAGTGGGTACATCGGGAGATCCCATCTGTTAATGGATGGTTAAATCGAGCGACCCACGAAATAGAAGATGGCCAGTTGCTGTTGACCATGTCCGATGCTACTTCACTAGAATTAGCCAAGAAGAAACAAATTGATCAGGCCATTACACGTTTCTTCACTACCTTTTTCGCTCTTCCTCTTCGTATTAAATTAGCGGTTGGGGATACCGGTAAGGAAGCGATTAAGGAGTTTGAACAAAAGAAGCTTCAAGAAGAGCGGGAAGTTGTACAGAATATGATGAATAGCATTGAGGCTGAGAGTCGCAGTTTTGATGAGAATTCTGACGATGTTCGACTTCATGTTGGATATGATATCAAAGATCAACCTATTCCAATTCAAGATATCCAAGATGAAGAGAAAAAAGTTACGATTCAAGGAGCTGTATTTGGCCTGGATAGTAAAGAGTTGCGAAATGGTATGACGCTGTTTATGTTTAACGTGACTGACTTTGGTGATTCGATGCAATTGAAAATGTTTGCCAAAACAAAAGATGATGTCAAAGTGTTAAATCAATTGGAAAATGGCAAATGGGTAAAAGTACGAGGTCGGATAGAATTTGACCGATTCATGACCATTCCAGAACTTGTGATGATGCCAACAGATTTGAATGAAGTACAAGCACCTCCTGAACGTAAAGATAACGCACCCTTGAAACGGGTGGAATTCCACTTGCACACAACGATGAGTACGATGGACGCCATCACACCAATCGATAAATATATAAAGACTGCAGCACGATGGGGACATACGGCGATTGCCATTACGGATCATGGTGGTATTCAAAGTTATCCAGAAGCAGCTAAATCTGCCAAGAAGAACGGATTGAAAATGATATATGGAGTAGAAGCTAATGTGCTGAACGACGCGATTCCTGTTGTTCTAAACCCGCAGCCAATCGATCTCAAAAGCGCTACTTATATCGTTTTTGATATAGAGACCACGGGTCTCTCTATTACCCATAGTAATATTACAGAACTTGCCGCTGTGAAAATAAAAGAGGGTCAGGAAATAGATCGGTATGCCACTTTTGTTAATCCACATGAGAAGATTCCCTTTCATATTCAACAGCTTACGAATATTACCGACGAGATGGTAAAAGATGCCCCTGATCTAGAACCAGTCTTACAGGAATTTGTGAAGTTTGCTGAAGATGGGATTCTAGTAGCTCATAATGCAAGATTTGATATGGGCTTTATTCAAGCATCGTTGAAAGAATATGGACTACCTGAAATGCCAAATCCAGTTCTAGACACACTGGAATTAGCACGATTAATATATCCAGGAATGAAGAATCATAGACTGAACACGATGGCAGATAAATATAAAGTACTATTGGAAAGCCATCACCGAGCGATTGACGATACGATTGCATTAGCAGGTATTCTGAATGGGCTTCTGGTTGACACTGAGAAGATGAAAAATATCACGATGCTCGATCGACTCAATGACTATGTGGGAAAAGATTTATCTAATATCAGACCATTTCATTGCAGCATTTATGCATTGAATCCCGTTGGTAAGAAGAATCTATTCAAGCTGATATCTTTATCACACACAGAATATTTTAAACGGGTGCCATGTATCCCACGATCGAAGCTTGAAGAATTACGTGAAGGATTACTTGTAATTTCAGGTTGTGAAAAGGGCGAGTTCTTTGAAGCGGTATTGAACAAGTCTTTGGAAGAGGCAGAAGAAATCGCACAGTTCTATGACATCCTTGAAATCCAGCCATTAACGATGTATATGCATTTAGTGGATAAAGGATTTGTTGCAAGCCCACTTGAAATAAAGGCAGCTTTGAAGACGGTTTGTGAGATTGGTGAGAAGTTAAATAAGCCCGTTATTGCAACTGGGAATGTACATTATCTTGAACCACGTGAAAAGTTGTTTCGTGATATTGCTATTAATGGGATTACAGGTTTCAGCCCATTGAAAGGTATGAAAAAACCTGATGCGCATTTCCGTACGACAGACGATATGCTTGAGGAATTTGATTTCTTAGGTAAAGGGAAAGCGAATGAAGTTGTCGTTACCAATACGATAGAACTAGCAGATCGATTCGAAGAAATAGAGTTATTTCCATCCAAACTGTTCACACCGATCATGGAAGGTGCAGACGAAGAGATTCGTAAAACTTGTTACGACACAGCAAAGGGTATATATGGTGAGGAGCTACCTGATGTTGTCATCAAGCGGCTTGAGAAAGAGCTTGAGCCGATTATTAAGTACGGGTTCTCAGCGAACTATTTGATTTCTGAACGGCTTGTGAAGAAATCGAACAAAGATGGGTATTTGGTAGGCTCGCGGGGTTCGGTAGGCTCATCGGTTGTGGCAACTTTTTTGGGGATATCAGAGGTTAATCCGTTACCAGCACACTATGTTTGTAAGAATCCTGATTGTAAGCATAATGAATGGTTTCTAGATGGTAGTATACCAAGTGGGTTCGACCTCCCAGAGAAAGCATGCCCTCATTGTGAGGGGATACTAAAAGGTGAGGGACAGGATATCCCGTTTGAGACTTTTCTTGGATTTAAAGGGGATAAAGTTCCAGATATTGACCTTAACTTCTCCGGGGAATACCAAGCGATAGCTCATAATTATACGAAAGAACTTTTTGGTCCCGAAAATGTATTCCGTGCAGGTACAATTGGTACGATTGCGGAGAAAACAGCATTTGGATATACAAAGAAATATGAGGAAGAGAATCAGAAGAAATGGCGTGGAGCTGAGGTGGTTCGTCTTGCATCTGGTTTCACAGGTGTGAAGCGAGGTACGGGTCAGCATCCAGGGGGGATAGTGGTCGTACCGGATTATATGGACGTTGAAGACGTTACACCGATTCAATTCCCAGCAGATGATACCAAAGCGGAATGGAAGACGACGCATTTTGATTATCATGCCTTTGAATCAAATTTACTTAAACTTGATATATTAGGTCATGATGATCCGACTATGATGCGTATGCTACAAGATTTAACGGGTGTGGATCCTACCTCGATACCGATGAATGATCCTAAAGTGATGAGTTTATTTCACTCAACCGAAGCGCTAGGTGTTTCACCTCAGAAAATTCGAACACCTGTAGCGACATATGGTGTGCCCGAAATGGGAACTAAATTCGTACGTCAAATGTTGATTGAGTCTTTACCTACTTCCTTTGCCGATTTATTGCAGATCTCTGGATTGTCTCATGGGACAGGCGTCTGGCTTGGAAATGCACAAGATTTAATTAAGAACGGAACATGCAACATTAAGACGGTTATCGGTTGCCGTGACGATATTATGCTCTATCTAATTTATAAAGCTGGCATGGATGCAGGACTGGCTTTTACCATTACGGAAAGTGTGCGTAAAGGGAAGGGTCTGACTCCAGAATGGATTGAAGAGATGAAGAAGTGTAAAGTACCGATGTGGTACATCGATTCATGTCTCAAAATACAATATATGTTTCCAAAGGCTCATGCCGCTGCTTACGTTATATCTGCTGTTCGTACTGCTTTTTTCAAACTATATTATCCTATTGAATATTATGCGACATACTTTACAGTGAGAGCCGAGGATTTCGATATCGAATTATGTTGCCAAGGATATGAGGCCATATATCGTCAGATCGAGGAGATTGAGCAGAAAGGATTCCAGGCAACTACGAAAGAGAAGAGTATGCTTGCCATTTATGAGATGGCGTTAGAGGTGACGGCACGTGGCTTCACCTTCCAGACCATTGATATATACCGATCTGACTCTACGAAGTTTACAGTGGATGGGGATTCACTGATACCTCCGTTCTCTGCTATGGCAGGAATCGGTGATAACGCAGCACGAAATATAGCGCTAGCGCGTGAAGATGGGGAGTACTTGTCAATTGAGGACTTCCAACAGAAATCTAAAGCGAGTAAAACCGTTGTTGAGCTACTAACTCAAATGGGTTGTTTCCGTGGATTGCCTGAAAGCAACCAACTTTCTTTGTTTTAAAGTCTTTATAGCGAGGACAAATCCTCGTTTTACAAAGGGGAGTCAAGGGCAGATACTTGTCAGTGTTGCCAGACTATGCTATAATTTTTAGTAGCAAACATGGAGATAAAACCGTTGTGTAAAGAGTGGGGCAACCCACTCTTTACTCTTTGGTATATAGGATTATGAAAGTCTTGGAGGTTATAGTCTTTGAGCACACCTAAGATAAAAAGTATCGTAGAAGAAATGATCCAGCCTTTTATGGAAGAACATGACTTTGAACTTGTTGATGTGGAATACGTCAAAGAAGGAAAAAATTGGTTTTTGCGTATTTACGTTGATAAAGAAGGCGGTATTGATATTGATGACTGCGGCTTAGTTAGTGAATATATGAGTCTGCAGCTGGATCAGAACGATCCAATTACTGATGTTTATTTCCTGGAAGTATCGTCTCCTGGAGCGGAACGACCGTTAAAGAAAAGTGCTGATGTTGTGAAAGCCGTAGGCAAAGATGTGTTAGTTACTGTATACGAAGCGCTGGACGGTCTCAAGGAATTTGAAGGCCGGCTTCTTTCGTTTGAGGACGATGTACTTGTGATTGAAGTGGGTAAGAAGCAACACCAAATTCCGTATGAAAAAGTAGCTAGTGCTAGATTAGCTATTATTTTTTAGAAGTAAGAGTTGAGAAAGGGGGAACTAAATCCCAATGAGTATGGATTTTATTGAAGCAATGAATGAGTTAGAAAGAGAAAAAGGGATTAGTAAAGATGTATTATTTGAAGCCATCGAGGCTGCTTTAATTTCGAGTTATAAACGTAACTTTAATACAGCCCAAAATGTACGGGTGGACATGAATCGTAATACGGGTGTTATTAAAGTGTATGCCCGTAAACTGATCGTTGAAGAAGTGTTGGATCCACGTACAGAGATTTCGCTTCCCGCAGCACGAGAAATAAATCCCCATTTTCAATTGGAGGATATTGCAGAGATTGAAGTTACACCTCGTGACTTTGGTCGTATCGCTGCACAAACGGCGAAACAAGTCGTTACTCAACGTATACGCGAAGCGGAGCGTGGATTGATCTACAACGCCTTTGTGGACAAAGAGGAAGATATCGTGACTGGGACAGTTCAACGTCAAGATCCACGAAATGTTTATATTGATTTGGGTAAGGTTGAAGCTTTGCTGCCTTTGAATGAGCTAATGCCTAATGAAAAATTTAAGCATGGTGAGCGTGTCAAAGCTTATATTACGAAGGTTGAGAATACGACTAAAGGTCCACAGATCATGTTGTCACGTACTCATCCTGGTCTACTGAAACGACTGTTTGAACTGGAGGTTCCAGAAATCTTCGACGGCGTAGTTGAGATTCGCTCAGTTGCACGTGAAGCTGGCTTCCGTTCCAAGATTGCTGTTCATTCTCGTAATGACGAAGTGGATCCAGTAGGTTCATGTGTTGGACCTAAAGGGATTCGAGTACAGACGATTGTGAATGAATTACGTGGAGAAAAGATCGACATTGTTCGTTATTCCGATCAGGTTGAAGAGTATGTTGCCAATGCGCTAAGTCCTTCAAAAGTCATTGAAGTAGATGTGTTTGAAGAGGAGAAGATGGCTCGGGTTATCGTGCCAGATTATCAATTATCCCTTGCCATTGGTATTAAAGGACAGAACGCGCGTCTTGCGGCTAAGTTGACTGGATGGAAGATTGATATCAAGAGTGAGACTCAAGCGGAGCAGGAATTCGGGAGAGCGAAAACATACAGTGATGATTTACCTCAAGATTCTGTCTCCATCGAGTAATTTCCTGGAATAGGACGGAGGGCAAGGATGAAGTCAAGAAAAGTACCTTTGCGTAAATGTGTGGCATGCCAAGAAATGATGCCGAAGAAACAACTCATTCGTATTGTGAAAACGCCAGATGATGAAGTGCTTATTGATCTGTCAGGTAAGAAGTCAGGTCGAGGAGCTTATCTGTGTGGTAAGGCTTCCTGCTTTAAATTGGCACAAAAGAATAAGTCATTGGATCGCGCATTGAAACATCATGTGAACCCGGAGATTTATGAACAGTTGGCAGATGATTTTGGTGTTGTTGAAGAACAATTTTTAGTGATGAAGGAGAATTCCAATGATGGATAATACGCTTTCTCGTCTGGGTCTTGCGATGCGTGCAGGAAAAGTAGTTACAGGTGATGAAATCGTGCTCAAAACTATTCGTTCTTCAGAAGCTAAACTGGTCATCGTAGCTAATGATGCATCACCAAATACACAAAAAAAGTTTCGTGATAAATGCGGAACATACAAAATTCCTCTGGTGATCGGATATGACCGGGAAAGTCTGGGCACAAGTATTGGGAAACCACATCGAGTTGTGCTGGCAATTACGGATCAAGGATTCGCGAAAATGATCTCTAAATCTATGGAGACTATGACGGAGGTGGAGTATATTGACTAATCAAGAAAATAAAAGTGAAAAGCTACGTGTATATGAGTACGCTAAGTCGCTAAACATGAGTAGTAAAGAAATAATTACGATATTAAAGCGTTTGGAAATCCCTGTCAATAACCATATGAGTGTGATGGAGGGTGAAACTGTCTCGAAGGTAGAGCAGTTTTTTAATAATATTAAGTCCAATGCAGCCGCCAAAAGAGACGGCGGAGATAAAAACGCAGTGGCAGCAACCTCATCTGTCAAGAAGGATGAAGTTGCGGTAAAACCAACCGTGGTGTCTGGATCTCCTCAAGTGAGCAGCACTAACACGGAACAGAGTGACACAAAAAAACAACAGGAAAAGCAGGTAGGTATGAATAATAATACGAATAACACTAATGCTACAGTAACGTCAAGGCCACAGAGCAGTACATCTGCTCCAAGAACTCAAAGCAACACAAGCGCTCCAAGAACTCAAGGTAGCAGTAATGCTGCACAAAGACCACAAAGTAACACGAGTTCATCTAGACCTCAAACCACGGGTGCCCCATCAAGACCAGCATCAACCCAAGGTGGTCAAAGATCGGGTACTCAACAAGGAAGTCAAACTGCGAATCGCTCAAGTAGCCCTGCGCAAGGCGACAATAGAGGTGCTAACAAGGCTAGACCTGGCAATAATGGGGCTAGACGTTTCGATGACAACAAGGGTGGCAACTTCAGAAACAATCGTGGTGGAAAAAATGGTAGAGGAAAAGCCTCGTACCCTGCTCGTGAAAAAATTGACAATACCCCTAAAAAGATTATTGTTCGTGGCGCGATGACTGTTGGAGAAGCAGCTAAATTGCTTCATAAGGATGCATCTGAAGTGATTAAGAAATTGATCACAATGGGTGTTATGGCTACGATTAACCAAGAACTGGATCTTGAAACTGTACTTCTATTAGCTGCTGAATTCGGTGTAGAAGTTGAAGTGAAAATTGCAGTAGAAGACGATCGGTTCGAGACGGTTGAAGAAGTTGATAATGAGTCTGATTTGCAAACACGTCCTCCTGTAGTCACTATTATGGGTCACGTCGATCATGGTAAGACTACATTGCTAGATGCTATTCGTTCCGCGAATGTATCAAGTGGCGAAGCGGGTGGAATTACTCAGCATATCGGTGCTTACCAAGTTGAAATTAATAATAAGAAGATTACGTTCTTGGATACACCTGGTCACGAAGCTTTTACAGCTATGCGTGCTCGCGGATCTTCAATTACGGATATAGCAATTATCGTTGTTGCGGCAGATGATGGTGTTATGCCACAAACTGTGGAAGCCATTAACCATGCTAAAGCAGCGGAATTACCGATTATCGTAGCGGTTAACAAAATTGATAAGCCTGGTGCTGATCCTGACAAAGTGAAGCAGGAATTGACTGAATACGGCTTAGTTCCAGAAGAATGGGGCGGGGATACGATTTATGCTAATGTATCTGCCAAACAAAAATTGGGACTTGAAGAATTGCTTGAAATGATTCTCCTTGTTGCAGAAATGAATGAATATAAAGCAAATCCAAATAAACGCGCTCGTGCTGCGGTTATTGAAGCTGAGCTTGATAAAGGTCGGGGTCCAGTAGCTCGAGTGTTGGTTCAACATGGTACTCTTCGTGTTGGAGATGCTTTCGTAGCGGGTAACTGCTTCGGTCGTATTCGTACAATGGTGAACGATAAGGGTCGCCGTGTGAAGGAAGCAGGTCCATCTACACCTATCGAAATTACTGGGTTGACTGAAGTACCACAAGCAGGCGATCCATTCATGGTGTTCGAAGATGAACGTAAAGCACGCTCCATCGCTGAGAAACGTTCCATTACTCAACGCCAAAGCGAGATGGGTAGTAATGTACGCGTGACATTGGATGATCTGTTCCAACATATTAAAGACGGTGAGATCAAAGGTCTTAATGTCATCATCAAGGGTGATGTTCAAGGTACAGTTGAAGCGCTGAAGAGCTCACTCGAGAAGATTGAAGTAGAGGGCGTTCGTGTCAAAATACTTCATAGTGGTGCAGGTGCGATTACTGAGTCTGATATCATTCTAGCCGCTGCTTCTAGCGCTATTGTTATTGGATACAACGTTCGCCCAGATCATCAAGCGGCTGCTACAGCACAAGAAGAAAAAGTGGACATCCGTTTACACCGCGTTATCTACAAGGTGATTGAAGAGATCGAGCAAGCGATGAAGGGTATGCTTGATCCAATATTTAAAGAGAAGGTTATCGGTCATGCTGAGATACGTAATGTATTCTCAATCGGCAAGATTGGTACGATCGCAGGTAGTATGGTTACTTCAGGTAAAATGGTGCGTAATGCAGAAATACGTCTAATTCGTAATAGCATTGTTATTCATGAAGGAAAGATTGACACCTTGAAGAGATTTAAAGATGATGCGAAAGAAGTAGCTCAAGGGTATGAATGTGGTATAACTTTGGAAGGCTATAGTGAAGTTAAAGAAGGCGACATTATTGAAGCTTTCATCATGGAAACGGTGGAGCGCAAGTAGAGAGGTGAATAAACATGGCTAAAATTCGCGTGGGACGTGTTGGTGAGCAGATTAAGAAGGAATTAAGTGTGCTTATCCAAAGCGAACTAAAGGATCCTCGGATAGGCTTCGTAACCGTAACTGGGGTCGAAGTTCCGAATGACCTTGCGCAAGCAAAAGTGTATCTGAGTGTACTTGGTGATGAAGAACAGAAGAAGAACACGCTTCTTGCGCTTGAAAAGGCGAATGGATATCTTCGTTCAGAGCTAGGCAAACGGATTCGTCTACGACATACGCCAGTACTTATTTTCAAATTTGACGAATCTATTGCATACGGTAGTCATATTGAGAAGTTGCTAGGTGAAATCGAGAAGAACCAATAAATGTTAATAACGGTTTTAAAAGGAGACGGCAATGCAGACCTATGAACAATCGCTTGAAATTGCAAAAGAGTATTTGCTCAAGCATGATGATTTTCTTGTAGTGTCGCATGTTCAGCCAGACGGAGATGCAGTCAGTTCCACGGTAGTTGTGGGCTGGCTTCTCTCATGTCTAGGGAAGAAATTCACTCTGGTGAATGAAGGTCCTATCCCACAGCGCATGCAATTCCTTATGCTTAGTGAAGAAATACTTAACATGGAGAGTAATCCCCCTGATCGAACGTTTAAGCATGTCATTTGCGTGGATTGTGCTGATTTTAAGCGTGTAGGATTAACGAATCAGTTCTTTGCTAAGGATGCTATCATCCTTAATGTAGATCATCATCCTACGAATGACGGCTATGGAGAAGTGAATCTGATTAAGAGTGACGCAGCTGCAACGACGGAAATCTTATATGATTTGATTAGGAAGTTTCCTGTTGAATGGACAGAGGAATCTGCTACAGCTATTTATACAGGGATCCTTACGGATACGGGTGGATTTCGATATTCTAATACGACTCCCAAAGTAATGAGCATGGCCTCTGAATTACTTGGTTATGGTGTTAACGGTCCGCTGTTGTCTGAGAATCTATTAGAAGAAATGACTCCTTCACAAATGAAAATACTAATAAAGGCACTAAGCACGCTGGAAATGTCATCTGATGGTCTCATTAGTTGGGTTCACATCACACCTGAATCTATGACGGCGTGTGCGGCAATCAATGAAGATTTAGAAGGAATTGTGAACTACCCACGCAATATAAGTGGTGTGGAAGTAGGAATTCTATTTAAAGTCATCGATGATTCTGCCGTGAAAGTGAGCCTACGCTCCTCCGGAAAGGTTGATGTTGCGGCATTAGCGCAAATGTTCGGTGGAGGGGGACATGTTCGGGCAGCAGGTTGCCGAATAGAGGGAACCTTGGATAACATTATTCCGCAAGTGCTAGAACGGGTGAGACAATTATTATGAGCGATCTTGAAGGAATACTAGCTGTATATAAACCAGCAGGGTTCACATCACATGATGTTGTAGCGAAGGTTCGAGGTATATTGCGGATGAAGCGGATCGGACATACAGGTACGCTGGATCCTCAAGTTACGGGTGTGCTCCCATTATGCTTAGGACGTGCTACACGTGTAGTTGAATACATGCAAGAGCTTCCGAAAGAATACTATGCTACGATGCAACTTGGACTAGCTACGGATACAGAGGACTTAACGGGTCAGGTTATAGAGCAAGTCGATTCCGTTACTGTTACAAAGGAAGAGATCGAGAAGGTGCTGAATTCTTTTCAAGGCGTTATATCTCAGGTTCCTCCTATGTACTCTGCTGTGAAAGTGGATGGAAAAAGATTGTATGAATTAGCTAGAGAAGGTAAAGTAGTAGAGCGTAAAAGTCGTGAGGTTACGATTTATGAGATCGAAATGACCGATATCTCTTGGGATGGATCTTATCCTGAAATAACCTTCCGAGCATTGTGTTCAAAGGGAACTTATATCCGAACGCTTTGTGTTGATATTGGACGGGCTTTAGGGCTCCCTTCAGTTATGGCAAAACTTGAGCGAACGAAGTCAGCAGGGATTGATGCAGAACATTGCTTGAATTTTGATGATATTCAACGCTATATGGATGAAGGGACACTCCATTCGCACTTGATTCCTGTAGATGAAGCAATACCTCATTTACCAGCACACACAGTATCCGAGGAGAAAACAACTGCAGCAATTCAAGGGCAAAGGCTGTCATATAAATCAGTAAGCCCGGAAGTGACTGGTGAAGAACCGATACGACTCTATGATACTGAACAGCGATTTCTAGGAATATTTCAACGGCAACTAGAGACAGGAGCGATTGCTCCGATTAAAGTGTTCTTGTAGGAATAATGCTTCTTTTCGAAGAATCATTATGAATCAGGTTATCTAACAGAATTGCAGGTGAGAAAATTGTGAAGACTGTTATGTTATCATATCCCCTTTCACCCGAAATGCTTTTTGAGAGAGAAGAATCTCAAGTTGTAGCTATAGGGCAGTTTGATGGAATTCATTTGGGGCATGTAAGTGTGATCTCTTCTGCTATTGAACTAGCGAAGCGAAAAGGAATTCCATCGGCAGTAGTGACTTTTAATCCGCATCCTAAAGAGGTGATGGGTAAGGGAGACTATGAAGGGTACTTAACCCCCCTGCGGGATAAACAGGAATTGCTTGCAGGTATGGGAATTGATACGTTGTATGTTGCTCAGTTTGATGAAGAATTTTCACGAGTTAGTCCACATGATTTCTTCACAGGTGTACTTCTTCCACTCCATATCGATACGGTCGTTGTCGGTTTCGACTTCCGGTTCGGGTATCAAGGAGCAGGGGATGTTGAAATGCTTCGTGAAATGGGTCGAGATAATATGGGCGTGGAAATTGTCTCACCATTTCTTCTAGATGGTGAAAAGGTGAGTAGCTCAGTAATTCGTAAGTTACTTCAGTCTGGAAATTTGAAGCTAGCCAATAGCTTGTTCGGACGCAATTACAAGTTGCGGGGAACGGTTGTTGAAGGGGAGAAACGAGGTCGTACGATCGGTTTTCCTACAGCGAATTTGAAACTAGATGATCGGTATGTCGTTCCAGCCAAAGGTGTGTACGCTATCCGTGTGCTTTATAAAGAGAAGTGGATTATGGGCGTTATGAATATAGGAGTCAAACCAACGTTCCATGAAAAAGAAATAGCTCCAAGTTATGAAGCCCATCTTTTTCATTTCGATGAAAGTTTATATGGCGAGCATTTAACAGTAGAGCTTGTGCACTATATACGTGAAGAGCGACGATTCCCATCTGTACAAGAATTGATTGCGCAGATCCAGGCGGATGCACAGTTAGCAGAACAGTTATTGAAGTCATAGAAGTCATAGAAGTTCGAGTTTACTTTATATATATATATATGCTATACTGATAAACGTCATTGGAGACAAAGACAACATAACCTTAGCTTGGTTACGCGATCTCACCAACGGTAACGAGGCTAATGGCGATTATAATTGAAGGAGGTGAATAGGATGGCATTAACTCAAGAACGTAAACATGAATTGATTGCTGAGCACAAAACACATGAGTCTGATACTGGATCTCCAGAAGTGCAAATAGCTATCCTTACAGAGAACATTACGAATCTGATTGCCCATTTCCATGCACACAAGAAGGATCATCATTCTCGTCGTGGATTGTTGAAGATGGTTGGACAACGTCGTAAGTTGTTGAAGTATCTGAAGAATAAGGATGTAAGACGTTATAGTACTTTGATTGAGAAACTCGGATTGCGTCGTTAATAATCCAATAGCCTTAACAAATGCAGCCTGGTTGTTCACCGTATGTCCTTTCAGGAGTGACAGCGGGGGCAATCGGGTTTCTTTTTACAATAATAAATACGAATTGAAGAAGGAGGGATTTCATGGAAAAACGTGTTGAAATGCAATTAGGTGGAAGAACCCTTATCTTGGAAACTGGACGTTTCGCGAAACAAGCGAATGCTGCTGTAATGGTTCGCTACGGAGAAACGGTCGTTCTATGTACAGTAACAGCTTCAAATGAGCCGAAGGATTTGGACTTTTTCCCACTTACGGTTAACTATGAGGAAAGAATGTATGCAGTTGGTAAAATTCCTGGTGGGTTTATTAAACGTGAAGGTCGACCAAGCGAGAAAGCAATTCTTTCTAGTCGTCTAACGGATCGTCCTATACGTCCATTATTCCCTGAAGGGTTCCGCAATGATGTGCAAATTGCCAATCTAGTCATGAGTGTTGATCAAGATTGTGCGCCTGATATCGCTGCTATGATTGGTACCTCTGCTGCACTAAGCATTTCAGATGTTCCGTTTAGTGGTCCTATTGGTGCTGTTGCTGTTGGTCGGAAGGATGGACAGTTCAT
The DNA here is from genome assembly GCF_056786435.1 of Paenibacillus sp. Y916. NCBI lineage: Bacteria > Bacillati > Bacillota > Bacilli > Caryophanales > Paenibacillaceae > Paenibacillus > Paenibacillus sp. Y916. The sequence goes on along the minus strand of NZ_JBXCJA010000002.1, from coordinate 396,726 downwards.
CATTAATCCGAACATCGCAGATCAAGATGCGAGTGACCTATACCTAGTCGTTGCTGGAACGAAAGATGCGATTATGATGGTAGAAGCAGAAGGCGATGAAGTTTCGGAAGAAATTATGCTTGAAGCGATTATGTTTGGTCATGATGAGATTAAGAAAATTGTAGCGACGATTGAAGAACTCGTTGCCCAAGTTGGAAAACCTAAGATGGCAGTTAAACTTCATACAGTAGATGCTAACGTAAATGTTGCAGTTCGCGAATTTGCAGAAGCTCAACTGAAAGAAGCTGTTAAAACTCAGGAAAAACATGCGCGTCAGGATGCGATTGACAGTATTAATGAGGCGACGGTTACTTTGTTTGAACAAAAGTACATAGAAACACCGGAACTCATGAAAGATGTCAAAGAAGTGCTGCATGATATCGTTAAGGAAGAAGTAAGACGCTTAATTACACATGATAAAGTACGTCCTGATGGACGGAAATTGGATGAAATTCGTCCGATTGAATGTGATACAGGTATTTTACCGCGTACGCATGGAACAGGACTATTCACCCGTGGGCAAACACAAGCACTTAGCGTATGTACTTTAGGCGCACTTGGCGACGTTCAAATTCTTGATGGAGTTGATTCACAAGAATCGAAACGCTTCATGCATCATTACAACTTCCCTCCATTCAGCGTTGGTGAAGCACGTCCACTTCGTCCACCAGGCCGTCGAGAAATCGGACATGGTGCACTGGGTGAACGAGCAATGGCTAAAGTTCTTCCTTCAGAAGTTGAATTTCCATATGCTATTCGTCTCGTATCTGAAGTGTTGGAGTCCAACGGATCATCCTCACAGGCTAGTATATGCGCAGGAATTCTCGCTATGATGGATGCAGGGGTACCTATTAAGGCACCGGTAGCCGGAGTAGCTATGGGACTTATTAAAGACGGTGATCATGTATCGATCTTGACTGATATTCAAGGTCTGGAAGATCATCTTGGAGATATGGACTTTAAAGTTGCAGGTACAGCTGTGGGTGTTACGGCTATCCAAATGGATATTAAGATTGATGGAATTAGTCGTCAAATCTTACAAGATGCTTTGAGTCAAGCTAAAGAAGGACGTATGTTCATCTTAGGCAAAATGAATGAAGCTATCGCTCAACCAAGAGCAACTTTATCACCTTACGCTCCGAAAATTATGACTTTAAATATTAATCCAGATCGTATTCGTGATGTTATCGGTGCGGGTGGTAAAATAATTAACAAGATCATTGAAGAGACAGGTGTTAAGATTGATATCGAGCAAGATGGACGTGTATTCATTGCTTCAACGAATGAAGAAATGAACCAAAAGGCACGTGCCATTATCGAAGGAATTGTTCGCCAAGTTGAAGTAGGCGAAATTTTTGTAGGTACTGTGAAGCGTATTGAGAAATTCGGCGCATTTGTGGAAATTCTTCCGAATAAGGAAGGTCTGGTTCACATTTCTCAACTGTCAACAGAACGCGTCGCCAAAGTGGAAGATATTATTGCCATTGGGGACTCCATTACAGTTAAAGTAACTGAGATTGACCAACAAGGACGAATTAATTTGTCTCGCAAAGCTACACTGACCGTGTAGTTATTGGTTGAATGAAGTTGATATGAACGAATTAGAAAAGAGACAGAGAGCTTCATCATCTGGCTCTTTTTTTAAAATATAAGAAAGCATCAGTTTCACTTGATACTCTATTTCTTATATTTCCGCTGAAACGGGTGCCGTCTTTGAAAAAAGACGGCATTGCCGTTTCTACTTACTTCATCTCCCTATTCATATTCCAATTGTTCCGCACATATGATGGGACAAAGGTAACAAGGGAGATGAAATATTTCATGAATATGAGGAAGTTTGCCATTCTACTTGCCTGTTTTACCGTAATATTAGGAATAGGTCAATCCAATAGTGTTAAGCTATTTATTGGGAATGGTCGGAATGAAATACACTCACAAGAAACATTACAGGGGATGAGTGATCATAAAGAGGAAGACCCCCTATACCGTCAGATTAAGGACAAGGCTGCTCTTATGAGAGTTGAGCCAATTAATGCAAAAATAGATCGAGTCTGGAAAGCCATCCCAGGATATAATGGGTTGGAAGTGGACATAGATGAAACTTATAAGTATGCCAAAGTCAAAGGAAACGCATCTTCAATTACATATATATTCCGTCAATTGTTACCAAAGGTGGGACTTCAGGATCTTGAAGTGCAACCTATTTACCGTGGAAACCCTCTAAAACCTATGGTATCTTTAATGATTAATGTGGCATGGGGTAACGAATATATTATTCCAATGTTAAATACATTGGATCAGGAAAAGGTAAAAGCTACATTCTTTTTTGATGGTAAATGGTTGAATAGTAATGTTGAACTTGCGAAAGAAATTCAAAAAAGAGGTCATGAACTATCAAATCATGCGTATTCTCATCTTAATATGAGTCAACTTAGTGAGGACAAGGCTATAACTGAAATGAGTAGAACGCAGAAACTATTGAAGGATGAATTAGGTCAAGAGCCGAAATGGTTCGCTCCTCCATCAGGTGATTTCGATAGTGATACGGTTAGAATTGCAAAAGGGCAAGGAATGTATACTGTACTTTGGACATTGGACACGGTGGATTGGCGACGTCCTTCCCCACAATCCATTGTGAATAAAATATCCGAGAAGGTTGAACCTGGATTCCTCATATTGATGCACCCTACATCATCTTCCTCTGGCGCTCTGCAGGGGATGATTCAAGCCATTAAGGGGAAAGGGTTACATTTGGGGACGGTAAGTCAGACACTATCTACAGAGCGCATAGTTGAGTGAATGCTGTTTCTTTGGTAGGATAAGGAATGGATTATCTAGTGTTTCATAATTAGGAGGCCTTCGAATGGAAAAAATAAAGCTAAGTAACGGCCTAAGAGTAGTCATGGAGAAAATTCCAACTTGCCGTTCCGTTTCCTTTGGGATTTGGGTGAAAACAGGTTCGAGATATGAGAATGTTCAGAACAATGGCGTTTCTCATTTTATTGAGCATATGCTTTTTAAAGGTACAGAACGATTCGATGCGAAAGAGATTGCGGAACAATTCGATGCTATTGGAGGCAATTTGAACGCGTTCACGTCGAAGGAATATACATGTTACTATGCCAAAGTTCTTGACGAGCATCTTCCGATTGCCGTTGATGTGCTTGCGGATATGTTCTTCCGATCTAATATGGATGATGGTGAGTTGGCGAAGGAGAAGAATGTTATTCTCGAAGAAATCTCTATGTATGAGGATACTCCGGATGATATCGTTCATGATTTAATGGCAAAAGCCGTCTATGGAGAGCATCCATTAGCCTACCCTATTTTAGGGACGATAGAGCAACTGGAAGAAATGAAATCGAAAGATCTTAAAGCATATATGGCTGAACATTATACGATTGAGAACACGGTGATCAGCGTAGCGGGAAACATTGATGAGCACTTGGTAGAATTATTGGAACGTCATTTCGGTGGATTTAAGAACCATGGAAGTGCGAGTGGTATTACTGTACCTGAATTTCATAGTAATGTTCTGTTTCACAAAAAGAAAACGGAGCAAAATCATATATGCTTGTCGTTTCCAGGATGTTCTATTGATGATAAGAGACAATATGCCATGGTATTGTTGAATAATGCAATCGGTGGAGGAATGAGTTCTCGTCTATTCCAAGAAATTCGCGAGAAACGCGGATTGGCTTACGCAGTATATTCTTATCATAGTTCCCATGCAGACAATGGATTGTTCACAATATATGCGGGAACTGCTCCTAAGCAAACGAAAGAGGTTATGGACCTCACGAAAGAAGTGTTGTTCGATCTTGCTACAAAGGGGTTAAGTGATGATGAGTTGCGTAAAGGAAAAGAACAGTTGAAGGGCAGTCTCATTCTTAGTCTGGAAGGTACGGGTAGTCGTATGAATCGTCTTGGCAAAAATGAGTTGATGTTAGGTAAACATTATACACTAGATGAAATGATCACAAATATTGATAATATATCAATGGATGATGTAGAATCTGTACTTGATCTTATGTTCAGTGAGCCATTCTCAGTAGCAATGGTTGGGACGTCTGATCGAAGTATATCAGGAATAAGGGGCGATGACTTTGTTGCATTACGTTCAAATAAATAGACTATCTGGGAATGAAGATATCAAGCTTCCAGAGAAAATGTCCAAGCTTGCTTCGGGTTATGATCTGTATGCAGCAGTGGAAGAAGAGGTTGTTCTACAACCAGGGGAGCGGAAGTTAATTCCTACTGGATATGCTATTGCAATGCCTGAAGGGCTTGAGGCGCAAATACGTCCGCGTAGTGGACTTGCATTTAAGCATGGTATCACTTGTCTGAACACGCCGGGAACAATTGATGCTGATTATCGAGGAGAAATAAAAGTCCTCTTAATTAATCTTGGTGCCGAGTCATTTACCATCGTAAGGAATGAACGGATTGCTCAGATGGTGTTTCAGACCGTTCCTCAAGTGGAGTGGGAAATCGTGAATGAGCTTTCGGAAACTGTGCGTGGTTCAGGTGGATTTGGTCATACAGGTAAATAAATTAGTTTGAGCTTACGAAGGCCTTCTGAAGGCATGCGTAAGCTCTTTTTATTTCTTCATTTGTAACTACATCTTTCACCCCTGTTTAGGCCTTCGCATATTATGCGATATAGTACATGGAATTGAGAAAGGAGCCACATCCTAATGCTGACTGGCGTAAAAGTTGTATTCATAGGCGGGGATGCAAGACAGATCGAAGTAATTCGGAAGTTCTCTGAGAAGGATGCGACAGTCTCTATTGTTGGATTCGATGAACTTACAGATCAGTTAGAAGACATCACAAGAGAGCAACTTTCTATTGAACTATTAGAGCAAACGGATGTACTTGTACTCCCCGTCATGGGTTGTGACAATGAGGGGAAGATCATGACGCTATTCTCATCCGAGCCATTACAGTTACTGGAGGAACATTTTAATGTATTACCACATGAATGTACGGTATATACAGGCGTTGCGAAGCCGTATTTAAGCAATATGTGCTCCGAACGTAAGATTCGTCTTGTGGAACTGCTGGAACGAGATGATGTAGCGATTTATAATTCTATACCCACAGCAGAGGGTGCCCTAATGATGGCTATTCAGCATACTGATTTCACGATACATGGATCAAATTGTATGGTCTTAGGGATGGGGCGAACGGGATTTACGATGGCTAAAAGCTTACAGGGTTTGGGAGCAAAAGTATCGATGGGAGTACGGTCTGAAGTGCACTTTGCGAGGGCGAGTGAAATGGGCTGGGAGCCCTTTCTGATAAGGGATTTAGGGAGAAAAGTGGTTGGTGTGAACTTGCTTTTTAATACGATACCGACTATGATAGTCACAGCGCAAATCCTGTCTCAAATGCCCCCAAATGCAGTCATTATTGACCTTGCTTCAGCCCCGGGTGGGTGCGATTTCCGCTTTGCGGAGAAGCGGGGAATTAAGGCGCTGCTTGCTCCTGGTCTGCCTGGTATCGTTGCTCCCAAAACAGCTGGTATTATCATTGCGAATGCATTGGTACAGTTGATTTCAGATGAAATCAAGATTCGGGGGGATGAGAAATGAAGTGGCAGGGCAAAACGGTAGGGTATGCGATAACGGGATCTCATTGTACGTTAGAAGAGGTCATGCCTCAGGTATTGCGATTTGTTAATGAAGGTGCGAACGTGGTGCCAATTGTTTCAAATACGGTACAAAATACGGATACACGCTTTGGATCGTCAGGAAATTGGTTGAAACAGTTGAAAGAAATTACGGGGAATGATATTATTTCTACAATTGTTGGAGCGGAACCGCTAGGACCGTCTAAATTATTAGATGTTCTAGTTATCGGACCATGTACGGGTACAACAACAAGCAAATTGGCGAATGCGATGACGGATACTCCGGTCTTAATGGCAGCGAAAGCTCAGATGCGTAATGGTCGTCCTTTGGTGCTGGCTATTTCCACAAACGACGGATTAGGGTTGAACGCAGCCAATATTGCGAAACTGTTGGTAACGAAAAATATTTATTTTGTTCCTTATGGTCAGGATAACCCACAGCAAAAACCTAATTCTCTCGTCGCCAAAATGGAGCTCATTCCAGAAACATGTTACGCAGCACTTAGCGGAACACAGTTACAACCTATGATTATCGAACGGTTTCATTCAGCGTAAGAACTTATCATTTACTAGAGGATGTCATAATTAGAATAAGGGGAGATACAGCAAATGAACAATCAGAAATTTAATGTCGCTGTTCTAGGAGCTACAGGAGCAGTTGGAGAACAGATCATAGGGTTATTGGAGAAGCGTGATTTCCCAATATCCAAGTTGAAGCTACTTTCATCTGCACGTTCTGCGGGTACCGTCATTAAGTTTAAAGGCCAAGATATAATAGTAGAAGAAGCTACCCCTGATAGTTTTGAAGGAATTGATATTGCGTTGTTTAGCGCTGGTGGCGACATAAGCAAGGAGTTTTCTCCACACGCTATTCGCCATGGTGCAGTATGTATTGACAACACGAACGCTTATAGAATGGATCCAACGACTCCTTTAGTTGTTCCTGAAGTTAATTCCGAGAAGATCAAGGACCATGTCGGTATTATTGCAAATCCGAATTGTTCTACGATTCAAATGGTTGCTGCATTAAAGCCTTTGCAAGATACTTACGGTATTTCACGAATAATCGTTTCAACTTATCAGGCAGTTTCTGGTGCAGGAAGCAAAGCAATTGATGAACTCTTACGTCAAACTAAGGAAGTTCTTGATGGTGAAAAGGTTGAACCTGAAATTCTACCTGTTGGATCACTTCCGGTGAAACATCAGATTGCTTTTAATGTGATCCCTCAAATTGATAAATTCGAAGAGAATGGATTTACTTTAGAAGAAATGAAAATGGTTAATGAAACGAAAAAAATAATGGGCGATGAGACGATAGCGGTAACAGCAACTTGTGTTCGAGTTCCAGTTGTCTATGGTCACTCTGAGTCCGTCTATGTAGAATTGAAAGAAGATTATGATCTAGATGCGGTGAGAACACTTCTTGCGAACTCTCCTGGCATTACTGTAGTAGATGATCCTTCGACACAATCGTATCCAATGGCTACTGATTCTACTGGGAAACCAGATGTATTTGTCGGACGCTTACGTCGGGATTTTGGACATCAACGGGGTCTAAACATGTGGATTGTATCTGACAATCTTATTAAAGGTGCAGCATGGAATGCTGTACAGATTGCTGAAATAGTCGCATCTAATCATTCCGTACTTTTGTAGGTTAACGTTATATGGAGGAATAGAAATGCGAACATTAGTTCAGAAATTCGGCGGTACATCCTTGTCATCACCTCAGGCAAGGGAACATGTTATTTCACATATTAGAAGAGAATTGAATGAGAACTATAATTTAGTTGTTGTTGTTTCGGCTATGGGGCGTCGTGGAGAACCTTATGCGACGGATACGTTACTTGAGTGGATTGCCCAGAATGGTGATGCATTACCAGCACGCGAAAAAGATTTGCTACTATCCTGCGGTGAAATTATATCCGCGACTACATTATGTAGTTTACTGGAGAGTAATGGGATCGCGTCAACGGTTCTTACAGGTGCCCAGGCAGGGTTTGAAACGAATGATCATTACGGTAATGCTCGTATTGTGGACATTCATCCAGCACGTATTATAGAGGAATTCGAGAGAAATAAGGTCGTCATAGTAACTGGGTTTCAGGGTCAGACGAATTCTGGAGATATCACTACCCTTGGAAGAGGGGGGAGTGATACTACAGCGACAGCATTGGGTGCAGCCCTTCAAGCGGAGATGGTTGATATTTATACTGATGTAAATGGTGTGTTAACAGCAGATCCGCGAATTGTCGAAGATGCTAGACCTATATCCCATGTCAGTTACACGGAAATATGTAACATGGCATATCAAGGAGCCAAAGTCATTCATCCGCGTGCAGTTGAGATTGCTATGCAAGCCCAAATTCCTGTGCGTATTCGTTCAACATTCTCCGAGGATGAAGGAACGTTGGTTACGAATCCCGAGGGATTTCGTGACGTTCAGTCTGGTGTTATGGATCGTTTGGTAACGGGGATCGCATATGTCAGCAATGTCACTCAAATCACTGTAGATTGTGGAGAAGGATCTAACAATCTACAGTTAAAAGTATTTAAATCAATGGCAGAAAATTCAATAAGTGTAGATTTTATTAATGTTACAGCTACTGGTGCAGTATATACAGTGTTTGATCATCATTCGGAACGAGCACTTTCGATTCTTCAACAGCTGGGTTTTAATCCGAAGAGTGTATCGGGATGTGCTAAAGTGTCTATCATCGGTGGAGGAATTAATGGTGTTCCTGGAATTATGGCTACAATAGTGGAATCATTAAGTGAACAGCATATACAAATATTGCAATCAGCTGATTCAAATACGACGATATGGGTGCTGGTTAAGAAGGATGATATGGTTCAAGCATTGCGTTCTCTTCACAGCACATTTGAGTTGAATAGACATATCGAATGAAAGTAATATCTGGTATTCATTCGATATGTCTTGCTAGATCCAATTAAAGTAGAAGTAGCTATAATTGGATCTATCTAGATAGAATGAACTAAATTGATTTACACTTACGAAGCTAGTTTCCTACGGAAACTTAGTTTATGCTTACGAAGATAGTTTCTTACAGAAACTTTTAGGAGGAAATGTATGAGATTTGGAAGGTTAATGACAGCAATGGTAACCCCATTTGATGATCGTGGTCAGATTAACTGGGATGAAACTTCCAGACTAATAGATTATTTAATTCATGAGCAAAAATCAGATTCACTGGTAATTGGAGGCACAACAGGGGAATCTCCAACGTTGAGCGATGATGAGAAACTTGAATTGTTTCGATTTTCCGTGGAGAAAGCAGGAGATCGTTGCAAAATCATTGCGGGTACGGGTAGTAATAATACAGCGCATTCTATTTATATGTCACAAGAGGCTGAAAAGCTTGGTGTGGACGGTCTCTTGTTAGTTGTCCCGTATTATAATAGGCCAAGCCAAGAGGGGATGTTCCGTCATTTTGAAGCTATTGCGCAAAGTACAGAACTTCCAATCATTTTGTATAATGTACCGAGCCGCACGATAGCTAGCCTTACAGCTAAGACAACCCTTCGATTGGCGGAAATACCTAACATTGTTGCTACTAAGGAATGTGCCTCTTTGGAGCATGTGACGCAGATTGCTATGTCTGCTCCAGAACATTTTAAGGTTTATACTGGTGATGACTCAGCAACGCTCCCAGCCCTTGCTGTGGGGGCATACGGCGTCATTAGTGTAGCGTCACATATTGTAGGTGCTACAATGAAAGATATGATCAATTCCTTTATTGAGGGTGATGTGAGGCAGGCAACATTACTTCATCAGCAGCTATTCCCTATTTTTAAGGGGATGTTCGATTGCCCAGATCCGCTACCGAATCCGGCAGCTGTTAAATATGCCCTTCAATTGGTGGGGTATGCTGTTGGAGAACCGCGGCTGCCAATTCTTCCTCCCAACGAGGAAGAGGTTGAGTTTATTAAAGGTCTTATTGCATTAATTTAAAATTGTAATTACTTACGGTATAATGAGCATCTCCTGTTGGAGGTGCTTATTTTTTTGAAATAAAGGCATATTAGATGGGGATGCTTAATACTTAACAGTACGATGACTTGTTTTTTCACTTTTTAATCATGTATAATGAAAACAAGTGACTGGGTGCGGTATGTTTTTGAAATATAATATAAATAATGGTGTACGTCCAAAACCATACAAGGAGGGTAAGATTCAATTGTCTAAGAAACTAAATAACGATAAATTGACGATATTTGCTTTGGGCGGCGTCGGTGAAATCGGAAAAAATATGTATGTCATTCAATACGCAAATGACATTATTGTAGTGGATTCCGGATTGAAGTTTCCGGAAGAGGATATGCTAGGAATTGATATTGTTATTCCAGATATTTCTTATTTAACAGAGAATCGTGATAAAGTTAGAGGAATTTTGCTGACGCATGGTCACGAAGATCATATAGGCGGATTGCCTTACGTGTTGAAACATCTGAATGTTCCTGTATACGGGACAAAGCTTACTTTAGGACTAGTTGAGAATAAATTAAAAGAAGCTAATTTGCTTGGTGAAACGAAGCGAATTCTGATCGATGAAGATTCAGAGGTCCAGATTGGAACGACTATGAAAGCTACGTTCTTTAGAACGAATCATAGTATTCCTGATTCTGTAGGTGTATGTGTCGCTACACCAGAAGGAAATGTAGTTCATACAGGAGACTTTAAATTTGATCATACACCTGTGAATGGACAATTTGCTGATTTACAGAAGATGGCTGCGATTGGACAAGCGGGTGTGCTTGCACTTCTTTCAGATAGTACAAACGCTGAGAAACCTGGGTTCACGCCATCAGAACGTAATGTTGGTGTAGTACTTGAAGATATTTTCCGTAAAGCGTCACAAAGAGTGGTTATTGCAACTTTTGCATCTAATGTGCATCGTATTCAACAAGTGGTTAATGCTGCTGAAGCAACAGGACGCAAAATAACAGTCATTGGTCGCAGTATGGTAAATGTAGTTTCCATTGCTTCAGATCTAGGTTACTTGATTATACCTGATGGTATGTTGATTGAACCTGAAGAAGTAAACAAGATGGCGGCTGATAGAGTTGTTATTCTTTGTACTGGAAGTCAAGGGGAGCCAATGTCTGCTCTAACACGAATGGCTCGCTCTACACATCGTAAAGTAGATATTCTACCTGGTGATACAGTTATTATTGCTGCTACTCCAGTTCCTGGTAATGAGAAATATGTAGGTCGCACAATTGATGAGTTATTTAAACTTGGAGCTGATGTTATCTATAGTGGTTCCAACCCTGGCGTTCACGTCTCGGGTCATGGTAGTCAGGAAGAATTGAAATTAATGCTTAATCTGATGAAACCAAAGTTTTTCTTACCGATTCATGGGGAATTCCGTATGCAACGTCGTCACGCATTATTAGCTGAATCTGTAGGTGTTGCACCTGAGAATATATTTATTACAGAGCTTGGAGAGATCGTTGAAATCGTGAATGGTTCAGCTCGTAGAGCTGGAAAAGTAACGGCAGGAAACGTGTTAATTGATGGATTAGGTGTTGGAGACGTTGGTAATATCGTTCTTCGCGATCGTAAATTACTCTCACAAGATGGTATATTAGTAGTTGTTGTCACATTAAGTAAACAGGATGGCAACATTATGTCGGGACCTGATATTATCTCTAGAGGATTCGTATATGTACGTGAATCTGAAGGTCTCCTAGATGAAGCGAACCGGATTGTATCTAGTACACTTCAGAAGCTAATGAGTGAGAAAGTGAATGAATGGGCATCGCTAAAAACGGGTGTTAAGGATGCATTGGGACGTTTCTTGTATGAACAAACACGTCGCAGACCTATGATTCTTCCCATTATTATGGAAGTGTAATTTTAAATTTAATAGACGACTATATAATGTAAGTAAGCACACAGTCGCCCCTACTCCGCAGGTAATATTGGACGGTTCCCTGCGGAATAGGGGCATTTTATGCTTTCCTAAGTATAATTAGGGTATCTTTTCTCCCATACTAGCAAGGCAAGGTTATGATTCGTATGGTGAAAGGAAGATGAGCCCAATATGACAAAGTTATTTAATGGTGATACGGGTGGAGTAAACCCCCAAATACGTTTAGATACAGAGGTACCAGATCAACAACCGGATGTGAAAACGGATGCTCAGGTGGTCAATAACATTCAACAACTCGGACAAACGTCAGTCCCTAATGGTGAGTCGAATATATTTTGCATGACGATTATTGGTCAGATTGAAGGACATATGATGTTACCCCCACAGAACAAAACGACTAAATATGAACATATCATCCCACAACTTGTTGCTACAGAACAAAGTGAGGATATTCAAGGTGTCGTTATTGTTCTCAACACCGTTGGGGGTGATGTTGAGGCAGGACTTGCCATTGCAGAGATGATATCTTCATTATCAAAGCCAACAGTGACTGTCGTGATCGGTGGTGGTCATAGTATAGGGGTTCCTATTGCAGTAGCATCCAGTTATTCGATCATTGCTGAAAGTGCTACGATGACCATACACCCGATTCGGTTAAATGGTCTAGTTATAGGAGTTCCACAGTCATTTGAATATATGGAGAAAATGCAAGAAAGAGTCGTTCAATTTGTAACTTCCCATTCTAGAATATCCGAGGAGAGATTTAAAGAACTGATGTTTAGAACGGGTGAACTGAATCGGGATATTGGAACGGCAGTAGGCGGGAAAGATGCTGTGAAGTATGGACTGATGGATGAAGTTGGTGGGATTGGTCTGGCACTAGCTAAACTGAATTCACTCATTAAGGAGCGTCAAGAGATGCTACAGCCAGGGAGGTTACAATAATGACTTTATATACGATCATACCGATGGATGTGATCTGGGAAGGGAGTTTTAAGGAGCCTGAGAGAACAGTTGATATTGCGATTGGAAATGGTCTTATGCAAGTGATGCCAATAGACCATAGCAGTGCGCAGATTGTTAGATTGATAAGTTGCCCGTTGGATTATTATTTGAATCCCAAATATTCACCTGGACAAATTATTCGTTATATTCCGCTATTACAAAATTAGTCTATGAATTGGTAAACAGAACATAGGTGCCCACGGAGAATTATGGTATAATATTGTTCCGGGGGTGAATTCTTTGGCCAAAAGAAGAAGAAAGAAAAAGGCTATATTTAGTAACGTACTCAAATATGAAATTTATGGGATTATTCTCATTACGCTATCTGTTATCGCATTATCTGGTGAAGCTACAGTTGGTTGGTCTCTATCCAAAATATTTGGACTCATGTTAGGCAAGTTTTATTTCGTTGTTCCACTTGTAGGAATTTATTATGGATTAATGGCGATGATCAATAGAAAGTGGCCTAATCAATGGAATTCACGTAAAAGTGGCGTGCTACTTTTAGTTCTTGCTTTTTCATTGATGGCTAGCATTTCAAGCATTGAAAAGAAATTAGCTCCTACTTCTATTTTGAGTAGCGGCACCATTTTTGATCAGGCAAAGTCTGACTTGCATGAAGAGCTATTGGCTCCCTCCGTTGAGACTGAAAATTCTATGAAGGATAAAGATGTCGGCGGCGGATACATAGGCGCTATTCAGTATACTGCTCTTTTCTGGTTATTTGGAAATATAGGGGCTAAGTTATTGAGGATTGTTATGTTTATTATCAGTTTCATGTTGATTACGAACTTATCCTATGTTGATCTGATACGAATTGTTCGAACTAGGATGATGAAAGCTGGTTCCTATGTACATAAGCAATTTAGTATGCGGCAGCTACCAGCGAGTGGCGCTCCATTAAAGGCAAAGTCTATTTCAAATAGAAGTAGACAACTCCTTCCAGGTGATGAAGATGATGATTTCGATGAAGAAATTATTCCGAAAGTTAAACGGAATACACCTGTGTTTTTTCAGTTGTTTGGTGGGAAGAGTGCGAAAGAGGAACGATCCCTCAGTGATGATAATTCAGATGAGACGATCGATGACATGGTGGTAGTTGAGCCTAACAAGCGTATTGGAAGACGAGGAAAAGATGCTACTCCGGCTTATCAAGAGGATGAACTAGTATTGAATTCCGAACAAGTCGTACCCGTGGACGAGCTTCCAACTAGCACTCCGATCATTCGTGATTTCTTTGAGCATGTAGTATCGGAAGGGCTTGCCGAGGAAGATGATCTAGAAGAAGCTTTTACAGGTCAGGAAGTGGCTGACCTGAAGGAAGCTGTTATGAAGAGTCAAGGAGAGGTTTCTGGAGAACAAGCGACAAGCGATACAGACAGTAATATTGGAAATGTAGTGGATGCTTCGGGTACTAGTGAGATGAAAGAGAACGAGGGAGAACTTGCATCGGAGACTATTGCTCAGGCACCCCCTCCAAAGCCGTATATATTGCCACCATTTCGTTTATTAGCTAAGCCTAGCAGTGTTGGGAAGGCTGGTGATCAGAATGATTACATGCAGACAGCGCGTAAGCTTGAAGCAACTCTAGAGAGCTTTGGTGTTCGGGCGAAAGTGTTGGAAGTTGTTCGTGGTCCTGCCGTTACCCGCTATGAAATCCAACCAGATATCGGGGTTAAGGTTAGTCGGATTGTGGCCTTAACCGATGATATAGCGCTGGCACTTGCTGCTAAGGATATCCGAATGGAAGCTCCAATCCCTGGTAAGTCAGCGATTGGGATTGAAGTTCCTAATAACGAAGTATCTATCGTTACGATGCGTGAAGTGATGGAGACGACTGTGTTTCAGGAGGCAGAATCCAAGTTGACTATTGCATTCGGTAGAGATATTTCAGGTCAGACGATCGTTGGTAATCTAGCGAAGATGCCGCATCTTCTTGTTGCAGGTGCTACGGGATCAGGGAAGTCCGTCTGTATTAATGGAATTATTACGAGTATTCTTTATAAAGCTAAGCCAGATGAAGTGAAGTTTCTAATGATTGACCCAAAGATGGTCGAGCTGAACATGTACAATGGTATTCCTCATCTGTTGGCGCCAGTCGTGACAGATCCGAAACGAGCATCTCTAGCATTGAAGAAGATTGTAGTCGAAATGGAGAAGCGTTATGAACTTTTCTCCAAATCAGGAACTCGTAATATCGAAGGATATAACAAGTTAATGAAAGATAATTTACCTGCTGTATTACCTTATATCGTTGTCATCGTTGATGAGCTTGCAGATCTAATGATGGTCGCAGCCAATGATGTGGAAGAAGCGATTATGCGACTCGCCCAAATGGCACGAGCAGCTGGTATCCATCTCATTATTGCTACCCAGCGTCCTTCTGTAGACGTTATAACGGGAGTCATTAAGGCGAATATTCCTTCGAGAATTGCATTTGGCGTTTCTTCTAATGTGGATTCTAGAACGATATTGGATATGGCAGGAGCTGAGAAGCTTCTCGGGCGTGGAGATATGTTGTTTATGCCAATGGGTTCATCCAAGCCCATTCGGGTTCAAGGTGCATATTTAACAGACCAAGAAGTAGAGAACATTGTTGATTATGCGCGTGATCAAGGACAAGCTGAATATGATGAATCCCTTGTACCTGAAGTAGAAGAACCATCATCCAATGGGGATGAGATGCTTGATGAACTATACGATCAAGCTGTACAAATTATACTTGAAGCCAAACAAGCGTCTGTATCTCTTTTACAGCGCAGAATGCGGGTAGGATACACTCGCGCAGCCCGACTTATTGATTCGATGGAAGCACGGGGAATCATTGGGCCATACGAAGGAAGTAAGCCAAGGGAAGTTCTTGTATCTATGGAGCAGTATGAGCAGAGTCGAATTAGTTCTTAGAATTAAAAAAAGAGTCTTCCTTGTTTTCTTGTGGGAGGCTCTTTCTGCTCTTTGTGATTCTCCCTATTTTAACTGTCATTTAAGCACTTATTTCTTTCTTCCCTGTCTATTCTCCTAATTTAAGTGTCTTTTATGCAGTTACTCCGTTCTCATCAGTCTTTCTTCATCACTGAGTCATGAATGTGAGGTGCTCGTGAGAGAGGAAATGGAAATGGGCAACAGCGATCTGAAGGACAATCTGTCATCGTAGCGGTATCCTACACTAATGTCAGATCTATTACACCGATGTCAGATCTACTACACTTTTGTGTGACATGCATAGGAAGCTATAAGTCTTGTCATAATAACGTCAGGCAACCTGTCAAAACACAAAAGAAAGGTAGAGCTAAACATATGAAAAAACCGAGAAGTTGGATCGTCATTGGGTTGGTGCTTACGTTGTCATTTTCTGTAGTCGCCTTTTCACAAAATAAATCGCAAGCAAAGATGGATACTTTGAATGACCCTGAAGTTTCTTCTCAAGCTGTTTTTAGTACAAATGTCTTTCAATATGGTTCATCTGGAGACGATGTATATGAGCTGCAAGGCAGGCTTAAGCATCTAGGTTATTACACTGGCAAGATTGACAGCAACTTTGGTACGAATACACTGAAATCAGTTAAATGGTTTCAATATGAGTTTGGGTTGAAGGTGGATGGAATCGTTGGGCCTAAAATGAAGCTGAAGCTTTATAATGCGACGAAGAATTGGAAGCCGACTGTACCGAAAAATACAGGTAATTCAGCGGAAGTCCAAAAATCGGAAACACCTAAAAAGGATCCATCACTGTCAACCTCTAATACGATGGGTCTATCTGAGAATGATCTAAAAATAATGGCCAATGCTGTGTATGGTGAAGCTCGCGGTGAACCATTCGAGGGACAGGTAGCTGTTGCAGCTGTTATTTTGAATCGTGTGAGGTCATCTGAATTTCCTAATACCCCCTCAGGCGTTATATTTCAGCCTTTAGCCTTTACAGCAGTTGCTGATGGCCAAATATATTTAGAACCTAATGAAGGGGCAAGACAGGCTGTACAGCAGGCACTGAACGGTTGGGATCCTTCAGGAGGATGCTTGTATTACTTTAATCCGAAGACGGCGACTTCGAAGTGGATTTGGACACGTCCTCAGGTGAAAACGATTGGTGAACATATTTTCTGCATGTAAATGCATGCTCAAAAGGTGACTTTTTGAACAACCACTGCGAGATGAATGGGCAATCGAAGGCTTGTCTTCGATTGCTTCTTCACTTTCATGTGGGTTAGAATGGATAATATTACAATGCTTCAACCTAAATAAACAATTCATCAATTAAAGGAGATTGGGACCTTGAATAAAATGAGATTTGAGCACGCTAGTGCAGGTCGCCTACGGATACATGTCATGCCTACCAAGCGTTTCAAAACGTTCGCGATTTCTTTGTATGTGGGTACCCCGCTTTCCGAAGAGACTGTGACTTCTACAGCATTAACTCCCTTTGTACTACGTCGAGGGACGGAATCCTATCCAGAGACTATACAGTTCCGTGAAAGGTTAGAGCAATTATATGGAGCTGGATTTGGGTTCGATGTATATAAAAGAGGAGATTATCAGATCGTGCAGTTTCGTATGGATACAATTAACGATTCTTTTGTTCAGAGCGAGGAAAGTCTGCTTGAATCCTCCTTTGCATTTCTAGGAGAGGTCGTTACACGTCCGGTATTAGAAGATGGGCATTTCAGAGATGCTTACGTGCAGGCGGAAAAAGAGAATGTTCGTAAAAAATTAGAGTCTATCGTTAATGATAAGATTCGATATGCTGCTGAGCGTTGCTTAGAAGAAATGTGTAGGAATGAGCCATATCGCTTACATCCGCTCGGACAGCGTAAGGATTTGGACGCTATAACTTCAGAATCGCTCTATAACTCATACATCAAGTGGTTGAATGAATCGAGTATAGATCTATATGTGGTCGGAGATACAACGATTGAGGAAGTACAGAAGATGGTAGAACAGCATTTTCATTTAGACTCCTCCGCACCTATATCGTATGAATCGCGCAAGCCGACTCGTGAAGTGAGCGAAGTTAGAACGATTGTTGAGAAATTGGATGTGAATCAAGGGAAACTGAATATGGGGCTTCGTACAACGATTACTTATGGGGATGATGCTTACGCCTCTGCACTCGTGTATAACGGAATTCTTGGTGGATATCCCCATTCGAAACTCTTCTTGAATGTTCGTGAGAAGGAAAGCTTAGCTTATTATGCTTCTTCTCGTTACGATGGTCATAAAGGAATTGGAACGATCCAATCGGGCATTGAGGTTCAAAATTATGAGAAAGCGGTCACGATTATTCGCAATCAGTTGGAGGAAATGCGAACAGGTCAGATCAGTGAACTAGAGATGTCGCAAACGAAAGCTATGATTCGCAATTTATTACTTGAAATGGATGACTCTGCATTTGAAATGATTTCATTTGATTTCAATTCGCAGTTATCTGGAAAAGATCGCACAGCCGAACAACTTCTTCAACAGGTGGCGAATATTACAGTGGATGATGTACATGCTGCTGCTGCAACCTTCGAGCTGGATACCATCTATTTCTTAACGGGGCAAAAGGAGGAATAGTATATGGACAGTATACAATATGAGCATTTACAAGAAACGCTATACTACG
Organism: Paenibacillus sp. Y916; assembly: GCF_056786435.1. Classification (NCBI taxonomy): domain Bacteria; kingdom Bacillati; phylum Bacillota; class Bacilli; order Caryophanales; family Paenibacillaceae; genus Paenibacillus; species Paenibacillus sp. Y916. Next base: position 378,548 of record NZ_JBXCJA010000002.1, on the reverse strand, counting down.
AAGTTATGGATAATGGGCTACGTGTTTATGTTCTTCCTAAACCAGGATTTAATAAGACGTATGCCTCATTTGCGACGAAATATGGATCAGTGGATAATCATTTCCGTGTAGAAGGGCAGGAAGAGGTAGCGGTCCCTGATGGAATTGCCCATTTCCTAGAACATAAAATGTTTGAGGAACAGCAAGGAGATATTTTTGCAACTTTTGCTTCGCAAGGTGCTTCTGCGAATGCATTCACAAGTTTCGATCAAACGGTATATCTATTCTCAGCGACTGAGAATATTCAAGATAATTTGGAGACGTTAATCAACTTTGTACAAAATCCATATTTCACAGATCAGAATGTGGATAAGGAAAAGGGAATTATCGGTCAAGAAATTGGGATGTATCAGGATAATGCGGATTGGCGTGTCTATTTCGGCTTAATCGAAGCCATGTTCAAAGTTCACCCCGTTCATATTGATATCGCGGGTACGGTGGAATCTATTAGTACGATTACGAAGGAGACGTTATATTCTTGTTATAACGCTTTTTATCATCCAAGCAATATGCTTCTGTTCGTGGTGGGTGGGGTTGAGCCGGAGGAAGTGTTTGAACTTGTAAGGAGTAACCAAGCGAAGAAATCATATGAACCTCAAGGTGCGATAGAACGACTATTTGAGCAAGAACCTGTGGAGGTAGCAGAGAAAAAACGCGTAAATAACTTAACTGTTTCTATGCCTAAGTGTTTATTCGGATATAAAGATAAGGATGTTGGACTTGAAGGGGAAGCTTTACTGAAGCGTGATCTGACGACTAAACTGATGCTTGATTTACTGTTTGGTTCAAGTACCCAATTATATCAGAAGCTTTACGATGAGGAGCTTATATCCGACAGCTTCGGGTATGAATATAATAGTTCCCCTCACTACGGATTTTCCATTATTGGTGGAGACACGAGGGATCCTGATCTACTGCTTAGCAGAATTCAAGAAGAAGTGGAACAACTCGTGAAAGAAGGCTTTACGGAGACTGATTTCGAGCGGTCACGTAAAAAGAAAATGGGTGGATATTTACGTATGTTGAATTCTCCCGAGAATATCGCTCACGAGTTTACCAAGTATCAATTTCGTGGGAGTGACTTTTTCTCCATTTTGCAGGTGTATGAGTCTATTACATTAAAAGATGTTAATGAACGATTAAATGAGCATATTGATTCGAGCCAAGTAGCTGTGTCGGTTGTGATTAATCCTTGAGTCATAACATGGGAGCGGAATGGAGCAAGCCGATCGGGGAAACGACGGTTCTAATTACAGGAGCTAGTAGGGGCATTGGAGCGGCGATAGCGGAGCGCTTCGCTACTGTGGGGATGAATGTTGTTATTCATTATGGAAAGTCCCATGAAGAGGCTAATGAAGTCGCGCGTCGCTGTATGAGTCATGGAGCTAACGTTCTAACGATAGCTGCGGATTTGAAGAGTCGTGAAGAAATCATTCGAATGCGTGACAAGCTTCAGAGTCATGGTATGTTGCCAGATATTTTGGTGAATAATGCGGGAATATCTCATTACGGATTGCTCTCCGATGTGACAGAGGAGATTTGGGATGATGTGATGTCAACCAACTTGAAGAGTATGTTTCTATGCACACAAGCCTTTATGCCTGATATGATATCGCAACGCTGGGGGCGTATCATTAATATATCTTCGGTATGGGGAATTTCAGGAGCATCATGTGAGGTATTGTACTCAGCAAGTAAAGGTGGAGTGAATGCCTTCACTAAAGCATTGGCGAAAGAGTTAGCACCATCGGGAATATCAGTCAATGCTGTGGCTCCTGGAGCAGTTGATACATCTATGCTGTATCATTTACAAGAGAATGACATTCGAATGCTGGAGGAAGACATACCTGCAGGGAGACTGGCTCAGCCTGATGAAATATCGTCACTTGTTTATTTCCTGGCCCTTCCAGAATCGGGATATATTAATGGTCAAGTCATCAGTCCGAATGGGGGATGGGTTACTTAAGTCAGAATTTTCCGATAAATTCTCGCATAATGAAGTTCAAATAAGCTCATATTATGACTGTTGATTTTAAATCTCATGTGTCAGGCAAAGGAGGATTTAATATGTCATCAACAGTTGTCAGAAATTTTGATAGTTGGAAAAAGTTTTTGGGAGAGCGCGTAGTACAGGCTCAAAAGATGGGGATGAGTGAAGACACCATCTCGAAATTGGCTTACGAAATTGGCGATTTTCTAGATGAGAAGGTCGATCCCCAGAATGCTTCCAACCGAACACTTAAGGAATTGTGGGATGTTGGAAATAAAGAAGAACGGCAAACTATTGCACGCTTGATGGTTAAACTTGCCAAGAAAAATGCATAGTTCTGTGAGAAAAGCTCCCATTATGGGAGCTTTTCTACAATCATTACAGAGTTGACCTTGCCTTTCGGTTTTTTTTTATATATCATTAACATGACCCATGACTGGAACCGATCTAGAAATATCAGGACTCAAGATGGGGGGTTGAGGAAGTCGTGTCGAATGTATGGGGAACGTGTTAGAAGAGGTGTTGAATTGGAGTCGAAAAGTAGTACATGGAATACAAGATACATAAGAACAGACCAGGTTTATTAGGAGATATTGCATCTTTACTTGGGATGCTGGAAGTTAATATACTGACTATTAATGGCGTTGAAGGCGAGACTCGAGGAATGTTGCTTGAAACGGATGATATAGAGAAAATTCAGCTTATGGGATCGATGCTCAAAAAGATGGATAATATAACAATTTCAGCACTAAGACCTTCAAAACTTGTTGATAAGTGTGCTGTACGTCATGGACGATATATTGACCGAGATTGTGATGATGATAAGGCTTGGGATGAAGAGATCGTTTACGATACCTTTACGAATACCTATGATGGAAGATGAATGAAATAACATTGTATAAAATGATAAAATCAGGAGGTGATGGTATGTCTGAACTGGGTCAACAATTAAGGGAAGCAAGACTGGAAAAGGGAATGAGTCTAGATGATGTACAGGAAATGACGAAGATTCGCAAACGATATTTAGAAGCCATCGAGGCGGGGGACTATAAAGTTCTTCCCGGGAATTTCTATGTACGGGCTTTTATTAAGACATATGCAGAAACCGTAGGTCTTAATCCTGATAAGCTCTTAGAAGGAGATACGGAAGTGATGTCCTCTCAGGTTGAAGGGACGATGGAGCCTATAATTCAGAAACGTTCGAGCAATCGAGTTCCTAAAGAGCGAAATGTGAAATGGTTATCAACTGTATTAATGTGGACCTTTCCGATATTAATCATTGTCGTTATTTATTTATATGTATCTTCTCTAGAAGAGAAACCGAGTGATAAGCAAGTGGATTCCGGGCAAAAAATAACTGACAACATTAAGGATCCATCGTTACCCGATAATACTGTGGTAGATCCAGCGGGAAATGAAGGGGAACAAACACCGGATAATAATACTGGAGAGGTTAACGGGGAAAAGGATACAACGGTAGAACCCCCAGTAGAGGAAATTCCTCCGGTTGAGTCACAAATAGTAACGGTTACGGAGGATGGTAAGCAAGGGAAAAATACCATCTTTAAAGTGTCAGGGCCTAAGGGTGCGAAGATTCCAGTTGAGATTAAGGCAAGTGGTGTGAGTTGGCTTGAAGTCTACAGAGGGAAAGATTCTACCGGAGAGAAACTGTCGTTTGGTAATACAAAAGATGGTGATGTACTTAGTTTAGAATTGGATGACCAAAATATGCTAATCAAATCGGGTTATTCTCCTGCAACGATTATTACAGTAGCGGGTCAGCCTATTACGGATGGGAAAACAACAACAAGAATTATTCTTGAGATAGATACGACAGATACGACGGATACCACCAATACGGATACAACAACAGGCGAATAAGTAACATCTTTGACGGAAATAATAAGACTGGCTATCAAAGCGGTAGTCTAAAAATCTCCGTTGAAGAGAGGTGTTTGCTGTGACAGTAAGCTGGATTGTGACCGGATTAGGTATTATTGTGAGTTTACTCGGTTATTATTTAACTCCAAATGCATGGGGTTATGGTATTTTGGGTTTCGGAATTGCCCATATTGTACTGGGGGTTCTAGATATGTTCCGACAACCTTCCAGTAGTAGATAGTTTGTGTATCTCAACAAAGAGTATTCCTGTCATGTGTGTTCTCGCTGAAACGGGTACCGTCTTTGAAAAAAGACGGTACAGCCGTTTCTACTTGTGAAAATAGATTTCAATGATAGAATCATATATTATGATAGAACGTTTTAGAAAGGACGTGGAATGATGAGTTCAGAAAATTCTTTTGACATTGTATCCAAATTTGATTTGCAAGAAATGAATAATGCCATCACCCAAGCAGAGAAGGAGATCGCATCGAGGTTCGATTTCAAAGGGAGTAAGAGTAGTCTTAAATTAGATAAAGATGCTCTTGTGATTGCATCGGACGATGAATATAAATTGAATGCGGTTATCGATATTTTACAATCAAAGATGGTTAAACGAGGTTTGACGCTAAAGAATGTGGATTACGGTAAAATTGAACCTGCTTCTTTGGGGACTGTTCGGCAGAAGCTTACTTTAAAACAAGGTATCGATCAGGATAACGCCAAAAAGATCAATGTTCTGATTCGCGATTCGAAATTAAAAGTGAAAAGTCTGATCCAAGGAGATCAAATTCGTGTAACGGGTAAGAGCAAAAATGATTTGCAAGCGATCATGCAACTATTACTCAAAGCAGATCTTTCCCTAGACCTTCAGTTTACGAACGTTAAGTAAGAAGAATACTGCTTTTTGACACTGAATAATCCATATATTATACTGGAAAAGATTCATTAAGTAAGAATGGGTTATATCACTGGGGGAGCATGGATAATGACAGGGAGAGTCCAGAGTATACTATTGAACTCTGATTTATTATTGATGGATTATAATATGGTTTACAGGGAGGTCATCCTGTGAATTTACCGAATCGTATTACGGTAGCTAGAATTTGTCTAATTCCCGTTATGATGGTATTTTTATTAGTTGATTTTAGTTTTTATCCAGATCCAATCGTGTGGCGTTCTTACGAGTTGCCCTTTAACCAACTGGTTGCTGTTGTCATCTTTATTATTGCTGCCAGCACCGATGGGATTGACGGCTATCTCGCACGTAAGAGAAATTTGGTAACAGATCTAGGGAAGTTGCTTGATCCATTAGCAGATAAATTGCTTGTAGCAGCTATTCTGATTTCTTTAGTACAAATGGGGAAATGTGAGAGCTGGATTGTCATTATTATTATTAGTAGGGAATTTGCAGTGACAGGACTTCGTCAAATTGCTCTGCTCCAGGGTAAGGTTGTTGCAGCTAGTAGTTGGGGGAAGATTAAAACAGTTGTTCAGATCGTAGCGATTATAGCTATGCTAATTAACAATTTTCCTTTTGTTTTTATATCCCTTCCTTTTGACGTCATAGCGACTTGGGCTGCTGGCCTGATCACACTATACTCAGGGATTGATTATTTCGTTAAGAATAAAAAGATACTTAATTTGTCTAACAGCTAACAGCGTATATAATAAGTACTTTATTAGGGCAGTAGGATATTATCCTATTGTCTTTTCTTTCAAATTTTAGTAAAGGGTTCAGGCTGATTCGACACGAAGTGGAGGTTTTTCTGAAATGAAGGCAGAGATTATCGCAGTAGGAACAGAATTGTTGTTGGGACAGATTGTAAATACAAATGCCCAGTACCTGTCGCAAGAACTAGCTACATTAGGAATTGATGTGTATTTTCAAACCGTCGTTGGTGATAATTTAGCGAGGTTACAAGAATCGATTGCATTGGCGAGTCAGCGGGCGGACATTATTGTATTAACAGGTGGTATTGGTCCTACACAAGATGACCTAACTAAGGATGCACTGGCAGCATTACTAGGACGAGAATTACATATAGACCGGCTTGCTATGGATCATGTTGAGAATTTCTTCAATAGTCGCGGTGCGCATATGACCGAGAATAATCGGCGGCAGGCGACGGTAGTTGAAGGAAGTACACCCCTTGCTAACCCTACAGGACTTGCTGTTGGTAATGCCTTATCGCATGAGGGTAAGTACTATATTATTCTTCCTGGACCACCTAAGGAAATGGCCCCAATGTTCCATGAAGAGGCTAAGCCATGGTTATTGCGGCATGCTCTTACGAATGAAATGCCTATTTATTCTACTATGTTAAAGTTCGCTGGTATTGGTGAATCTGCTTTAGAGGAACGACTATTGGATTTAATTCAGAATCAAAGTGACCCGACGATTGCTCCTTATGCTAAAGAGGGAGAGGTTACGGTGCGGATTTCAACGAAGGCTCAAAGTGAGAAGGAAGCCAAGATCAAGTTGGACGCAACAGAAGAACAAATTCGCTCGTTACTTCCTAATCATTTATATGCGACTGAAGATATACCTATTGAGAAAGCAATTGTTGATCTAATGGCGGATCATAGGATGACACTAAGTGTAGCGGAGAGTTGTACTGGTGGACTTTTGATGGAGAGAATTACATCGGTACCTGGCAGTGCGACGATGTTCTTAGGTGGTATTGTATGCTATTCCAATCAGTTGAAAGAAAAATTACTGAACGTTCCTCATGATTTGTTGGATGGAGATGAGGCGCCTGGTGCTGTAAGTGCAGAGGTAGCACAAGTGCTTGCAGAACAAGTTAGAATGATTGCGGATACTAATTTTGGTTTATCGATTACTGGGGTAGCAGGTCCAGGGTACTCTGAGCGCAAACCGGTAGGTCTCGTATACATTGCACTTGCTGAACGTGGGAAGAAGACAGAGGTGCATGAGCTACGTTTAAGTGGAAATCGGGAGTCTATTCGGATTCGTACGGTCAAAAATCTATTGTATCGATTGTGGTTGAAAATTATGCAAAGCGATAAAATTCAGCAAGACAGTTGAATGATTGATATGGGTAGTAGTATACTAATCTCATAACGGAAGAACCGTAGCGAAATACGTATTTTGCTACGGTTCTTTTTCTATTGTATCGGACCCGTATCAAAAAGGAAGGAGTGTTGACCTGATTAAAAAACGAATGTATGTTCGAAAAAATGCTTGGCAAACGTTCTAAAACAAGGTATCATAATATTATAAATATTGAAGGATGTGAGTCAATTGTCAGATCGTCGTGCGGCGCTGGATGTAGCGCTTCGTCAAATAGAGAAACAATTCGGTAAAGGTTCCATTATGAAATTAGGTGAATCAACACACATGCAAGTGGGGGTTACTTCCAGCGGATCTTTAGCTTTGGATATTGCTCTTGGTGTGGGTGGATTTCCAAAAGGCCGTATTATTGAAGTGTATGGTCCAGAATCTTCTGGTAAGACGACTGTAGCTCTACATGCGATCGCTGAGGCTCAGAAGGTTGGTGGAACAGCGGCTTTCATTGATGCGGAACATGCGTTAGATCCTAAATATGCTGCTAATCTAGGTGTTAATATTGATGAACTGCTTCTATCGCAACCAGATACGGGAGAGCAAGCATTAGAAATTGTAGAAGCATTGGTGCGTAGTGGTGCAGTGGACATCATTGTCATTGACTCTGTTGCGGCCTTAGTACCAAAGGCAGAAATTGAAGGAGACATGGGCGATTCCCATATGGGTTTACAAGCCCGTCTGATGTCTCAGGCTTTGCGGAAGTTATCAGGGGTAATTAGTAAATCTAATACGACTGCGATCTTTATCAATCAGTTGCGCGAGAAGATCGGGGTTATGTTTGGTAATCCTGAGACGACTCCGGGTGGACGGGCCTTGAAGTTCTATTCCTCGATCCGTTTGGATGTACGTCGAGTAGAGAGTATTAAGAACGGAAACGACATTGTTGGTAATCGCACTAAGATTAAAGTCGTTAAGAACAAGGTAGCGCCACCATTTAAGCAGGCTGACGTTGATATGATGTATGGTTTAGGTATTTCCAAGGAAGGCGGCATTGTTGATATCGGTGTGGATATGGATATCATAAATAAGAGCGGTGCTTGGTTCTCCTATGAAGGTGAACGCTTAGGCCAAGGTCGAGAGAATGCGAAGCAATTCCTAAAGGATCATTCTGAGATATCAGACACTATTGAGAAGAGAATTCGGGAAGCTAGCAATTTAACGAATGTAGTGACTCCTCCAGATGCGAAAGAGAAAGAGGAAGATGAGTTGGAAGAGAAAGAACTGTTGGAAATGGAATAGGCTTGGTATTGTAGTGATCTAAGTTATTATGACATGAAGGGCGCCCGTAATATAATTACATGGGGTGCCTTTTGGTTTGTTTGGGGATGAATTTCTTAAGGAAGGGTGAGTAAGTGAACTCATGGATGACTTGAATAATGACGTTTATTGTGAAGAAGATGTAAGTAGTGCGATTTCCCATTTTCCTGCGGATCAAGAATTGCTCATTACGGGAGTGGAGCGTGAACCGAAGCAGAGATATAGGTACTTAATATCTTTCGGATCTTATGTTCTCTCGGTTCATGAAGATGTTATGATCAAGTATAGAATGGTGAAAGGGAATACTTTCTGGAAACATGAATTAGAAGAAATTGTACTGTCTAATGAGAAGCAAATAGCTTATGTTCATGCATTGAAATATTTAGAGAGAAAGTCACGTACTCGTAACGAAATACAGAAGAGACTTCAAGAGAAGGAAACCTCGCTTGAGGTCATTGGGGACGTGCTAGAGCGATTAAGTCGCGAAGGCTTAGTAAATGATGCTCTGTATGCTCAACAGTGGGCAGAGCAGCGGATTACGAGCCAGCGGAAGGGTAAAGCGTGGGTGAGACATGAGTTAAGGCAAAAGGGTATAGATAAAACACTTATTACGGAAGCGCTTGAAGGGATAAGTCCTGAACAAGAATATGAGAGTGCACTTGTTCTTGGTAGAAAGAAGTGGAGTCAGACCAAAGGTGAGACGTTAGATAAGAAACGCAAGGTAGGATCTTATCTGATGCGGCGCGGTTTCTCGGGTGAGCAAGTTAGACGTGTGCTGAATGTAGTGATACAAGAAGAGGATTTACAAGATGTGGATGATGATTATGTATTCGAATAAATAAGAATATATGGGATTACGACGCATTCCCTTGACAATATCTTTTCACAAATACTAAAATGAAAAAGAGTCTATATTCGCATAGGGAATCTTTTTCCTTCCAAAAGAGGTTCTTTCTATGAAAAATATTGATTTTGCTAGTTCCTATGAATGAATTTAACGCCAGTGGTTGGCGGACATTGTACATGGTTAGTACGTACAGTATGTTAGTAGTAATAGCAGGTTCGTAGTATGATGGCATGAGTTAATGAATAACAACTGTAGAAAATTCCAAGGATTCCTTGGAGGAACAAACGAGGAGGGTGAACAGAATGATAGAAACCTGGATTTGGGTCTTGATCGTTCTCTTCGTAGCCGTAATCTTTGGGTTCGTAGGTTTTTTTATTCGAAAGTCTATTGCAGAAGCTAAGATTTCCAGTGCTGAAGAAGCTGCCGTTCAAATCGTGGAGAGCGCGAAGAAGGAAGCAGAAGCAGTGAAGAAAGAAACGGTACTAGAAGCTAAGGATGAAGTCCATAGAATTCGGTCCGAAGCTGAAAAGGAAACTCGTGAACGCCGTAATGAAATTCAACGGCAAGAACGTAGATTGTTGCAAAAAGAAGAATCATTGGATAAAAAAATGGATGCATCAGAACGTAAAGAAGAGCAAGTGGCCAACAAAGAGAAACGAATTGAAGAAACTCAACAACAAATTGATATGATTTACATGAGTCAAGTAACAGAATTAGAACGAATCTCAAATTTAACTACTGAGGAAGCGAAGGGAATTATTCTAACCAATGTAGAGCATGAGGTACGTCACGAAACAGCGCAAATGATTAAAGATATTGAGAGCCAAGCCAAGGAAGAAGCAGATAAGAAATCGCGTGAGATTATTACTCTAGCTATCCAGCGCTGTGCTGCTGATCATGTAGCGGAAACAACAGTTTCTGTTGTAACACTACCAAATGAGGAAATGAAGGGACGAATTATTGGACGAGAAGGTCGTAATATTCGTGCTCTTGAAACACTTACTGGTATTGATCTTATTATCGATGATACGCCAGAAGCTGTTATTCTTTCAGGATTTGATCCAATCCGTCGTGAAATTGCCCGTACAGCGCTAGAAAAATTGGTTGCTGATGGACGAATTCATCCTGCACGTATTGAGGAAATGGTGGAGAAATCTCGTAAAGAAGTAGATGAACGGATTCGTGAGTATGGTGAACAAGCGACCTTCGAGGTAGGTGTTCATGGATTACATCCTGACCTTATTAAGATTATGGGTCGGTTGAAATTCCGTACAAGCTATGGTCAGAACGTTCTGAAGCACTCGATGGAGGTAGCTTATCTAGCAGGATTAATGGCAGGAGAGCTTGGGGTAGACATCGTATTGGCGAAACGTGCCGGATTATTACATGATATCGGTAAAGCGCTGGATCATGAAGTGGAAGGATCACATGTCGAAATTGGCGTGGAACTAGCGAAGAAATACAAGGAACATCCAGTGGTTATCAACAGTATTGCTTCTCACCATGGAGATGTCGAAGCAACTTCGGTCATCGCTATGTTGGTTGGTGCAGCAGATGCTTTGTCAGCTGCCAGACCGGGAGCGCGTAGAGAGACATTGGAGACTTACATTAAGCGTCTTGAGAAGTTGGAAGAAATCGCTGAGTCATTTGAAGGTGTTGAGAAATCATTTGCGATCCAAGCGGGTCGCGAAGTGCGCGTGATGGTTCACCCTGAGAAAATTGATGATGCGGAATCATTCCGACTAGCACGTGATATTACGAAGATGATTGAGAATGAACTGGATTATCCAGGACATATTAAGGTAACGGTCATTCGAGAAACTCGTGCGGTTGAATACGCCAAATAATAGTAAATATGAAAAGTGGCCACATTGGGGCCACTTTTCATATTGTTTGTATTGAAGGAGGAGAAATGATATTAACGTTTTATTTATTGGAGATATTGTAGGTGAAGTTGGTAGAAAGGCACTTAAAGCTATGTTGCCCGTATTGAAAGCGAAATACAACCCACATATTATTATTGCGAATGGTGAGAATTCTGCTGCTGGTCGTGGAATTACAGAAGCCATTGCGAATGAATTCTATAATTGGGGTGTTCATGGGATTACTATGGGTAATCATACGTGGGACAATAAAGATATATTTGAATTTATTGACGATGAACCAAGAATGATACGTCCAGCCAATTTTCCGCCGGGGACACCAGGGCGTGGATATACGGTTATTAAAGCAAACGGAAAAGAACTGGCGATCGTTAATTTACAAGGTCGTACGTTTCTTCCGGCTATTGATTGCCCTTTTCGTAAAAGCGATGAAATTGTCGAAGAGCTACGCAAACAACATAAATGTATCTTAGTCGATTTTCACGCAGAAGCAACTTCTGAGAAAATAGCGATGGGATGGAATCTAGATGGTCGTGTGTCGCTTGTAGTGGGTACACATACGCATGTTCAGAGTAATGATGATACTATTCTTCCAGGTGGAACGGCTTATCTTACGGATGCAGGTATGGTTGGGCCGAGAGAAGGGATTCTCGGAATGGAGCGAGGAGCCGTACTTCGTAAATTTGAAACACAGCTTCCAGTACGTTTCGTAGTAGATACAGGGAAGTGGCATTTCCATGGCGTCTTTGTCCAAATAGATGAGTCTACAGGAAATGCTCTGAAAATTGAGAAGATTCGTTTGCAAGAAGACGAATGGATAATGAGTTAATACGTTTATTAAAAATAAGTCATGATTTCTACTTTCCTGAATAATAATTAGTATGTGGATATGAGCCATCATCATTCCCAGGGGAGGATCAACTTATGGATGTATTAAAAGTTTCAGCTAAGTCCAATCCTAACTCGGTTGCGGGAGCTCTTGCTGGTGTTCTTCGTGAACGCGGAGTTGCAGAACTACAGGCGATTGGAGCCGGTGCTTTGAACCAAGCTGTAAAAGCAGTAGCAATTGCCCGGGGATTTGTTGCACCTAGTGGAGTTGATTTAATCTGTATTCCGGCCTTTACAGATATTGTGATTGATGGAGAAGACCGCACGGCGATGAAATTAATTGTTGAGCCAAGATGAGTTTCTTTTTTTATATGCCTTAATTCTGTTTACCTGCATAGAAGGTTGAACTTACCCAAGTGGTGAAGTTTATCTTTAGCTAAGGTAAACAGTTTTTTTGTTAGGAAGGGGGTTGTTACATAGATGAGATCGGTGATAGATTTCCATTGTGATGTACTTAGCAAAATGACAGATGATATTTCGATCACTTTTATGAATGATAGTCAATTGGATGTGACCTATGAACGATTACAATCTGGGGGAGTTACTCTTCAATGTTTCGCTATTTACTTACTGGAAAAGTGGGGGCAGCCTCGATTTGAATATATATTGAAAGGCATAGATGTATTTCGAAATAAAGTTCTTACAACGGGTACTGGGATGCAGTGGCTCCGTTTTAAAGAAGATATGAACCAATTGGCGAATTCCAAGACATGGGGAATGCTATCTATTGAGGGAGCAGATGGACTTGAGGGGAATATGTTCAATGTTAGAACTGCATATGAGTTAGGGGTTAGATTCCTTGGACTGACATGGAATTATGCGAATTGGGCAGCAGATGGCGTTCTTGAAGAAAGGAATGGAGGGTTTACGAAGAAAGGAAGACAACTTATTGAATTATGCAATGAGATTGGATTGCTACTGGATGTGTCCCATTTGTCACAGGCAGGGTTTTGGGAGTTGACCGAATTAACGGAGAGACCTTTCATTGCATCGCATTCTAATGCATATGCTATATGTCCAAATGTACGAAATTTGCATGACGAACAGATCCGAGCGATGGTTTCTATAGATGGGAGAATTGGATTAACGTTTGTACCTTGGTTCGTTAAGAGTGGAAATGGTGAAGTAACTCTTAGAGACATCATTCCGCACATCGAGCATATGTGTGAGCTTGGAGCAGAGAAGCATCTGATGTTCGGATCTGATTTCGATGGGATTGATACGTGGATCACAGATTTAGAGCATCCAGGCAAGTATCCAAGTCTGATTGAGTTACTGTTGAAGTATTATACGGAGGAACAAGTTGATTCGTGGTTATCAGGGAATGCTATAAGTTACTTGGAGAATAATCTACCTAGTAAATCGGCTGAATAGCAGAGCGAAAGAGGTCAGGCATACCCAATAAGCTTGAACATTATGACAAACTTGTTTCAAAAACCGAAATGATGTCGAATGTAGGTCACAATTTAGAGTGATTCCTTTTTATTTTGAACACAAAAGCTGTATAATGGATGTTGATGTTGGTAGAAAGAGATGTTAGAGAAAAAATAAGGAGTGGATTTTGTATGAGTAAATCAGTACCAGTAGGTGTTTCTGCAAGACATATTCACCTCACACAAGAACATGTTGAAGTATTATTTGGACAAGGATACCAATTAACCGAGTTCAAGCCGTTGTCGCAACCAGGGCAATTTGCAGCAAATGAAACGGTAGCTGTCATTGGATCTAAAGGTCAATTTGATAAAGTGAGAATTTTGGGGCCAGCACGTCCAGCCTCACAATTGGAAATTTCTCGTACAGACTCTTTCGCTATTGGTGTAAAAGCACCTGTTCGTGAGTCTGGCAATATTGAAGGCACACCAGGAGTAACACTTAAAGGTCCTGCTGGAGAAGTAACACTTGAAGAAGGCGTAATTGTTGCTGCACGTCATATCCATTTTCACACTTCTGATGCACAGGCTTGGGGAATTCAAGATAAGCAATTGCTAAAGGTACGTTTAGGTGGAGAACGTGGATTGGTTCTTGAGAATGTCGTAGCTCGTGTTTCTGATTCTTTCGCTTTGGACATGCATATTGATACAGATGAAGCTAACGCTGCAGGTGCCAATAACGGAGATACAGCAGAAATTATTGACTAGTTGCTATTGATATAGTTGGAATTGAATAATCAACGAATTTCTAAATAATGAGTTTGATCGAAGCGGGAGAGTTGTTCTCCTGCTTTTTTTTGTTGTTTACGATAAGGGATCTATCTATGGTGGGGGACATAAGTCTATGGGATAGTTGTAGAAAAGTCACTTAATTTAAGGAGAATCGTGGAGTGGAGTGATTTAGTTGTATAAAGGTCAGTTAAAATAGGAGGAAAGCTGAAATATGAAGGTTTCCAGCGAATTAGATACCCTCTGTGCAACTAAATTTAGTATTTGGAGAATGCGCCCGAATTTAGATGTGCTTTATGCAACTGCGGTGATCAGGGAGGCAGAAGATCGTGATGTTGGTGTTGGTTTGGTGATTGAAGAGGAAGGTTTTCTTGCACATTGTGATGATGGATTAGGTCGGGGTATTGTGGTATAATTTCTTATTGATATGTTCAAAAAAATATAAATAAATATGTGTGAATTGTGAATATTAAAGATAAATAAGAGGACGTGAAATAATTGACTAAGGATAACCAAAACTCACCGGACTTAAAATCCGGCAAGGGTTCGAAGGATTACTCCAAGTACTTTGATTTCTCTGATGCTAAAGTGCTATCAGAAGATGAGTTTGGGAAGAGAATTCGAATTAGAGGTCGAGAAATTAATATCATGTCAGAGCCCAATCATAGACAAGAGAAACAACGTGGTAAAGAAGATGTTCAGGTGTTGTACGGGAATGCTGTTCCAGACGAGCTGAGAGGCATCGGTAAGGATAAGCACTATATTATCTATACATTTGGCTGCCAAATGAATGAACACGATACAGAGACCATGAAAGGGCTCTTAGAAGAGATGGGTTATCGCAGTACGGAGGATCGGAAGGTCGCAGATATTATTTTACTTAATACATGTGCTATTCGGGAGAACGCTGAGGATAAAGTATTTGGTGAACTCGGTCATCTTATGCATCTGAAGACAGAGAAGCCAGATCTCTTACTTGGTGTCTGTGGTTGTATGGCTCAAGAAGAGAATGTGGTCAATCGTATTTTGCAAAAGCATGGTTTCGTCGATTTGATCTTCGGAACACATAATATTCATAGATTGCCGCATTTGATTAAGGAAGCGCTATTCAGTAAAGAGTTAGTTGTTGATGTATGGTCTAAGGAAGGCGACATTATTGAGAACCTACCGAAGAAGCGGGAAGGTATGAAAGCATGGGTAAACATTATGTATGGTTGTGATAAGTTCTGTACCTATTGCATCGTTCCATTCACCCGTGGTAAAGAGCGTAGTCGCCGACCAGAAGATGTTATCGCAGAGGTAAGAGATCTTGCACGCCAAGGATTCAAAGAAGTGACATTGCTTGGACAGAATGTGAATGCTTACGGTAAAGATTTCACGGATATTACGTATAGCTTCGCTAATCTAATGGATGATATGCGTTTGATTGATATTCCACGTGTTCGGTTCACAACTTCTCACCCAAGAGACTTCGATGATGAGTTGGTGCATGTGCTTGCCAAAGGCGGTAATCTGGTAGAGCATATTCATCTACCTGTTCAATCTGGAAGCTCGGAAATTCTGAAGAAAATGAGTCGTAAATATTCCCGTGATCGCTATATGGAGTTAGCACAAAAAATAAAAAAGGCGATTCCCAATGTAGGATTAACGACGGATATTATTGTTGGTTTCCCAGGAGAAACGGATGAGCAATTTGAAGAAACGATGACGTTGGTCAATGAGATTGGATTCGACTCAGCCTTCACCTTTATTTATTCTCCCCGAGAAGGGACACCTGCAGCTATAATGGAGGATAATATTCCAATGGAAGTGAAGAAGGAACGTTTACAACGTCTTAATCAGGCCATTGTGGATAACAGTCGTAAGAGCACTGAGAAGATGCAAGGAAAGATCGTGGAAGTGCTCGTTGAAGGTGAAAGTAAGAATAATGAGGCGGTTCTAGCAGGTAGAACACGTAGTAATAGGCTAGTTCACTTTGAAGGTGGCAAAGACTTGATTGGAACGCTAGTGAATGTGGAAATAAGTGAAGTGAAAACATGGTATATTAAAGGCGAGATTGTAACAGAGTCTGTAGCTGTGAATTTATAGATAAGGGGTGGTCTATGTGTCACAAGAACAAGGCAAGCTTAATGAGCATGGAATGTTGACCTATGATACGCGAGACTTGGTTATCCAAGAAGAGGTTATGATTAAAGCGAAAGAATTAGCGAACTTGTTATCTAGTAGTGAAGAAGTGAAGCATTTCCAACAAGCAGAAATGAAAATTAATAACCATGAACGTGTACAAGAATTGATCACTATCATCAAGAAGAAGCAAAAAGAAATTGTTGCTTTTGAATCTTTTAGAAATAAAGAGATGGTGGCCAAGATTGAAGCGGAAATTGAAGTTCTCCAAGATGAGATCGATGGTATACCCGTTGTAGTGGAATTTCAGCAAAGTCAAAGTGATATAAATTATTTACTGCAGTTGGTCATTTCTGTCATTCATGATACGGTATCCGAAAAAGTGAATGTTGAAGTGGGGACAGATGCTCCTCCAACGAATTGTGGTTAAGTATGGACAAGGCTGCGGATAGCTATCCGCGCCTTTTTGCTGAAAGATAAGAACATATAAGTCGTGCGGAGCGTGTGCCTTAAAGTGGCATGAAGTGTCGCTAGCATCGGAAGCATAAGCTTTTTGAAAAAGGGCGGCATAGCCGTTTCTACTTGTTGGATAAAATAGATAGATAGACATATTTAGGAGGATTAGCATGGAGGGACTAGACAGCATGATTGCCAAGGGGAAAGATACCTTTTGGGGATTTCTTGGTTGTGAATTCATTTCTGGAGATAGTAAGGAAGTGAAGATTGCATTGGATATTAAGGAGCATCATATGAATTCGCTCGGTATAGTCCATGGGGGAGTGCTTAGCTCCTTGATGGATCAGGCCATGGGTATGGTTGCAACAGCTGCCAAAAATGTAGATGCTTGTGTGACGACGAATATGAATATACATTTTGTTGCCCCGATGAAGCAAGGACTCCTCACTGTAACTGCCATAGTTATTCATGAAGCGGGACGTAGCTTAACGACTGAAGCACGTGTTCATGATAGTGAAGGAACATTAGGATGTGTATCGACAGCTAGCTTCAGAGTCGTAGGCATCAAGAAATAAAGTGAAAACAAGTCATAACACTTGACAAACACTATTAATGGATCATAATGATAATATCAAATAGAATATTATGTGGTGATGACGATGAATGAAGATAATAGTAAACAAGAAACGTACAATGCTAAGAAATATCGCACGCCAGATGGAGTTCCAGCGGATATTGTCATGTTTACACTAACGAAGCGGGAACGTAAGACGGTTACGAAGACCTTACCGATTCGTGAACTGAAGGTGATGTTAATTCGTCGTAAGTCTTGGCCCTTTGCGGGTAAATGGGCGTTACCTGGTGGGTTCTGTAGAGAAAGTGAATCCATCTATGATGCGGCAAAGCGAGAGTTGAAGGAAGAGACGGGCGTGGACGGCGGACATCTAGAGTATTTGGGTGTTTACAGTAAGCCAGGTAGAGATCCGCGTGGTTGGATTATTAGCAATGCCTTCTTTGCACTCGTAGAAGAATGGATGCTGGAGCAGAAACAAGCGGCGGATGATGCGGAAGAAGTGGGGATGTTCGGAATTCAAGAAGCGCTCGAAGAGTTGGAGTTAGCATTCGATCATCGTGAGATTATTCGAGACGCCTATATAAGAATTCAGCAGAAGATGTTGCAGACGACGATTGCTAAGCAGTTCTTGCCGAAGCATTTCACCCTGAGTGAACTGTATCAAGTGATTCAGACGGTTGTGCCAGAGTTCAAAGAGCCTAATTTTATTCGGAAAATCACTTCAACACGCAGTAGGCAGGGTCTACTGGAAGAAGTGAAAGATGAAGCGGGCAAGAAACTTAGCTCTAATCAATATTCACAGCGTTCCGCACAATTGTACATGTTTATGGATGATGTTCCTTTATTATCAATTTATACGTAATACCAATATGTAATGATTGGGGAGTGAGAATGATGAAAGCATTACTCGTCATTGATTATACCTATGATTTCGTAGAAGGTAATCTTCCAGTGGGGCAGCCTGCTATTGATCTTCAAGACACTATTGTTGCGCTCACACAAAAGTATGTAGATCAAGATGACTTCGTCGTAATGGCTGTTGATCTTCATGAGAAGAATGATTCTTATCATCCGGAGACGGCTTTATTCCCAGCACATAATATTCGTGGTACGCACGGACGAGAATTGTACGGTAATTTGGCGGATGTCTATAACAGAAACGAACAATCTATCTATTGGATGGATAAGAGTAGATATAGCGCTTTTTGTGGGACGAATCTTGATATATTACTTAAAGAACGAGGAATTACAGAAGTTCATTTGGTAGGTGTGTGTACGGACATTTGTATTCTTCATACCGCTGTAGATGCATACAACAAGGGATATGGAATTACCGTGTTTGAGGATGCTGTAGCTAGCTTTAATCCGCACGGACATGAATGGGCACTAGAGCATTTTAAAGGTAGTCTGGGAGCTCAAGTAATTAGAAGTTCGAATTAGTAGTGCTTTTCTTCTGACAATGAAGTTGATGAGCTGCAAGACAACAAGGGGGAATACATCATGCATACGGAAGATCTTGCGCTGCATACCGATAAATATCAGATTAATATGATGTATGCGCATTGGCACTTAGGTACACATGAGAATAGAGCCGTATTTGAAGCCTATTTCCGAAAGCTTCCATTTGGAAATGGATATGCTGTATTTGCAGGTTTAGAACGAATTGTTCAATATGTTAACCATCTTCGATTTACGGAAGAGGATATACAATACCTTGCAGAACAAGAAGAGAATTATGATTCTGCATTTCTGGATGAATTGCGTAAGTTTCGCTTCGAAGGAACGATTCATTCTATGAAAGAAGGAACATTAGTATTTCCTGATGAACCGTTGATTCGTGTTGAAGGTAGAATGATGGAGGCGCAATTAGTAGAAACAGCTCTTCTTAATTTCATGAACTTTCAGACACTTATCGCAACCAAAGCATCGCGAATTAAACAAGTTGCAGGTCAGGATACTTTACTTGAATTCGGTACACGCCGTGCACAGGAAGCGGATGCGGCGGTATGGGGTGCTCGAGCTGCATATGTTGGAGGTTTTCATGCAACATCCAATATGTTGGCAGGCAAAAAGTTTGGCATTCCTACTAAAGGAACTCATGCACATTCGTGGGTACAGAGCTTTGAAAGTGAGCAAGAGTCTTTTGACGCCTACGCCAAGGTCATGCCTGATTTAGTGACTTTACTAGTAGATACTTACGATACGCTGAAGAGTGGTATTCCACATGCGATTCAGACGGGTAAATATTTAGCATCTATTGGGAAGAGCTTGTCTGCCATTCGCTTAGATAGTGGGGACTTAGCATATCTTTCGATTCAAGCTCGTAAAATGTTAGATGAAGCGGGCTTATCTCATGTAAAAATTGTTGCTTCAAATGATTTAGATGAGAATACGATTCTTAACCTTAAAGCACAGGGAGCACGGATTGATATTTGGGGCGTTGGAACGCAGCTGATCACAGCGGCGGATCAACCAGCATTAGGCGGTGTGTACAAACTCGTCGAACGTAATGTGGGTGGCATCATGAAGCCAACTTTGAAAATCTCGGCTAACCCTGAGAAGGTATCTACACCTGGCAAGAAAGACGTATATCGCATTATTGACCGTATAAGTGGTAAGGCTCTAGCGGATTATATTTGTTTCCCAGAAGAGGATCAGCCGCGTGATGGCGGTCCGATCAAGTTATTCAATCCTCAGCATTCTTATCTACAAAAGAAGATACGGAACTATGAAGCTATTCCTATGCTAGAGCCCGTATTTGTGGATGGTGTTCAAGTATATGAATTACCGACGCTTGATATGATTCGCAGCCACCATAAGGAACAGCTAAATCTCTTCTGGCCGGAATATTTGCGGAAAATGAATCCGGAAATATATCGTACGAATATTAGTGAGACCGTATGGGAATTGAAGAAATCTATCATGGCTCAACATATGCAAGAAGAAGATATATAATAATATAAGGTATAACCGATAGCATGTTAGAGATCCCACAGGATCTCTGACATGCTTTTTTTATAAATATAAGAAAGTATAAGTTTCACTTGAATCAATTTCATAATCGCCGATGCAGCTAAATCGGGTTGCGTAATTATGAAATTGATTCTTGATACTCTAATTCTTATATTTCGGCAGAGACGGGTACCGTCCTCGAAAAAGGACGGCATAGCCGTTTCTGCTTGTGTGGAGAAGCCACTGAAGTCATACGGATGTCCTCAATTATTTCTCGGGAAAGCGCAGGAATTGGCAAAATGTATCGCTGTTCGACATGTCACGGAGTGAAAACGCATACATCATATTTATCTAAATATGATTTTTTTCATATCTAAAATTTGTAATAACTCGTTAAATGAGAGGATAACAGTAGAGAAGATATCCTGAAAGGGGTTATGTCGGTGGAACATCTGCCAAAAGTAAATGAGTTGGGTTTCTTTGAAATAAGACTGGAGTCCATTGGGGGCCTTGGGGCAAATTTGGCTGGTAAAATGCTGGCTGAGGCTGGTGTTGAAGGTGCTGGTCTGAATGGGGTGAGTTTCTCGTCCTATGGTTCTGAGAAGAAGGGATCACATGTTAAAGCGCATATTCGTTTTTGTGATCTGAATACACCTATACGTGACACATCACCCGTAGAACGACCACATGTTGTGAGTGTTTTTCATGAAGCTCTAGCTAAAACGGTTAACGTTGTTAGTGGAATTTATGCAGATAGTATAGTCCTTATCAATTCTCAGAAGACACCTGAGCGATTAAAGAATGCTATGAATATGCTTGGAGGCACGGTTGCTGTTATTGATGCAACAGGTATTGCGCTAGCGGAGAAGAATCGAGTCAATATGGCGATGCTTGGAGCGATGTTTCGATTATGTCCTTTTCTTGATCCCGATACGATGAAAGACGTCATTCGCAAATCCCTTGGGACGAAATATCCTCAGAGTGTAGCATCCGCATTGAATACGTTCGAACGTGGATTTAACGAAGTAATCATTCAGGAATTCCCACTAGAAGAAGGATTGTCAATGCCGGAATTTGTACGTGCAGATACATCTGTTCTTGGATATGAGACGCAGCCAATGGGAGGACTCATTACGAATCCTGGGAATAGCATACTGAAGAACCTGAGTATTTCACGCGCTGGAATGATGCCTCATTTCGTGCTAGAGGATTGTATACATTGTGCCCAGTGCGATACGGTATGTCCCGACTTATGCTTCGTGTGGGAAGAACAGCCTGATAAAAAAGGAAGACCACAAATGTTCCTTAAAGGGATCGACTATCAGTATTGTAAAGGTTGTCTGAAATGTATAGAGGCTTGTCCAACGGATGCTCTCTCAAGCATGTTTGAAGAAGACGGGGTAGCAGATGCTCAGACCGTTAAACATATTTTTGACTTAGTATAAATGATTGGTGAAAGGCGGGAAGTTGTTATGGCTGTTATTGATGAAAAAGAAGTAGATACATCTTCTAAGGTCGAGCAAATATATGTCTATGAATCTGGGAATGAAATGGCTGCTTATGCTGCACATCAAATTAATTATCATGTGATGGGATATTTTCCAATCTCCCCCTCAACCGAGGTAGCACAGTATTTAGATTTGATGAAAGCGGATGGGCAACATGATATTAAATTGATCCCGTCAGATGGTGAACACAGTTCCGCAGGTATATGTTTCGGAGCCTCAACGGCGGGCGGTCGCGTGTTTAACGCAACAAGTGCAAATGGTTATATGTTTATGTTAGAACAGATGCCTGTGCAGTCTGGTACACGATTTCCTATGGTTATGAATCTGGTGTGCAGATCGGTCTCAGGTCCGTTGAATATTCATGGTGATCATTCGGACCTATATTTCGCATTGAATACAGGCTGGCCTATCCTGATGTGTCGTGATCCCCAGTCTGTCTATGATATGAACCTCATCGCGCTCAAACTAGCTGAACACAAAGATGTCCGTCTGCCAGTGCTGATTGCTTCTGATGGATACTTCACGTCACACCAGAAGCGTCGTGTTCAAGTGTTGGCGCATCAGAAGGACGTTCATAAGTTTGTAGGGGAAAAGCCACCAGAAGGGTTCCCCAATACGTTAGATCGTGACAATCCTATTACGGTGGGACCGTATATGAATGAACCGGATTATATTAATAATAAATATCAGCAATCCCAAGCAATGTACAATGCTGGAGACGTATTTGAGGTTATTGCTAGTGAATATAAGGAATTAACAGGTCGAAATTACGAAATGCTAGATATGTATCGTATGGAGGATGCAGAAGTAGCCGTATTTCTTATGAATTCGGCTTCTGAAATTATCAAAGATGTGGTAGACCAACTTCGTAGTCAAGGGATCAAGGCAGGTTCAATCGCTCCGAATATGATCCGACCGTTCCCTCAGAAGCAAATTGCTGAAGCATTACAACATGTTAAGGCAATTACGGTGGGTGATCGTGCAGATTCATATGGAGCACATGGCGGAAATATGGTGCTTGAAATCAAAGCTGCCCTATTCACACATGGTAACACAACAACACAGGTGATCAGTCGGATATATGGTTTGGGAGGCAAAGAGTTCTACTCCGAGGACGGGCATCATTTGTTCAAGTTAGCTATTGAGGCAGTGGAGAAGGGGACGGTAGAAGTTCCTTTTGATTATTATGGTCATACTGAAGGAGAAGCATCTAAAGCTCCTCAGCGTGTTCTCAAGCCGATGAGGTTCGAAGACTTGAAGACAGGCTTAATTACGGTGAAGAAGGATGAAGTGACTGGGAAATTAAGTGTACGAATTCCACCGTTACGCGCGCTTACGAAGAAGCCGAAACGCTTAGCTCCGGGTCATGGCGCTTGTCCAGGGTGCGGGATATTCTCGGGTCTGGAGACGTTCTTCAAGGGAATTGAAGGGGATATCGTTGCACTGTATCATACAGGGTGTGCTATGGTTACGACTACGGGATTCCCTTACTCTGCACATAAAGCGACGTATATCCACAATCTGTTCCAGAATGGTGCTGCGACATTATCAGGTGTTGTAGAAATGTTCTGGGAACGCAAGCGGCGAGGTGAATTAGATCATCTAGGTTTGCAAGATGACTTCACGTTTGTTATGGTCACAGGTGATGGAGGGATGGATATTGGTATGGGGCCTGCCATTGGTGCAGCAATGCGGAACCATAAGATGATTATTATCGAGTATGATAATGAAGGGTATATGAATACTGGGGCACAGCAGTCCTATTCAACACCTATTGGAAACCGTACTTCCACATCCAACCTAGGAACGGAGCAACAAGGGAAAACAACGCAACATAAAGATACAGCTCAAATTATGGCAGCAACGAATATTCCGTACGTATTTACGGGTTCGGAGGCATTCCCTCAAGATTTGGTGAAGAAAGCGGCGAAAGCCCAATACTACGCGCAGAACGAAGGATTAGTATATGGAAAAATACTGATTGCATGTCCTTTGAACTGGTTATCTAATGACAATGAGGGTGCTATCATTGTGAATGAAGCTGTAGATACTTGTTTCTTCCCATTGTATGAGGTAGAACATGGATGTACAAACATCACTTATAATCCAGAAGATAAGAATAAAAAGGTTGAGCTTCGCGAATGGCTGAAATGGATGGGGAAAACACGCCATTTACTTAAGCCAGAGAATGAAACTACGTATGAGAGTTTCCAAAATGAGGTTAATAGACGCTGGAATGTATTGAAGGCTAAGCATGAGAATCCTTATTTATAAGCTTATTTAGAAATGAAAAAGGCATTTTTCCTTAGCAGGGGAGATGTCTTTTTTGAATGCTGGCTTGGAGAAGGTTACAATGAAGAGACTAGTGAATACGATTAATAATTTAGATAATTAAGGAAGGGAATGATGACTTAAATGAACAGTTTTCAAGCATTTATGATTCGTAAAGATGATCAAGGGTTTCGAAGTGGTGTAGAGACACTTAATATAGATCAACTACCAGAAGGTGACGTAACCGTTGAGGTAGAGTATTCCAGTGTTAACTATAAGGATGGTTTAGCCAATTCACCGGAGGGGAGGATAGTCAAATCGTATCCTTTTATTCCGGGCATTGATCTAGCTGGAACCGTTGTTGAGTCAAATGACCCACGCTTTCAGTCAGGTGATGTTGTTCTATGTACAGGATACGGGCTTGGTGAAGCACATTTCGGTGGGTATAGTCGCTTGGCAAGGGTAAGTGGTGATTGGCTCGTCTCGTTACCAAAGGGCTTGAATTCAAGAGAGGCGATGGGACTGGGAACGGCTGGGTTTACGGCTGCATTGTCTGTGGAACGTCTTATTCATAATGGTCTTACACCGGAGCGCGGACCTGTATTAGTTACAGGGGCAACGGGTGGTGTGGGTAGTGTAGCTGTGAATATACTAGCTCAGCTTGGATTCGAAGTTGTGGCAAGTACAGGGAAAGTAGATACTCAGAGTGAGTGGTTACAACAATTGGGAGCTACTTCCGTCGTTAGCCGAGAAGATATTATTGCACCGACCAAAGGAGTTCTTGCAAAAGAGCGCTGGGCAGGTGTAGTTGATCCTGTTGGAGGATCTCATTTAGCAGGGCTTTTGAAGACAGTCCAATACGGTGGAGGAGTGGCACTTTCAGGATTAACTGGCGGTGGTTCTTTTGAAAGTACAGTCTATCCATTTATACTACGAGGAATACAATTGCTCGGTATCGATTCCGTCTATTGTCCAATGGAACATAGACAGGCGATTTGGACTAAATTAGGCGCAGCGTGGAAGCCCGTTAAGGTACTTGATGGGGGAATAACGGAAATTTCATTGAATGAATTACCTGGTGTACTAGAGACTATACTGCAAGGTGGAGCAGTCGGACGTACCATAGTGAAGCTAGATTAGGACATTTATTGTAGCGGGTTAGCTTTTGGAAATAGGAAGTGAAACTAGCAGAGTGTGGGGACTGGTAATAGCTCCCGTGCTCTGTTTTTTGTCGTTGAATAATCGTTGCCTGTAAACAGTTTGGCTTACTTAAAAATAAATAATGTTAAAATAAATGGAACATTTAGAGTCTAACGAACGTTTAAGTGGTAATGAGAGTATAAGCTTAAGTTGTAGTTCAGACTTGAAGTTGAGATAAAATGTGCAAAGGAGAGAAATTCATGAGAAAAATTCTAACCGCATTTGCAGTTGTTAGCATGTTAAGTGTTGGTTCAATAGCAAATGCCGCTGATTCAATTCCTATATATATAAACAATGATATAATTCCAAACAGTTTAGCGCCAATAGTAGAGCAAGGGAGAGTACTTGTTCCCATTCGAGTTGTGTCAGAGGCATTAGGTGCCAAAGTAGAATGGGATCAAAAGGACAACAAGGTGACTATTCGTAAATGGGCTGAAAGTGTCATACTTACGATCGGTAAGAATACTGCTTCCGTCGATGGGAAGCCCAATCAATCCGGTGTGATTTCATTAGATGTGTCTGCTAAATTGGAGAATAATCGAGTGTTTGTCCCTTTACGATTTCTATCAGAATTATATGGGTATAGGGTAGATTGGGATGGCAAGGCAGTAACGATTAGTTCACCTCTAAATGATAAGGAACGGAAGATTCTTTATGAAGGTTCGCTACAAGAAGCTCGGAAGCTAGCGATGGACAAGACCTACACCTCAATTGTACATTATGAGCAAAGGCCATTAGAGGTAAAGTATGTATATGAAGATTATGATAGCACGTTTATATTCCCTGAGGGTGAAGCCCTTCGCTTCTATGTGATTACAGGCGATACAGTTTTATTGTATGAATTTAAAGAGGATTTCCCAATGGTGACTTGGCAAGCGCATATTCAAAAAGGAAATAACCTAGAAAACTTCTTGGATCATAAATTGTTTGATATAAGAGGAACGGAAATGATAATAAATAAAAAGTTATTATATTACAAATATAGTATTTTTGGAGATAGCAGCAGAGAAATAAGTGGTAGCATTGATGAAGATAATACAATTACGCAACTGGGCTTCGAACATATTATTGGTGGTGGGGTATTCGAGAAAGAGGGGAAGATTTCATTAGAGTTATCTAATGAAATACGAAAGGAAGTAGTGAATAGTGTACAATAGTTGAGCAAGTTACGGACGCAAGAAAGGCAGTGCTCTGAATAGTTAATGTGATTAAATATGGCCACTTGCATGAGGGGCTTCACATATAGTAAACTCGGCTGATAGAGATGGAAACGAGTTGGAGGAGAAAGAAGTATGAATCAGAATCAAGTGGCAGATCGGGTTACACCTATTTATATATTGTCTGGATTTCTGGGGAGCGGGAAGACGACATTGTTGCAGCGCATGGTAACTCATTGGCAGGAGCAGGGGCTGCGACCTGCTGTGATCATGAATGAGATTGGCGATGTGAACTTGGAAGGTGCACTGATTGAAGAGACGATCCCCATGACTGAAATGCTCAGTGGATGTATCTGCTGTACCATTCGAGGTGATCTAAGTCTAGAAATATCTAATTTGATTAAGCAAGAATCACCTGATGTGATCGTCATAGAGGCGACAGGAATTGCAAATCCGATGGAAATCTTGGATGGAGTAACGGAAGCTGCACTTTATATGAAAATAGATCTAAAGAGCGTCATTACCGTCGTGGATGCCGTACATTTATTGGAACTATATGAGATTCAGAAAGGCAAGACTTATCGCCTTATGCAAGAGCAGATTCGCTGTGCATCTTATTTGATCCTTAATAAAGTTGACCGTGTAAGTGAAGAAGATCAAGAGAAGCTAGCGACTATTATATCTAGTTGGAACGAGTATGCCCCGATTATTCCAGCTGTACGTTGTGATGTGGACTGGGTTCCATTGTTCGGACAAGATGTTCAACCTAGACAGTGGAAGAGCGACAAATCACATGAAGTTGATCAAGGCAAGGGAGATGACCATAGTCATGATGGACATGATCACTCACATCACTCCCATGATCATGTTATGGTGTATACGCATTATTTCGCGGGTCCAATTGATAGTCAGGGTTTCGAAAAATTAGTGAATCATTTACCACGTGAAGTATATCGCGCAAAAGGAATTATGACATTTAGTGATACAACCAGCCGATTTTTATTTCAATATGCATTTAGAGAATCGGACTTTTTGAAGATTAATCCTCAAGGAGTTGTACCCGATGTCGTTGTATTCATAGGTGAGCATTTCTCTCAAGCTGAATTGAAGAATGCCTTGGAAGAGCTTGAGCAGAAGGGTTAATACTTATTAGAATTTGAAGGAGAATGATTCAGTTATATCGTGTTGCAACTTAACGGTGACCGATGTATACTGTGGTATATTGAACGTCTTTGAACGGGAGAGTAATGGGAGTGACCGATATTGTAGCGAGCCGGAATTGGTGAAAGCCGGCATATTGGACTCTGATGAAGCGCACCCGGGAGATGGCTATTCCAACGTCATGAAGATCGTCTTTTGAACAACTTCTTTTATGATCAGTAGAATAGTCCGATTGATCTTCGTTATAGGTCATCAAGCGGAACAACTCTGGAGAGGAATACACCTCTGTCTGAGGGTTCAACTAGAGTGGTACCACGGGAACTAAAGCTCTCGTCTCTTATTCATAGAGATGAGGGCTTTTTTTGATGAAATAAACAGTCATTTAAGTAGAATATGGAGGATGAACTATCATGTTAAAGAATTGGGCCATAGAGGCAATACAGCCACACGTACCCCTATCAGCAGAAGAAGTGGAAAACTTATTAGAAACACCGCCCTCAGTAGTGATGGGTGATATTGCATTTCCATGTTACGTATTAGCGAAGCAGTTTAGACAATCACCGCCGCAGATCGCCTTACAATTAGTGAGTCGTATCCAAATGAAGGGAATCAAAGCAGAAGCTGTTGGACCCTATGTTAATTTAACTTTCGACAGAGATTATTATGTCGGGGGCTTGATGGAGAGATTGCAGCAAGATGATGATGCTCGAACTAATATAGGTCAGGGAAAAAAGGTTGTTATTGATATGTCATCTCCCAATATTGCGAAACCTTTTGGTATCGGACATCTTAGATCAACGATGATTGGTGCAGCCTTGTATAAAATGTATCAAACCGCAGGATACGAACCTGTTAGCGTCAATCATCTGGGCGATTGGGGCACGCAATTTGGCAAACAAATTACAGCATATAAGCGTTGGGGTAATGATGAAGCTTTACAAGAGAATCCAATTCAAGAGTCTTTACGTTTATACGTTAAGTTTCATGAGGAAGCACAACAAGATGTAACATTGGAACCCGAGGCGAGAAATTGGTTCCGTCTGTTGGAGTCTGGTGATGAAGAAGCGAATAGACTTTGGGAATATTTCGTCGAAGTTAGTATGCAGGAGTTCAACAGAATGTATAAAAGACTAAATATTACGTTCGATCATGTGCTTGGAGAAAGCTTTTACAATGATAAAATGGCTGCCGTTGTTCAAGCGCTAAAAGATAAAAATTTATTAGTGAAAAGTGATGGTGCACTCGTTGTTCAATTGGATGATGAGGGGATGCCACCTTGCTTAATTATGAAATCCGACGGGACGACGATTTATCCTACACGCGATTTGGCAACAGCATTTTATCGCCATCATGTCATGAAAGCTGATCAAATTCTTTATGTGGTCGGGGGAGAACAGAAGTTACATTTCCAACAAGTATTTGCTGTATTGCATAAAATGGGGGCCGAGTGGGTACAAGATTGCAGTCATGTACACTTTGGATTAATGAAATTCGAGGGTAAGAAGATGTCCACCCGTCGCGGTAAAATTGTGTATCTTGACGATGTGTTAGATGAAGCTGTTGCAAGAGCGCTCACAGTCATTGAACAGAAGAATCCAGAGTTACCGGACAAATATAAGGTGGCACAGGACGTAGGAATTGGAGCTGTTATTTTTGGGGATCTCAAGAATAATCGGACTAACGAAGTGGATTTCTCACTGGATGATGCGTTGAATTTCGAAGGGGAGACAGGTCCTTATTTGCAGTACACATATACAAGAACCCAAAGCATTCTTTCTAAAAGTATGATGTTAGAACAAGTACACACGGAAGATTCTCAAGGAATGCAGCAGGATCAATATGCTGAAGCATTAGGTGATTCAGGATGGGCACTCCTTAAACTGCTTATTACGTTCCCTGTACAGTTGAAACGTGGGATACAGAACAATGAACCTTCCGTATTAGCTAGATATGTTCTAGATATAGCGCAGGCGTTCAATCACTTCTACAACCAGGAAAGAATACTGTGTGAAGAAGATGGGGTAAGAAAAATTCGAGTGTCTCTAACGACACTGACAGGGCAATCTTTACAAAGAACAATGCATATTCTTGGTTTGGCTACCCCAGCCCGTATGTAAAAAGGGACGTAATAGATCCATTTAACAATCTCATGTTGATAGATTTTGCGGATTCCTTTAACATTAGGAATAGCAAAGTAGATCAACTAGCACATCGCGTAAATGTGTTGATAGTGAATGGAGCGGAAGTATGGTAAAAGAGAGATTGCTCGATAGTGATCATTCAAGAGATGTCTTTACCTATTTTGGACTTGCCGTATATTCTTCACAATCTTTGGAGAAGCAACTGGTTAACTTATTGATGCTCATGAAGCTATCAGAGGGCAAGATTCCAACAGAAGAAGACTTCACTGAAATTTATCAACGTAAGTTAAGTAGTTCGTTAGGCCAATTAGTGCAGGAAATTCAGCATCATTTCCCTTTCACGAAAGAAGAAACAATTCAATTGACAAGAATATGGAAGCAACGTAATTATATTGTCCATGATTACTTCAAAGAACGAATCCAAGAGACGTTCAGTCCTGGAGGTCGTTCCCGTATGATTCGTGAGCTTACGAAATTTAGTGATCAAGCACAAATGTTAGAGAAGAAGCTCCAAGGTTATTCTCGGGAATTATATCGCACGCTTGGTCTGGATAATGATTCTCATGCTTCTAATTCCGATAAATGATAGTTTATGAACAAGGATGCTTGAATAGGGTGGAGTTGTTCTGAAAGGGTCTCTGAAAAAAGTCCACATATATTGGTGTAGGATGCCGCTGCGATGACGGATTATCCTTATGGTCGCTGTTGCCCTCCAATTTCTTGATTGTATACCGCTTAGCGGTAGAAATCCTAGGGCAAAGCATATGCTTCCGGAGTAGCTTTCCTACGGAAAGCTTGTAGGCGAGCGCTACCGCTTCTTCAGGATAATTCCGTCATCTTCGCTACTTCATACAACATCCATTGTTTTCTGTAAGTACTGATTTCTGCAACTACTCGCACTTGTTATCTTATATTTCTATTGCTATAGCGAGGGTATCACGTAGTTAGTTGCAAATTTGACCTCTAAATCCATTGCCATTCCTCTTTCCACCACTTTAGCTGCCCAAACAACATCTAATTATTCGGAAAACCCAATTTTCCGCGTTTCTCCCGATTTCAACTGTCATCTAGGCACTTAATTCTCACAATCTAGCCTTTACTGCTAATGTAAGTGTTGTTTAGGCTCTTATTCCGTTCTCGTGGGTCTTCCTTCCCCCGCTATTTACGCGGAATACATCTAAAGGCTTACATAGGAAAGTATTCAGCATCAGAGAAATGAAGTCACTTTGAAAGAATTGATTATCAAAGGAAATATAGTACAAAATATGGAATAATATGATACACTTATGCTAGCTAAATTCACGATATAAATGTTATTTCTTATTCAACGAACGGGCAGGTTAACGCAAAATTACTCTATATGCTCCGTCTAAGATATTGAAGATGAAGGGGGCGAGTTAATGAATCGAAGTATATTAATTTTATTCTGTGTACTCTTAATTTTAGCTGGGTGCTCAAGACAAAATGAGTCGTATAAAAGAAATATCGAAGAAGTCAAATTGAACGAAGATAAAGGAGAAAATAGGATCGGTAATATCGATAAAAGCATCAATAGCAGTGTCACACTAGAAGCAAGTCAAGAGAACAAAAGTAATGGTGAAATTAAGGCGGTAAAAGATGCACAAGAGTTTAGTGAGATTATTAAGGAAAAAGATGCGGATAAATTAATACAGCTTCTTAACACTACACAATTGGATATAGAAGGAGCAAATAAAATAATTGAAGGCTTCGATGTGAATTTTGATCTGGATACATTATCTGTTCAAATCAATTACGATGGATTTGCTATGAACCCTCAAGTAGGACAGTATGAATTCATTTTATTGGACAAGAACCTTAATGAAAATAATGAAGAGAACTCGTTAGTAATTCGTTATGATGTAGATGGCAGTAAAGTCTATCATAATCCCTATGTTCGGTATTTTCCTTATGCAGAAGAAATGGTTCTCCAATACTTAGACCATATTAGTAAGGGGAAGGCAACTGAATTGGCTGGATTTTTGAATCCAGATGATATCGAGGTTCCAAGTTGGGTTGCTGAAAAGACAATAATGAATTATGAGGATTTCTTTGATTCGGGAGACATGTCGATTCGCTATACTAATCGTTTTGTATTCGTGGCAGAAGACGAAAAAGGTAATGAACATGTAATTGAAGTGAATCACGGAGATGGCTTAATGAGTATAAAAGATGACTTTATCCCCGAATTTTTAAACTAATCTATCGGGAAACGATAGTGGAATAGCGGTTGCTTCGACAGCCGTTTTATATTTGTTCAAGTATCTTGATAATTACGTTGCTTGATTTTTATTCGTTGATAGTCGTAGTAATGAAAGCACTAAACAGCGTATTTAAGAATTTCTACTAACGTCATTTGTATTTTAAAGTTTCTTGAATTCAGGTAATTCGACTAGCGTTCTCTCTTGTACAACCATCATCCATTACGCTGACGGGTAACGTTAGGTTAATAAGCTAATAATTAGAAATAGAACTTCCAATTTTATGGAAGATCTATTTCTACTTCTATGTCTAATATCAACATTGAACTTTAACAGAGCGATTCTTTAAAAGGAGTAATACCTTGTTGTCAGGTCATCTGTTATTTTATATACTAGGCACGGATTGAACAGGTTGCCTAGAAGATTCTTCTACATGCTCAGATCCAGTAGGTTGTGGTAAGATGCTTCCCAGTTGTAGTTGATACAATTGGAAGTAACGACCGCCAAGTGCTAAGAGTTCGTCATGACTACCTCGTTCAACGATCTCTCCACGGTGTAATACGAGAATCTGGTCTGCACTGCGGATGGTAGAAAGACGGTGAGCGATAATGAATGTTGTGCGACCTCTCTTCAGGACCTCAAGGGCCGACTGAATGAGGCTTTCCGTCTCGGTATCAATGTTGGCGGTAGCTTCATCAAGAATAAGGATCGCTGGATCGAATGCAAGTGCGCGTGCGAAGGAGATCAGTTGGCGCTGCCCAGCGGATAATGTACTTCCTTTCTCCACAACGGGCTCATCGAATCCTTTAGGTAAGTGGGCAAGTATACGCTCAGCACCCACATCACACAAGGCCTTCTCGATTTGTTCACGGGATATTTTCTCGTCACCTAGGCTGACATTCGATGCAACCGTACCAGTGAAGAGATAAGGATCCTGCAATACAATTCCCATATGATGGCGTAGCCATTGTTTAGGGATATCAGTCACTTCCTGACCATCAATCGTTATGCTTCCTTTCTGTGGATCATAGAAGCGGAATAATAGATTAATGATGGAACTTTTCCCTGAACCAGTATGACCTACCAGCGCAACCGTCTGACCTTGCTTCGCTTCAAAGGAAATATTTTTGAGAACATAATCTTTTTTATAAGCGAAGGAGACATCCTTGAATTCTACATTTCCTTTGTAGCGTGGCATAGTACCATCTGTAACCTCTTCCCCTGGCTCATCCATTAGCTCGAACACTCTCCCTGCAGATACCATAGAAGAATCAAGCGCAGCAAGTTGGTTCACCATGCCCGTGATGGGTTGGAATAACCGACCGAGAACATCAACGAAGGCATATAGAACACCAAGCGATACAACATTGGTACCACTGAGTGAGCCGAATCCGAAATACGCTAGCAATACGGCAAATGAGAAGCTGCGTAATACATTGACCAAATTATGGGTTGTAAACGCATTGAGGTTCAGCATCTTATTCTGATATTTCATGTAATCTTGATTCAGTGTCTCGAATTCATCCTTCGTTTGTTGCTGGCGTCGGAATATACGAATGATGGACATCCCTTGAATCGACTCATTGATGATCGCATTGATCTCACTTAGACGAGAGCGAATAATCGTATTGAATTTCGTTGCGTATTTACGATACAGAATAATCCACACGATTAAGATCGGAATGACGAACAGGCATACAAGCCCAAGTCGCACATCAAGTATGAATAGAGCAATATACACGCCTGTAATATAGACGATACCCGAGCTGAAGTTGGCAAGTACAGCTACGAATAAATCTTTTACAGCTTCGGTATCGTTGGTAATTCTAGAAACGACCTTTCCAGCAGGTAAGTTATCGAAGAAATGGACTGGAAGTCGTTGAATATGGGCGTATACATCTGTCCGCAATTTCTGAATCACTTTGTTAGCTGAAGACTGTAGCCAGTACGTCTTACCAAATTCCGTGAAGATGGTGACCAATAGTAGTAAGAGATATAATCCAACGAGCTTCATAATGCCAGGTATTTCTGGTTTGTAAAAGGTGAAAAGTTGGTCGGCTGTTAATGCCTTGACTGGATAAGTGGACTCTAGAGATCCATTTGAAATGGTCATCTGCCCATCGATAACGACTCTTTTTCCATTAGCAACTTCTACTGCTTGATTGATAAAATAGAAAGTCTTACCTTTCTGGAGAATACGGACTTCTTGACCTTTATTCTCATTCTCGGCGAATCTTTCGCCGCGCTTGTAATAATGACCTTCATATAGAACGGCTCCTTCTGATGTAGGCGAATCCGTCTCAAAGAATGGCTGTTCAATACCGAGCATATGGTCATCGATCATCGCTTTAGCTATAAAAGGTCCCGCAAGTTCTGCGGCAACGCCTATACATAATGTGAATATAGCGGCTATGAACATTACTTTAGCCGTAAGAGCGTACTGGAACAACCGTTTTCCTATGTTCAATTAAGTCACCTCCTCAGTGCCTAGTTTGTTCTCTACTTGTTGACGTTCAAATTGTTCATGATACCAACCCCTTAGAGCTAACAGCTCTTCGTGAGTCCCTTCTTCGATAATGTTACCTTCCTCAAGCACGACAATCCAGTCAGCATGCTCCACAGCGGATAAGCGGTGAGTGGATATGAGCGTTGTTTTGCCAGCGCGTTTGAGTCTGATATTCTCAATAATTCGTGCTTCTGTTCTTGCATCAACGGCAGAAAGTGCGTCATCTAGAATGAGAATTTCAGGATTTCCAATAAATGCTCTTGCTAACGCGACACGTTGCTTCTGTCCCCCAGAAAGGGCGACCCCTTTCTCACCTACAAGGGTATCTAGACCATCTGAAAGGGTAGTCAGATCATTCTCGAAGGCAGCGGTTGCGATGGCATCCATAATGAAGGAATCACTTGCGTCTTGTAAGCCGTATTGAATGTTCTCACGTACAGATCTAGAGAACAATATTTGTTCCTGCGGTACATATCCGATCCAGCTATGAAGTTCGTGCTTAGCGATTTGTTGTATAGGGATATCGGAGATAAGAAGCTCTCCGTCGCCTGCAGGGTATTCATGAAGAAACTGCTTCAGTAAAGTGGATTTACCACTTCCGGTACGTCCAACTACGCCAAGTGTCTGCCCCTTTTGGAGTGTTAACTGAATATTCTTCAAATTATCTACCGTTGAAGTAGGATAACGGAAAGTAATATCCCGGAGCTCAATACGCTGTGGATCACCAACAGTCGTAGGATGAGCAACGTCATCCACATCCGGTGTGACGGATAGAATTTCATCGACACGATCGAGAGAGGCGCTACCCCGTTGCATAATATTAATTAATTCACCAATGGCGAACATTGGCCAGATCATCATCCCAAGGTACATATTAAATGACACAAGATCCCCAAGGGTAATCTGATTTCTGAACACAAGATAAATCCCATAAGTAAGACCAATCACATAGCTTAGACCGACACACAGTCGAATCGTAGGCTCAAAAAAGGCATCCACTTTAGCTACACTCATATTTTTGCGATACACATCATCCGTGATGCTCTGAAAATGTTGTTGGTCTGATCTTTCTTGAACATAAGCACGAATAACGCGCACTCCGGCAACAGATTCGAGAACTTGGTCATTCATATCTCCAAAGGCATCCTGTGCTAAAGAGTAACGTTCATGTACGATTTTTCCATAAATCTTCATCGCAAGAGCGATAAAGGGAAGCGGGATAATCGCTGCTAACGTTAACTGCCAGCTAATGAGGAATCCCATGGCGAACAGAATAACGAATAAATATACGGTTGAATCTGCCATGACTAATATTCCGAAACCAGCTGTTGAAGCGACGGAACGAAGGTCGTTCGTTGCTCTAGCCATCAAATCACCTGTACGATTTCGTTCGAAGAAAGCCGGGGTCATACCAAGTAAATGATTCATATACCGCGTACGGAGAATCCGCTCGACAAGGTTAGCACCACCAAACAATCTATGCATCCATATGTAAGTGATCAGGTAGATAGCAATTAGAATGATAATAATCAATGCGATATAGCGAAAAAGTGAAGGACCTGTAATAGAGCCTGTAACGATATCATCAATCGCATTTCCAAGTAAACGAGGTGGTAACAACTCACCTACTCCACATAAGATCAGCGTAATTAAACCAATGATATAGCGCTTTTTTTCTTGGCGGAAAAACCAACCTAGCTTTTTTAAAACAGAAAACAAAACAATCACTTCCTCTCAAGTTGAAACTGCTGATGAATTTAACACCCAAGTTGGACACAAAAAAAGACATACCATCCGTGAACGGACGATATGTCTTTTGAAATGCTAAAGTTATCATGCGTACGGTTGATTGAGCAACCGCCGCCAACGTAGAATATTTAATTCAGAAATTCTAAGAAGCACACATGACTTCTTTAGAATTAATCCACCAGCAGGGTTACTCCAATATTCAATTGTAGTTTATAAGCCGTATTGTGTTGAAAAGCTCTAATCATCTGATTGAACATGTTACTCACCCTTCCTTTGTAAATTTTTGTAGATCTCGTATCGCAAGAATTCTATCATCATGTCATCAAATTTGTCAATTTTTATTTTAAGGAGAGTGTCTGTTCGTATTTATTACGAGGTAGAGGGGGTGTATGTATTTTTGATGCGGCTTCAGGTATGATAGAGAGACACACATTGGAATACAGAACGTAAAGGAGTTGGATTTCATGAACATTGTAATGAGTGCAGATGCAGCGCGTTGGTATGTGAGAGAGTTAAATTTAAACATCGGTGATTCCGTAAGGTTTTTTCCGCGTTATAGTTCCGGAGGAGGACTACATCCAGGATTCTCACTGGGCATCTCTGTAGAGAAACCGACTAATGGTACGTTATATCAAGATGTAGAAGGAATTCGCTTTTATTTGGAAGAGCGGGATTTATGGTACCTTAAAGGTTATGATCTAGTCGTTAATTATGTAGAGCCTCATGATGATATTGACTATGTGTATGAAGAGATTAAACAATAGTATTTGGAATTTATATAAAGAACTCCTTTTCGACAAGGAAAGGAGTTTTTGGTTGTGTTTAAATGGTAAGTTGTATTTTATTAGAGAAGTGAAGGGATAATAACGAGATATCGTGATCCTTTCGAAAGGGGAAGTATAATCATTGGAGCAATGGAAAGCCTATTTTAAATTTATAAAGCCGTATATGAAATTAATTATTATTACGCTGATTATTGGGATGATTAAGTTCAGTATTCCATTAACTTTACCGATGATCATGAAATATGTAGTCGATGATTTATTGACAGGAAATTCACCACTTTCGATGCAAGAAAAAGTGTCACAATTGATGAAGGTTCTTGGTGGAGCATTAATACTATTCGTTATTATTAGAGGGCCTGTTGAGTATTTACGTCAGTATTTCGCCCAACTTATTACGAATAAGGTTTTATTTGATTTACGAAATCGTTTGTACTCACACTTACAAAAGTTATCGCTTCGGTATTATCAGAATACGAAAGCGGGCGAAGTCATATCGCGTTTCATTAACGATGTGGAGCAGACGAAGAACATTGTAGAAGTCGGGATGATGAATATATGGTTGGACATGTTTACGCTTGTATTCGTATTAGTTGTCATATTCTATCTGGACCCTATGTTGGCTTTAGTCGCCATTTCGATGCTACCCCTGTACGCTATCGCTGTAAAGATTCTTTATAAAAGATTGAAAAGTCTTACAAAGGATCGTTCACAAGCATTAGCAGGTATTCAATCCTATCTACACGAAAGAATTCATGGGATCTCTGTTATACGAAGCTTCACTCTAGAGAAATACGATCAGAATAAATTTGAAGGTATCAATGGTAACTTTCTTAATAAGGCTTTGGCACAGACACGTTGGAATGCGATCACATTCGCAGTCATTAATACGATAACGGATATTTCACCGATTCTGGTCATTGGATATGGTGGATACCAAGTGATTCAAGGGAATCTGACATTAGGTACCTTTGTAGCATTCTTTGGTTACTTAGACCGTTTGTATGCCCCGTTGAGACGTTTAATCAGTTCATCTACGGTGCTCACTCAAGCATCTGCCTCTTTAGAAAGAGTGATGGAATTGATGGACGAGCCTTATGATATCGTGGATGCCCCACATGCTAAGAAATTGAAAGGTCAGGCTCAACAGATTACGTTTGACCATGTATGGTTTAAATATAATGAGAAGAATGATTGGGTTCTACAAGATATAAATCTAGATATTAAAGCGGGAGAGACCGTGGCTTTCGTTGGGATGAGCGGTGGAGGGAAATCTTCACTGATTAGCTTGATTGCTCGATTCTACGATATTCAAAAAGGCGGAATATTGGTTAATGGTCAGAATATTCAGGATCTTACCCAGGAAAGTCTGCGAAGTAAAATCGGAATGGTACTTCAAGATAACTTCTTATTCAGCGGGTCTGTGAAGGAGAATATTCTATTAGGCAATCCAGATGCGGGATACGATGATATTGTAGCAGCATCGATTGCAGCGAATGCTCATGAGTTTATTATGAATTTGCCAAAAGGTTATGATACAGAGGTTGGAGAACGCGGAGTTAAATTATCGGGTGGGCAGAAGCAACGTTTAGCTATCGCCCGTGTCTTTCTGAAGGACCCTGATATTCTGATACTGGATGAGGCGACTTCGGCTTTGGATTTGGAATCTGAGCATCTTATTCAGCAGTCTTTACAGTCCTTATCTTCGAACCGTACGACGTTAATTGTGGCTCATCGATTGTCGACCATCACGCATGCAGATACAATCGTTGTTCTTGAGAACGGAAGCATCACCGAGAGCGGAAGTCATCAAGAATTGATGGAGCTGGATGGAAGTTATGCTCGATTGTATAACGTGCAGCATTTGGATGTTTGACTGAATAGTTGATTGATATGAAAAAAAGGCGCTTTAGCTTATATAAGCTAAAGCGTCTTTTTTTTTTGTTCAAATACAAGTTTCTATCATGCTCTAGCCTTTACCAATCAACAAAGACAGAATGCCAGCGGCAATAAGCGGTCCGACAGGGACGCCGCGAAATAGAGCAACGCCCAATACAGTGCCTACAAGCAATCCTGCTACAATGGTTGGGTTATTACCCATGAGGGTAACACCACGGCCACCGAGATAAGCGACTAGAATGCCAATGGATATCGCCAGTAGCGATTGCCAGTGTAGAAAAGATGAAGTAATGGTAGAGATGCTGATCGTTCCGCTAGCCAAAGGTGACATAACGCCAATAGTTAGAATAATAATCCCGATGGTTAATCCGTATTTCTCTAACCAAGGAAATACTTGTGTAAGTCGAGTAACCCGAATCAGAAGCAAGACGACCATGGCTACGGATATGGATGTATTGTTACTTACTATTCCTAAGCCAGCCATTCCCAATAAGATGAGTGATGTGACATCCATGAATCGATCCCTACTTTCATATTAATTGTGAGTGGGACGGATATGTTCAGCAATTAATCGTCCGTGCACACGACCCGTCTCAATAAATACTTCGTTTGCATTGCTTCCAGATGCAATGACGCCAGCGACATAAAGTCCAGGCACTGAACTTTCCATCGTATTAGGGTTAAAGACAGGCTTCTCCATATCTCCACCTAATTGTACGCCTGAGGAAGCAAGTAACTTCCGGTCGGGATGAAACCCTGTTAGCGCAAGTACAAAGTGATTATCTACGATAAATTGCTCTCCATCATTTGTTGTAATAACGACAGCATCTTCTCGAATTTCAGTCACTTTCGAATTCATGTGAAGAGTAACGCTACCTTTCTGAATAAGTCCTTCAAATAGGGGGCGAACCCAAGGTTTGATATTGTTAGAAATCGTCTCTCCACGATATACAACAGTCACTTCAGCACCTACACGGCTGAGTTCCAACGCTGCATCTACGGCAGAGTTACTTCCCCCAATAATAGCTACTTTTGTACCTGTATAAGGATGAGCCTCGCGGAAATAGTGAGTTACTTTGGGTAGGTCTTCTCCTGGAATACCAATATAGTTAGGATGATCGAAATAACCTGTTGCAATAACGACATGCTTCCCTTGATGATGCTTCTCTTGCCCGCGTCGGTCTTTCGTATGAACTGTGAAATATCCATTCTCATGTCGTTCAATAGAAATAGCTTCCTCATAAGACGTAATATTTAGTTCGAAATGAGAGGCTACCCTACGATAATAGGATAGGGCCTCGTGGCGGTAAGGTTTATCATTCGGTGTAGTAAAAGGAATATCCCCAATCTCCAGCATTTCAGCTGTACTGAAGAATT
Source organism: Paenibacillus sp. Y916 (assembly GCF_056786435.1). Taxonomy (NCBI): domain Bacteria; kingdom Bacillati; phylum Bacillota; class Bacilli; order Caryophanales; family Paenibacillaceae; genus Paenibacillus; species Paenibacillus sp. Y916. Next base: position 338,440 of record NZ_JBXCJA010000002.1, on the reverse strand, counting down.
GCATATATGTAGGATATAGAAATATAGAACGAACAATATGGTGTTTCTCAATAATATGTGTGGATAGTCCACGGCGGTTGCATTCTATCGCTGCCGACAGCCCGCAGGGACCAGCTCCAATAATGATGACGTCTTGCATAATGAACCTCCTTAGTAATGTAGCGATATGTGTAGTTCAAACATTATAATCCTACCCTAAAAGCAAGTTGAATGCCAGAAACTCAAAGGAATCGAACAGAATGTCATCATAGTTTGTGATCATCATAGAAGTGGTTTGGGGTATATGATATGCTTTTGATAGCGAGGGGAGAGAATGGTTTTGCATATAAAAGCTGTTATTTTTGATTTGGATAATACATTAATGGACCGAGATATGACATTTCGTAAATTCACAGAACAATTTGTAGGTGAGCATTTGGGGCACTTGAATGGTCACCTACAGGATGAAATAATAATAGATCTTAAAGTAAGAGATGCAGATGGATATCGGGATAAACAAGGTTTTTTCGCAGAAATGGTGGAGGTTCTTCCTTGGAAGGATCCAGTTACAGCACATGAAATTGAAGCATATTATAACAAACACTATATGACGCACGCATGTCGAATGGATTATGTAGAGGAAGTATTGGCATATTGTAAGTATCGTGGTTATCGCATGGGGATCATGACGAATGGTCCACACCATAATCAGTATAAGAAGATAGATGTTTTACAACTCCGGGAGTTATTCCATACGGTGATTGTATCTGAAGATGCGGGTATGAAGAAACCAGATCAACGAATTTACCAAATGGCATTAGATGAGCTTCAAATGCCAGCAGAGCATACGGTGTTTGTTGGAGACCATCCTGTAAATGATATTTGGGGAGCCAATCAGGCAGGGATTCGTGGGATTTGGTTGCGGCGGAACCACCTGTGGGATGACTCGCTTGGAATGAAGCCATGGAAGACGATTGATCAATTGAATGAGTTGATGGAGATCATTTGAACATGAAGTGCGTTCTACTCACTGAACAACGCTGGATAAGAAGGATCGAAATCCGGTAAATAAGAAACGCCCCTATTTCCAGTGAAATCTGTGAAATAGGGGCGTCTCTATTTGATAACGTATGATTAGGACAACAATTAAGCTTTAACAGCTAGATCTACTACACGTTGTGCAGAAGCTTTAACTTCTTCCATACCTGCAGAAATGATCTCTTGTGCTTTATCAGGAGCTGCATTGTGACCTTCGATGATGACTTCATCAATGATTTGCATACCGAATACGCCAGCGAATACGTTGCGCATGTAGTTAACAGCCATTTCCATTGGAGCAGCTTCCGGTGCTGAGTAGAAACCACCACGAGCGCTCAAGAAGATTGCCTTCTTATCTGTCATGAGTTGAACCATGTTACCTGAAGCGTCATATTTGAATGCGAATCCAGCAGCATATACATAATCGATGAATGTTTGTAATTTAGCTGGGATTGTTAAGTTCCATAATGGGAACGCGAATACGATTACGTCTGCAGCTGAGATAACGTCCATTGCTTTTTGCTTTGCAGCTAAAAGGCGTGATTCAACGTCTGTTAATTCGCCACCGTTCTGTACTTTACCGAAAGCGTTGAATAGATCTTGACCGAAGTAAGGTGTATCTTCTTCAAAAACATCGTAAATTGTTACATTTACGTTTTTCCCTTCTAATGCTGCCATGAAGGTTTCATACATTTTACTTGAAATGGCCTCTGTCGCTGGGCGGTTGTTTGCTTTAACTACTAATACGTTCATTTTGTAAACTCTCCTCTATATCTGTTTATGGTTTTTTTAATTCCTATCCACTCTATATATACTACTTACTTTCTTTAATATAGTACTATACTATTTATAGGTTGTCAAAGTTTCTTGCATGATCCGCAGATTTAAGTTACTCGATTCGGATATTGCCAGAGGAAGTACGAACCTTGATGAGGTCATCAGACAATCTTAGCGATTCTGGCGATTTAATATTACCTGATCTAGCATTTAGATCATAGGAACCTTTGAAATCAGGATCTACCGTTAACGTTACATTACCTGAATTAGCTGAGATATCTAATGATGAAGAACCCTTTTGCGTTAACTTAATATTGCCAGATCGGGCACTGAATGTACCTATGCCCGAGTAATCAGTTATATTAATATTTCCTGATTTAATGGAGACAATTGCAGGAGCTTGGATGTCAGTTCCAGTCACATCGCCAGAACTTGATTCGATTCTAAGCTGGTCTGCAACAATGGATTGGAGTGTTAAATTACCGGAATTTGCTGTGATCTCAGCATTGTATGAGTTCAAATTGGTAATTGTTCCATTGCTTGATTTGAAATGAATACCCACTTCTTGAAGCTGATTCAGATCAGGTAAAGACACCGTTAGAGTAACTTTATGGGATTTGAACGATAACTGAAAGAAATGAATGGAATCATCATCGATATTGATTTCAAATTGTTCATCCTGAGGATGAATTTGGTTCAACTTAGAGATCACTTTATCCTCAAATGATCCTTTCAATTCTACCGTTTGAGTACCGTCTGTACTTTGCACAAATGTAATATCAGTGTTGTAATCACTATTCACAATAAGTTGAGTAAGTACATTATCCTCAATCGTCCACTTTTTTTGATACTCCGTAAGTTCATTACCAAAGTTGAATTTATTCATTGACATACCTACGAATCCTATAATGATGAGTATTAAACCGAGAAATGCAAGACGGATCATGTTCTTTTTCATTGTAAATGCCCTCCTTTAGTGATGTTTATATTCCACCTAATGTATGATTTGCACATGTTTACTAGCCATGTGTAGGTGAACTTGACCGCTATAAATAACCAAATGCCGATTCCTACACACACAATCGAGGCAAATAATTTCGCGACGGAAAATTCATGATTAATGAAATATTCGGGAATGAGTAGAAAAGGACTGACCAAGGTGGCTAATGTTGTAGCACATAACCCGATCCATGTCGACCAAATGCCAATGAATAATGGAACGATAATAATATTGATGAAGAAGAGACCCGTATAAACAAAAATATTACGTGTAATCGATATGGGTTTTTTATGAACTGCCTGTATTTGTGGGTCTTGTATCGTAAATCGATCTCCTAGTATTTCTTTAACTAATTCGAATGGGTCACCTAGTTCATGTGCTATTTGTTCTTCGGTCTTTCCATTTTGCAGACCATGAATGAAGTGTGATTCATAATCGGCTAGTAACTCTTGTCTTTCATCCTCAGAAATGGGGGTCAGATGATGTTGCAAAATAAATAAAAATTGTTGTTTATTCATGCTCAGTTCCTTCCTCAATTAAATTGGATACATTCTGAACAAAGTCTTTCCATTCGAAGATCATATCGGTCAAATAGGATTTACCGACTGCTGTAATCCGGTAATATTTACGCGGTGGACCTTCGGTGGACTCTTGTAGATAAGTGGTGCAATAGCTCTCATTCACGAGTCTGCGTAATAGAGGATAGAGTGCGCCCTCGGCAACATCAATATACTTAGATACGGATTGCGCTAGCTCGTAACCATACTGATCTTTGCGCTGGATTAGGACAAGTACGCAGAGCTCCAATACTCCTTTTTTAAACTGAATACTAACATTCATATGGTTGCTCCCTCAAATCTTGATAATGTAGGTTGTTATAAACAGTACTGAACATTAGATACTAGTGTGTAAGTAAAGTATAATACATAGTACTGAATAATGCAATATACCGGAAACAGAAAAACGCCTTCCATAAAAAAAGGAAGACGCCCAACTTATCTAAGGTCAAAGCTATATGATTAATAAAGAGATAACGCTAACGTGTCATCTTCACTCTTGCTGTGCAGTATGGCTTCAGAACCTTCGATTTCGATACTTATGAGAGATCCCAGACATTTTTGTATGGCTGCTTTGCCGCTTTGAATTTTAAGCTCAAGCGTCTTGCTAAGAAGTCTCATCGTTTTTTGTACAGGTTGTTTATTATCAGTACCGAAATAAACGGGTACTAATTTGTTTTGAAAACTGATTAACATCGTCATTGAAATCACTCCATTCTGGGTATGTCTTGTTTCTATACTAGTGAATGTTTCTTAAGATTACCTTAAAAATAGATTATAAATAGTTAAATAATCCAATCTAAAAACGAATTAGTCCAAGTTGTGACAGAGTGAAAGTCAATAGTTCATTCGTTTTGTAATAGGGTAATATACCCAGGACTATCCTCTTTTGTGCTTCACAGAAGTCCGTAGTATAGTTAATTAAAATATAAGAAAGTATCAGTTTCACTTGAATCAATTTCATAATCGCCGATAAGGGGGTATAGGAGGTTATCATGCTCATGAATCCTGAAATAGTTGAAAAGTTTCGTTACATAAGTTCGCAGGCTAAAGAACAAAAGATATCTTCTTATCAAGGCTTAATGACTTGCCGATATGGATATGGAAGAGCAATTGAGAAGATTACGCAAGGTGAAATGAGTCGGGATTTTTTAGCAGTCTATCTGAAAGATGATATATGTAACTTTACTTTATGTAAGGGGATCGGTAAGAACGACCAAAAAAGTTTAGCTTCGCGTAATTTAGGGAATATGTTAATGGATTGGTTAGATACAACGGATGACTGGTCCTCTGCTGGTTTCTTATCCTTTTTGAAGAATACTCCGCCATTATCTCTAGAGGATTTGAACACAGGGGCTACACAAGAGGAAAACTTAGTATTTATGGGGAAAGTATTCGAAGAACTACAGCTTCAAAGCCTCGAATCGATGTATATATGTGGTCGGTTAGAACTACCTACGTTAGAACGCCCTATCGGAAGAATATGGTTGGCGTGGCAAGGTGAATCTCGCTTGAAATATTGGAGGGACGAGCTCGAGGTAAGTCAATACTTCAAACAAACGATGACCACGGATGAGTGGTGGTCTGCTTCCGATGGTCCTGTTGGTGGAGCGCCACATATATATCAAAGCCGCTTAGAATATGGAATGCCAATAAGACTGCAATTGTATACAGAAGGTCTTAGCGATCTAGATCCGATAGGTGATTGGCTTCCCGATGAACAAATTCAGATTCTATTTGATGCACCACATACGGACGGATTAAGAGAAGATGCAGCATTTTTAGAATTTAAATGGTGATTTTGATTAAATATCCCTCCTATTTGGGTAATCTGAGATATATGTAAACCAAAAGGAGATGTTCATATGAGTAAGGATACAATAAATTCAGAATGTTTTGCAGGTCAGACGGCTATTGTCACAGGAGCTGGTTCAGGTATCGGAAGAGCGGCAGCTATAAAATTGGCCCGACAAGGTGCCCACGTGGCCTTATTCGACTTACTTGATGAACGCACAACGGAAGTGGAAACTGAGATCAATCAGTTTCGCCAAGGCGCAGCACATGCATTTGATGTAGATATTGCGGATGCGGTGAGGGTGGAAAAGGCGGTTCTAGAAACGGTTAAGTTGTTCGGCGGAGTTGATATTGTATTTGCAAACGCAGGTATCAATGGTGTTCTCTCACCAATCGAGGAATTGAAGCTTGAGGATTGGCAGCAGACGCTTAGTGTCAATTTGAATGGAACCTTCTTAACATTGAAGTATACGATTCCGCATCTTAAAAAGAATGGTGGGAGTGTTATCATTACGAGCTCGGTTAATGGTAACCGTACGTTTTCTAGCTTTGGTATGTCAGCCTATAGTACATCGAAGGCGGGCCAGGTTGCCTTTGCCAAAATGGCGGCACTTGAACTTGCTAAGTTCAAAATTCGTGTGAACGTCATTTGTCCCGGGGCGATATCGACCAACATTGATCAAAGTACGAAAAAAACAGATGAACTTAAGGATATTGTCATTCCTGTTGAATTTCCTGAAGGAAGACAACCCCTAGAAGATGGTCCTGGAGAACCAGAACAAGTAGCCAATTTAGTAAGTTTTCTAGCATCGAAAGAGTCTTCCCATATTACGGGATCGCAAATCTTTATTGACGGTGCCGAATCGCTACTGTAAAGAGAAAGTTCAAAAGGTTATATTGTGAACCTTGTATACAGGAGTATCGTCCTTCAACGGATGATGCTCTTTTCTTATATCTTCCTAGATATCGGATGCGGCTTAGCTATATAATAGGCAAGAACGTAATAATGGAAATCAAATGGAGAAGATATAATGCATGATTTACCTATATATGAAGTTATACCTCAGTTAAAAGAAATATTAACCCATCATTCTTCAGCTGTTCTTATAGCAGAACCTGGTGCAGGGAAGACAACATGTGTCCCTTTGGCATTACTTAATGAGCCTTGGCTTCAAGGCAAGAAGATTATTATGCTAGAGCCGCGAAGATTAGCTGCACGTTCTGCTGCTCACTTCATGGCTTCTCAACTAGGAGAGCGAGTGGGTGAAACGGTAGGATATCGCGTTAGAATGGATAGTAAGGTTGGGAAGTCAACGCGGATTGAGGTCGTAACGGAAGGGATTCTGACCCGTATGCTACAGCATGATCAAGAGCTAGTAGATGTAGGAATTCTCATCTTTGACGAGTTTCATGAACGTAATATACAAGGAGATCTAGGACTAGCATTAGCATTGGAATCACAATCGATGTTGAGGGAGGATTTAAAGATTCTGGTGATGTCAGCTACGCTTGCGGCAGAACCGGTAGCTTCCTTGCTTCAAGATGCACCTATCATCCATTGTAAAGGACGGCAGTTCCCAGTAGAAACGATATATTCCCCTCAATTAGTTAATGCCTCATTGGAAAAGGGTGTAGCGTCCGTAATTGGTCAAGCGTTATTCCGCCACAAAGGCAATGTTCTCGCGTTTCTTCCGGGTGTAGGAGAAATACGCAAAGTTAAGCGTGAGTTAGAAATGATGTCTTTACCAGATCAAATAGTCATTAGAACATTATATGGACAGTTGTCATTGCCTGAACAGGATGCTGCGATCCGACCTGAACCTGATGGTAAACGAAAAATCGTTCTGGCGACTTCGATAGCTGAAACTAGCTTAACGATCGAAGGTGTTGCCATTGTTGTGGATAGTGGGCTTATGAGGACACAAGCCTTATCCTTACGTAGTGGAATGACTCATTTAACGACCATGAAAGTATCGAAGGCATCGGCAGATCAGCGTAAGGGTCGAGCTGGGCGCACACAGCCAGGTACTTGTTACAGGTTGTGGAGTCAACAGGAGCAAGATGCGCTTCAGAACGATAGCACACCTGAGATGATGAGTGCTGACCTAACATCATTTGCTTTGGAAATTGCCGCATGGGGAGTACAAGACCCCAAAGAATTACGTTGGCTTGATACACCAAGTGAGACGAGATTCGAGCAAGCAGTTGCTTTACTTCAATCACTCGGTGCATTAGATGAACAAGGTCGAATTACTTCACACGGTCGCCAAATGGTCAATTTGGGGATGCACCCACGGTTGGCACATATGATATTGAAGGCGATTCCGCTTCATTGTGGATATTTGGCTTGTCTGATCGCAGCGCTTCTACAGGAGCGGGATATTTTCAAAGGAAAAAGAGCTACTGATCATTGTGATATCTCTAATAGAATAGATCAGTTAATAATGTGGGTGAGCCAAGGATTGCCGAACTTAGATGATTCCTCCTTAGATATTGCAGCGATGCATCGGATTATTCAAGAGGCGCGAAATATTCAGAAACAGATTCATATTCAGGAAAAGTCTACTGACGGAACGGAATGGTGTGGTGTGCTCTTATCTTTTGCGTATCCAGATCGGATTGGACAAGGAAGAGGAGACGGTCGATTTCTATTAAGTAGTGGTCGCGGTGTGGAAATGTCTACGATTCAGCCACTAAGTCGATCAGCATATATCGTAGCAGCAGTAGTAGACGATCGAGGAACAGAAGGTAGATTGCAACTTGCTGCAAGTTTAAGCGATTCCATGTTGTACCGCTATCAAGAGGAATCGATGCAAGAGGAACATATCGTAGCGTGGGATCGTGATTTGCAGGGTGTGAAAGCTCGGCGAAGATGGATGCTAGGAAGCCTTTTAATTAAGGAGCAGCCATATGCTAAGCCACCAGAGGAAGAGGTTGCATCCGCCTTACTAGAAGGAATACGGCAAGAAGGATTACAGTTACTTCCATGGACGAAGATGTCGATCCAATTCCGACAAAGATTACAATTTATGTATACGTTAACGCCATCTGAATGGCCAGATGTGACAGACGATGCATTGCTAGCTACGCTCCAAGACTGGTTGTTATTATCTATTTATGGTATGAAGAATCGCCATGATCTACAACGTCTACAGTTAACGAATATCATCGAACAGAATCTACTATCATGGGATCAACGGCGAGCATTAGATGATAAAGCGCCAACTCATATGACGGTTCCCAGTGGTTCACGTATTCCGATCGATTACAGTGATCCACTTCAACCGATTGTTGCTGTGCGATTGCAAGAAATGTTCGGATTACAGGATACGCCACGTATTGGTGGAGGTAGAGTACCTTTAATCCTTCATTTATTATCACCAGCACAACGACCAGTACAGGTGACCTCAGATTTAGCCAGCTTCTGGCGAGGTACTTATTTCGAGGTGAAGAAGGAATTGAAAGTTCGCTATCCTAAACATTACTGGCCGGATGAACCATTAGAGGCTGTGGCGACTCGACGGGTGAAGCCGCGACATTAGTCGGTCTGGGACATCATTATAGGAGAATTCATCATGGAAAAGAAAATAGTTGGTGTGTTTGAGACAGAAGTAGAAGCTCCTAGAGCTATTGAGAACTTGAAAATTCAGGGTGTTGGGATTGAACTTATATACTTAAGGTCATAATAGCTCATGGCTTGATTCTTATCGTATGAATGAAGTAATAGTCTCATTCTACAAGAATCAGCTATGAGCTATTTTCTAGGGTATCAAATCATTATTAATGGGAGAGTGCAATGGTAAAAAAGAAAAGAATCACCGAGATAGAGTTATTACGCGGTCTGGCCTTTCTGGCTGTGGCATTACAGCATAGCATTGCCCATTTCGCCTATGTGGAAGGCGTAAGCTTTGGGGATGGTGTTGTCATGACGGTATTATTAATACTGGCTAAATTTGCGGTGCCCGTGTTTATATTTATAACCGGAATGGTGTTATTCTACAATTATGAAGGCCAATTCAACTATATTTCTTTCTTGAAAAAGAGAGTGAAGGATATCATCATACCATACATATTGTGGTCATTTGTGTACTTTTCCTTAAATTATGGTTGGCAGCAAGGCTGGATCGAGCAATCCTGGAAATGGTTTACTATGCTGTTTACGGGTAAGACAAGCTCTCACCTGTGGTACGTCGTTATGATCTTTCAGTTCTATCTATTATTTCCAATGTTCCGCTACGTGATTAATAAAGTGAGAAGGAAACTATCACTATCGGTTTGCATCGTTAGTCTTGTGGGTGTTGGATTACTATATGTATGGCTCACAGGTCAAGTCTCAGCGATTGGAAAGTTGATGTCGTCTATCCAAATCCCTGTTATTACCGCCATGTTTACGAAATATGCAGATCGTAATTTCTTGTATTTCTTCTTTTATTTCGTACTTGGAGCATGTGCAGGTCTAAGACCAGACATATGGAAAGAGTGGATCCGTAGAGGACGTTGGATTTATATATCTAGTTTTATAGTCTTAACGATCTACTATATCATCCTCGTTACGGGAACCTTCCGAACACCTACAGGGCTCCAAGTTGGATTCCATGCAGTATCTTTAATCCGGCCTATGATGGTGTTCTTTCTACTCAGTTCGATTTGTGTAGTATACATGCTTGCTACATGGATGAAGGTGAAAAATGGAAGTCGAAGTAGTCCATTCATTCTTTCCATTGGAAAATATTCATATGGTGCCTATTTAGTGCATGCACTCATGCTTAGAGTTAGCTATATATTCGATGTGGCATGGTTTGTACATTGGCCTATCCTACTGCGCATGCTGATTTCCTTTGTGATATGTGTTCTGTTATCTTATGTTCTTATGAAGTTGCTATCTAGATTCACATGGGGGAAATGGTTGGGTGGAATTCCAATGAAGGGGAATAGAAGGGGAAGGAATTCAAAAAAGACCGCCTTGACTAATCGCTCTGACGGTCATTCTTAATAGCGTTATTCTATCAAAGATCTAGATGCAGCTATCGATTACCGCGGCTCGAAGAACAAGCGGCGTTCAAGATTAAATATCCCCAAGATATTCTTATTTTGGATGGAGCAATAATCTACGTACACTGTTAAAATGATAGTATGGGAGGAAGTGTTAAAAGAGTGATTTCGTTAAAAAACTAAATAGAAGAGAGGTACGATGATGATAAGAGCTTCTGAAAATAATGAATATTATGAACTAACAAGTCCTACACTTCTACCAAAGGCTTCGGGGTTTTTATGGAATGAAAAGATGATGATTCATATGAATTGTCGTGGGTACGCTGTAGCTCAGTTTATGCAACCGGAACCTGGGAAGTACTCCTATGCACCGAATTTGGAAGCCAAGTCTTTTATGCAGCCAGAGCAGCCTTATTATGCCCATCATCCTGGCCGTTTTGTTTATGTGAAGGATGAGGTGAGTGGTGAGATTTTCTCTGCGCCGTATGAACCAGTACGCGTACTCCCTGATAAATATACATTTTCTGTAGGAAAACATAATATGGTATGGAAGATCGAAAGTAATGATATTTTGATAGAAATGAGTTTGAGCTTACCTAAAGAGGATCCGATGGAACTGTGGCGAGTCAAGGTGAAAAACCTTTCGCCAAATAAACGAAAACTAAGCATTTACCCCTATTTTACAGTAGGCTATATGTCATGGATGAATCAATCAGGTGAGTACAAGGATGATTTGCAAGGGATTGTGTGCTCTTCTATTACGCCTTATCAGAAATATCAAGATTATGATAAGATAAAAAATCTGAAAGACAAGACATTTTTATTAGCTGATCAAAAGCCTTCTGCATGGGAAGTTAACCAGGAAGCATTTGAAGGAGAAGGTGGTATTACATCACCGTCAGCAATCAAAAACGAAGTGCTGTCAAAAGGGGAATCCCGGTATGAATCACCGGTTGCTGTCCTGCAATATAGAATCGATGTAGATCCAGGTGAGGAGAAGGCATATCGGTTTATATTTGGTCCGGCTAAAAACGAGGAAGAGATTAGTCAAATTCGCCAGAAATACTTCTTAGATACAGATGCCAGCGGCGATGATGGTTTTGTTACAGCTGAATTAGAATATGCTGAATACGTAAGCGAAGGCAGAGGGTGTATTGAGATCACAACACCGGATGCTGATTTCGATAATTTTGTGAATCACTGGTTGCCGCGGCAAATGTATTATCATGGCCAAACCAACCGACTTACGACAGATCCCCAGACTCGGAACTACCTTCAAGACAATATGGGGATGAGTTATATTAAACCACAGATGGCTAGAAATGCATTTCTAACTGCGTTAAGCCAGCAAAGTACAACCGGTGCAATGCCAGATGGCATCATTTTACATAAGGATGCTGAGCTGAAATATATTAATCAAGTCCCTCATACGGATCATTGTGTTTGGTTGCCCATCTGTTTGAGTACTTATTTAGATGAAACGAATGATTATACTATTTTGGATGAAATTGTTCCTTATGCTGATGGTCTGGAAACGGGTTCCATTTTTGAACATATTAATCGTGCGATGCACTGGCTTATCAGTGATAGAGATGAGCGGGGACTAAACTTTATTAATCAAGGCGATTGGTGTGACCCAATGAATATGGTTGGCTACAAAGGAAAAGGTGTTTCTGGGTGGCTAACGATTGCTACGGCATATGCATTTATGGTATGGGCGGATATATGTGAACAAAGTGGGCGACTGGATGTAGCCAAGGAATTTCAAGTGGCAGCTGATGAGACGAATGCTGTAGTCAATCAATATTTATGGGACGGAGAATGGTATGCACGAGGAATAACGGATGACAATATTGTATTTGGTATTAGTGAAGATAAGGAAGGCAGGATTTTCATAAATCCTCAAGGGTGGTCTTTATTAAGCGGTGCTGCCGATGAATTGAAACAAAAGAAACTGATACAAGCAGTTAGGGAGCAATTAGAAACACCATATGGTGTTGAAAAGCTAGCGCCATCCTACACATCGATGCGAGAGGATGTAGGTAGGGTAACGCAGAAACATCCAGGAACGGCAGAGAATGGGGCTGTGTATAACCATGCTGCAGCATTTTATATCTATGGGCTTTACTCCGTGGGAGAGAAGGATAATGCGTTTCGTTTGCTTCGAAAAATGATTCCAGGGCCAGATCCAGAGGATATTATTAGACGAGGTCAATTGCCTGTGTTTATACCTAATTATTATCGTGGCGCATATAGACAAATTCCGCATACTGCTGGACGTTCCAGTCATTTATTTAATACAGGAACGGTTCCGTGGGTTTATCGCTGTCTGATTGATGGTCTGTTTGGATTACAGGGGAATAAAGCAGGACTTCAGATCAAGCCACAGCTTCCTTCTGACTGGCAAGAGGTTACGGTTAAACGGTTTTTTAGAGGAGCAGAACTGCATATCGATATGAAGCGGGAATCTGGCGTTAGTATAACAGAAGTGTATGTCAATGGTAATTATATTGAAGATGGCATCATTAAGGATTTGAAATCAGATAACGAATATAAAGTGCTAGTAAAAATTCCGTCCCAGAATGAATAAGCTCGAAATACATCACGGAAAATGATCAGATTGTTCTTTTTATTGTTGGATATAATCCCGAGCGACCACTTAAGGCTAGCTCGGGATTATATCCATCTCCTACTTCAATCCATAGGCAATCTAACCGTAAAGGTTGAGCCTTCACCTAATTCGCTTATAACGTCAATCTTCCCACCGCATAGGTTAATGATACGATTGACTAAGGGGAGACCGAGACCGTTGCCTTCTGAGTATCTGGCATGATCTTCTTGATAGAATTTTTCGAAGATATGCTTACTTACTTTGTTTGTCATTCCTATACCGTTGTCAGATATAATTACCGAGATTCCGTTGTCATTAGATATGAGGGCAACGGATATTTCTCCGCCTGTTGGCGTGAATTTAATCGCATTACCAAGCAGGTTCAACCACACTTGCATCATGAGCTCTTCATTTCCGTGATAGGTAAGCTTTGCAAGCTCGATATTTAGAATCAGTTGTTTAGATGACCAGATCGATTCTAGTAGCAATATGGCTTGGCGAATTTGTTCGTCTAGACGATACTCTATTTTTCCAGAAATGACCTCTTGATTCTCAAGCTTGGAGATCTTTAGAATGTTCCCTGATAATGTAGACAATTGACGTGCACTATTTACGATCATCTCTGTATATTCATCATGCTCTTCCTTAGTAATATTCTTATCCTGCAACAGAGTGGCATAACCTTCAATGGCTGCAATGGGCGTTTTGAATTCATGAGATACGTTAACGACGAAATCGTTTCGAAGTGTTTCGATACTGCGAAGTTCTTGAACCATAATGTTAAAGTGATGTGCTACCTCATTAATTTCGTTCACCCGATGAGATTCGTTCAAATCAATGTCAAAGTTTCCGTTGGCGATTTCCTTAGCTGCATTGCTGAAATCAGTAATAGGAGATAAAATTCTTTTGCCGACCATGAATGTTATGATTGTACCGATGACAAGACTGAACAAGACCATGAGTAGAAGAACAGGAATGGGACTTCCGTTATGTTGGGTTATATTTTCATTGCGAATATAAAAGTATGCTACTGGAGCTAGCATGACAGAAGCAGAAAGCATAATAAGAAATACCTTCGATACAAAATACCACCACAGACTATTTCTTTTGCGTTGAATCATGATGATTTCACCACCTTATAACCAAGCCCCCTTACGGTCACGATCTCAAAATCTTCGCATTCCTTAAAGCGTTCCCGCAAGCGATTGATATGCACAACGATCGTGTGTTCATCCGATTCAGAATCCATCCCCCAAATTTCATCCATCAGTTGTTGTTTCGTGAATGTTTTATTAGAATAGGATATGAGTTTATATAGAAGGTAAAATTCTTTCTGCGGTAGAAGAATGCTGCTATCTTGTTGAAAGACCGTTAAAGAATCATAGTCTAACAGGGTATTCCCACATTCGATTTTGCGTTCAGTCATAATTTTGGCGCGGCGGAGTAGGGCACCGACACGTAGAATCATTTCATTAACATCAATCGGTTTCACCATATAATCATCTATCCCAACGAGAAAACCTTGTTGTTTATCAGCAAAGCTCTCCCGTGCCGTTACCATCAAGATGGGGAGATTGAAGTTTGCTTCTCTAAGTGTTCTCGTAAGCTCGTAGCCATCTATACGTGGCATCATAATATCTGAGATAATTAAATCGATATATTCCTTATCCAGAATAGCGAGGGCTGCCTCGCCATCTTCCGCAGATCTTGGATGATAACCGTTTCTGCTAAGAACGGTACAGAATAGTTGACGCAATTTGTGATCATCTTCAACAACTAGAATAGTAAACATACTATGACCTCCAGGGGGAATCTTATATACAATACATATTAGTATACCTCATTCATTTAAATCACAAGAATATAATGATTCCACGTAATTAGGCTCAGTTTAGGTTTAGTTTATAATTGTTTGATATACTTGTTCTATAATCATAGAGACATAGTTATTTGGAAGGGGAGAAGCATCAACATGTTACAGTTAAAAGATATTACGAAGAGTTACAAGACTGGGGATTTCACACAGGTAGCTTTGGATAAGGTGAGCCTCAATTTCAGGAAAAGTGAGTTCGTTGCTATTCTTGGGCAGAGTGGGTCGGGTAAGACAACATTATTGAATTTAATTGGTGGTTTAGATCAATATGATAGTGGAGAACTCACAATTAATGGACAATCGACGAAGAATTTTCAAGATGGTGATTGGGATGCTTATCGTAATAATAGTGTAGGGTTTATATTTCAGAGTTATAATCTGATTTCGCACTTAAGCATCGTGGATAACGTCGAAATGGGTATGACACTTAGTGGTGTGTCCACTTCGGAGAAGAAGAAGAAGGCATTAGAAGTGCTTGAAAAGGTCGGATTGAAAGACCATGTGCATAAGAAACCGAATCAATTGTCTGGAGGGCAAATGCAACGTGTAGCTATTGCTCGTGCTCTAGCGAATAATCCAGATATTATTCTAGCAGATGAACCAACAGGAGCGTTGGATACAGAAACTAGTGAACAAATTATGGAGCTTATCAAGACCATTGCGGCAGATAAACTAGTTATTATGGTGACGCATAATCCTGAATTGGCAGAACAATATGCGGACCGGGTCATTAAGTTCTCCGACGGCAAGTCAATATCTGATACTAACCCGCTGGCGAACCAAAAGATATCATCCAGCTATACGCTCAAGAAAACGAGTATGAGTTTCTTAACGGCATTAAAATTATCAGGTAAAAATATTGCGACGAAGAAGTGGAGAACGGGCTTAACTGCTTTTGCCTCAAGTATTGGTATTATTGGTATTGCATTGATTCTATCTTTATCGAATGGATTTGATAAGCAGATTAGTTCCTATGAAGCAGGGGCTATGTCTAATTTTCCTATTACGATCAACCAGACTGCTATGAGTGTTGATGTATCACAACATGCTGCTATGGGGGGGACAGATCTACCGTCTTATCCGACAGAGAAGAAGTTGATACCGTATGATCCAACTGCGAATTCAATCCTTCATACGAATGTGCTGACAACAGAATATTTAGCCTATCTGGAGAAGATCGACCCTAAACTGATTGATGGGATATCATATACGCGTACGGTTAATATGAATATGTTGAAATCAGATGGAGAAAAGGCTAGCACGGTTAATAAGGGGAATATTAGCTTTTCTTCTTATCCTAGTAAACAGGGGGCTTCCACAGAAAGTTATTTAGAGCAGTACTATGATGTGCTTGAGGGAAGTTTTCCTTCGGAGAAGACGGATCTTGTACTGATCGTGGATGAATATAATCGTCTGACAGAAGCTTCAATTGATGCGTTGGGTCTGGACTATAATGTCGATAGTATTGACTTCGCTGATCTGATTGGTTATGAGTTAAAGCTCATGAAGAACGATGACTATTATCAAAGAAATGGTGAGCAGTTCGCAGTGAAAGGAACAGCTACGAATCTGATTGATATGTATAATAGTGACGATGCAATCACTTTAGATATTGTCGGTGTTATCCGCGGTCAGGAAGAATCCAAGATGTCTACTTTAGCTGCGGGAATTGCATATTCTGATGAACTGGCAACTTACTTTATTGAAGATGCGAAGAGTTCAGAAATTGTAAAGGCACAACAGGAAGCTGACTATAACGTGTTAACAGGACAAATGCTCTCTCAAGACATAGCTGGTAGTGGAATGGCAGGGATGACTCAACCTGGAATGCCAACTATGGATCCTAGCATGGCTGCTGCTATGGCAGCAGTCACCCCAACGACTTCGACGAAGGCTGATATTCTTGCCTCCTTGGGAGCAACGGAGATTCCAACATCAGTCTCTCTGTATCCATTAGACTTTGGATCAAAGGAAAAAGTTAACGCTTATCTGGATGAGTGGAATGCGAATTTGGATACAAAAGACAAAGTGATATACACGGATCTGGCAGCGATTGTCACAAGTATCTCAGGAGGCATTATGGATGGTATTACAATGGTGCTGATTGCATTTGCGGCAATATCCCTCGTGGTCTCCCTAATCATGATTGCTATCATAACTTACATTTCAGTGATGGAAAGAACGAAGGAAATTGGTGTTCTTCGCGCATTGGGAGCAAGGAAGAAGGATATCACGCGTGTGTTTAATGCAGAGACCTTTATCATTGGAGCTTGTTCAGGGATTCTTGGAATTGGTATAACGTATCTGTTGACAATTCCAGTCAATGCAATACTTTATAATCTAACGGATCTCTCTAATGTTGCACAGCTTGATCCTATGCATGCGCTAACGCTTGGTATTATTAGCGTAGTACTTACGATGGTAGGTGGATTCATTCCTGCGAAGATGGCAGCGAAGAAGGATCCAGTAACCGCATTGCGTAGCGAATAGTTCACTGGTAGGTTAGCGATTTGTTGCATCAATAATGGCGATTAGAATTTAAACGTCGCTTAGATCTATAATGAGGAAGAGGTTGATCCAATAGGATCAGCCTCTTTTCTCATTATATACTCTAACGGAAGCAGGAGACCTTATTTGGCCGTATACACCACTTTTGAAATTCTAACGGATCTAGGAGACCTTATTTGATCCTTTTTGCACGATCTGGGCTGTTTATTTACATATAGGGGCGTGTACTTCCGTTAGAATTTTATAAAGGTGTCTTTCCATCGAATAGAGTCTATGATTTCCGTTAGAAATTCGAAGATGCGATATGCTTACTAAGGGATACGATACATCTACTATGGTAACCTAAATGTGCGATACCGCTGGACTCCGCTTGCAACGACCAGTATCTTTTTATGCACTAATTCGAGAGAAATATGTCTTGAGTGGCGATCCGAAAGTTGCAGATGAGTAGAAAGTTCTCGTGGTGTGAAAGGACGCATCAATCTACGGGCAAAGCGTAACGTTTCTGCCTCAGCCCAGTTAAGATCAGAAGGTACTACTGTGGATAGGAACTTTCCGACAAATGCGAGCACTAATTGTTTGCAGACGCCCGGATCTTCTTTAATTGAGGGATAAGCGATGGGTAGGAATATCCAATCGTCAAGTACAAGCAAGGCTTGCTTCATACATAAATCTTTAAAGCGACTGACTTCGATGTCCCTCGCGTGAGATCGATATCCATGAATCTCTATACAGCCCTTTGCATCGTTTGGTCTGTAAGCGAGGTCAAGGTAGCGGCATCCGTTATTAAAGTCACGCACCTCATATTCAGGATACAAATAATCTAGATTCCCTACTGCTGGAAACCAGATTGAACGAAGAAATTCTATCGTTCCATGTCCTAATCCTTTGAGTAGAAGTTCCCGCACTCTGGGGTTCTTCTCTTCGGCAATGTGTTTGTACAGCCATACCTCATAGACATCTTCAAACAAATTCACATCCCCCTAACTTGTAGTCACTATATAAAAAGAAAGCCGCTTTAATACGATAATGCTCATATGAGCTATCGTATTAAAGCGGCTTGTACTTCACGCCGATGAATTATTAAATGTATTCATATAATGGCTTATTCTCGATAGGTTGTCAAGGATTTTCCGTTTTGCGTTAGCTACCATAAGGGGATTTGGAGTGGTTGGATATGTAGGGGATTGGTGTTTGATGCTGTAAGATTATTGCGTAATTTGAAGCCGTACTCACTGATACTCTATTCGCTGTGGGATGCATCGAGATCGGAAGTGTTGCATATAATCGGTTGAACTCCTTTGTGAGAATCAATACCGGAATCCAGAAGGGAATCCATATTTGTGGGATTTAGTGGTACTGAAGTGGTACAGGCAGAAGAAATCATTCAGTTGTTCTTAAACACAGATGTCCATAGGGTAGAAGCTGATGGAGAGATAGATAACCAGGTTATCAGTGAAAGAAGTGAGGTCTAACCCGAAAGAAATTCCATTTGGAGGTATAGCATGATGAAGATAAGCATATCGACTAAGATTATGCTGGTTTATGGGCTCGTATTCTTAGTAATCATCACGCTGACCTTTGGGTTATCGTATATAGGAACAGTAGGTAAGCTAGAGAGTGATCTGAATGATACGAACCTTGCTTTATTGAAACAAGTCGATCAGAAGATTGAGGTGGCCTTTCGTCAGACGGAAAAGGATCTGCTAGCGCTTATGAACGAGCTTGAATTCGTTTACTTTATGCTCGATAGCTATTCGGATGATGGTCAGAAATATAGTAATTTTTTCGGATTAAACACGAAGTTGAGGAATTTTATTGATGCCAATCCTCAGTTCTCGTCCATTTTTGTTTATTCTTCTGTAAGCGGTCACATTCTGACGGACAAAGTGTATATGAAGGATGCCCCCTTGATGGATAACTGGTTGGATGATTATTTGGATATGCCAGTATATTTCAAGTGGCTAACTACCCACCAGGTATGGGAAGATAACGGGAATAAAGATGTGATCACTTTAGTGAGGACTTACCCAACGATCAGTAGCCCGGGATATCGTAAGGGAATTGTTGCCGTCAATATTAATGAAAAGGTATTATACGATATGGTTAAAGTAGTCTACGAGGATAGCAACATGGGTCATATGTTTATTATAGATAACGATGGAAATGTGGTGACTCACGATGATAAAAGTCAAATCTATCGTAACTTGAAGGAACTTCCTTATATTAAAAATGTACTCACTAAAAAAGGAAGCGGGTCATTTACAGAGCAGATTAATGGTGACCGTCAATCGATATTTTACCTTGATTCCAATTATACAGGTTGGAAATTGATCAGCATCCTTCCAGAGTCACAGATATATGAGCCGCTCAAAGTTACGCGGAATCTGCTGATTACTCTGGCGGCGGGTATGATTCTGCTAGCGTTGATCGTGTTGTTTTACGTAAACCGTTGGACATTTAAACCGCTTAATCAATTGGTGGGCAAAATGTCGGGTACATATAAATTCAGCGAGAACTATGAACAAACAGATGCTGGACTTCCTTATCTGGAAAGCGTATTCGACCAATTAATGCTGGACAGAGAACATCTTCAGCGACATGTGCGGGACTCGAAGCCGGTACTGAAGTGGAGAATCATGATGGATATGCTTGTGGGGTATCGAACGGATTATCTGGCTGTGCTTCATCATCTTGAGTTCGTGGGTGTTCATTTATACCCGGATCGATTTCTTGTATGTACGGCGGAGATTAGCAAAGAGGGAATAGACTTAAGGGCTCAGGATGAGACACTTTATACTTATGCATTCTGTAATGTGGCGGAGGAAATGATTAATCTAGAGAACGCTGGGATGGCTATTGACTTAGGAGGGGGGCGTGCAGCAGTCATTTTCAGCTTTGCAGAAGGAGATGCGGAGCAGAATCACTTACGTTCGCTTGCGATTATGGAGCTAATCCTCGATATTATGAAGAAGCAATTCGATCTGATCGTGACTGTTGGCGTGGGTCGAGGCTATAGTGAGATGAGGGAAATTCCTAAATCATACGATGAATCACAGAAGGCGCTTCATTATAAGATGGTGTTCGGCCAGCATTCCGTTATCTCCATTGAAGACCTACAGCCTCTGGACAGCCAAGATTATTATCGATTGATTCGTACATCGGACCGAATTACGGATGCACTGAAGATGACGGATACGGTGAAGCTGAAGAAGTATGTGAAGGAGACATTTCAAGAGGCGATAGATAGCAATTTGCCTCCAGATCTGATCCGTCAGCTTTCTTTTGATATCATTATGAAATCGGTACAGTCCGTTGGTTCCATAGGAATCGACCTGAAGGAATCGATGAGCCAACTGGACAACATCTATGAGCTGATTAACCGCAGTGGAGACTTGAAGGAGATGGAGAGGATTGTCTTCTCGTTTCTAGAAGAGATGGCTGGCAGAATCAAAGCTAAGCGGAGGCAGAGGGGAAGTAATGAGACTATTGAACGTATGCTCATCTATATCGGAGAACATTTTCAGGAAAGTGATCTTTCTTTGGAAAAGCTTGCCCAAGAGTTCCATTTAAGTCCAACTTATATAAGCAAACAGTTTAAAGAATATACCGAAAGTAACTTCATTGATTATTTGATCGGAATCCGGATTACTGCTTCTCAGAAATTTCTAGCAGGGAAGGACATGAAAGTGAACGAGATTGCCGAAGCTGTTGGTTATCTAAACGCACGAAGTTTCCTACGAACATTTAAGAAGTATACAGGGATGACCCCGTTAGAGTACCGAGCCAAGTCACGGACTGATAATGAACAATAATCAAGCATTTAATAACTTTAATATCAAGACATATATTTGAGATCTTCTTCACTTGTGGAAGAATGATCTCTGTATATGTCTTTTTGAGTTGTGTGTCTTACGACTAGAAACCCACGTCCCTGTAGGTATATTCATGTAATATCACAAGAAAATGAACCCTGTTTAAGAATGGTGACTGTACCTATAGCAAGAATAGTCATCGTGTTTAGATCGTGTCTATATCCATAGATTCTATCCCAAGGTACGATCGAATTGCCCAGACGTACTTAGGCCTCCAAACCAAGAAAGGATGAACCCAATGAAGCATAAACGACCCGAACTCGAAACTGTACTGGCCGATTCAGAGTCGACATGGACGAGAACGAAGCCAAGGACTCCCAATGTATTCAACCGATTAAAGAGGGACCGACATTTGTACCTGATGCTGCTACCTGTTATCGGGTTTTATCTTTTATTTAAATACTCTCCGATGGTAGGCGAGATTATAGCGTTCAAAGATTATCGCTTAGGGGATGGGATATTCGGTAGTCAATGGGTTGGATTCAAGCATTTTGAAAGTTTATTCGGGAGTATTGATTTCTGGAGAGTTCTTCGAAATACGCTAGTATTGAACGTGTACAGTCTTGTTTTTGGTTTTCCAGTACCTATCATACTGGCTCTTTTACTAAATGAAGTTCGCAAAGAATGGTATAAGAGGACAGTACAGAACTTACTGTATTTGCCTCATTTTATATCATGGGTTGTCTTGGGTGGTATCTTTATCGCTATCCTTTCGCCAAGTACTGGTGTTGTTAATGCAGTACTTGAGCATGTATTCGGTATTGAACCGATTTACTTTATGGCTAATTCTAGATGGTGGCCAGTAGCGTATACGCTGTCAGGTATATGGCGAGAAGCAGGATGGGGTACGATTCTCTATTTAGCAGCAATGGCTTCGATCGACCCTCAACTATACGAGGCCGCTAAGATCGACGGAGCGAGTAAATTACGCCAAACCTGGCATATTACACTTCCGGGGATTCGTAGTACCGTTGCTATTCTGCTAGTTCTACGCATGGGTAATATGATGGACGTTGGACTAGAGCAAACATTGATCCTACAGAATCAATCTGTACTAGATGTTGCGGATGTTATTAGTACGTATGTATATAGGGTTGGCTTGCAAAATATGAATTATAGCTATACGACTGCATTAGGCTTGTTCCAATCACTGGTCAGCTTGACTCTGGTGGTAGGTGTAAATCGATTAACCCGAATGTTTGGGGAGAGGGGTCTATGGTAAATGATGCTATCTCGAAGAAACAACGTATCCGTCGTGTCTCGGTTGTGGACGACTATAAATTACACCATACTCGGGTGCTTTTCACTAATGGCTTTATACCCGTTATGGTATGTCATTGTATCTTCCTTTAGCAGTAGTAGGGCTATAACGGCGGGTGAAGTGTCTTTATGGCCAGTTGAATTTAACGTAAATGCCTATGTACGACTCTTCGATGACGGTCAGCTTTTTGGCGCCATGGGGAACACGATTGTAGTAACTATTGTAGGTACACTACTAAATATGGTATTAACGACATTAGCTGCCTATCCTCTTTCTAGACGAAGACTTAAGGGACGTAGTCTGCTACTTATGTTTATCATATTCACGATGTTGTTAACTACGGGGATCATCCCCAATTTTATTCTTATTAAATCACTGGGACTTATGGATTCTTATTGGTCATTGTGGCTACCGGCTTTAATTAGTACCTATAACATGTTTGTCATGAAGACATTTATGGAAGGCTTACCCGAGGAAATTGAGGAATCAGCGGCCATCGACGGTGCCGGAGACTGGAGGATTCTAGTCCAGATTATTCTTCCTTTATGTAAGCCGATAATGGCTGCACTCTCATTGTTTTATGCCGTGGGTTGGTGGAACTCCTATTTCAACGTGTTGCTATATATTACGAAGAGTACTCAGCAGACATTAACACTTAAGCTCTATCAAATGATTCTCCAAGTGAATCAAAGTTTATTGAATAATGTCTCCGGGAGCGAAGGGGTGGGACAGGTGATGCTGACACCGGAAGGGATCAAAGCCGCAGCTATCGTGATAGCGGTCACCCCTATTCTGATCGTATACCCGTTCTTGCAGAAGCATTTCGTTAAAGGGGTATTAATCGGATCTGTAAAAGGATGATATCGTCGGACTATATGTCCTTGATATAGGCATAACTATAACTATCTAATAAGGGGATGAAGCAATTGAGAAAAGCAAAGTATTTGTGGAAAACGGTCCTAGTGGCAAGCTTATCACTTATGATGATCCTGGTAGCTTGCAGCAATAAAACTACATCGGAGAATCCATCAGCATCGCCCGTAACAAGTAGCCCAGCTGCTACAACCTCAGAGAATAATTCAGCAGAAACGAAGAAAGAAATAAGTATTTCAGCCTTTGACCGTGGGAGTGTGGCTACGGAGGAAGGTAGCTACGAAAGCAATCGGTGGACGAAATGGATCAATGAAAATTCACCAGCTACGGTTCAGTGGATTCCGGTTGATCGGGGTCAAGCTCAACAAAAGTTAAGTACACTTATCGCGGCAGGTAGCGCACCAGACCTAATATGGGAATATGATCGAAATTATATCGCTCAATTAGCGAATCAGGGGGCTATTCAGCCCATTGATACTTTCATTGAAAAGTACAGTACAACCTTGAAAAAGTATTTAGAGGATAATCCTGAATTGAAGTCTGCTATGACAATCAACGGTAAGATGTATGCGGTTACAAGCAAGAGGAGTATTGAGTCTATTGCTAACAACGGCATGTGGATTCGACAGGATTGGCTGGATAAGCTGCAACTTAAGGCGCCTACAACAGTAGAAGAACTAATTGAGGTGGCTCAGAAATTTAAGGACGAAGACCCCGATGGTAATGGGCAAGACGATACGGTACCCATTGTATTTAACGGTAATGCTGTACAAATTATGCGTGCTTTCTTCTTCACCAATGAGAACCAGTGGTACTTAGAAGATGGCCAGATGAAATATGCCAGAACGTTAGATCGCTTTACTGATTCACTTACCTTTCAGAAGTCATTATTCGACCAAGAACTGATTGATAAAGAGTATATTACCGATAGTAACTTCCAGCGTGCAACTCAACTATGGACGACAGGTAAGGCAGGGATCTATTTTGCTAACTGGAGTATGGATAATGAAATTCGGGATCTAAAGGTGAATGTTCCTGAAGCCAAGCTGGCTCCATTAGAATCTGTGGCGAGCCAATATGGGAAAAATGGTCTGTACCAAGAATTACCTTCCAATGTTCTAGTCGCATTCAACAGCACCATGGATGAGGATAGAATCGAAACAGCCATTAAATTCCTCGATTGGATGCTGGAAGAAGGTTGGATGAGCTTGAAGTTCGGCGAGGAGAATGTACATTACAAATTGGTAGATGGTGAAGTTCCGCAAAGGCTTGATTCAGATCAATTTCGGCAGGAAGTAGCCTATGCTAACGAATATTCAATTCTGAGTCAATGGAATACGAAAGCGGAATGGATTCCGGTCATGGCTGCTCAAGATCCTCTTTCCCAAGAAATCGCTCAGGCTAAATCTCAAGCCTTAGAAGTAGCGCTCAAAAATGAATATCGTAGGGATATCGCGTTTAGTCCGGATTTACCGGAAGTGAGTCAGCTGATTGCGACCTTTGCTCCGATTGCGACACAGATTGAGGTTAAGATCGTAACTGGGGGTAAAACATTAAGTCCCGAAGCGGGTATGGAGCAGGTTCGAAAGGAATGGAAACGTCTTGGTGGAGAAAATGTTGAGAAGCTAGCCCAGGAATGGTATGAAATAAATAAGGAATTCTTGAAATAAGTTAGTAAATAAAGAGTTGTGATCATAGGTGGGAGGACAGATTCTAAGGAGTGATCTTCAACAGAATCTGTCTTTCTGCTAATAAACTTCTTATAAACAAAGGAGTGGTATGCACATGATCAGATCGAAGAAATCGGATGTAATTAAATTTGTCGCTACTTTCCTTCTTTCTTTATTTATATCTCTAATTCTAATGGGATTACCTGAATCCCATACTTATGCCGAAGTAAGTACCCCTGAGTTGACGATAGGAGATTTTGAAAGTGCTGATGAGGCTTGGGACTTCTTGATTGGAAGCGGTGGAGCGCTTGGAAATGGTGAATTTAGTAGGGATTCTACGAACGCTCAGTCTGGGAGTTCCTCAGGAAAACTAGAGCTTAATTTCAGTAGCAATTCGGGATATACAAACAGTTATGTTTCCTTGGAGAAGTACTTGTTTAAACGTGTACTACCTACGGATGCTGTGGAGCTCAGCTTGTGGGTGAAGACAGCGGATATGGCTAAATTCGATCTGATATTGGTCGACAACACGAATCAGAATCATCAACAGACGATCATACTAGATCAGACAACAGAATGGCAGAAGATTACAGTGAGTTCTTTCACATCGGGGGTTAATTATACAAAGTGGGGCGGGAGTAATGATGGAGTATGGCATGGCCCGCTAAAGAAAATGCACTTTAAGCTGACTAAAGCATCGATGAAAGCAGGCAAAACCATGGGCTCCATATGGATTGATAATATTCGAGTTAAGGTCGAGGTTCCCGAGCTAGCCATTGCTCAGGTTCAAGTTGGTAACGTCTTTGCAGGAAGCCAATCAGCCCATTTTGACATTTTGACAACGGGTGATGCTATTCAATGGAGTACCTTCAATGCATGGGGAGAGCCAGTGTCGACCGGAACTGCCCCAGTCACTGGAAGTAAGCTTCGTCTTAACGTACCGGTGACTGAAGATGGATATTATAGATTGAAGGTAGTAGCTTCTTTAGGGGGTACCGTAATTAATACAAAGGAAACGACATTTGCCACGCTTCCTGAGTTTGATCTAGCGGCGGTAACGGAGTCTCCATTCGGTGTACAGACCCATTATGGAATTAGTTGGAACAAGGAAATGATTCCACTTCTTAAATATGCCGGTACCAAGAACGTACGAGACTCCTTCTATTGGTCAGAAGTAGAGGTCAATAAAGGACAATATTCGTTTAACCCCAAGATTACGCTTCCTATGCAATCTTTTAACGAGTTCGGCATCGATCCATTCCTCTCCTTCGCGTTCAGCAATAAGTATTACGATGAAGGTAAAACACCTTATACAGAGGAAGCTCATCTCGCATACGGAAATTATGTGAAAGCCATGCTGGGAAAGTTCGGAAGTCAGATTAATTCAGGTGAAATATGGAATGAGTTCAACCTGCCGTACTTTGGTGGCAATGGTCCTGCAGACTCGAGAGCGAATATTTACTTCAATATGCTGAAGAAGGGTTACGAGGCATCCAAATCGATTCAACCGGAACTAAACGTCGTAGGTGGCGCAACGGCAGGAATTCCAGAAGATTGGTTGGAAGACTTATTCGAGCTTGGTGGGCTGGATTATATGGATTCACTTTCAGTCCACCCTTACCGCTATCCTCAAACACCGGAAGGATTGCTAGAAGAGATTGACGAATTGAACCAACTTGTGCGCGATCACAATAATGGCCAGACCATCCCCCTGTGGTTCTCGGAGATTGGCTGGCCAACCCATTTGAACCCAACGGGTGTAGATGAAACGACTCAGGCTGCCTATTTGATCCGCACTTATGTGCTGAGTATCGCGGCGGGTGTTGAGAAAATATTCTGGTACAACTTGATGGATACTGGGACGGATAAGCTCAACAATGAGCATAATTTCGGAGTCATCCATAATACAGGTGATGCGTTAGGGGCATATACGCCTAAGCCTGCCTACGTTGCTCTAGCTACACTTACTAGACAGCTAACGGGTGCGATTCCTGTGAGTCAGGATATAGAGGATGGTATTTATTGCTACACATTTGATAAAAATAGCGAAACGATTAATGTTTTGTGGTCATTGGATAAAAGAGATATCACTTTGAATACGCAAGAACCCCTTCTAGTGACAGATATGATGGGGCGGAAGATCACATATACACCATTTCAAGGGAAAGTGTATTTGACATTGACGGGTGAGCCTCTGTTTATTCATGGGGACATGGACAGCTTTGTTCAAGATAGCCCATTTTCTCTACAAAGTGCTTCCGTTTATACTAACGATCCCGTAACACTCGTGCTCCAGGTCAGTGATCTTGCACAGCAAGAGGAGCTTATCGCAAGGGTAAGCTTCGAAGGCATTACACAGGAAATTTCCGTGAACGCACCCGGAGATTACTCTGTTGAGTTTCCGGGAATTGATAAGATTGGATACAAGAAGGCGACGGCTACCTTACTTACCACCGGGACGATGTTTGCAGGGTTATCTGAAACAGTTGAGATCCAACAGGCCGAGCAAGTATCGTCAAAGCATGTAATTAAGAATGGTGCTGACGTGATGGAAGTAGCGATCGTGAATGAAAGGTCTACAGAACGCCGATTGACGCAGATTGATTGGAGCATTGGGTCATCTACGGGTTCGGAAGCCTATGACGTAATTATTCCCGGAAATACCTTGCAGACGGTCGACTTCCCGCTATTAGGATTGGCGGAAGGGACACTACAAGCCTATCAATTTAAGTTATTTATGGACGATGGGGCGGTGTTGCTAATCGAAGGGAACGTTAAACTTGTTCCATCCGAATCAAGAGTTCCACTGATATTTCGAACGGTCAATTCCTTGGAGGATCTGCAAGATTTAGTGGGTATTGATCTTATAGCAGATGTGAATTCAAGAATCGGTTCCCATAAGGGTCCAGAGGATTTCAGCGGGAGTCTCTGGTCCACTTATGATAGTGAGCATCTGTACATGGTTGCACGCGTTCATGACGATGTGTTCTCACAGTCGAAGCAGGGCGATGAAATCTGGGCAGGGGATAGTATCCAGTTTGCCGTGTCTGCAGGAATGCCGGGAGAGAATTTACAATGGTATGAATATGGTATGGCCTTAACATCGCAAGGGCCGGAGCTCTATCGGTGGATGGCGCCACAAGGGGTTGAGGCGGGTACCATAGCAAATCCTGATTTACAAATAACTAGAGATGAGGAGAAGAAAGATACAATCTACCAGTTGGCTCTCCCATGGGGTGAACTGGCGCCGATCGTTCCAAGTGACGGTATTCTTAGTCTGTCTATCGTCGTCAACGAGAACGACAGTAATGTTCGTAAAGGCTATGTGGAGTGGGGTAGTGGTATTGGTTCAAGCAAGCAGGCCTCTTTGTTCAAGCCGATTCTATTACAGAAGGCGGATTTAACGAGTCCCATGATTACGATATCTGGAGTTGAAAGTGGAGAGAACTATACCGATCAAGTGACTCCTATAATAAGTGTAAAGGATACGGGAAATGGACTGAAGGAAAGTAAAGCATGGCTCGATGGAATGGAATGGACGATAAATACCCCCATAACGGGGCATGGAATTCATACGCTGATCGTGACGGCAGAGGATTATGCAGGGAACATGGCAACGGAGACTGTCCAATTCACAATTTATTACAGGACAACGCTCCAAGTAGCCGATACGGAAGCATCAATTGAAGGTGAAGCAATACTACAGGCTGCGCTTACGAATCGTGATGGGGACTCTATTGAAGGGCAATCTATTACTTTCCATGTAAACGACCTTTCAGTGGGGGAAGCCACCACGGATGTAACGGGTAAGGCAAATTTCATGTATGTAATTCCGATCAATACGGACAGCGGTATTAAAGAAGTTAGAGCCATATATACTCAGAACGACGACGTATTCCTACGCGGGAGCGAAGACATCGGGAAGCTTACTTTATACGAGTCTGCATTTACTGTACCAGGTAAACCTATCTTATCCAACAATATTCATGATAACGGGATCCTTGGCGGGGATTATACCATTACGATGGATATGTGGTGGGGTGAGAACGGAAGGATGTATAAGCTCTATGAGAACGGTGTGTTGATCCATTCGCAACCGATGGAGAATGCCACGCCTCTTGCTCAGAAGACTGCTGTTCAAGTCGTAGGCAAGTCTAATGGATCTTATGAATACACCTGCGAGTTGATTAATGATAAAGGCACGACCGAATGTGAACCGATGATTGTGGACGTGACGAATATGGAACCAGGTAAGCCTATACTCTCTAATGATAATTGGGATCAAGACGGAGCGTATAAGATAACTATGAATATGTGGTGGGGGACTAACGCCACGGATTATCATCTTTACGAGAACGGACAGCTAATCGATACAAAGCAGTTGACTGCGGCCACTCCTAATGCTCAATCTGTTATCACTGAAATTACTAAGCGAACTTCGGGTGCATATGAATATCGCGCAGAGCTGGTGAATGCTTCGGGTATAAAGGAAAGTGAAGTCATGATCGTAACGGTAATTTAAAGCTTTGATAATGAGAGAGATGCAGTGGAGCATGTTATTGCATCTCTCCTCATTCACAATCAAGAAGCCGGGAACAGAAAGTGAGGATTCAAACATGAGCCGATATTCACAATCGTTGGATGACAAAGAACTTTTATTGAGAAAAATAGTTTCCCAGGAAACTGACTTTGACCCACATGTTAACATGCTGCTGAGGCCATTCCACACGCCTGGGTATCATACGACATTAACTACCGAGTTGTATCCTGTAGTACATCCTACACATCCATCGTTGCTATATGCCGTAGGCTTATTAAATACAGAGGTTCCCGAGTATGTACAGAGGGCTTGTGATGTCATAAAATGCGTACTTACTTTACAAGATCGAGACCCAGAACGAGATACCTTCGGCATATGGCCGTGGTTCTATGAGGAACCGCTTAAACAGATGGATCCACCGGACTGGAACTGGGCCGACTTCTGTGGTAAAGAGCTTGTACTTGCAGTATTGATTCACGGTCATCGACTTCCCGAAGAGCTGAGAGATCAGATTTCACAAGGGATAACCTGTGCGTGTGATGCGATCATCATAAGGGATGTGGGACCTCATTATACGAATATTTGTATTATGGGGGCTTTCGTGACTTTGATTGCTGGAGAACTCTATGGACGTCAGGATTATATAGATTATTCGCTACAAAGACTGGAAAAGTTAAAACATTATACGGAGGCCTTAGGGACCTTCCAAGAATTCAACAGTCCTCATTATTCCGTCATTGCTATCGTAGAGTTATCCAAAATTCATACCCATTCGGTTAATCAAAGGGCTAAGGAAATCGTCTCTGGGCTACTAGACATGGTTTGGCGGATGGTGGCAGAGCATTATCATCCTATTTCCCAGCAGTGGGCAGGTCCACATAGTCGCAGTTATAGTACACTTCTGACCAACAAGATTAAATCCTTTCTACAGATGGCTACTGATAACAAGCTGTCATTCTTCTCTGATGATGAGCTCGAATATGACGCCGAATGGTTCGGCACTGGCAGCCGATGCCCTGATACTTATATAGATTTGTTCATGACTGAGGTAGATACCAAGGTACTTGAACAGGCCTATTATCGAAATAAGGATACTGGTTTCGTGAAATGGGCAGAAACACACATGACATCGCGGTATACAATAGGGATGTTCAGAGATGAAATTATGTGGAACCAAACACGGGGATTGGTCGCTTATTTCGAGAATAACGGGTCATCTACTTATTTACAGATGCGCTGCTTGCATGATGGATATGACTATTGCTCGGGGGTACTCAGTGTTACGGCGGAACATGGACATCTTCTTCTCGGTGTACGGTTCCTCACCAATGGTGGGGATACCCACCCGATGTTGGATCGAATTCAGGGTAGTATAGAGGTATCGGATTTCCGGCTTCGTATGGAATTTGGAGGATTACTTGATGATGTGAGTATTGAAACGGAAGGAACGAAGGCACAAGTAGTCATTAACGGATTGCCTTTGCGGTTCGACAGCATCTATGCAGCTTTTGAAGAGGGAATGGCTGCAGACAGCGCAGAGAAAGAGCAGCAGGGATGGAGCTGGGAAGTGAGTAAGCAAGGACAAGGAGAAAGTGTTGGTTTAGATTTAGTTATCTATGCGGGTCAACGAAAAGTAATAGATTTTTATACGCTCAAAAAATCCGCATTTCTATTCTCGTTAGCTATAGGCGAGGTGGTTGAGAGATTGCCACTGATTACGGTCGTAGAAGAAGCCGGTCATGTGATAGCAAAGGTTACAACTTGCAATCAGAATAGTTCACCGTATGAGTTATCTATTCCTTTACAACCGAATGATCATCATCCCGTATGATGAATAGTTAGGTTATGTTACAAAGAGAGTCTCAATGGTGTAAGCATTGAGACTCTTTATACGATATAGAGTTTGAAGTGTAGTTACTTAACATACAACTCAGAGAGTAGCATTAGAACAAGCCCTTGCCCATAAAGCGTAGGATGACAAGGAATTTCATTATAGGCTTCAATGGAAGGCATAACTGGCGTACCACCAGAAACGCTAGTTACCTCTCCACTTGGAAGTATCTTAATCATAATGGCATCCAAAGCTCTAAAGGCCGAATCTTGGCAAGAGTTGTCTAATAAGCCTTGACGAACTGCTTTTAGGATTCCGCAGGCAATGCCGGCACTTCCCGAGACTTCCGGATAGAAATCGGATCGATCCATGACGGTAGTCCACAGTCCATCAGACTGCTGAAAGTGAATTAGTCCATGCATCATAGCGCGATAACGTTCTATAGCTTGCTCTGATAAAGAGGCTAATCCTTTCAACTCCTGCACAATCATAGGCGTTCCAACGGCGATCCAGGCATTAGCGCGAGTCCAACGAGCAGCGGACATATGATCCTGTGCGATGCAATTCCAACCATGGAACAATACGCCGGTTTCTTTGTCTTCAAGCAGACTCAAATGAAGTTCCAACTGTTTAATGGCTTCCCTAGCATAGATGGCTTCGCCGGTTAGGTGAGCAAGACGTGCTAAGAATAACACCGCCATAAAGATAGTGTCGGCCCACACCTGTTCTGGAAAGCTAACATTTTCAGTGACCGTATGTTCGAATGCTCCTTCTCGGGTACGGGGTGCTTCAGTAAGCATCCAACGTCCGATGTATTCGGCTTGCTCGAGAAATATAGGATCCTGTGTGTGTACGTAGAGGGCGGGGAAGATAGTAAAAGGAGCCATGGAATTAATGACTTTCACATGTTCCGATTGTTGCATGTTTCTGCGTGCCCACATGACGAGGCCATCCAATACCTCCCTTTTTTGTGTACTTTCATAATAGGCCAGCATGGATATGACACCGACGCCGGGAACCCAGTCCCAATGATGGATATCCATCCCCCAATTACCCAGATGATCCAATAACATAAATTGGTAAACCTGGTCTGCAGTTTGATTTAAAATATTGCTTGAAATCGTATTTGGCATTCGATTCATTCCTCCATGGATGTGTAAAGGTATACATTCAATATACATTGTAGAATGAAGTGAATCTTGGTCTATCGTCTTATCGGTTTGGGATATTGTCTTTCATATTAGAAATAAGTGGAAAGGGGAACAAACAGTGGAGAGTGAGGAGCTTATTAAAAAGTACGATATGCAGGATGAGTCTCATATGCCAGAATCCGTAGTGGATGAATTCACGAATGCGATACTATCGGATTTCCCAGTTCACTGCTCGTATCGGACAACGAGCTTAGAACAGCCACATTTTCACTCCCATAATGGATTTGAGCTTTATTTATGTGTACAGGGAAATGGTAATTTCATTGCCAGTGAACAGATACATACTCTGGGAATGGGAACGTTCACCGTTGTCAGTCCAATGGCGTTGCATCTTTCGAGGCCAGATAGGAGTGTGCCCTTTCATCGCTATGTTCTTGCGGTCCAAAGAAGTTATTTGGAAAATTTATATGTAGAAGATAGGGCTTCTTCTATTACAATTAGACAATGGCTTCCAGAACCAGATAATGATTCGATTCATTTTCAATTAAATGGCCGACAGTTATTGAATTTACAGGATACGCTGGCCCAACTAGAAAGGGAAATTAATAAGAAACAGCCTTGCTATCCTTTGATTGTCAAAAGCCTCATCCTACAATTATTTGCCCAACTAGGACGTTATCAATTTGAAACGGGTGAAGATCAAGGAGGGAGCTGTGAACAGAAAAGGCTGGTCGAGAACATTCTCTGTTATATGATGGAGCATCACCACGAGCCAATTAGCGCAGAAACGTTATGTGTACAGTTCCATTTGTCGCGTTCCTACTTATTCAGGATATTTAAGCAGAATACAGGAGCCTCTATTAATGAATCCTTGATCACTATTCGAATGAATAAGGCAAAGGACTTCTTACAAGGAACTGAACTGCCGATCACGGAAGTCGCAGCGACTGTTGGTTTTCAAGATCTTTCTCACTTTTGCCATACTTTTAAACGTTTATCTGGGATGACTCCTAGCCGCTATCGATCCGCACATTCCGTTTAGATAGGATACGGTTGGTTCGGTATATTCCTATTCATGGCGGTCTTCTATTCAACTGCCATGGTATAATGATTCGATTAACTTACTTTTGATCTTATGCCAATCTGAAGGAGTGAATACAATGGGATACGTATTACGGATATTGCTATTATATTGTGGTTTGTTACCATTCACCTTTTCCATACTGACGTTAGCTTTGATGAACACAAATTTGAGCTTGGTGAACATTACAATGGTGTTAATGCCCATAAGTGGAATAGCATCGGGTATATTTGCGGCTATGGACAGACATCTTCCTGGTAGTTTTGGTAAAAGATATTTACCCGTTGTATATCCACTAGGTTACACTGTTGTGGTCTGGGCTGTAGGGATGTTAATCAGTGATGGTTTTTATGGAGACCCTATATGGGGTGCTTACGCCTTGTTGCATATACCGTTTCTCCCTATTAGCTTTATGGCTTCATTCGGAGGGACGGGAATCTTATATTTATTAGCCCCTTTATTTTTTCACTCGACTTTTGTATTAGGATATTTCTTGAAAGAGAGAACGCGGCTGCCAAGGGTTGAAATACATAGTAAACAGTTGATTTCCGTAGCTATCGTTATTTTAATAGCAGGTGGAATCGGAGGCTCAGTGCAGTGGCAGCGTAGCCAAACCGTACTGCTTTCTTATGGATTTGAGCATGGAGGAGGCTACTCAAGTACTGATTTGTGGCCATATGACGTTTCAAATCCTAGTAATCGATTGCCACGGCTGGCAGAAGAAGCGCAATTTAGAATTGAAGATTCCAAAGGTATGCTTATTTTAGATGGAGCGGAAGCGGCTTTTCCTGTCTACTCTGCTTTTGCTCAGGCCACATACGACCAGACGGATTTAGGGGATTCTAAGGGGGCATTCGTCAGCTTCACAAACACTATTTATGCTTATGAACGGTTATTGAGAGGAGAAGTTGACATTTACTTTG
The DNA here is from genome assembly GCF_056786435.1 of Paenibacillus sp. Y916. Lineage (NCBI taxonomy): Bacteria > Bacillati > Bacillota > Bacilli > Caryophanales > Paenibacillaceae > Paenibacillus > Paenibacillus sp. Y916. The sequence continues at coordinate 304,106 of NZ_JBXCJA010000002.1, read as the reverse complement.
GGGCAGAACCGTCTGCGCATCAGCTGAAAATGGCAAAAGAGAGTGGGCATGAACTAGTCATGACACCCATCGGTAAGGAAGCATTCGTATTCTTTGTGAACGAAAATAATGCGATCAAAGGGTTGACGGTGTCAGAGATTACAGACATATACTCCGGTAAGACTCAGAACTGGAAAGAAGTTGGTGGGAAGAACAAGAAGATCGTTGCATTCCAACGTCCCGAAAATTCGGGAAGCCAGACCCTTTTGGAAAAGATTATGGGAGACACACCTATAATTAAACCTTTAAAAGAAGAGGTACCACGCGGTATGGGCGGAATTCTAGAGCAAGTAGCTGATTATCGGAATTATGAAAATTCAATTGGGTTTTCATTTCGTTTTTTTGCAACAGGTATGAATCAAAGCACGGGTATTAAACTTCTTGCTATCAACGGGGTGGAACCCAATGAAGATAATATTTCAAATGGCACTTATCCATTTTCCGCTCATTTGTATGCTATTACATTGAGGAAGGATAATCCTAAGCCAATGATTGCTCCATTTCTAGAGTGGATGCAAGGACCTCAAGGCCAACAGTTGGTAGAGGAAGTGGGCTATGTGAGATTAACAACTCCTTGATTGCTAAGGAAGTAGCTCACATGTGCCATTTCTTTGTTTGAGGATGTTTGTAATCATGTATATGACACATGTAGAGTGCTTGATATTGATGGGTCTGAAAGAATAGATGTGATAGTATTGCTCATAGGTATTGCTTGTAATGATTGCGTAAAAGGATGACTTTAGTAGGAGGGAAAACGTGTCAATCGATAAAGAGAAGCTTTTGGCTAGAGCGAAAACCATTGTTATGATACCCGAGTATTATCAGCTAGAGATGGAAGACAACATGCCCGAAGGCGATGAGAAAGAACGGTGCTTTATCTGGGAGGACCCTGCAAATCGGGATCACACAATTGAGATCACACTGGATTTGGTAACCGGACACCTGACACGGCTTGCTATTGATCGGGAAGAAGTGAGAGAGACCAAGGAGGAGGCTAAACGGTTAGGCATGGATGGGAAGGCTAGAGCGGTAGCCGATGAATTCGTTGCGAAGTTTGCTCCCTATCCTGAGGAATATACGTCAGTCTTACTTGAAAAAAGAAGAGACAGAGTCGACTTTACGTTTCGCGAGGAAGTCGGCGGGCTGCCTCTACCCGGCACAGGTTGTTGGCTGACGCTAGATACAGAACTAAACGTCGTACGATATCATCTAGATGGGGGAAAGGCTAATAAGGCTCGGAAGCCTGAATGGCCGTCCCCCATTGTGGATGCGGATACTGTGATGAAGGATATACGGAGCAATTTACGGATGGCACTAACGATTGTTTCCCTACATCCTTCTATGTATGAAATGAAAGGAACCGAACAGGAATATCGACTAGTGTATGAACCGATTTTAGGCCATCAAAGTATTGATGCTGTTACAGGTCGTGATCTGTTTGGTCCTGAACACTACGTCATGCCGCCAAGTCGCCCTTTGGTGCTAATCGATACTGTTCCGACGCCTGCTACTGACGAGACGGTGTCCTGGGAACAACGGCTTGGGATCAATCTAGAGCATTATGTGCTAGAGAAGTCGACGGATGACGGGGAGAGAATAAGATCCTTTTATCAACTAAGGGGGCAGGAGGAGGAGAACCCAGAACGGGATCCCTTGTCAAGAGATGCTTACATGGAACGAAAATGGGGTAAAAATCTGCGTAATTTTAGGGACTCCTCGATCATGGTACAACTGGAGAAGACGACTGGACGTCTGGTCGGGTATCACTGGTTAGATCGGGTGAAGGAAGGAGAAACGGCGCTAAACCGGGAACAGTGTTGGAAGAAGGCTGAACAATTTCTGCGTATCGTATTTCCAGACTACAACGATTATCTCCAACTTGAAATTGATAAAGATGAATCAGATGGGGAACCGTGCGAACGTGAATTTTTCTATTTGCCCGTTTATATCGACGGAATCCCCGTGAACCATGAGAGAATAACGATCAGTGTTAGCACATCGACGGGAGACGTCTGTAACTATATGGGTGTTTCTTATGAGATGATTCTAGAATTGGTAGGACGCAGTTTCAATCCAATTCTCGAGTCGGAAACCGTATTTGATTACTATGCCGAACAGATGAAACTTCATCTTGAGTGGCACTTAGACCCTGATCAAGAGGTTACTGCATATCGGCTATTATATGAACCGACCGCGACTACCTGCAATGAGTGGGGGGAGAAACGAACTTTACAGTATATAGATGCAGTTTCGGGCGAACCTATTTATGGAAAGTAGTTATATTATCCTAAAACCCTAGTTTTATTAACCATTGTTATACCATCAACAAACGTAAGCTTCTATTACCGACTCCACACATATGGAAAGCATTGCTTAACATCATTATTTATGTTAAAGTATAGAAATTAATGTGAAGGGGGTGAGGTAGGTGAATCACGAAATGGTCAATAACCGTATTAGCCAGCTGCCGATTTCTATGGCTGGTATTGTTCATACATTTTTCACGAACGGGATCAGTCTGTCCAATTCTGAACATACGTTTGAACCATTCGTGAGAAGACGCCTACCTTAACCACAACGGATATTTTTACCATCCTGAGGGTCGCGGGCTTGTTGCTGCGGCTCTTTTTGTGCATCAAATGTTAGGGTCTTCATCTAAATAGGAGGCTTTTGAAATGATAATAGTTAATATTCAACAAATAAAAAAATACCATGCTGCAAATCTTGTATTGGACGGGGTAACGCTTCAACTCCAAACCGGTGAGAAAGTCGGTCTGATAGGCCGTAACGGCAGCGGAAAATCGAGTTTACTCCGGTTAATTGCGGGCCATGAGCGGGTAGATGAAGGTATGCTAACGATCAAGAAGGGATTACGTATTGGTTATTTGCCACAAATTCCTGCCGAGTTCGAGAAACTAAACGTATATAAGGTACTAGCTTATGGTTATCGGGAACTGATGGTCACTAAGCAGGAAATGCTCGTTATCGAACAGCAGATGTCCAGCTCTGAGGCTGTTGTCAATCCTGAACTGATGGAGGCTCTGCTCAAGACGTATGCAGTAGTTCAGGAACGCTTTGAACGAAGTGGCGGTTATGAGATGGATACGGCTATTGATCAAGTAGCAAGTGGATTGCAGATTGATCGTAGCAACGATGAGCGGATGTTTGGCAGTTTGTCCGGTGGTGAGAAGACTCGTATTGTTCTGGCGTCCCAATTAGTTGTCCGTCCAGATTTATTGCTATTGGATGAGCCGACGAATCACTTAGATCTCAAGGGGATAGAGTGGCTGGAGCAGTTTCTTCAACGTTATGATGGCGCATGTATTATCGTATCGCATGATCGTTATTTCCTCGATGCTATCGGTACGAAGATGATTGAATTGGAGGATGGAGAGGCTTATACGTATCTTACTAACTACAGTGGATATATGAAGGAGAAGGAAGAACGTCTTTTGCAACAGTTCGCGCAGTTTCAAGAGCAGCAGAAGGTGATGAAAAAAATGAAAGAAACGATTCGTCAGTTAGAGGAATGGGGGCGAGTTGCAGGGAATGAGAAATTTTTCAAACGGGCAGCATCGATTCGTAAAGCTTTAGAAAGAATGGAGGCTGTAAAGCGTCCCGTCCTGGAGCAGAAAACGGCGGATTTCGATCTGTCCCCACTTGATCGTTCTGGGCGAAAGGTGATCACATTCGAGGGTTTGACGAAGAAATTCGGGACACAGGTGATTTTGAATGGAGCAGAGGGGAGTCTGCTGTACGGTGAGAAGGTCGTGTTATTGGGGGATAATGGATCGGGAAAAACGACGCTGTTCAACCTGCTGCTAGGTTCGTTTGAGGCGGATGCAGGTGAGGTCGAGCGAGGGGCACGTGTGGAAATGGGTTACTTGGCTCAGCAAGAACCAGTGAGCGACAATAAGCTGACGGTATTGGAATATTTTCAGACTGAGGGAAGTTTGGAGGAAGGCGAAGCACGAAATGTGCTGGCGAAATATTTGTTCTTTGGCGCTGACGTTTTCAAGCCGTTGCAAATGCTCTCTGGCGGTGAATGGTCTCGCTTGCGTCTAGCAGTGCTTGTAAGACGTAAGCCGAACCTACTTCTGCTGGATGAGCCGACGAATCATCTTGATATGGCTTCACGCGAAGCATTGGAGGAGGCGCTGGAAGATTATCCAGGAACGGTATTGGCAATCTCCCATGATCGTTATTTCATTAATCGTCTAGCGAAGAGCGTGTGGGAGCTGAAGCAAGGTAAGATTGCTAAATATCTCGGTAATTATGATGATTTTAAGGGGAAGTGTGAAGAACGGTTGTCGCAAGAGAGCAAATTGGTGAGTGGTGCATCACGTATAACCGAAGGGAAAACTTTCGCTACTGATCGGCAGAAACAAGGAGTCAAAGCGGGTAAAAGCAGCGACTTGAGTCGTACAAACGAGCGGAAACTTGAGCAGTTGGAACTTGATATTGCTATACTTGAAGAGGAGCTAATCCGTGCCGACGAAGATCTTCATAGTCTAGATCATATGGGCGATACACTTCAACTTGAAGCAAGGTGGCATGAGCGGGTAGAGAGACAATCACAGCTTGATAATCTTCTGGAATTGTGGATGGAAGAGTCGAACGGATGACTTTTACAATTTGCATATGATTTTGTTGATACATTCAAGAAGGATATTCCAGCCCGAACGTGGAATCACTTTCAAAGGGGATGTATCCCTAACTGAACTTGAGGATGGGCTGGGATCATTAGGATGCAAGAGTATGTTTTATCTGGTGGAGAAGTTGTACGACTGAAGCATTATATTGAAGACAAGCATCGCAGTCTTGAGCCGAAGCAACGGGCACCGATATTAGCCGATGCGGTGCATCGGATCATTGAGAGCCGTCTTCCTTCTTTTCCAGATGAGGTGAAGAAGCAGATTTGTCATGAGCTTCTTATGAAGCATAGAGAAACCCTCGTCATTCATGCGGAAGATGTGCTTCAACATTGTATGTCTTTGGATTTGAGACAAGAGGATCTATTATCCTCCTTAGCTGCATGGGTGTGCAGTAGATCTGAATCTCCTGTGGATGAAGCAGTGGTTAGAAACAATCTTCTTCATTGGTCTCAGCAACTATTGCCTACAAGAATAGTATCACTTCAAGCACTGGAGCGGGAATTGGATCAACAGGACCTTAGTGTCTGCAGGGAAATTGCCGTTGCTAGTGAGCCTGTTGTTCCAGTATGGAACAAAGAATGGTTCGATCGAAGGAGATCATCGATCGCGATAGTTTGTTCGGCAGCCGTTATTCTCTTCTTATTACTGATTATGCCACTTCCATGGGATCAACAGTCGTCTGTACTCGTACCAGATGTAACAGGTGAAGTGCTAGAACTTAAGTTGAATGAGAATGTGAAGCAGGAGCCAGTCGATGGAATTCCTAAAGATTTCGAATATGTTTCTATAGATACGAAACGTTTGCAGCAATATTTGCGGGATAAAAACTCCATGTTAGCCGAGGAACCTTATTTGTCCGCGATTGTGAAAGCAAGCAAGGAATTCAATATTCACCCTCTCTTGTTGTTCGCGATTACTGGACAAGAACAAGGATTCGTTCGAAAGGATCATACGCGGGCTGAAGAAATAGCGAATAATCCTTTTAACGTATTTGGTAGTTGGGAGAGTTACAATACAACGATTGAAGGTTCAGCTACGATAGCAGCACGGACAGTATTTAATATTAGTGGTCGTCGTCCAGGAGCAAGTCACCCGATTCAATGGTTAAATCTCACCTATGCCGAGGATCCAGATTGGTGGAAGGGAGTCACTTGGTTCTTCAATGAGATGAAGCGAGAGGTTGCGGATGAATCTTTTGAATGGCCAGAGTAAGTTGATGAAGTTCAAACATGATGTTTGAGCTTTTTTTTGTTACTTTTCATTGGGAAGTATCAATGAGATTTTCGAAAAACTAGATATGGACGATGTCATCACTCATATACCCGACGAGCGGCAGCACAACCACTTTTAGGAAAGACTGCATCCAATATGGTCCTGTTATTGACGAAATAAAGATGCTATGTTAGTCTGATGGTAATTAAAGGGCAATGTAACCTTTGGGTTCAACCTCGTGTATACGTGGGTTGGGCCCTTTTTGCATTGTCCCGGGAAAAGGAGAATGATACAAATATGAATATAGAAGCTATTTATCACCGTGCAAAATTTAATTGGTCTTATGCCTATGATGATCAGACTTTGCATATCCGGATTCGGACGAAGAAAGCTGATATCCAACAGATTAATCTCTTTTGTGGCGATAAGTACGATTGGGATAAGGCTAATACTATGATCCTCATGAGATTATGGTCCTCCGACGCTCTATTCGATTACTGGGAAGCATCCGTACAGCCGACATTCCGCAGATTGGCTTATTATTTTGCGCTAAACGACGGAGAGAAAACAGTTTACATGTTGGAGAAAGGTTTTTATGACGATTCACCTGTGATCTTTTATGAAGGGCTGTTCGACTTTCCTTTCCTTAATCCCGTTGACGTCATTACGCCACCAGCATGGGTGAAGAAGGCAGTATTCTACCAGATATTTCCGGAACGGTTCGCGAACGGGGACCTGAGCAACGATCCTGAAGGGACAGAGCCATGGGGAGGTAGGCCTAGCGCAATTAACTTTTTCGGAGGCGATCTGCAAGGTATTATCGATCATCTTGAATATCTCACTACGCTTGGCATCAATGCAATTTATTTGAATCCGGTCTTCGAAGGAACGACTAACCATAAATATGATACGAAGGATTACTTAAAGATTGATCCGCATTTCGGTACAAATGACAAATTGAAAGAGCTCGTGAAAGCCTGTCATGGGCGGGGAATACGCGTATTGCTTGATGCAGTATTCAATCATAGCGGTCACACATTTGAACCGTTTGTAGATGTGATGGCTCATGGTGATACCTCTCCTTATGCCGATTGGTTTCACGTGCATGAATGGCCGCTCACGGTGAAGGATGGCGTACCGACTTACGATACGTTCGGCTTCGAGCCGATCATGCCGAAATTGAATACCGAAAATGCTGAAGTGAAGGATTACCTACTTAAGGTAGCGAAGTATTGGATAGAAGAAGTTGAAATCGATGGTTGGAGACTCGATGTAGCGAACGAGGTTGATCATGCCTTCTGGAGGGAGTTCCGAAAAACAGTAAAGGATGTCAATCCAGACGCGTATATTGTTGGTGAAATTATGAACGATGCACTACCGTGGCTACTTGGCGACCAATTCGATGCGGTCATGAATTATCCATTTACGAAGGTATGCCTGGACTTTTTTGCACATGATCGGATCGGAGCAAGTCAGTTCGTTAATAGGCTTGGCGGACAATTGAGTAGCTATCCACAGCAAGTGAATGAAGTTGCTTTTAATTTGCTCGGCAGTCACGATACGGTGCGGTTGCTCACGTTGTGTGGAAATAGCATAGAACGGATGAAGCTAGCTTCCTTGTTCCAACTTACGTTCCCAGGCGCTCCTTGTATTTATTACGGCGATGAAATTGGTATGGACGGGGAGCATGACCCTGATAACCGCAAATGTATGGAATGGGATCCGCAGAAGCAGAATGGTGACTTACTCAAATTTTTCAAGAAAACAATCACTTTGCGACACCAATATTCTGCGTTACAAGACGGAATGCTCACCTTTCTACAGGATCAGGCGAACGACGGGAATTTAATCTACGAGCGCCGAGATGCTCAGGATCGGTTCGTTATTCTTATTAACAATTCAGAAGAAGCCTCTGCATTTCGGACAACGGTAACGGGAGAAGGCTGGATGGACATAGTGTCCGATACACTAGTTACAACTGTGCATGGTCAATTGAACTTGGAACTTCCACCTTTTGGGTATGCGATATTGCATAGGAAGGTTAAGAGTGAATAATCAAGAACCATAACATTAGGATGCTCATTATAGCTCTCAATCTTCATTTCGTGCAAAGCACTCCATGAATGTGGGGTGCTTAATATTGATGGGGAAAGGAAATAGCCGAGATAGTATATGTTATTAAGATGAACTGAAATATTCAATAAAGGAGGAACAACAATGAAGAAGAATGAAAGGTTAGAGGTACATACATTAGCGGATATCGAAAATTTAAAAGTTCATGGTAGAACAACAGGGTGTCTTTCCCCATTGACTCTTTTTTGGACAGGAAGTGCTATTGAATTAAATGCAAAGGGTTCTGAACTATGGATTGAAGTAGAAGTGGATTATGAAAGTTATGAGCCTTGGATTAGCACAATAATTAACTCTGTTCCTGTAAGTAGACAAATGCTGACAGCAGGGAGGTATTGGGTTTGTGTATTTAGAGGGATGAGTGAGGATGTTGTGAAAAATGTTCGTATTGTAAAAGAGGTCCAGGCGATGAGTGGAGATCCTGATTGCTCACTACAGATCCATGCAGTGAAGTTTGATGGGGAATTGTTGGCTGTTGAGGAGAAACCATATAAGGTTGAGTTTATAGGAGACAGTATTACTTCAGGGGAAGGAATTATTGGGTCAAAGACGGAAGAAGACTGGATTTCGATGTGGTTTAGCGCATCAAACAATTATAGTACGATAACAGCAGAAGCTTTGAATGCAGACTATCGAATGATATCTCAAAGTGGATGGGGTGTACTTACAAGCTGGGACAATAATCCACATGCTAATATTCCTAAATATTACGATAAAGTGTGTGGACTTCTTACTGGAGTGAAAAATGAAGCTTTAGGAGCATTGAAAGAAAATGATTTTTATTCGTGGCAGCCAGACGTTGTGGTGGTTAATCTTGGAACAAATGATGCGGGTGCTTTTCATTCACCAGAGTGGATAGATGAAGTAAATGGGCAAAGGTATAAACAACGATTAAATGAAGATGGCACCTATAATGCAGATGATTTAAAATCCTTTGAGGAAGCAGTCGGAAATTTTATTATTAAGCTTAGAAAATATAATAAAGAGGCACATATTATATGGGCATATGGAATGCTAGGTGTACCCTTGATGCCAGCTATCTACCGCGCAGTAGATTGTTATACTAAAAAAACTGGAGATCGGAAGGTTTCGGTTTATCAACTACCCAATATGAGTGATGAAACAGTAGGTGCAAGAAGTCATCCAGGAATATTAGCCCACGAGAAGGCAGCAAAAGAATTAACTGGGTATATAAAAGAAATTTTGTCGATAAAATAAAGCGCTCGGCGTATTGGATGAGGAATAGAGTTACTGGAGAAAATATAGGTTTCTCAAGATCAAAAAGCGTTCTCCAGAAACCTCTCTGGAGAACGCCTTTTATTGGAAATATAAGGAATTATAACTTCTGCTTGTTCGCATGAATAGCTATTACAAAACTGTACCGACAACGTTCGTTCCATTCTTCGTGATCTTATAGGAAATAACATCACCATTCCAGAAATGGAATTTCAAAGTCACATCGCTGTCTTTTACATCTTTAAAGAAGTTCGGAAGCAACTTGATCTCATTAGTGTCATAAGATGGTGCGAATGTATAGCCGAATTCTTTGAATGGAGTCCAGTCTTGTGGACCTGCATTGCTGCCATCTGGATATACGGCTTCCATCGTGGCAAGTTGATTGCCGTTAAAGATAGTTGGAATGGCAAAAACTTCGGTTGTACCTTTTGCATTACTGAATTTAACTGTGTCTGACACTGTCAGTTTTAGCTTCCAAGTTACGCCTTTGTTGAATTTGACAGTAAAGACCACCTCTTCACCTATTTTCTTGGAAGCGGTGAGTGCAGAAAGCTTGCTTGCCTTTAAGGTAAGTACTTCGCCTTTCAAGGTGTAGTCTTTTCCTTCAATCAAATATTTATTATTGGCACTAATCGTTTTGAATTTATTACCGTTCAGGTTAAGATTAACGTTCGTGTCCTTAATCTTAGAATTCTTATTAAGGAAGATTAGGTCGGATTCAAGAGTTGCTGAACGTTCCTTCAAACCTGACATCAAGATGTTATGCAGTTCAGGATCTGACCACTTATGAGTCGTACGATTTAAATGCTGACCGTTATCCCAAAGCATCGTAGCTAATTTTTTTTCTTTCGCATAATGAGTTAGGTACTCGAAGAATTTCAGCTTCTCACCTTGTTCAATAACACCTGTATCTACATCGAAGCCAAGTAGGCCGTATTCACCGATGATAACCGGAATCCCTTTAGCAACGAAAGTGTTGTATACGTTATCAAAAGTTTGAGTAATATCGTTCTTTGTATCTTTATCAAATGTCGTGTGACCCGCAATGTTCACGCTAAATGGCCAGAAGCCATAGTAATGGACGGTTGCGATTATATTTGGATCGTTCAGCGCTGTAATGGTCTTATAAAGCGCATTCATTCTTGTTTCTGAAGGAGTAGTTTCTAATGAAGGCAGGACCAGTGGTCTCTCAGCGTTGTTGCCACCGGATTTGCGGACGATGGTATGGAAGGATGTATTGAGTTCCACTAGCATATCTTCCATCTTTGTCTCATCCGTGCTGCCACCATCAGTGAAGCGTGGCTCATTAATACTTTCGAACATTAGCTTGTCCGATTGATCCTTGAAGACATCAGCAATTTGGGTCCAGGCAGCGTTATAACGTGCCAGAACTTCATCATGTTTCTCTTCCATATGGCTTACCCATAGCCAAGAGTCATGATGGATGTTAATCATCACATACAGGTCTGCATCTAGCGCCCAGCCAACCACTTCTTCTACACGATCGAGGTAGGATTTTTCAATAGTATAATCTGGTGCCTCACCGATGTGATTATCCCATGTGATGGGAAGTCGAATACTTTTATAGCCTTGTGCGGAGATTTCGTTAATAAGCGCTTTGGTTATACGCGGATTACCCCAGGATGTTTCATCGTCACCTGTTGCGTCCAATGTATTGCCAAGGTTCCATCCAGGTTGCATGTTGTCTACATACGATTGCATCTTACTTTTGGGTGCTACCGTAGCTTGCTCATCGGTGGGAGCAGCGGAAGTAACGGAAGAGAACAGAGAGAGTAGAAGGGCAGTGACAATGGTGAGTGATAAGAAAGATTTGTGCATTTTTGTAGTCATTGAGTTCTCCTTTAATAGATAAATTTTGATACATAAATATGATCTTGATTCGGTACAGATGGTTTCGATAACGTTTTCATAAAAAAATATCAAAAGTTATGAAAGCGCTATCTAAATAAGACTAACATATAATATTCGCCAAAAATACCATGCTAATTTGTAAGGAAATCATATGTAAATTAGTGATAATCAAAATTCACAATTAAAATTGTGTAAATATGTGCTTCTCGGTGAACAATCCTATATAATTAACGGAATAATACTAAACGCAATCGCAACTATCATGTTAAAGGAAAAAGGGGAAAACAATGAATAATTATAAACTAACCATTCAATATGATGGTGGACGATATAAGGGCTGGCAGCGTCTGGGAGATAATGAAAATACGATTCAAGGGAAAATTGAAAAGGCGATATCCGAAATGGTAGGTCGACCGATTGAAATCATTGGGTCAAGCAGGACGGATGCGGGGGTACACGCTCTTGCGCAAATAGCAAATTTTAAAATGAGTGAAAATATGACTGAATCTAAAATGATGAGTGTTTTGAATAGTTATTTACCCCAAGATATTAGCATTCGGGAGATTACTCTAGTCGATGATCGTTTTCATTCCCGTTATCATGCCAAAGATAAAACATATTTGTATAAAATATGGAACGAGGCATATAGCCATCCCTTTATGCGGAAATACAGTATGCATGTTAGGAAGAAGCTGGATATTGAAAAAATGAGAAGAGCATGTCAGCATTTTATCGGCGAACATGATTTCACTGCATATTCCAATGCCAAGTCTAATAAAAAGACGATGGTACGTGAAATTTATTCTCTAGAATTAGAAGAGGTTGCAGGCTTCATCGAATTACGTGTGTGCGGGAATGGATTTCTTTATAATATGGTTCGCAAGATGATTGGAACGCTTATCGAGATTGGATTGGGAGAGATAGAGGTGGAAGAACTACCTACCATTCTACTCTCCAAGGAACGAGTCCAAACGGGTGGCATGGCGGATGCAAGTGGGCTTTACTTGGAGAAGATTCATTTTTAGAATTTGGAGAAAGTAATACTTCAATTCAATAAAATGGATTACTGTTGGATAATGGCATCCTTCTCTGATTTCTTTAATCCTTTAAACACCAATTCGTAAGAATGATCAATCATTGTGAATAATTCTAGTTCTGGAATGGTACCATCGATCAAGACAGTGTTCCAGTGGTTTTTGTTTAAGTGGTACCCGGGAATGATCGAAGAGTATTGTTGTCTTAAGTTTTCTGCTATAAATGGATCACATTTTAGGCTGATCGTTAGCTGATTATTATGGTAGGCAATTAAAGCGAACATCTTTGAGGCAACTTTTATTACAAGAACATCGTGACCGAAAGGGTAGTCTTCTAGGCTACTTTTTTTTGATAAGCAATAACTGGATAATTCTGTTATGTCCATGATCGTCTATGTCTCCTTGAGTTAATCTATTCACCAAATCTACAATTCAATGACTACTATTTTGCGAGGAAGAGAGTGCATGAAGTAATAGATTTCCTAATTGTACTGTTTTTAAATGGACAAAATCAAGTGATGGAATGGTATGATAGAAAGTGGGGTGAAGATGAATATGAAAACCAACAATGAGACAACCAACGAAGAAATAAACAATAATCAAGGAACTATATCTGAAGAAAACAGGGTTGAGCTCCTAAAGGCAGTTCATCATAACGGCATCGTATCTTTGAAAAAGCATTTCAACGAAGTCCAAGGACAAGTGTTGAATCTGGAAGCTTATGGTCCTGTTTTTGTTTATCATGTGAAGGATGACTCGAATGATGTTTATTCAAGTGGTTTTTTTCTGCAAGAGTTAGTTGCAAAGTTTCAGTCGGGCAATGATCCGGCAATTTGGATGGCTTCTTTCTTCTATGAGCTGATGAAGAATAAGGGAGGCAAAGCTCTTCCACAACCAGCCTCAAGCGAAGACGAAGCGAAAGCAATTATAGACAAGGTGTTAGTTCCCAAATGTATAGCAGAGGTACGTGAGGAATTTTCTCCAGAGGAAGTTCATGCGGGTCTAGCTTGGAACCAAGAGATCGGTCCGATCTTCGAAGTTGGATTCCCAGCGATAAAAGAAGGAAATAACGTGTGCGCTTTCCCATTACATCTATTGTTCACACATTTACAATTGAATCGGGACCCTTCAGAGCTGTTAGTTCAAGGCATGTACAAGATTCGAAAAGAACATGGGATGGACTAAGATACAATAGTTAAATTAACCGCTCTTATCATGAGCGGTTTTTTTGTTTAGGCTATTTACTTAAATATCGTTTCTTTTATAATACGTAAAAAGAACTGGCAACCCAATAATATTGCTGATGGTATTTCATGTGAAATTGTTTGCATTCTCCAATTTGTGGATAAGTAATTAACACTTACTTATAATAGTGGTCAAATATCATGCAAGCAGTAAATGGTGGAATCTGATGGTACTTTCCGTCCAGATGCAGACATTACACGTGCTGAGATGGCAGCGATACTCGCAATCACTAAGGGGCAGTCTATCGAAGTAAATGCAACAACGGACTTTGCAGATGACAAGGATATACCAGCGTGGGCGAAAAATAGTGTTGCTTTCGTGAAGCAAGCAGGGATTGGACAAGGTAAAGTCAATAACTAATTCGCTCCTCAACACCACGCTACAAGAGCAGAGACCATAACGGTTCTGCTGAACATCTTGGCACATATGAGCAAGCAAGTAGTCATCATCGTACAAATGTGTACTTGTTAAATAAGAAGGGAGTAGTAGTCACGCTCCCTTCTTATTTTTGCTTGAAATTGTCGAAAGGTATCTAAACAGTCAGCAGGGAGACTCCCTTAATATTCGGGAGTAAGCAGTTTCAGGGAGAATGTACGCATGATGGGGAATATTTTGATGTACACACGGTTTTCTACTCACAAGAATACGCGATTTCATTATTCTGAGCTACAGTTCAAAGGTGACCATCCTGCATATCAATGTGACTTCCAAATCCAGCTCGGACATGTTAGCTTCATACGGCTTCAATGTAAAGCATGTGAAAATTCTGAACAGGCTCATGCGTATTGACCTATTAGGTAAACGTAGTTACAATGAAATTGACCTAGTAGGTAAGGTGTGAATATATATAATGGTTATTATCATGATTTCAAAAGTTTTGAATCTGAAATCCAAAAGAAAGGGCGTTATTTTAAATGCAGCATTAAAGTAACTTGCCACGAAGGGGATTTGAAGATGCCTCGCATGGTTCTTTTGGGCTGCTATCTTCACTGATTCCAATGTATGAGAAAAAATAACTTTTGGAGGTCTTGATGCAGCGATGAAAGATTATACAAACAAACACCAAGGTAACAAGTCCCTAGGCAGTGGATCGCCGATTGGAAGTTTCTACAACGTGGAAGGACGAGAATTGTTACTCGATTGTTCTGGGACTGGAAGTCCAACAGTAGTATTTATACCGGCATCCGGCATGGTCGGACTTGATTATTTAAATATCCACAATAAAATTAGTCAGCGTACAACATCAGTGATCTATGATCGAGCGGGAACGGGCTGGAGCGATCAGGTTAAGCTACCTCGAAGTGCCCTCGAGGTCACTGATGAATTGCGGAGTGTTTTGCATACCGCCGGTGTCCCAGCTCCCTATCTGTTCGTCGGCCACTCGTTGGGTGGAATATACTCACGCCTGTACGCCCAACGATTTCCAGATGAGGTAGCTGGGATGCTTCTGCTAGAACCAGCTCATGAGGACTTTCTCACCAATACACCAAAGTTAAAGAAGCGCTACCTTTTTCAGCAGGGTTTTGCAATCCTTCAGACACTCCTAACTTACAAGCAGCTTTTTCGTGGTTTATTCGAGCAGATGTTTGCAAAGTGGCCAGATTCGATACGTGAACCGCTGATTGAATATCATGTCAGGACATTATCGAAAACGATTACTGAAAGGAAAAACTTGAACAGCGAGCTCTATAACGAAGTCCGTAATGGTGGAGACATGCCGGATATTCCGTTGATTGTGTTTACAGCGATGGGGATCGACCCATTCATGACTCCGCTCATGAGTAAATCATTTCTGCGTGAGACTATTGATCCATTCAATAATATAAAAAGTACGATCTATACAAAATTAGCAAATTCAGTTCCGCGTGGGGAGCATCGTATACTCGAGAATGCTGGACATACTACGATCCACACGGATTGTCCAGACCAAGTGATCGAAGCGATCTGGAACTTACTCGATAGTGTAGACAGCTAATGAAGTAAATTGATTTAATACCTTTCATATTTGGTATTTTTTGCTCTACAGAACTTTCAATTCTGTAGAGACTTTGATTTGAGGGGCTTTTTGTTATTGAACACTGGTGAATCGTTTCGTGATGTCCAAATCCAGTTCGGATATGATTGCTTCATACGGCTTCAATGTGAAGCATGTGAAAATGCTGAACGGGATGATGCGTATTGATCTTATAGGAAAATGAAATTATAATATGATTGACCTAGGGGGTAAAATACAAAAATATATAAAGGTGGTTATCACGATTTCAAAAATTTTGAAACTGGAATCCAAAAGAAGAGAAGTTATTTTAAATGCAGCATTAAAGGAATTTGCCACTAAAGGATTTGATGATGCCTCGACAAATGTTATTGCAAAAGAGTCTGGAATTTCAAAAGGGTTATTGTTCCACTATGTAAATAGCAAAAAGGACCTTTTTCTATTCCTTTATGATTATTGCACTGACATGATTAATAAAGAATATCTGGATCTAATGAACTTTAACGAAAAAGATATTTTTGAAAGATTGCGGCAATCATATCTTCTCCAGATTGAGTTACTGCAAAAGCATCCTTGGATTTTCGAATTCAATAAAATTACTGCCAGTACTAAATCTGATGTAATCAATAAGGAGTTAGAGGAAAGAATTAACGGAAAACAATCATCATGCCATGTGACAATGTTTGATATAGTTGATGAATCTAAATTCAGAGAAGGGCTGGACGTTGAAAGATGCAAACAGCTTATTTTTTGGGCGAATATTGGTTTTACAAATCAGATACTGGAGGATATTAGAAACTCAGAGATCAGTGAATTGGATTATGACAATATTCTTGCAGAACTTGATGGTTACCTTAATGAACTCAGGAAAACTTATTATAAATAGAAATTAATTATCGGCATATTAAATGTGAAAAGGAAAACATCAGCAGCTATTGAGGAAATTACGACAGAAAAACTCTGTCTTTTTAAAGGAACAGAGTTTTTTCCTTCCTCTTTATTCATCTTCCGATTCTTTGGCTTGCTTCACTCTTAAACGATAAGCATAATAAAAAGGGATTAAACCACAGATAAATAAAACAGCTCCTAAAAATAGAGAGTTTAACCAGCCAAAGTTCGGTGTAATGGAAACAAGGTAGCCAAAAGCCACTACAGCAATTATTAACACAATCAAGTTTGCCTAATCGATTGTTTATCAATTAATTTTTTTATTCGACTTATTCATTGCTAATCTTAACAAAGATTTAGCTTAAATTACTTAATAAACAATGATTTGATGCCTTATCCCATAAGTGCTGTTTCACCACATCCGATAAGTAGCAAGGGAATTATACGAAATACCGAAATTATAGATATGAACTTGTTCATGACTGTCGCTTCCAAATCTCTTGAACTAATAAGCTACATTTACATCGTCAATATCATATTGTCTAGGGGCCGTGATTACATTAAAGTCATTACTGCATTTCATTACGGATGCTGAAGTGGTGTTTGGATTCTGCAATTGGAGCATTTGATTCATGTGTAAAATTTGAGTTGTTCATTAAATACGCTTATGCAGTAATTATTTCATCATATGAAAAATTCATAACAGTGATTTCAAAAAAAATATTAGTTCATACCTACGTCATCATACTATGAAGCTTTTTATCACATTCACATCATTGGTTCAAATGGGTCTCCATGAATAATTCATGCTGTGCAATTTGAGAAATAGTGGTTTATAATGAAGTTATAGATATTGCAACAGCGATCGTAAGGACAATCCGTCACCGAAGCGGTCACCCTACACGAAAGTTTTAAGATCTTGGTTTTAAGGACTTGGACTTTAAGGTTTTCCTTTTTAAGGACTTGTTTTGAAAATCTATCATAATTAAGGAGGTTCCACCCATGGCATTCATGATCGCACAGCGAGCATTTATAAAAGTCTATCTGATTACAATGGTCGAGCAGCAACGGGGTTATGGCTATCAAATGTTAGAGGAACTCCGGAAGGATTTCAGCGATTACGGTTATTCACCTCCACAGAGTGAAATATATCGTGCGCTTCATGAATTAGTACAAGAAGGGGTATTATATCGGCAGAAGCAATTGAAGGGAAATGATCCCAAAGTTGATTTTCAGGAGATTGTCTTATATCATTTTACAGATGAGGGTAGAGAGAAAGCTGATCTATATAAGAAACAGATCAAGACGGATCTTGATCGTTGTCTTGGGATACTAAATAAAGCTGTAAAAGATAATTATTAACTTTTGTAGGAGGTATTGGAATTGGACGAGCATATGCAGCGTAGACTAGACAAACAAAAAAAACTGTTTAACCAATTGGGAATTCATTTGGATGCTCTTTCGATCCACGAAAAAGCGTTCAGTAATAAGCTTAGAGGATACGATCCGGATGAAGTAGATACATTTCTGGACCTGGTGATTAAAGATTATGAACGCTTCTATGCTACGATTGCCGATCTCATGGATAAATGGCAGGAACAGCAGATCGTTATGCGTGATTTAAAAGCGGGAGTTGTACATGATACGATGACGACGCCTAAAATTGATCCGACTCAAATAGAGGATATCGTATTACAAATGGAACTTAATCTGAAGCAGTTAAGATCCAAATTACGACCAGAGCAAGATTTCTTTATTGAATAAGGAATCCACATAAATTACAGAATGTAAAAATTAACGTTAATATGATCAAAATACCGTCATTCATTTGACGGTATTTTTTTTATAATGAAGATAGATTACAGGATGCTAATTTAAAACAAGCGAGGTGTTTGACATGGCGCAGCATATTAAAGTGATAACCAAGAAGCCACCTGTTGAGAGAAAACGTAAAGTTTATTCGCTGCAACGCGGAGAGACTCTGGCGGGATTCCTATTTGTAAGTCCTATGTTAATCGGCGTGTCCGTACTGGTGCTCTTGCCGATTATGGCTACGATGATTCTAGGGTTCGCTGATTGGAACTTCGTACAGGGGTGGAGTGGAATCAAATGGGTTGGGTTCGGGAACTTTAGTAAATTGCTTGATGATCCACTGTTTATTAAATCCGTTCGTAACACGTTGCTATTTCTGCTGACCGTGCCTACGTATATGATTATTTCTATGGTGCTTGCGATATTAATTGATAAGCAAGTATATTTCAAGTCATATTTTAAAGTAGCTTATTTTATGCCTTATATCTCCATGGTTGTAGCAGTAGGGGTTGTGTGGCAAGTATTATTCCAGCCATCCTATGGTCCTATTAATGAGATGCTCAAGTCCATTGGGATGGCTAATCCGCCGAAATGGATTGCTGATCCAAACTTTGCGTTGATCTCCATCATGATGATCTCCGTATGGATATCGATTGGATTCAATTTGATCATCTACATCGCGGGTCTACAGTCTATTCCGAAGGATCTATATGAAGCTGCTGATATGGATGGGGCGAATGGCTGGACGAAATTTACACGCATTACATTTCCACTGTTATCTCCAACGTCATTCTTCCTGATGGTGACTGGGATCATCTCGACATTTAAAGTGTTCGACTTGATCGCTATTATGACACAGGGTGGACCGATCGGTTCGACGACGATGATGGTGTGGTACTTGTACGATACCGCCTTTGTGAATTTGAAGATTGGATATGCGTCGTCTATTGCGACCGTTCTATTCGGATTCGTGATGTTAATTACGTTATTCCAATGGATTGCTCAGAAGAAATGGGTCAACTACTAACAGACTAAGAGGAAGGAGCGAAGAGTATGAATGTTCATTCTGGGATTGATTGGCGCAAAGCAGTCATGACAGCTATCATGTTTGTTATCAGTATATTATTCCTGTTACCTTTCATTTGGATGTTAATGACTTCATTCAAAATGGAGACGGATGTGTTCACTTACCCTATCCAGTGGATTCCACAGACTTGGAACGTGATCGAGAACTATAAAGAAGTATGGTTTGGTGATTATCCATTCTACCTATATTATTGGAACTCTATTAAAACAAGTATTCTTACGACGATAACCTCTTGTCTTGTGTCTGCTCTCGCGGCATACGGTTTCTCGAAAATTCATTTTGCCGCAAGTAATGGGTTGTTTATCATTGTTCTTGTTACCTACATGATTCCAAGCCAAGCGATTCTAGTGCCGCAGTTCATTCTGTATCGTAATATTGGATTGTTTGATAGCCATTTCGGTTTGATCATTATTGGAAGCTTTAGTGTGCTAGGGACATTTATGCTCAGACAGTTCTTCATGGGCATTCATCAAGAATTTATAGAATCTGCCAAAATAGATGGTGCAGCGCATTTTCGAATTTTTTATTCCATTGGATTACCACTTGTAAAGCCTGCAGTGGCGACGTATGCCATTCTAAGATTTATCTGGACATGGAATGATTATCAGAATCCGCTTATATTTCTTAGAACCGACAATCTGTACACACTACCGTTAGCATTGCAGAAATTCACTTCGATGAGTGGAGAATTTTATTCATTGATTATGGCTGGCGCAGTATCCTCGATTCTTCCGCTCGTTATCATATTTATTATCGGACAGAAAAGTGTTATTGAGGGAATTGCTCTCGGTGGAGTAAAGGGGTAGAGACCCATGAATGGTAAAAATAATTCGAGATAAGTAAATATAGTTTTATCAGTGAAATGAAAGCGCTATATATAATGTAAAGTGTAGACATTAAACATACCAGGGAGGGTTATAGAATGAAGAAAAGAAAAGCGTTGACAGGTGCAATCGCTGGTGTTCTAATGATTAGTTTGTTATCAGGCTGTGGTGGGTCGAATAATAGTAATACAGAAGCTAAAGATACTGCCACCAATACGCCTAAAGCTCCAAGCGAAAGTGTGGAAAAAGTAAATCTTCGTCTGTACACCTATGGAACAGAGGAAGCCTACAATTGGAAGCACACATTGAAAGCTTATGAAGATGCAACGCCAGGCGTTACGGTTGAACTCATACAACTTAGTGACAAAGGGGATACACAAGAAGCATTTAAGAAACTTGATCTTGAGGCAGCATCTGGGGCAGCTATAGATGTGCTCATGTTCAGTGATCCAGCGGGTTATGCACAGCGTGTAGCTCTAGGTATGGCTGAACCTTTGGATGATTTCATCGCTAAGGATGGTTATAAGGAAGCGGAAGATTATAAAGTAGACACTAGCCTAGATGGAAAAGTGTATGCACTCCCTGGTAAATTCAATCCATGGTATGTATTGCTCAATAAGAATCATCTCGACGAAGCAGGGCTTGCCGTTCCAACGGATTGGACATGGGATGAGTATGCAGATTATGCCAAAGTATTAACCAAGGGAGAAGGAGCTGCGAAGCGGTACGGTACTTACTTCCATGGTCCGCAAGCAGGTGGCTGGATGGAGTTCTTGAAATTGAAAATGGAGAATCAACCTCAGGATGCAGATTTCCTCAAGGCTGATGGTTCGTCCAATCTAGACAACGCTACATTTAGAGAAACACTTGAACTAAGAGTTAGAATGGAGAAGGAAGATCAGTCCTCAGTTCCTTATTCGGATATGATCTCACAGAAGTTAGCTTATCGAACACAATTCTTCAATGAATCTGCGAGTATGCTAACGATTGGAAGCTGGATGAATACCGAAATTGGGGGTACGGAAAAGGTTCCACTTAACTTTAATATAGCCGTTGCTCCTTTCCCTAAGAATAAAGCGGCGGATGCAACAGGATTAACGCCAGTTACAACGGATTATGTCGCAGTTGGTGCGAAATCCAAACATAAAGAAGAAGCTTATAACTTCGTTCGTTGGTATACGACAGAAGGACAGATTGTACAAGGTAAGAATATTCCGGCATGGAGCCAAGTGAAGACGGAGCAAGTGGAAGGTATCATCGATACCATTCTGGCGGGTACCAAGAATCCAGAGAAGGTGGATAAGAAATCATTAGTAGATACACTGGTTGTCTCGAAAGCATCGGCAATCGTTCCACCATCCTCGTATCAAAACGAAGTATATAAAGCAGTTAACGATGAATATGAGAAACTCATCCTAGGAAATCAAGATATTGATGCCACTGTGAAAGCTTCTCAAGAACGTGTGCAGCAAATTATTGACGCTAACAAAAAATAATTTGATATAATGGACCCATCAATGGGGGCGGAGTTCCCGCCTCCATTTTTTTCATGTAGAGGGGACGGAGTAACGATGTTTCATTGGATTAGAAGATGGACTCCTAAATCTATTCGTCATAAGCTAATTATAGCTTCTATTACTTGTATTGTTGTTCCCGCTGTGTTCACACTATTGATCTACAATTCCTTAACACAAGAAGCTGTGAAACAGCAGGCTTTGGCTAATGCGGAAGATTCCCTGCAACTTGTAAATAAATCGGTAAGTAATCTGCTTGATAATATGTTAAAGACAGTGAACTATATCCAAGTGAATTCTGGAATGACATCTTATTTTAAGCAAGTAGTATCAGGCCATATGGATGGAAATCCTTACACTAAATTCATGGAAGCGAATCGCATCTTGGAACAGTTGGACAGCTTGACCGTTGGCGGTGTGAAAAGCTATGTAACGGTATTACTAACGAATGGTTCGTATTACATGAATTATTCTGTAAGCGATTACAACCCGATGGATATCGTAAACGAACCATGGTTCAGTAATCTACAGGAGCTGACAGGTCTACAATCGTATTGGATTGGTGCCGAACCGACCTCTTTTCAATATGACAAGTTCGATCATCCGTATCAGGTTTCAGTAGCTCGGACACTGAGGCTTGCTAATTCTGAGATTTATGGATATGTCGTGGTTACGATAATGGAGGATCAGATTAGTTCAATTATGGGCAGTCGTTCAGCGGGAAGTGAGATTCAACTGGTAGACGATACAGGGGTTATCGTTTCGAATCCGAATCCGAAGGGGATTGGAACAAAATTCACTTATTTGGACCAATCTAATCTTAAAAAGTCCTCATCGATGATTAAGGTCAACAACAATAACTATCTATTATCACAACAACAGATCTCATATGCAGGTTGGTCGCTTGTTCTATTGCAACCGTATAATGAAGCTACTGTAAATATCAGTTCGATTTTTAACCGAGTATTTATTTTTCAGATATCATCTTTTATCATTTTTCTAGTATTGCTAATTGCACTTGTTAGGACATTTACGAAGCCATTGGTTACATTAGGAAAAGTTACATCGGCTGTGCAGAGGGGCAATCTGCAGTTACGCTCAGGTGTTCGCGGGAATGATGAGATTGGTCATCTTGGAATTATGTTCGATCAGATGCTGAATGTAGTCCAAGAAATGATTACAGAAGTTTCAGTTACGCAAGCGCGTAAAAGAAAAGCGGAGCTAAAGATGCTTCAGGCTCAAATTAATCCTCACTTTCTGTTCAATGTACTTAATTCTATTAGGATGAAGGTCATGAAACGGGGGGACCCGGAGAGTGCACAGATGATAAGCTCATTATCTATACTCCTTAGAATGACTATTAGCCGTGAGGAAGATGAAATTCATCTGCATGAAGAGGTTGATCTGGTCACCCATTATATGACTCTAATGAATATGAGACAGAAAGAAGAAGTGAAGATTGAACTAAATATTGCACCTGAGGCCCTTTTGATCAAAGTACCCCGTCTCTTCCTTCAACCCATTGTCGAGAATGCTATGATTCATGGGCTTAACCAGCAAGCGGGAAGTATCCGTATTTCTGCAACGATGGATCAACAGAATCTGATTCTAACCGTTGAGGATGACGGAATGGGAATGGACTCAATCGCATTAGCTCGTCTTGTCGATAAATTAGTAGTTGTTGAATCAGAGGTTCTTGCCAAGGGAGAGGCAGTGAGTTCATTCTCTGGCATGGGTCTCCAAAATGTTGTTGAACGTATGAGAATTCTATTCGGGCAAGAGTTCGAAATAACAATCCAAAGCAAAGAGGCTGTAGGAACGGTTATTGAGATGGTGATTCCGCAAAGAGGAGGGGAACGGGATGTATAAAATCATGTTAGTAGATGATGATTATCCCGTCATCGAGCTACTATCCGATGCAATCAAGTGGGATGAACTGGAACTTCATCTGATCGGAACTCATGAGAATGGTGTAAGCGCATGGGAGCAGGCGCAGGAAGAAATGCCAGATATTCTAATTACAGATATCGGTATGCCAAAGATGAATGGGTTAGAACTGATTACCCGAATCAGAGAAGTGAAACCGGACATAAGGATTATTATACTTTCATGTCATAATGAATTTCAATTTGCTCAGCAAGCGATGAGGTTGAATGTACAGGACTATCTCTTAAAGGATAGCTTGAATCCGGAGGATTTGGTCCAGTTACTTAGTAGATTCAAAATTGGATTAGATGAGGTAGCGCAAGCAGGTTGGGAGCAATCTCGAATGAAATATTTATATAGTGAGACAAAGGAACTCCGCAAGGAACAATATATTAAAAATTTCATTCATCAGCCACTACTTTCACCGCAAGAATGGAGGAAGGAAGCAGCAGAATATGGGTTGTTCATAGATGGTGAGTTCTGTTTGCCAGTCATTACTTACTTGGAAGACTATCGGAGGATTAAATATCGCTTCTTATCAGAACAAACATTGAATTTTGCGGTCATTAATGTTATCAATGAAGTTTTGAACAGTTTACAGACGAAGGTACGGCATGTTAAGTACGACGTCAAAACGTCATTCTTATTATTCACTTATAAACCTAGCTTAAAGACGAATATATATGATGAAGTCCTTGCAAGTCTGAAAGCGATTCAAGCTACTCTAATCAAAGTGCTTAAAATCCAGTTTTCATTCATTACCGGGCACGGCTGTGCTACTCCAGAATGCTTGAAAGTTAGTTTGAATGGGATGTTGGAATGCGAGAAACAACGATTCTATTTAGAACCTGGAGAAATTACGAAGATACAAGATATTACTGTATCTGGACAACAGCACAATATCTTTGACTATTATGATCTGGCTAGTTCAGAACTTCGTGGGGTGTTTTTAGGCAAGAACCTGGATAAAGCCCGTGAAGTGACTGAGAATTGGGTCAGCCTTATTCAGAAAGAGAAGTATGCTCCAGAGAATGTTAAGGATTGGATGTTAAAATTGCTACTGGATCTTAAGTTAAAGCTCCATTCATTGCAATCGATTAAGCCTTCTTATTCTGCAGATACACTTCATAGGGAAATCGTTGATATGGATACATTATCTGAATTGCGTCTATGGTTAAATGAACATCTGGAGTCCGTAGCAACAGTTAATGGACCAGGTACAAGTAAGCGAGCTGAAGTAATGGAGGCTTGTAGATATGTCTCTCTTCGGTTGAATGCGAGAATTAGCTTGGATGAAGTAGCAGACCATCTGCACTTGAATGCAAGTTACTTCAGCAGACTGTTTAAGAAGGAATCTGGATTCACTTTCATCGAATATGTAACTAGGTTAAAGATGGAACGTGCTAAGGAGCTGTTGGATCAGACGAATCACACGGTTGGAGGAATATGTGAGCTCTTGGGCTACGACAACCAAAGTTATTTCATTAAGACATTTAAAATACATGTAGGTGTTACACCGGTTGAGTATCGGGGATAAGACTTAAAAAAATGATAGATTGGTTGGTGGAGGGAATGGAAATGGATATGATGAATCAGCAATGGGTAGAAGAAGCGTGGCATAAAGCATTGAAGAAGACTCAGCATAACAGTGTGAGAATAGGCTCAGGGTTTCCCCACGCGAGTCAAGGAGGAATATATGATTCGGCTGAGCCATATTGGTGGACAGCAGGGTTCTGGCCAGGGATGTTATGGCTTCTATACAAAGAAAGTGGAGACGAATCATTGAGGTTAATCGCGGAGGCATGTGAGGAACGTCTTGATTCTGTGTTGATTGATTATGTTCGTCTGGATCACGATCTTGGATTTATGTGGACATTAACGAGTGTTGCTTCCTATAAATTATCAGGTAATGAAGTATCAAAGATTAGAGCACTTAAAGCGGCTAATTTCCTTGCTGCAAGATTTAATATAAAAGGTAACTTCATTCGCGCCTGGAATCCATGGTATGAAGGTGAAGATAATGCAGGATATGCCATCATTGATTGCGTGATGAATATGCCTTTACTATTCTGGGCTTCAGAAGTCAGTGGGGACCCGCGTTATCGTCATATCGCAGAAGCACATATGGATATGGTCATGGAACATTTCATCCGTCCAGATGGCTCCGTATATCATATTGTGCGATTCGATCCACACACAGGGGAGGTCATCGAGGGAATTGGTGGTCAAGGGTATGCAGCTGAATCCGCTTGGTCTCGGGGATCAGCATGGGCAATATACGGATTAACATTAGCTTATCATCATACGGGGAAGACAGATTATCTTGATGCCGCTAAGCGTGTGTCCCATTTCTTCTTGACTCGTCTACCAGAGGATGATGTGCCGCATTGGGATTTCCGCGCACCTATGGAAGAGCGTCAATATCGGGATTCATCTGCTGGAGCGTGCGCAGCAAGTGGATTGCTGTTGCTTGCTGAGAAAGTGGATGAAGTTGAGGCAGCGATCTACCGAGATTCAGCGATTCGTATACTTAAATCGTTGTACGAGAACTATGGCACATGGGATGATTCGAGTGAGGAAGGCTTGATTCTCCACGCAACGAGCAATTATCCTCAAGGGACGAATATTGATGTTCCGCTAATTTACGGAGATTACTTCTATGTCGAAGGACTCGCACGATTGAAAGAGAAAGGGCCATTCTACTGGGAATAAAACGATTTAGGATCGGTTAAATAGATAAGCTGATGGTAAAGGAGCTTGGATGATGTACAAACAATGGGACATGTTTAATGCGAATCCACTACAAAGTAAACAAGATTTACAAGTTGCCTTGCGGCAAATATTAGATCCTCTTAAGCCATTTTATAGCGAAGGGAACACTAGGTTGAAACTTGGAGTTACTGGAGCTGGTAATCATTCCTTGATAACTGATATGGAGGGTTTCTCCCGAGTATTATGGGGGATGGTTCCGTTACTAGCAGGTGGAGGGGATCATGAACTCTGGGATACATGTCTTGAAGGGATACGTAACGGCACCAATGCTGAGCATGAAGAATACTGGGGGGCAGTTGGCGATTATGATCAACGGCTGGTTGAGATGGCTGTATTCGGCTATGCCTTAGTTCTGATTCCAAATAAAATATGGGATCCCTTAGATGAGCTAGAGAAATCAAATCTATATCATTGGCTGAATCAGATCAATAGTCATCCCTGCCATGATTGTAACTGGTTGTTCTTTCATGTCTTGGTGAATCTGGGATTTCGTAAAGTAGGCCTTCCATATGATCATGAACAGATGAATAGAAATCTGAATCGTATCGATGAGTTCTATTTGACCCAAGGATGGTATAGCGACGGGGGCGGAGGTCATAGCGACTATTACGTTCCCATTGCTTTTCACTATTATGGATTGTTGTATTCGAAGCTAATGTCGGATGAAGATCCTGAGAGATCTGCTAGATTTAAGCTAAGAGCAGTAGAATTCTCCAAAGACTTCATACATTGGTTCGCCCCGGACGGTTCAGCTATTCCCTATGGAAGAAGCTTGACCTACAGATTTGCTCAATCGGCATTCTGGAGTGCGATGGTAGACGCAGAGGTAGACGCTAATCCCCTAGGTGTATTAAAAGGACTGATTCTAAGAAACTTACGCTGGTGGTTTAAGCAACCCATATTCAGTCATTCTGGACTACTCACGATCGGCTACGTGTATCCCAATCTAATCATGGCTGAGAATTACAATGCACCAGGTTCACCGTACTGGGCACTTAAGGCGTTCCTGCCATTAGCGCTGTCTGACGATCATCCATTCTGGGTTAGTGAAGAACTACCATTACCACAGTTGAGTACATTGTCCATACAGTCACCGGCTCATCTTGTTATTTGTCGGCAAGAGGAGACAGATCATGTGACAGCTTTTAATAGTGGTCATCTTAGCACGAATGAACATACACATACCTCGGCTAAGTATGAGAAGTTCACCTACTCTAATGTATTCGGATTCAGCGTCCCTAGAGCAGAATGGGGACTGGGTCAAGGTGCATTCGATTCGATGCTGGCTCTCAGCGAAGGAGATAACTTATATAGAGTCAGAAGGATGAATGAGGAATCTCGGATCGATGACAATGTACTATATTCGAGGTGGAAACCATGGAAAGACGTAGAGATCCAGACATGGATTGTAGCGGGGCTCCCATGGCATATTCGAATCCACCAGGTATGCACACAGAGAAATCTGGATGTAGCTGAAGGTGGATTTGCTTTAGGGAATGAGCTTGATCTTCAGGTAAATGACGACGACGATAGAGTCGGTATTACTGCATCATGTTATCTAGGAAGCAGCGGTATTGTAGGTTTACGTGGTTATGATGTCGCTGAACTCATCTATCCGCAAGCGAATACGAATATACTACAACCACGTACTGTTATTCCTACGTTGAAGACGAGCCTAGCTCCGGGTACACATTGGCTGATTTCCGCTGTGTTTGGCGAACCGGGAGGAAGAGGAACGGGAGATCATAGTTTAGATAACCCCAGTGAAATATTGAATGTGCGAATTGAAATGAATGAGATACTTCTAACGACGCTTAGTGGAAAGGTGATAGCTCTGTCATTAGGGTAACACCATGATCTCCTGCAAATTTACCAATAATAATATGATATCGCTTTATGAAAGCGCTATTACCGATCTAGTTAAAGGCGTAATCCCAATATAAGGAAGGGGAATGGATTATTGTATATTCATTAAGGAATAAGCTAATTACTTCTTTCGTAATATTAATATTTGTATCATTCTCTGCCATTGCATTGTTCTTATTTAATGAATCACGCACCATTATTCGTTCCTATATTGAATCTTCTGCTTTAGAAAAAATGGTGGAGTACGGTGCGTATATTGAAATGGTACAAATGCAAGTTTATGATTTGGCCTCACTTGTATTTAATAGTGATGTCGTTGATGACTGGGATAAAGTATTATCTGATTCTTCTTCAACAGAAGGCGACAAGATGCTTTCCAATTTGGAATTAGGTGATTACTTAACCAAAACGACGAATAGCTACTCTAGTGTGTCGAGTGTAACCGTATATCGAGATCATAATTTATGGATAAACGGCGCAAATTTAATAGGAAAGAACGATTTTTTTATTAGGGAGACATGGTATAAAGAATTTAAAGATCAAAGTTTTTATTGGTCAAGTGCGCATGTAGATGCAGTTGAAGTAATGAAAAATAATAATCATGCAGTAATTGGTATGGCCATGCCGATCGATACGTTCCAACCAGAACTTTCCAAAAGCTTACTAAAAGTGAATGTTAATGAAAGTTATTTTTTAGAGCCTTTAAATCGTATTCATCTAGGTCAAAATGGAACGATTTTTTTATTGGATCGGTATGGGCAACCATTGTTAACACAGTCAGAATTTCCAGATGATAAACAATTAGCTAATCATGTACAGAACATCATTGCTAACGGTCAGACTCAAGGAACGATTTATTCAGATGGTAAAGGTAGCGCAAAAGAGATATTAGTATATAAAAAATTACCGAAGACGAAGTGGGTATTAATAGGAATCGTATCAGAAAACGATTTATATGCAGAGCTTTTTAGTCTTCGTAAAAATATTATTATTATTGCATCATTCCTGCTTGTACTATCAGTCCTTGTCGCTATTGTACTATCTCATAGTATTTCAAAACCGTTAACTTCTCTTGTGGTCGCTATGCGACACGTACAGCGGGGAGAATTTAACCGAGCTGAACTCCGTATTCAATCAGAGTCAGTCGTTCGAACAGAAATGGGGTTTGTATCAGAAATTTTCCGTAAGATGGTAGAACAATTAAGACAACATATTAAAAATGAATTTGAATTAAAGTTACTGCGACAGCAGGCTGAATATAAAGCGTTATTAATGCAGATTAATCCACATTTTCTGTTCAATACGTTGGAGTTAATTAGTAGTCTTGCTCTACAGAATAGGGGAAGGGACACCGAAAGGATTATACATTCATTAGGTCAAATGATGCGTTATTCATTGAAGATTAGTAATGATCTCGTATTATTGACTGATGAGCTGAAATATGTTGATCACTATTTCGCTATTATTAATCTTCGTTATAAGGATCGTGCTGAAATTGAAGTGAGCAAACAAGGGGAACTGGAAGGGGTAATGATGACGAAGTTTATTATCCAGCCGCTATTAGAGAATGCAGTCAAATATAGTTTCCAGACCCAGGAGATTGCAAGAGTCAATCTCCACATTACTAGAGCAGAAGAGAGATTAGTCATCGTTATTGCCGATAATGGTCCTGGTATTGCACAAGAGCAACTAGATAAGGTTACAGCATTTGTTGATATTGCCGAATCAAATCAATTACTGATGGGTGGAATGAATCAGATAGGACTAGGTAATGTACTTGTTCGTTGTAAACTTTATTATGGAGAGCTATTCCAGTATGAGATAGATAACAGTGAACTCGGTGGTGTAGAAATAAAGTTGATTCTACCGGTTAAGGAGAGAGAATAATGTTTAAAGTGCTCATTGTAGATGATGAACAAGAGATCATAAATGGATTGAAATTAAAGGTGGCATGGGATTCAATAGGGCTAGAGATTGTAGGAGAGGCAGGTAATGGAGCGGCGGCATTGGAATTTTTGGAGAATCATGCTGTTGATCTTGTACTTACAGATATGAATATGCCTGTAATGAATGGATCTGCTTTTCTTGATTATTGTAAGGAGAAATATCCAGGTATTAAGGTGATCGTATTGACTGGATACGATGATTTCGAATATGCAAGAGCTGCTGTTCGTGGAAATGCGCGTGATTATTTATTGAAGCCTATCATGTCCGAGGAATTAACGGAAGTTCTACAACGAGTGAAGCTTGAGCTAGATAATGAACGTGAACAATTTAAGAAAACGACAGCTACTGAATGGAAGCTATCTATGTTTTTTTTGGAGATGTGTGAAAATTTTGTACTGCGTATAGCTAAAGGGGAAACGAATTTCAATATTCACAATCGAGCAGAGCTCTTTCGTATGAACAACTGGGAACATCAGTCTGTTATTTTTCTTACGCTTGGTTTGAAGCAGCAATCTATTAACGATGAAGTTGGTATTGACCGAGTGCCGCAGCAATATCAGTTTCCATTTGAATTGATTTGCAGAGAAATCATTGCATTAACAACGGAATCAAGTATTCTATTTAAAGATAATAATTACCCCAATTTACTCCATATTATTTCATTAGATAATGAAATGAATAAGGCTACATTAACGGATAAGTTGAGAGAAATAGTAAGTTCTAAACTGCTATTTGAGCTTGTTATTGGAAGTGGTTTACCAGTTTGTGGTTACAGCAAGTGGAATGAAGGTTATATGGGCGCGCTTCTATCCTGGAATATGGAAGTAAGTCATGTGCAGAATAGTGAAATTAAGCTAGAAGAAGGACAATTGAACTTGCAGGGCAGTGATATACAAGCATTGAAACGAATGCATCTTCGGGGTGAAATGTCCTCCTTTAAGGATGTTATTGAGATCCAATTACAAGAAGCATATAGGCAATCAAAAAGTAGCTTTGTAAAGTCAATTTTTCAGTTGTTTCTTGTGATTGAAAGTATCGCTCATGAAACGAATACATCACTAAGTAGCGCCCAACAAATATGGCTTAGACCTGAATTCGCGTTAAGTCTGGACACCATTGAAAAGGCGAATGTATTCCTGATGGAAATCGCTAATCACATTCATCAACATGTAGTGAATGTTGAAGTGACAGATGAGCAATCTGTTATTAAAAAAGCTCAGAGCTTTATAGATGACAATTATATGTATGAAATTACTTTACCGATGTTGGCCGAAAAGTATAATTACAATCCCTCGTATTTCTCGGAATTATTTAAAAGTAAGGTTGGGAAAACATATGTCCAATATATTGCTGATGTTAGAATGAAACATGCTTGCAAGCTACTGGAGGAATCAAATTTGGGACTATGGGATATCGCTGAATTAACGGGCTTTTCTAACCCCAGCTATTTCAGTTCGAAGTTTAAAAAAGTTTTTGGAACCTCACCTACCGACTATCGTCAAAGATTACCTAGAAAAAGTGATAGTACTTCCCCGAAGAAATAGAATTCAAGTTAATAACAATTCTCTCTATTATTAAGTCATGAGTTATGCTTTTGACTATATTAGATTAGGGAGGATTGTTATTCATGCGCTTATCACATGGAAATATGGCACGAGAGCAGAATAGAACAGCATATTTGTTCTTGTTACCATGGTTCATTGGTTTTTTCTGTTTAACGGTGGGTCCAATGATTGCATCGTTATTATTCTCATTAACGAAATATAATCTTTTTAATTCCCCCAAATGGATCGGTCTTGACAACTATGTTCAGATCTTTACCAATGATCCAATCTTCACGAGCTCAATGTGGTTAACCTTCAAGTATGTGTTTCTATCTGTCCCATTTAAGCTGATTTTTGCTCTGTTAGTAGCGATGGCCTTGAACAAAGGAATGCGAGGTCTAGGCATCTATCGAACAGTCTATTATCTTCCTTCGTTACTTGGCGGTAGTATTGCCATTGCTATCGTCTGGCGTCAAATCTTTGATGGTCAAGGGATTGTTAATGATTTTCTATCGTTATTCGGTATTACCGGTCCTTCTTGGATCGCTCACCCCGATTATATTATATACACGATAATTACTTTATCAGTATGGCAGTTTGGTTCAGCAATGGTTATCTTTTTGGCTGGATTAAAGCAGGTACCTGCTGAAATTTATGAAGCTTCCTCTATTGATGGAGCGAGTAAGGTTCGCCAGTTTTTCACAATGACACTTCCATTATTGTCACCTGTTATTTTCTTTAATCTTATTATGGGCTTAATTAATTCCTTCCAAGCATTTACCCCAGCCTTTGTTATTGGTGATGGGCGTGGTGGTCCGCTTAATGCTACGATGTTCTACACGCTTTACCTTTATTTGAAAGGATTCTCTTTCTTTGATATGGGTTATGCATCTGCTTTAGCGTGGGTCATGGTTATTATGATCGGTACTTTGACAGCGGTCGTCTTTGCCACATCGAAATATTGGGTGTTCTACGGCGATGATAAAGGAGGCAAATAATCAATGTCTAAGACAACTACAACCCGTTGGATTCGCCATATGTTTGTTATCGGATTAGGCGTTCTGATGCTGTATCCTGTCCTTTGGTTAATTAGTAGTTCCTTTAAACCGAATCAATTCATTTTTTCTCAACCAGGATTGTGGCCAAGTGAGTTTACATTGGATAATTACATTAAAGGCTGGAAAGGATTTCAAGGAATATCTTTCAGTAGATTCTTTCTAAACTCCGCGTTTATTTCTATTATGAGTGTACTGGGTAACGTGATTACATGTTCATTAGCAGCCTTTGCATTTGCTCGATTAAAATTTAAATTTAGTAAACTTTGGTTTGCTATGATGCTTGTGACGATTATGTTGCCTTACCATGTGACATTAATTCCACAATATATCGTTTTTAGTGAATTGAATTGGATTAATACTTATTTGCCTCTTGTTGTTCCGAAGTGGTTAGCAACAGATTCATTCTTTATTTTATTGATGGTACAGTTCATCCGTGGTATTCCTAGTGAATTGGATGAGAGTGCAACCATTGATGGATGTAGTCAAAAACAAATTTATGTTAAAATCATGCTTCCCTTACTTGTACCTGCGCTTATCACAACTGCTATTTTCACATTCATCTGGACATGGGATGACTTCTTTAGTCAAATGATTTACATTAGCAAAATTGATTTGTTCACTGTTCAGTTAGCGATCCGTTCATTATTTGACCCATCTGGATCTTCAGATTGGGGAGCATTGCTAGCTATGTCAGCCTTGTCATTAGTGCCAATTACAGCAATCTTCCTTATATTCCAGAAGTACTTCCTTGAGGGAATTGCGACAACAGGATTTAAGTGAGGAATGAGTGGTCCTGAAAAAAACATGTATGAAGACCCGAAATAATGAAATTAAGTTTTTGGAAATAAACGCTATCATTACCTACGTAAGCACTTTCATATTGTGATAAGGGGAGATCGAAATGAAAAAAGGATGGTTAATCGTATTGATGTCAGCATTCATGATTTTTACTGCAGCATGTTCTAGTACTAGTAATACCAGTAGTGGAAATACGAATACGAATACGAATACGAATACGAAAGAAAATGCCTCCACAGAGCAAGATACTCCAGCTGTAAAACAAGTGGAACTGCGGCTTATGTGGTGGGGAGATCAGGAACGTGCCGATATAACAAATCAAGTTGTCGAACTATTTGAAGCTAAATACCCAAACATTGATATTGTCGGCGAATTTGCTCCATCTTCTGGCTACTGGGATAAAATCAATACTCAACTCGCATCAGGAACGGCGCCAGATATCTTCTTCCTAGGTGGGAATGTAGTAGACTATGCGATTAAAGATGTGTTGCTTCCTTTAGATGCCTATGTTGGCAACCAACTGGATTTATCAGATATGGATGACGCAATGATTGAATATGGTACGATTAAAGACGAATTGCTGCATGTGTCTGCTGGAGCGAACGCTCGAGGTATTGTTATTAATGAAACGATGTTCGAAAAAGCGGGTATGGCTATTCCCCAGGATGGTTGGAATTGGGATGACTACGCACGAATCAGTAAAGAAATAAGCGACAAGCTAGGTCCCAATGCATATGGTACTTATGATTTTACATTTGAAGGATTAGATATATTTTTCAAACAAAGTGGAAAGCAAATCTATGATATGGAAAAAGAATCACTTGGATTTGATGAAGCTACCGCATTGAAATGGTTCCAATACTGGGCGGATACTGCAGCAAATGGTGGTGTAGTAACACCTGAACTAGCTATTTCTAACCCTGGAGATGATATTAGTAAATCACTAATGGTTACTAGCCAAGTAGCAATGAATTTACTTGCTTCTAATCAGTTAACTGCACTACAAAGTCTAACGACTGACAAATTATCGATGGTACAATTACCGCGCGGTGACAAAGGAACGGGTGTTATATTTGAATCAAGTCAAGGATTATCTGGTTTTGCTAAAACGGAACATCCAGAGGAAGTGGCATTGTTTATTAATTTCTTTATAAATGATAGTGAAGCAGCGCAAATTCTTCGTAATAATCGTGGTGTACCCGTTACAAGCAAAAATCGTGATGTATTAGAAGCAGCTGCTGATGATGTAGATAGAATCGTATACGACTATACTAGCCGTGTATCAGAAGCAACGAAAACAGAGCCTTTTGGAGTCAGCTATAACCCTCCAGGATCTGCTGAATTCACCAAGCTAGGAAAAACAACCATTCAAGAAATTGGTTTTGGCCGCAAGACAGTTGAACAAGCGGTTAAAGATTTCTATGAAGGAACAATTACAATTTTCTCTAGTAATGTGAGTGAATAATTAGGTCGTTCATATCCTAGATAAAGCAGGCTACCGAATGGCAGCCTGCTTTATTACCCATTAAGAGTCGAGATAAAGGAGAATAGGTCATATGGGAAAGAGTGCCTTATTAGAAAGGTTGCGGTCATTATCTGTAGAAGATCGAATGGGGGAACTTGGAAAAGAAACGGATCATGATGTGATGAAGAAATGGGAAGCATTCAATGTTTCTTTCGTTGCAGAAAGTAATAAACTTGAACACGTCTATTATCAAGCAATTCGTAAGCTATTAGATTGTATCGTACCCACACTGGCTAAAGAACCCATGTTGCATGAGGGTGGAATTTATTTCGGCTGTTGGCTTGAAAGTACAGGTACAATTAATGCGGAGCTATTATCACGCTTTCTGCCTTCTGTGTCTGAGGAAACTTATTTATCCTTTGCCAAATATCAACGAGAAGATGGAATGCTCCCTTATAAAATTACAAAGGACGGGCCCTCGTATCGTCAAATTCAGCTGGTGACTCCACTTGCTCGCAGTGTGTGGAATCACTATAAGCTGCATGGTAAGAACAAACTATTTCTACGTACGATGTACGATGCAATGGTTAAATACGATGACTGGTTAGTGCAATATAGAAATACGAGAGAAACAGGTTGTGTAGAAGCATTTAGCGCTTTTGATACAGGTCATGATTTGTCTCCACGCTTCTGGCATGTTGCTGATACTCCACATCTAAATGATTCAACGCAATGTAATCCCAATTCGCCAATCCTTCCGTTCCTAGCACCCGATTTAACGGCAAATGTATATTGTCAGCGACTTTACTTAGCGACAATGGCTGAGGAGTTAGGGGAAGATGGAAGCCACTGGGACGAGAAAGCACAGCAAAGCTTAAAGAGCCTATTCCAGTATTGCTTTGATGAGGAAGATTACTTCTTCTATGATCGTGATCGGAATGATCAATTTGTGCGCGTACAATCTGATGTGCTCTTGCGAGTGATGGCTTGTGAAGTTGGGAATTCAGAATTTTTCGAGAACATGTTAAGTAAATATTTATTAAATACTAGAAAATTCTTTGCTAAATACCCATATCCGTCTATTGCATTGGATGATCCGAGATACGATCCACATAATAGCTATAATAGCTGGGCAGGACCAAGTAACTTCTTAAGTATTATCCGTACAGCTCATGCGTTTGAGCATCATCATCGCTATGTTGAATTAACATGGGTGATGTTCCCTATTATGGCTGCGATGGCGAGAATGACGAGATTCTCTCAAGCAATAAGTCCATGGACGGGCGAGGAGGGCTTTACAGAGGTTTATTCTCCAGCCATTCTTGCTGTATTAGATTATATTGAGCGACTATCAGGTATTCTACCAACAAGAGATGAGACGGTATGGTTCACAGGTGTACTTCCATATGATGTGGATCATGGAGAGCAGATTACAGGTGATCTTGCTTATCGTAGGAAGGTAAATGACCATACCTTTGAATTTATTAATACAAGTGATGAATGTCAAATTTATCGTAATGGAGAGCTAAAGCTAGTATTTCCGTCAGGAATTCGTGTGGTTACCGACCGTAAAGGTCAATTGCAGAGCATCATTGGGATGACTCTTCAACCGGTTAGTGGTGAGTTGAAATTTGAAGGACTTGAGCTTTCTTTTACAGTGAAGGGTAATGAGCAGCTTGACTATAGGGATGGTCAGCTTGTGACTGTTCGAGATATTGGTATCGTTCATCCAACCTATGAGTAAGGAGGAGAGTTACTTATGAATCTACTAACTATAAAGGATATTCAAATTCGTGATCCATTTATCGTTCCAAGGGAGGAAGAAGGCAAATACTATATGTACGGAAGTACAGACGCTAATATTTGGGGAAAAGGGACTGGTTTTGATGCTTACGTAAGTACAGATTTAAGTAACTGGGAGGGGCCATTTCCTGTATTTCGTCCTGATGAAAACTTCTTCGCAGACAAAAATTTTTGGGCTCCAGAAGTCTATGCTTACAAGAACAAGTACTATATGTTTGCAACTTTTCGTAGAAGAGATAATGACTTGCTAGGTACAGCTATATTAGTAAGTGATCAGTTGTTAGGGCCGTTCACTCTACATAGTGATGGACCTGTCACACCGAAGGAATGGAGTTCATTAGATGGTTCTTTACATGTAGACGAGCAGGGAATTCCTTGGATGGTTTTCTGTCATGAATGGCAGCAAGTGGGTGATGGAGAAGTATGTATTGTTCGGCTAAGTGATGATTTACATTCTACTATAGGTGAACCCATTCTTTTGTTTGCAGCTTCTGAGGCGGCATGGACGACACCCTTTATTTCACCACGTTATCCGGATACTATCAACTATGTTACCGATGGACCTTATGTATTCCGTACGAACAAGGGACAACTCAGTATGCTATGGGCGAGTTTTATCGATAACACGTATGCTCTTGGTCTTGCAGAATCGGTTACGGGTGAAATAAAGGGACCGTGGATACAAGCGAATGAAGCCGTATATCGAAATGATGGTGGTCATGGAATGGTATTCCGTACTTTTGAAGGAAAGCTTCTATTAGCATTGCATACACCGAATAATACACCTGATGAGCGTCCTTTTTTTTTAGAAATGATGGGACTTGAGGGTTCTCCAATAAGATGAAACATAAGCGAATCTCCAAAGCGCTAATAAATGTTTTCAATTGAAACTGACCATATAAGGTTGGTTGTTTTTTTATATTTAATCAAAACCCTCATTTCATTTGACATTTCGAACACATTTTACTATTAAGATGGTCTTAAATGACAGATTATCAAATCAAGAACGATATGTTTTGATAATCTATCAGAAACATAGTTTGAGAGGGGATTAATGAATGAATAAAATATTCAAACGTTTAGCTTTGGGTGGATTGGCACTATCGATCGTCGCTACAGGTACCATAGTAATGGAGAATCAGAAATCTTCAGTTAGTGCAGCAAAGAAAGCTACATCTAAAAATCTGATCGTATTGATTGGAGATGGTATGGGACCTGCACAAGTGGCTGCAACACGATATTATCAACAACATGAGGCTAGTAAACAGAGTTTGAATATAGATCCATACTATGTAGGTCAAGCAACTACATTTGCGGATAGAGGAGATGATGGCGGAGTTATCGTTTCTGGGATTGTAACAGACTCGGCTTCTGCTGGAACTGCATTCGCAACGGGAAACAAAACATACAATGCGGCCATAAGTGTATCTAACGAAGACGTAGCCAAACCATTCGCATCTGTACTTGAAGCTGCTGAATTAAGTGGAAAGTCTACTGGACTAGTAACAACTGCTCGCATTACCCATGCTACTCCAGCTGTATATGCTACACATGTTCGCAGTCGGGATAATGAATCCGCTATTGCTTCACAATATGTAACAAGTGGAATAGACGTATTGCTAGGTGGAGGCCAATCTTTCTTTGTAACCAAAGATGAAAAGGGCAAACGTACAGATAAGAATATCATTCCTGATTTTGAAGCTAATGGCTACACGGTAGTTCAAAAGGCGACAGATTTGAAAGCATTAACTGCGAAGAACTCGAAAGTACTCGGATTATTCGGAAGTTCACATGTTAATTATGTCCCAGACCGCACGCAAGATACTCCTAGCCTAGCAGCGATGACATCTAAAGCAATTGAAATTTTGTCAACGAATGAGGAGGGGTTTGCCATCATGATTGAGGGTGGACGAATCGATCATGCAGGTCATGCAAATGATTTGCCGTCGATGATTCAGGAAACTCTTGATTTCGATGCAGCTTTCAAAGTGGCTATTGATTTCGCTAAGAAAGATGGTAATACATCGGTAGTTGTAACAGCCGATCATGAAACAGGTGGCTTGTCATTGTCTCGTGATAACATATATGAAGTGAATATCGACTTGTGGGATAAACAGAAGCATTCTTCAGAAAGCATTGCTAGTAAATTAGAAGCTGCCCAATCTATCGCAGAGATTAAAGCTATTGTATCCGGGAATACTTGGATAACTGATCTTTCAGATGAAGAAGCGCAAATCATTATGGATGGAGACGGATCTTCTTACAAGCGTGAGGGCGGGTACAATGCAGTCATCTCCAAACGCTTACTAGTTGGTTGGTCAGGACACGGACACTCCGCAGTAGATGTTGGAGTCTGGGCATACGGTCCGATTGCAGACCAAGTGAAAGGTCAAATTGACAATACACAGATTGCATTAGCAAGTGCCGATGTCATTGGTGTTGATTTGAAAAAGGCAACAGCTGAGCTGCAATCGAAATATTTGTACCCTAAGTTTAAAGTGAGTCGTGAGAAAGAAGTACTCTATCCAGCGAAGGCATTAGTTGAGGCACTTGGAGGCACATACACATCTGATAAGGACATGGTTACAATCGTCTATCAAAAGAACATAATGAATATCAATTTGAAAACCAATGCCATACAATTCAATGGGAAAAATGGAGCCTTTACGGTAGATGTCGATAATAATACTCTTTATCTTCCTCTTACAGCCTTTAATCAACTTTCCGGGAAAACCATGAAGTGGGACACATTATCCGAACGACTTTTATTGAAATAAATAAAGTGAGTTAAAGAGAAGGAACAGGGGAATTCATTCTCCTGTTTCTATTATTTTGTGGCGAGGGGTGGCGAGAAGTTGCTTACAATGAATGGTATTAAGAAACAATTCACAGTGGCTGGCAAGGATATCCCTATACTGAACATCCCTCAATGGCATGTCGCGAAGGGGGATAAAGTCGCATTGATCGGTCCCAGTGGTTCAGGTAAAAGCTCATTGTTGCACTTAATCAGTGGGATTCTGAGCGTGGATGAAGGAGAATTATACGTAGATGGTCAACCCTTACATTTGTTAAAGGAGGCTGCGAGAGATGAGTTTAGAGGTAAAAGAATAGGCTATATTCTACAGGATTTCCACCTGATTCCCTCCTTGACCGCGAGGCAAAATGTGGAGATCATTATGTCCGTTAAGAAATCCAAAAAGGAAATCAATGCATCGATTAGTGATTGGTTTGAAAAGGTAGGATTACAAGATCGGATGAACCATCTTCCATCTCAACTGTCTAGAGGTCAACAGCAACGGGTGGCGGTCGTTAGAGCATTAATCAATGAACCATTGCTTGTATTAGCTGACGAGCCTACGGGTAGCTTAGACTGGGAAACAGCCGATGAGATCACAGATTTAATGATGGAACTGTGTGCCGGTGACAAGCATACTTTAATCGTTGTAACACATGACTTAAATATGGCTAATCGCTTTCATCGAGTTCAGCATATTCATGAATTGAATCTTGTTCAATCCCGTGCGCATAACCATTCGAATTCCTTATTATATGATAGATGGTCAAGCCCAGAAGGAGTGGTTTCGACAATTCATCCTATTAAGGAGGAGATGGGGTAATGAGTCTGTTTCGTCTATTGATTCGAAATATATTTCACCGCAAATTTCTTTCCTTGCTCACGATGAGTTCTATTGCAGTTACTGTCGCATTCATTGTGCTCCTCAGTCTTTCACAAGAAAGTGTAGAGCAAGGTGCGAAGAAGGGGTATGGACCATTTGATGTCGTTATCGGTGCAGATGGTAGCCAACAGCAATTGGTATTAAGTACGTTCTACCACGTGGGAATACCTACAGGTAATATTCCTGAATCTGTTCTTCAGATCGTAAAGGATGATTCGCAAGTAGAAAAGGCTTATCCTATGACGACAGGTGATCATTACAATGGGTATCCAATCGTCGGAATCGATGCTGAATATTTCCTTACAAGGTATGGAGATCAGAAACTCCAAAATGGAGGCTTATATAAGCAGACAGGTGAAGTTGTTATTGGATCCTATGTGGCAAGGACTCTTGGACTCCAATTAGGAGATACATTCGCTGGAGCCCATGGTCTGATTGATCAGGAAATTCATCATGTGAATGATGAAGATGAAGGCGAGCACGGTGGAACAGTGCATGAAGAAGAGCTTGATAGTCACGCTAATCTTAGATACACCGTGGTTGGCATTCTTCCTTCATTAAATACGCCAGATGATCGAGCGGTATTCACAACCGTTGATTATGCTTGGGCCGTTCATGAAACGGTGGATGATTCCAAAGAAATAACGGCTATTCTCGTAAAACCTAAATCGCTTCTCGGCGCACAGTCTCTTAAAAAAGAGCTAGATAATATCGACAAAGTTCAAGCCGTATACACGAGTAAAGCTGTAGCAGATGTTGTGAATTTAGTGGATAGTGGGGCACAGATTCTAAATATAGTGACAGGTCTTTGCATTGTGCTAGCTGCTATATCTGTTTTACTATCGCTAGTTGCCGCTGTGAATGAACGGACGAAGGATGTTGGCTTGTTAAGGCTATTAGGGAAATCTAAGAGTTATGTCTGGATGACTCTGATTGGTGAAGGATTACTCTTAACGACAACGGGGCTTATTATAGGACTGATCCTTGGACATGTGGGTGGATTTCTGCTGAAGGATACACTTTTTGCTTATGGAGGAATTCAAATCAATCCGCTATTGTGGACAGCAAGCCATATATACATTGTGTTAGGAACCATGATTATGGGGTTAATGGCTTCTATTGGACCTGCATATAAGACATATCGAATGAATCCACTCACATTATTTAAAGCATAGGGGGCAGAGATGAAGAGATTAGGAATCTTACTATTGTTATTACTTTCGTTACTTCTTCAGGCTTGTGGTCAATCCATTAAAGTGGAAGAAACAGCGCAGTCGTTCTCTACTTTATATCAGGAAGCATCCGAAGGTGAAGAGGTTGAAGCAGGAGAAGAGCCTGAACAAGCTGAACAAGCTGAATCCATCTCGATAGAAAATAATAGTTCAGAAGATTTGGTGAATAATACCGTTTCTGAGTCGGAGTCAGCAACTATAAAGGCTAGCAAGATTGAGAACATAACGGAAGATCAAGTTGAAGTGAAAGAAACAGACAAAGACAAAGACAAAGACAAAGACAAAGACAAAGACAAAGACAAAGACAAAGACAAAGACAAAGACAAAGACAAAGACAAAGACAAAGACAAAGACAAAGATATAGCAGCAGACCAAGTAACTAAACTAGTAGCAAGTTCACTACAGAAAGATGTTGTGAAAAAAGACACTGAATCCACACCAGAGGATAGTTCAATCACAGCCAAAAGTGAAGTGAAGCATACAGTGCCAGCTAAGAGTACATCAACCGGGAACACTAGTATAGGCTGGTCAGAATTTTTCGATGGGGAGGACCAGACGACACCTTCTAATCGATTCTGGGACTTGAAAGGATCGACGGTCACGATCAAAGGGTTCATGGGTGAAGTACTTTCTTTTGACAAGCATTGGTTTCTGCTTATTCCAGAGCCCGGTGCTGAATGTCCATTTGATAATGGTGATGAGACGTATTGGAACAAGATCATGATTGTATTTGTACCTGATGACGTGAAGTTAAGATATAAATCTGGACCGTTACAAATCACGGGACGACTGGATACAGGCATAAAGATCGATGAATCTGGCTATAAGACGATGTTTAGAATATATGATGCTTCATTCGAAGAGATGAAAGAGTAGTCAGTAATAGCGAGTACTCCGGTTAACATGGACAAAATCCCCTAGGTACGGAAGTTCCGCACCTAGGGGATTTTTATAAATATAGGGAAATATAAGTTTTCGTTACATTTATCTTTAATTGTGTAGATTACAATTAGGTATTAACGCTGACCAATTGCTTGGTCAGTCCTACCTTGGATCTCGACAAGTTTCATAATAACGGTAGCAGCTTGTGCTCTGGTTACCGTTTGTTGTGGATTGAATTTACCATTCTCACCTTGCATTAGGCCTAGCTTAGTAACAACTGCAACAGCACCTTTGTTACTGATGGCGTTGGCATCACTGAATTGGCTAACGGTCGTATCATTCTGCAGATGTAAGGCTAATTTATTATAGTTTACAATGGATGTCAATAGAACGGCTAGCTGTTCTTTAGTTAGTTCGTTATCCGGTTGTAAAGTACTGTCGTTCTTAATCCATTGACGCTCCACGGCATATTTCACAATGCCATAAATAGAATGGTCTGGATCTATACCGGCAACTGACTTTTGTTCTGCACTATAATTGTAGCTATCATAATAAGGTGTTATGGATTTAACGATCATGGATAGCCAATCGGATACGGTAATCACTTCATCAGGTTGTATCTTTCCATCTTGATCAGGTGTCAGGATACCGTAGTCAACGAGAGTGGTAAGTGCCTTTTCTGCCCCATGACCTAACAGATCTGTTGGCGTGATGGTACCGTTCGCTTTCCCGATGTTCTCATATTGAGTTACCCATTTACCAGTGACAGCATCTAGAACTTGATAGGATCTAATGGGATCGGTAGGTTCAGGAGTATAGACTAGTTTTAGCTCCATTTTCGTATTTACATTACTATAGATGTATCCACCAAATCGTGAATATTGTAACTTCATTGCATATAGGTTTAGATAAGACTCTAGAGCTTCTTCTTTAGATACCTTAATGACCGGCTGATCTATGACCTTTTCCAATCCAGCATTTCGATATGCTGAATAGGATTGCAGCCTTCCGAAGATATCAAAGATGATGGTTACTGTGCTATCACCTACTGGAGTTCCTTTGTAGAAGCGTTGGAACTCATAACGGT
This sequence comes from Paenibacillus sp. Y916, assembly GCF_056786435.1. NCBI lineage: Bacteria > Bacillati > Bacillota > Bacilli > Caryophanales > Paenibacillaceae > Paenibacillus > Paenibacillus sp. Y916. The sequence goes on along the minus strand of NZ_JBXCJA010000002.1, from coordinate 260,508 downwards.
ATTGATTGCTTTCCGCTAAGAAGTTCCAGCTATCTTCATGGTCAATGATCTTTAATTCTTGACTAGCATTAGCATATAACTGGTTGATCAAGTCGATAGATCTTTGCTTAGCGGATTCTTTGGATAGCTTTGTGAGTCCATTGGGGATAGTGACGTTCTGTTTCGATCCAGTTTCACCGAAATCATTGATTCGGAATCCTATTATTTCACCAGTATCTGCATCAACCTCGGCGTTATAATAAGTCTGCTGGCCAGAATATACATTTTCTCTCCAGTTTAGATTCCATATCTTCTGCTCAGAGTTGTAATAATAAGGTGAAAGTGATTGATGCTGTAATTTGAAGTCACCAGGTATCACAAAGACTTTCTGAACTAGTTGAGCTGCCTCTTCACCACTGAGTTGGGTCTTATTGCTTCGAGTAATGAATTTGTCTTTGGTCTGAGGAACGTCTGAATACGTAATAGATGTCGATGGAACCGTAGTACCCTCGATAGATAATCTCTTTCCTGTCAAAGCATCCATAGAGTAGGTCGAGTTAGGGGCTGGGCGATAGCCAAGTATCCAGTCTGTTTTCTGATTGTTTTTACGAATTGGAATATAGTATAATCCAACTTCTAATTCATCTTTGAATCGCTTATTAGCTTCAGCCTCACTAATCTTTGCGACAGATGATGGATAACTCATAGATTCAGAAGGTTTAGAGAATTGCACGACATGACCATTGGAATTAATAGTTATATTCAGAGCATCCGCTTGAGAAGGAATTCCGTTCTTCTTTATTGTGAAATAGAATGAATATTGAACAGGTCCGAATAAGGCTTGATTCGCATATCCATAATCTACATCATTCACTTGAAGATCACCCATTGAAATCGATGGGGCTGCTTTAGCAATAAAACTTTTGGCTTCAATTAAAGCTTGTTCTTTAGACAACTTTGGGGGATAGTACGCTTCTTCACTCTCAAGAGGGAATGAAATGTATGTACTGATTAAATCCCCTGTAATAGCATCCACTTGACTATTGAACCCATAACCGGAAGTGCCTACCTGATAACTCCATTGAATGTCCCAGACCATCTGGTTCTCAGGGGCAGGGTAGGTATTGTTATTACCTAAGGTGACATTCGTTGTTTCGGCATTCTTTAGTGCTGGAAATAACTCTCTAACCTTTGCAACTGCCTTTTCTTTTGTGAATTTAACTTTCGCGGGATCTGGTGTTGCAGCTTCAGAAATGACCATTTCTCCAGGAGCGATGGCTAATCTCATACGATCTGTCATGACCGCATCAGAGCTCGATGAAGTTCCAGATACAGATACAGATGAAGCTGTAGTCACAGAGTCGGCAAAAGCAAAACCTTGTGGCATGAGTAAAGTACAGGTTATCGCTCCAAGTAGGGCGACTTTAGAAGTGCGGTGAATGGTACGAGTAGATCTTTTTAACAAAACTGCTCATCCTTTCAAAGTTAAAATATAGATATTAATCCAGATTACATCTATATAGACGCGATCACCAACAGAATGGTTATGCCAAGTCTAATTATATTTTTGAAAATACAAATGTATTCACGAACACGATAACTCACATTAATTGAGAACAGTTCTCAATTAATGTGACCTAAATCACAATGACGTCTTCATAACTCGATTAAGATGACATTAGGTTCTAAACAAGAATTTTATTAGCATGAAGTTAGTTGAAATATGAACGAAGACAATATCATAAATCGGAGGTTATCATCATGGAAAAGAAAGAGTTACAACCGATCAAAGAATATCTAGAAGATAAATTCACTAAAAGAATTCTGTTCAAAAGTGGTGGGAGTGTTGTCTTTGTACTAAACTTTATGCCTGGACAAGAGCTACCATCACATCAACATCCTGGGGCATCCGTATTTATTCTAGTACTTGATGGAAGCGGGACGGTTACGGTGAATGGAGAAGATACCCATCTAGTTAAGGATGATGTCATCTCATGCGAGGGGGACGAGCATTTCTCTTTCACAAATACAGGCAATGCTCCGACCAGTCTCTATGTCGTTCTAAGTAAAATTCCAGATGAAAGATATGCTCAGAATATATAAGGAAATGGGTATCTGCTAAATAATACTTCCAGAGGAAAGACTGCTTGATGGTCTTTCTTTTTTTGTATAATAAATGTGACACCAAATACGAAAAGCAACCATTCAATACCGACTTTTTGAAATTGAATAATTAGTTGGTATAATTAGGGCAGTATATATTCGAAAAGCCTAAGGAGGTGACAAGATAATGGATGATGATCCAGGTGATAGTTGGTATTATTTGAGAATGTAGTACTCCATATGAAATTTAGGGTGGAACTAAACTAAATCATATGGAGGGAATACAATTGCTTATTAATCTTGTTGTGCTATTTGTACTTATATTAATAAATGCATTCTTTGCCGCTTCTGAGATGGCCTTAATCACGATAAATGACAATAAGGTTAAAGCGATGGCTGATACCGGTCATAAAAAATCAATACTATTGCAAAATCTCTTGAGCGAACCAAGTCGGTTTCTGGCAACGATACAAATCGGAATAACGCTAGCCGGCTTTATGGCAAGTGCTTTTGCAGCAGAGAGCTTTGCTGGCGGATTTGCACTGTTATTTCATGAAATGGGAATCCCAATTTCTTTACCGTTATTAGAGACGATCTCACTGGTTGTGATCACACTCATCCTATCCTATTTCACATTAGTACTGGGTGAGCTGGTTCCCAAGAGAATTGCTATGCAAAAGGCAGAGGCTATCTCATTGTTCGTGATAAGCTCCCTGACGATTCTGTCGAAGGTATCATCACCATTTGTTAAATTATTAAGCATTTCAACGAACCTGGTTGTTCGAATGCTAGGTATGGATCCTAATGCAGATAAAGAACAAGTGACAGAAGAAGAAATTCGTATGATGGTTGACGTAGGTAATGAGAATGGAACGATTCAGGGATTAGAAAAAGTGATGATTAACAATATTTTTGAATTAGATAATAAATCAGTTTCTGATATTATGATCCATAGAAATCGTGTGGTGGCTATTCCGCTAGATGCATCACTTAAGCATATTACGAATCTTATTATTATGGAGAAATATAGCCGATTTCCAGTATATGAGCATGATATTGATAATATTGTGGGAATTCTCTATGGTAAAGATTTGATTCGTTATTTGAAGAATGGTACAGATACTGATTTATTTGATATCAAGAGAATCATCCGTAAGCCATATATTACCCTTGAATTCAAAGGTGCCGATAAATTATTTATTGAAATGCAAAAAAACAAAGTTCATATGGCCGTTGTTATAGACGAATATGGTGGTACAGCCGGAATAATCACTGTTGAGGATATACTCGAGGAAATTGTAGGTAATATCTTTGAGGAGAATGATTAGGAATAAAAGAATAGAAGTAACTGATAACGATAATAATATGGGGCTGTCTCAAAAGTCATACCAATGACTTTTGAGGCGGCCCCTCTTCGTTATTTCTTAGTCCATTTGATCAAGATGAGTAAACATAACCTCAAGCATATTCAGGGCCATTTGCTGTTCATGTAACGAGCGTTCTTGCAATAAATTTGTAACTTTATGAATAAAAAGGTTGTCATTCATCTTGAGGGACTCGAGAAGTAGTTCATCAGCAGTGACTTCTAATTGATTGGCTAATTTAATCAGGGTCTCGAGAGTGAGGCTTCGTTCCCCACGTTCAATCTGTCCTATGTAGGCATGAGAAACGTCGATCTTCTCCGCCAATCTTTCTTGGGTTAAATTATGTTTAAGTCGTTCTTGACGTAACCGCGATCCCAATTGCATATAATCCATCAATTATCACCCTCCACCCTAAACATTAGTGAAAGGTTAAGGAAAATTTAATATACTGTTAGTTTCAATGTGTTTACTGATAGTTTCATATGGTATATAATTACTATAATGGGTTGTTATTTAATAGCTCATATGATTGTTTTTTGATTTTTCGCTCAGCTAATCTATGAAAGGAGAATGAACATTGAAATGTCTACAATGTAACTTTGAGAACAGTGATACAGGGAAATTCTGTGATCATTGTGGAATTCTATTGTATGCATCGTATAGAGCGCAGATAAGAAACAATAAAGTGAGAACAGAAGAAGTTGCAGCAACGTTACCAATTCTACCAATGAAGAGAAAAAGAGACCAAACCTTAAAAGCGCTACGTATCGTAATATTGCTCATAGGAATGATCCTGTTAGTTATGATCCTTATGAAGTTCTTCATTCTTACTACTTAGGGGGTAATACACATCATCATCTTTGAAAGGGAACGAGATAGTTCCACTGAATATCCCAGACCATCTGATTCGTAAGAGCAGGATCGGGTGTTGCAGATACGGATACAGTTCCAGTGCCAATGTCAGCAACAAGAGGGACATTCCGAGCTGATAAAGCAGACAGATGGATGTCCCTTAATTGTTCAATCTCCGTACTATTCAGGAAAAATCATATCACTATTACTTTGTCCGGGTGGAACGATCGGATAGACATTCTCTTCTTCAGTAACGTCAAATTCCATAATGACAGGACCAGGGGTGGAGAAAGCGAGTTGTATAATGTCTTGTGCTTCAGTTAATGTATGGGCTCTTAGACCGGTAGCTCCATAAGATTGTGCGAATCTCACATAATCGGGAGATGAGAGTCGAACAGAAGAATAGCGACGTTCATAGAATAATTCTTGCCATTGTCGTACCATACCTAAGTAACCATTATTCAGAATAGCTACTTTGACAGGAAGTTGGTAATCTACCGCCGTCATCAATTCTTGTAAATTCATTTGAAAACTTCCATCACCACTAATACATACCACTTGCTTATCTGGTGCAGCCAATGACGCTCCAATAGCCGCCGGGAACCCATAACCCATCGTTCCTAGTCCACCTGAGGTTAGAAATGATCGTGGATAATTGAATGCATAATGATGTGCCGTCCATATTTGGTGTTGCCCAACATCCGTAGTGACAATCGCGTTTCCATCTGTCATCTCATCGATTAGCTGAATCACCTTCTGAGGTTGCAACATACTATTCGAATGATCAAAGCGAGGAACCCTCTTTTGCCACGAGGAGGCTACGGATACCCATTGTTTCGTATCTCCTTGTGGGTGATGTTTCATGAGACGAGATACAACTTCTGAAATATTCCCCTCAACAGGTAGCTGTACAGATAAATTTTTATTCAACTCTGCAGCATCAATATCGATATGAATCTTATATGAATGGGGTGAGAATGACTTCATCTTACCTGTTACACGATCACTAAAGCGAACTCCTAGACTAATGAGTAGGTCGGCTTGATGAATCGCTTTGTTAGCAGCAAATGTACCATGCATACCAAGCATGCCTAAATGGAGCGGATGATTGGAAGGGAAAGCGCCTATACCCATAAGGGTACTCACAATAGGTATTTGGGCGGATTCAGCCAGTTCACGTACGAAGGTGGAGGCGCAGGATGAAATAACGCCACCCCCACACATGATGATAGGCTGTTTGGCTTGATTAATTTTCTCCACAATGTGGCGGATTGTCAGCTCGTCGATTAGTGGAGTCGGATCATATCCTCTGATTTGTATCGGTTCCGCTGGCTGGATAAACTGCGCATAGGTGTTCATTATATTTTTTGGTAAGTCAATAACGACAGGACCTGGTCTTCCAGTATTAGCGATGTAAAAAGCTTCTTTTAAAATTCGTGGTAGTTCGGTTACATCCATGACCATATAGTTATGTTTCGTGATATCCATCGTCATACCATATATATTGACCTCTTGGAAGCTGTCGCGTCCAATCAGATCTGTGGAGACTTGGCCTGTTAGTATGACCATAGGTATCGAGTCCATATAAGCTGTTGCGATTCCTGTGATGGCATTTGTTGCTCCTGGGCCAGACGTAACCAAGGCAACACCTGGTTTACCAGTAACTCTAGCATACCCATCCGCAGCATGAACTGCGGCTTGTTCGTGTCTCATCAGGATATGTCTAATCTCGTTGCATTGATAAAGTGCATCGTAAATTGGAAGTACGGCTCCACCTGGGTAACCAAAGATGGTATCAACTTGTTGTAGTAGTAAAGCTTCTAACAAAATGTCTGCACCTAACAATGTGTGTGGGTACTTCTGTATATTTGACCCCATGAAGTATCATCTCCTTCTCCATATTCGCTTCTGTATAGTTTATATTTTAGAGTGACAAGTTAAAGTGATTCTGATCATAATGTTCCGTATATAATAAGGGGCTGTCCCAAAAGTCATAACAATGACTTTTGAGGCAGCCCCTCTTCATTATTTCTTTACTTAGTAGAGTCCATTTGATCAAGATGAGTAAACATAACCTCAAGCATATTCAGTGCCATTTGCTGTTCATGAAACGAGCGTTCTTGCAATAATTTTGTGATTTTCTGAATAAAATGGTTGTCTTTCATCTTGAGGGACTCGAGAAGTAGTTCATCAGTCGTGACATCTAATTGATTTGCTAATTTGATCAAAGTCTCGAGAGTGAGGCTTCGTTCACCGCGTTCAATCTGTCCTATATAGGCATGAGAAACGTCGATTTTTTCCGCCAATCTTTCTTGTGTAAGATTATGCTTATGTCGTTCTTGACGTAAGCGCGATCCTAATTTCATATAATCCATCTTTTATCATCCTCCACCCTAAACAGTAGTAAAAGGTTAAGGAAAATTTAATATACTGTTAGTTATGCTCCTCATATAGTTCTTCATTCTTGCTGCTTAGGAACCAGCCTAATGTTGCGATTGAGATAAGTACGGCATAGAAGGTAATTTCCCAAGCAGTGCTATGTGCAAATGATTCAGATACGATGGCCAGGGATGGGTGAGCAAGGGTGATCACAGCGAGCTTAACGCCCACCCAACCGACAATGATGAAGGCAGCAACTTCTAGACCAGGACGAGAATGTAGTAACTTCACGAAGTAGGATGCCGCGAAACGCATAATGATCATTCCAATTAAACCTCCAGCAAGAACAACTAAAAATTGTCCACCATCCAATCCTCCAATTCTCGGAAGTGAAGTTTTCGGCAAGGTTACTGCTAATGCTACAGCTGCTAGAATAGAGTCTACGGCAAAAGCAATGTCAGCTATCTCAACTTTAATAACAGTGAGCCAGAAGCCAGCATTCTTCTTCGGTTGTGTTGAACCGTCGGGCAGCACTTCTTCTGTTTTGTTTTTTTTGAAAACCATTTTTCTTACAATATGATTTGCGGCGATGAATAATAGATAAAGGGCACCGATAGCCTGAACCTGCCAAATGTCTACTAAGTATGAGATAACGAACAATGAAGCGAAGCGAAACACAAATGCGCCTGCCAAGCCGTAGAAGAGTGCTCTTTTACGCTCTTCATCTGGAAGATGCTTCACCATAATTGCTAACACAAGCGCATTATCTGCTGCAAGTAAGCCCTCTAATCCAACCAGTACAAGTAATACCCATCCATACTCTAATAATAAACCGAAATCCAATGTTATTTCCCCCTTGTTTATATTTATGCATGAAGTATAACCATCCCAGCATGCGGTTAACACCAAAAAAGACCTTTACCAAAAAAGTAAACGCCTTTTAAAAAGGGCCTACTTCTTGGTAAAGGTCTCGCTAACAGTTGTGAATTGTCAATAAAGCCGGAGAAGGATCTCTCGTATTGACGACTTTATTATACAGCTACTCCCCTTTACAGGTAGAAGATATTTAATTATGAACTTTCTCTAAAAGAAAAACAATATAGGGAAATCATATATAATTTTTGACTTGATGTCAATGCGTATAAAAATAGGAAGATAGATCTTATGGATTTGTTTCTTGGAAATGTATGGTTAACAATTGATTGTTGATCGTATTGTAGATGATGGTCACGATGACTCTGCGGGTACTATTATTATTCATCACAAGAGAGCGCTTTCGATTAAATGAGCTGTACAGAGGGGCGAGAGGTATATAGCAATTGACGGATATTGTAGAGACATATATTATTAGGAATAACTTCTTATATTTCGGCAGAGACGGATACCTTAAAGCGATACGAAGTATCGCTAGCATCGGAAGCGTAAACTTCTTGAAAAAAAGGTATAACCGTTTCTGCTTGAGTCAAAGCTTTAGCGCGTTGTATCATAACTGCGGTGATGCTTGTCTGTTTTAGTTGATTACTGAGCAGTTGTAATGAAATATGTACATTAGAAAAGGGGTTTTTTAATGAAGAAGAAACTATGGGTCTCACTTATGTTGTCTGCCATTATGATTCTAGCAGTGGCTTGCGGAAATAACGGGGCCAAAGGCACGAATGACACCACTGGAACGGACGTTGGAAGCAAAGATAATACGGATAAGAAAACTTACAAAATTGCCATTTCTCAAATCGTAGAGCACTCATCTTTGGATGCAACCCGCGAAGGATTCTTGCAAGCCTTGAAAGATGCCGGAATTACTGAGGGTGATAACCTAAAGTTAGATTATAATAATGCACAGGATGATCAAACGAATAATATGACCATCGCTCAGAAGATTAATTCGGGTGATGCTGATCTCGTTCTTGCTATTGCAACACCGTCTGCTCAAACGGTTATACAGCAAGTTAAGGATAAGAACATATTGTTTGCAGCTGTTACAGATCCCCTGGATGCTAAGATTGTAACTGATTTAGAGAATCCTGGAGGTCTTGTAACTGGGGTTTCTGATACGAACCCTGAAGCAATCGTCAAGCTGATGGATTTCATAGCGGGAAATTTCCCTAATGTAAAAAGCGTGGGAATCGTTATCAATGAAGGTGAACCGAACGCTGTGATGATGTCTAAACTGGCAGGGGAAGCGTTAGCTAAGCACGATATAAAGCTAGTTAAAGCTGCGGTTACTAATACATCTGAAGTGAAACAGGCAGCAGAATCGTTGATTGGTCGTGCAGATGTCTTTTATATTACATTAGATAATAGGGTAGTAAGTGGTGCAGAAGCGATCATTCAAGTAGCCAATGAGAAGGATATTCCGTTCTTCTCCAGTGATCGCGATACGGTTGAGAAGGGTGCATTTGCAACAGTTGGATTCAAATATTTCGATCATGGTTATCAAGTGGGTCAAATGGCCGTGGATATTCTGAAGAATGGTAAGAAACCTGGAGATATGCCAGTGGGCATGCAAGAGAAGTTGGATCTGATATTGAATTTAAAAGCTGCGGGTGAACAAGGGATCGAAGTAACGGATGAAATGAAGGCACAAGTAGAAGATGCAGAGGAAAACATTATCCAGTAATAATAGTTTGAATAGGTACTACTCAGAAATTATTGTTATGGAGTGGCCGATGTGAATCGACCACTCCCTTTACGTCTAAGAGGAGGTAATCATAATGATCGACTCATTATGGGGTGCGTTAGAGTCCGGGATGTTATATGCATTTATGGCACTCGGAGTATATATTACATTTCGAATTTTGGATTTTCCAGATTTAACGGTTGACGGTAGCTTCACAACAGGGGCAGCCATTGCGGCAGTGATGATTACTCATGGATATCCACCTATTTTGGCTAGTTTTTCGGGTTTTGCTGGGGGAGTCGCAGCTGGAGCCTGTACAGGCCTATTGCATACAAAAGGTAAAATTAATGGGCTCATGTCCGGTATTCTGATGATGATTGCCCTGTATTCCATTAATATGAGAATTATGGGTAAACCTAATATCTCGGTTTATGGATTGAATACGATATTTACTTCAGTAAAGCCACTCGTGCTTATACCGATTGTTGTCATCATCGTGTTAGCTTTATTGGGTCGCTTTTTATATTCAGATCTGGGACTAGCATTAAGAGCTACTGGTGATAATGATCGGATGATTCGAAGCTTTGGTGCAAATACTGATCTGACCAAAATTATCGGTATTAGTCTAGCGAATGGATTAGTAGCACTTTCGGGGGCATTACTCGCTCAACAATCTTCTTTTGCTGACTTATCTGGAGGCGTAGGAATGATCGTCATTGGGCTAGCTTCTGTTATTATTGGGGAAGCCGTGTTTGGAGCTAAAAATGTCATTCATCATATCATTTCCGTCGTTCTTGGTTCTATCATTTACCGTGTTGTTGTCGCACTCGCACTTCGGGTTGAATGGTTAGAAGCTTCAGATATGAAGCTTATTACCGCTATTATTGTTATCGTGGCACTCGTGCTCCCATCGACTCGACGTGTGATGAAGCAGAAGAAGATGGCTAAGAAGCGTTCGGCTGAAATATTGGATATCGGTCAAGATCAAACGATGGGAGGTGGGGTGTAATGCTTCAGTTAAACCATGTAGCTAAATTGTTTAATCCAGCCACACCTGATGAGAAAATTGCTCTATTTGATATACAATTACATTTGAAACCAGGTGACTTCGTCACAGTTATTGGAAGTAATGGCGCAGGTAAATCTACCTTAATGAATATTATTTCCGGCGTAATGAAGCCAGATACAGGAAATGTCAAGATTGAGAATCAAGACATCACTTACTTACCAGAGTACAGTCGGAGTCGTTGGATCGGTCGAGTATTTCAAGATCCGATGGCAGGGACCGCTCCTTATATGACCATCGAGGAGAATCTTGCTATGGCCTATGCACGGGGCAAGAAACGCGGGCTCGCTTTAGGAGTGAAAGCTAGTAAACGAGCGTTGTTCCGTGAACAGTTGTCACGTCTTGGTATCGGGCTTGAAGAGCGACTTCATGCAAAAGTGGGAATGCTCTCAGGTGGTGAGCGTCAGGCTCTAAGTCTACTTATGGCTACATTCACGAATCCTCAAATCTTACTGCTTGATGAACATACCGCAGCACTAGATCCTTCTCGGGCAGAATTAATTACCAGATTGACGGATAGTATCGTGCGAGAGATGAATCTGACAACGCTGATGGTTACTCATAATATGGAACAGGCTATCCGTCTAGGAAATCGTCTTATTATGATGGATAGTGGACGAATCATATTAGATATTGATGAAGAGAGAAAGAAAGATCTAACTGTCGAGCAGTTGCTTGGTGAATTCGAACAAATAAGTGGACATAAATTGTCTGACGACCGTCTAGTACTCGGTTAAATGAAGATAGGGAGTGTTGTTATGTTCAATAAAGATGCAAGAATTTTATTTCAAGGGGATTCGATCACCGATGGAGGACGCGGTCGGGAACAAGACATTAATCATGATATGGGTCACGGGTATGCTTTTCTTATCGCAAGTCTCTTAGGTTATGAACAGCCAGGACAACAATATCGGTTCTTCAATCGAGGTATAAGCGGAAATCGGATTGTTGATTTATTTGGACGTTGGCAAGAAGATACATTAAACCTTAAGCCGGATGTGTTAAGTATACTTATTGGCGTAAATGATGTAGGTAGGGGGTTCTCTGCGCAAGCTGGAGTATCCGCAGTTAAGTATGAGAAGGTGTATGAGTTACTAATCGAAGAAACCAAATCCCAATTGCCGGATATTGAATTTGTTATTTGTGAGCCATTCATTCTACCAGCGACGGGGAAAGTGAAGGATAACTGGAAAGAATGGAACGATGAAGTTCGCCAAAGACAAGAAGCTGCGAAGAGAATCTCTGAAACCTATGGCACCATTTATGTTCCGCTACAAGAGCCCTTCAATGATGCATGTCATCAAGCAGACGAATCGTATTGGATATGGGATGGTATTCATCCGACTCCAGCGGGTCATCAGCTTATTGCGAATGAATGGATAAAGAGCGTGAAGAATAGGAAGTAGCAGATCGAATTAAGTTGGGTGAAGATCCTTGATGTACTATTGACATCTGGATCATCACATGAGAAAATGTACGCGTGTACATCATTGAATAAGGAGGGCTTGTTATCGCATCCCGTAAGGAGGTTGCAAAGCTAGCTAAGGTGTCTGAAGCAACCGTATCAAGAGTGCTTAACAACGTTGGTCCTATAAAGGATGAGACAAGACAAAGAGTTATCGCTGCAGCAAAGGAATTGAATTATACTCCAAGCTCGCTCGCGCGAAACTTTGCTACTAGTAGAAGTGGGAACATAGGTGTCATCCTTCCTTATGTGCCTAAGGTCAATTTGTTCTCAACCTATTTCTTATCGGAAATACTGAGTGGAATTGGGAGTAAGTCTCACGAATATGGATATGATCTATTATTATTGTTCAGACCTATAGATGATGTGATGAACTATTCACAACTATTCCATACTCGTAAGGTTGACGCACTGATCATACTAGGTGCTAAAGATAATGAAGTGGAAATAGAGGCATTACAACAGTTGAAAAAGGAAAATAGACATTTCTGCTTAATTAACCAGCATTATGATGGAGAGACTTTCAGTGAAGTGGATGCCACTCATATGAAAGGGAGTTATGATGCTGTCAAACATCTGATTCATCAGGGATATAAAAGTATCGCCTTTATAAATGGGCCTACAGTATATTCCAACAGTCGAGATCGTTATGAAGGATATCAGCGAGCATTACAGGAACATGGATTAGAGGTTAAAGAGTCACTATTGTTCACAGGTAACTTTAGCCGCAAGAGCGGTTATATAGCTGCATCATCGGTTCATGAGATGTTGAATGATGTAGATGCTATATTTGCATCAAATGATCGAATGGCTATTGGCTTACAACAAGGATTAAGAGAACTTGGTATACCATGGAATGAGCTTCCGGGAATGGTAGGGTATGATAATTCAGATTCGGCTGAAGTGACAGCGCCTTCATTGAGTAGTGTTAAGGTACCTTTTTATAAAATGGGTCAAGTCGCTACCGAGAATCTATTGAACCGTCTACAACAATCGTCAGTAATGCTGGATGACTTCCGCATTCAACTACCGACAGAGTTAATCGTAAGAGAATCTAGTAGTGCCAAATCAAAGGAGGAATTGGAATGAAGCAACTTCGTATTGGTATGGTAGGATACAAATTTATGGGTAAAGCACATAGCAATGCTTATCGTGCACTTCCGATGTTCTTCCCAAATGCTAAACTGAAACCGAAAATGTCGGTCATCTGTGGGCGTGATGAGGTCGCAGTTCAACAGGCCGCTGAGCAATTTGGATGGGCAGAGATTGAGACGGACTGGCGGAAATTAATTGCACGAGATGATATTGATCTGATCGATATTAATGCACCTAGTAATGTTCATAAGGAAATTGCACTGGCTGCTGTACAAGCGGGGAAACATATTTTCTGTGAAAAGCCATTAGCGTTAACTTTAGCAGATTCTCGAGAAATGTTGGTTGCTGCTGAGAAAGCTGGAATTAAGCATATGATCGGCTTTAATTATCGCTTCACACCAGCTATTCAATTAGCGAAGAAGTTAATTGAGAGCGGTCGATTAGGAGAGATTTATCATTTCCGAGCGTGGTTTCTTCAAGACTGGATTATAGATCCAACTTTTCCATTGGTATGGCGCCTTCAGAAGGAGATTGCCGGTTCAGGATCGCATGGTGATCTAGGAGCACATCTTATTGATTTCGCACACTACCTAGTAGGCGACATGCAAGAGGTTATCGGCATGAGCGAGACGTTCATTCGTGAACGACCACTGGCTAGTGAAATGACCGGGTTAAGCGCCAAAGGAAGTACTGACGGTCCTATGGGAGAGGTCACAGTAGATGATGCAACGTTGTTCATGACTCGTTTTGTAAATGGTGCCATCGGGTCTTTCGAGTCAACGAGATTTGCTGCGGGACATCGAAGCACCAATTCATTCGAGATTAATGGTAGTAAAGGAAGCGTGAAGTTTGACTTCGAGCGGATGAATGAACTGGAAGTATATTTCACGGATGATGACGAGGACGTACAAGGGTTCCGACGTGTACTGGCAACGGATCCTGCACATGCTTATTCGGAAGCTTGGTGGCCAACTGGGCATACGATCGGATTTGAACACACGTTTACACATGAAATGTTGGAGCTTATGAATGCTATAGATGAAGATAGACAACCTTCACCGAATTTTCATGATGGAGTGAAATGTCAAGCTGTGTTGGAAGCGGTTGAACGTTCAGTCGAAGAGCGGCGCTGGGTATCTATTTCAGAAATGTAAACTAAAGAAGTAGAGTTTCAAAAAAACTTTTAGGAGTGTTCAATATGAGAAAAGCGCTAATCGTATGGGGAGGCTGGGATGGTCATGAACCTGAACAAGTTGCTCACGTATTCAAAGGTATTCTAGAGAAAGAACAATTCGATGTAGAGATTTCGGATACATTGGAATCATTTGCTGATCAAGAGAAGCTTCTTGGATTGGATCTCATTGTTCCTGTATGGACGATGGGTGAGATTAAGAGTGAGTATGCAGAGAATGTCCTGAAAGCGGTACAGAATGGTGTTGGGATTGCGGGTTGTCACGGTGGGATGTGCGATTCCTTCCGTACCAATGTCGATTGGCAGTTCATGACGGGTGGGCAATGGGTTGCTCATCCAGGAAATGATGGCGTTGAATACACTGTTAATCTGAAATATAGCTCTAGTATGCTGCTTGAGGGGATAGAGGACTTTCAGGTGAAGAGTGAGCAATATTATCTTCATGTAGATCCGGCGGTAGAAGTTTTAGCGTCCACAATGTTTCCCATTGTTCCAGGACCTCATTCTGCTAATGGAGCCGTTGAAATGCCAGTCGTTTGGACGAAACGATGGGGGAGTGGCAGAGTGTTCTACAATTCTTTAGGACATCATGCCGATATTGTTGAGATGCCACCGGTGACAGAAATGATGCGCCGTGGGTTCATCTGGGCAGCAGAGGGTAAATTAGTATCTGAACAAAAGAATGGTGCTTCGGCACAACATCAATCTTACACTGGAATGGTAGATAATAACTATTAATGCAATCGGGAGGAAACATCATTGTGGGAAAAATAACTGTAGGAATTATCGGGTGCGGGAAAATAAGTAGTATTTATATGGAAAACTGTAAGAAATTCGAGGTTATTGATCTAGTTGCATGTGCTGATATAGATATTCAAAGGGCTCAAGAAAAAGCTTCAGAGTATGATATTCCTAAAGCATATACTCCTGAAGAGCTGTTGGCAGATCCAGATATTCAATTGGTTATTAATCTCACAATCCCTGCTGTTCATGCTTCGGTATGTCTACAAGCATTGGAGGCAGGCAAGCATGTTTACGTGGAGAAACCACTTGCTGTCACGAGAGATGAAGGTCAGAAGGTGTTGCAAGTTGCTAAGGAGAAGGGGCTGCTTGTTGGATGTGCACCAGAAACGTTCTATGGAGCAGGTATTCAGACAGCCCTCCAACTTGTTAATGATGGCTTGATTGGTAAGCCTATTGCAGCTACAGCATTTATGATGAGTCGTGGTCATGAAGGATGGCATCCTGATCCTGAGTTTTATTATCAAGCAGGAGGGGGGCCAATGTTCGATATGGGGCCCTATTATTTAACGGCACTTGTTCAACTGCTTGGTCCAATTAAACGGATTACAGGAATTACAGGAAAGGCTTTAAATGAGAGAGTTATTACTAGTGAGAAGAAGAGTGGTAACGTAATTCCTGTTGAAATTCCAACCCATGTAGCAGGTGTAATGGAATTTGAAGAAGGAGCCATAGGAACTCTTATTATGAGCTTTGACATATTTGGTGGAAGTACTCTGCCTCCAATTGAGATTTATGGTACGAAGGGGACACTTCAAGTGCCGGATCCCAATAACTTCGGTGGAGTTGTGAAATATCGCCTAATGGGTGAGTCGGAATGGATTGAACAACCGCTATTATTTGGTTATATAGAGAATACGCGAGGAATTGCCGCGGCTGATATGGCATACGCCATCCAAAGTGGGCGGCCACATCGGGCAAGTGGGGAATTAGCATATCATGTGCTAGAAGCAATGTGGGCATTCCATGATTCTTCAGATGAACAGAAACATTATGACATGCAAAGTACATGTACTAGACCACGCCCTATGCAGCAAGATCTCGCACCTTTTACGTTAGATAACTGATTCCGGTATATAACAACCTCACTACGGCCTGTAACCCGTAGTGAGGTTGTTTGAGTGCATTGTTAAATGAATCCAGAAGCTAGATTGGAGTTCATTAGATGTATTTGCGAGGCTTATTCGTTATAATGAATCAACAACTCATGACAGAAGTCACGGGTGTTATGTTGGTGTTTACTTTACGTGAACGGTTAAAAATATAAGAAAGCATAAGTTTCACTTGAATCAATTTCATAATCGCCGATGCAGTTATATCGGGTTGCGTAATTATGAAATTGATTCTTGATACTCTATTCCTTATATTTCTGCTGAACCGGGTACCGTCCTTGAAAAAGGATGGCGAAGCCGTTTCTACTAGGGAGGGCAAGATGTCGTACAAACAGATAAAGTGGTTAATTCTATTTCTACCTACGTTAACCGTTGGTTTATGGGAGTATATAAGACACAGCTTCTTATTACCATCCATCTCCATGGAGATGGGTAATATACTGACACCTGTGATTGTGTATCTTATCAGTCTAACGTTATTGGTGCCTCTATTTCGGATGCTAGAACATAGCCAAGAGGAATTGAACCATGAACGTGCGGAGAAGACGGCATTTGAAGCGAGGGATCATTTGGCAAGAGAGCTACATGATGGGATGGCACAGTCATTATTTTTGTTGTCAGTACAATTAGATACTGCTCATTCTAAAAGAACCAACGCAGGGGACATTGAAGAAATACATGAAATTCGAAAAACAGTTCACGAAGTGGATCGATATGTTCGTCAAGCGATTACAAATTTACGATATCCAGCAACAATAGAGGATAATAGATATGAAGACACCATGAAAGCACGGATCATACAGATTGCAGAAGAGACATTAACTTTACAACCTGTTATTGAATGGACCATTCCCGATTCATGTTTAAATACAAAGCATAAAATTGAGATGCTAGCTTGCATTCGAGAAGCACTCATTAATATTACGAAGCACGCAAAAGCTACAACAGTTTCCATTCGTGGTGAAGGATCAGATCAATCATGGCATGTTCGTATACAAGATAACGGTGTAGGGATCAAAGAGGACCCCAATGTACATAAGAATCGTTATGGTATGAGGATTATGAAGGAAAGAGCGCAGGAACTGGGTTGGACAGTGTCCCTACCTAGCGTTGCTAACGGAACAATCATCGAGATTAGAAAGGGGATGACCAGATCGTGAGTTTATATCGTGTCATCGTTGTCGATGATTCACAACATGCGAGGGAAGCGATTACCGAAATATTAGCAGTAGATAGTGATTTTGAAGTCATAGGTGTGGTGTCAAGTGCTGAAGAAGCGATTGTCCTAACGGAGCGACTTATGCCTGATCTGATCTTAATGGATATTCATTTGAAGGAAATGGGTGGGCTTGAGGCAACTCGGATTATCAAATTACAATTTCCTTATGTCAAAATAGTAATGATCACTGTTTCTGATGACATAGCACATTTATTTGAAGCTTTGAAGCAGGGCGCACAAGGATATTTGCTGAAGAATCTGTCCCCATCAACGTGGTTGGAATATTTGCATGCCATCATGAGAGAGGATGCCCCACTTAGTCGGGAACTGGCTTTTCAAATATTGAAGGAATTTCCGACTTCCTTGGCTAGCGAGGAGCATATTCCGTTAACTGCTAGAGAAAGAGAAATATTAAATTGGGTTGCTTCAGGAATGACAAATAAGGAGATTGGAACGCAACTAGGGATATCAGATCTTACGGTTAAGAATCATCTGAAGAATATTTTACACAAGTTACATCTTGAGAATCGTGTGCAATTAACTCGTTATGCACTTGAAAAAGGATTGGTTAGTCGCAAGCAAGGATTGTTCTCTAAACGCAAACGTACTTGAATCTTCTCCTCTTGTGCCAAAAAAACTTCAAGATCCTATAAGGGAACTTGAAGCACTTTGGTGTTCTTTCATTTACCCAATCGTAATTTTACCTTCAGGATATCGGAACGATTCCTTTTTTGCCTTTGGAGTTAGAGCATAGGCTAATGTCAGAGGCCCAAGTCGGCCTAAGAACATAAGGAAGGTAATCGACCCCTTTCCAAAGGATGAAAGATCGGGCGTGATTCCCATAGAAAGACCACTTGTTCCAAAGGCTGAGGTCGTCTCGAATAGAAGAGTTAGAAATTGACGGTCTTCTGTGACAGACAATAACATGGTAAAGGCGATAACAAGCAGGAATGACAATAGTGTAAGTGTAATGGCCTTGTAGACGACATCCTTCGCAATTCGCTTGCGAAAGAATACAACGTCCTCTCTGCCTCGGGCCATGGTGTACACTGCACCAATGAGAATGGCAAAGGTAGTAACCTTAATTCCACCACCCGTTGAGCCTGGTGCTGCACCAATGAACATCCATATAATCATAAAGAACTGTGTGGACTGACGTAACATTGGGATGTCAAGTGTACTGATTCCACCAGAACGTGTTGTAACTGATTGTAATGCAGATGCGAAGATCTTGTCAGTTTGGCTCAGTGCTTGAAGCGTATGTACGTTTGTGTATTCGAAAATATAAATAACGATAGTACCCACCACAATAAGAGCAACGGACACTGTGAGAACGACTTTACTATGTAATAATAGTTTTCTCGATTTGCGAAATCCAAGAAGATCGGATATAACAATAAAGCCAATACCACCTAGAAATATGAGTAGCATAAGGATTAGATTAACAAACGGATCATTAACATAAGGACTAAAGCTACTAAAAGGTCCATGAATCGTTCCAAGGATATCAAAACCTACGTTGGTGAACGAAGAAATGCTATGAAATACGCCATAATACATCGCTTGAATGATAGGCATGTCCAAAGAAAAACGAATAGCTAGAAGTGCAGCTCCGATGAGTTCAATCGTCAGGGAGTAGAAGATGACTTTGCGCATTAATCGCACGATACCTTCCATACTTCCATGATTCATAGCTTGTTGCAAAATTAAGCGTTCTTTGATCGATATGCGCTTGTTAAATACTAGAGCAATTAACGTAGCCATGGTCGTAAACCCTAACCCACCAATTTGAAAAAGGCTTAGCATCACAATTTCTCCGAATAAAGATAGCTGTGTTCCGGGATCAATAACAGCAAGCCCTGTTACACAGGTGGCTGATGTAGCCATAAACAAAGCATCTACAAAGGATAATGCTACCCCTGTGGAAGAAGCGGCAGGTAGTGATAAGAGAATAGCGCCTATGAATATGATCAATGCGAAACCGATGACTAAAATTTTTGGAGGTGTTAATAGGTAGCGAAATAGCTTCCTTTTTTTTAATATATCCATTGCAAAACTCGCTTTCTAGAATGTCATTCTTATTATTATAGTGTACCCACCTTTCATAAAACAGTCCCTAATTCCCATTATTTTTTTTGATGGGTTATAATTTAAGTTCAACACGTAAAAGTATGGAGGAATATAAGATGTTAAGACCCGCAAAAAAAGAAGATGCACCATTCGTATCACGCTTGCTTTATGATGCCTTGCATGATATTGCCCATCAATTGACAGGTCAAGATCACGAAATAGATGCTCTAAATGTTCTAGAGAAATTTTTCGTTCAAGAAGAGGGACGTTTAAGTTATCAGCAGATTATAGTTAAAGAAGTGGATGGTGTAGTAGGTGGGGCTGTCGTATCTTACGCAGGCTCGGATGCTAACATATTGGATCAACCGATCGTTGATTACTTACGTCAATTAAAGAACGATTCAAGTTTCGTGCTAGATAAAGAAGCTGATGAGGATGAGTATTATATAGATACCTTATCTGTATCCCCTATATACGGTAGACGTGGTATTGGCACAGAATTAATGCTTACTGTAGAGAGTGAAGCGAGAAAGAGACAATTCTCCAAAATAGCACTTGCCGTTATTAAAGATAATATTGGAGCCTACTACTTGTACCAAAGATCAGGATTTAAAGTAGACAAGGAGATCCCGATTAACGGTCACCTATACTATCATATGGTTAAGGCCCTTTATTAAGGTAAGCAAAAGCCCTGTCCACTTAAATGCTGGCAGGGCTTTTCTGTATTCAATGACTAGTGCTTCAGTTAACTACTTTTCTAACCAGCTTTCATCCCAAATGATATAGCCCTTCGATTTTTCTCCAGCTGGCCCCTTGAAAGTCACTTTTAGCTCAGTCGTATTTTTCGGCAATACCAGGACATTATCAACTAACGCATTGTCATTGATCAGTCCAGTTGCTAATGCTTGTCCCTCGTTGTCGGTAATAGTATAAGATCCGGTAACTGCTTTGTCAGTGACAGAGCTTTTAAATCCGATGAGCACGCCTACTTTAGTTGTGCCTGCTTTAACTTTAAAGGCTACACCTTGACCGGCACTATTTACACCACTAACCATAAAAGCTTCACTGTACTGTGTATCTCCAAACAATAAATCGTCCTTATTACGAGTGATTCCGTTAGTAGCAACACTCCATTTCACATGAGAGACATTGTCTACGCTAAACGGAACTCTTTCACCGGTGCTTGTATTACCAGATGTAGACGTTGTAGTAGTTAGTGAAATCCGTTGTTTCGCTGCATCCCAACCAACATCGACACCTGTAGCTTCAGCTACGGATTTAAGAGGGACGTATGTAGTACCTTTGTAGCTGATAGGAGTTAACTTGTTTCCATTAGGATCTTTCGGAGTCCAAGCCTCACCATCTAACAAAAAGGATATTCCATGATTCAAGTTCGCTTGGATTTTCTCTAATGTCGATGCTGCTGAAGCTCCTGCTGAAAATGTTAATAACAAAACAAGTGCCGATCCAATAAGTGCTGTTCTCTTCATTTTGATTTTCAAAATTTAATTTCCCTCCAATGTAATAATATGTATCATAGTCCCTCATAATACAACAGGTTGAAAATTTCGGCAAGGAGTGGTGAAACATTCCATGATCATAATCTTCTCATATAGTAAGAACGTCTATTCTGAACAACCTCTATAATTCTTCCATTATTTGATCATAAAAGCCTTTGCTTAATTTTGATAGGATAGAAGAGTTATCTATTCTATTAAAAAAAGCGAGGTTTTTCTCATGAGAATGAACCGATTATATAAGATGTTGACGCTAATGCTAATTGTAATGATATTTGTAGCGTTTACCACGATACCCGTCGCCATAGCAAAACCAATGAGTAGCGCATTACCTTTCGATGATATTACAAATAGCTATGCTCAGAAGGAGATTATTCGATTAGCTAAGCTAAATATTATTAATGGTAAGGCTGAGCGCACATTTGAGCCACAACAACCTGTGACGCGAGCCGAATTTATAACGATGATCGTTCGTCTATTACAATTAGAACAGGTAGATAATGATATTGCCCCCTTTACGGATGTTCGTAAAGGGAATTGGTATGCTGGTTGGGTACAGGCTGGGTTCAACTTGGGCATTGTGGATGGGACTAGTCTTAGGAGATTCGAACCTCAAAAATCGATTAGCCGGCAAGAGGTCGCGACGATTATTACTCGGGCAGTCAAGTTAAAGAAAACAGCAAATGATAGTTATCCTACTTTCGCTGATGCTGGTGATATCGCTAAATGGGCGGTACCTTATGTAACCATGATCGAGAAGAATAAACTTATGATTGGGCAAGGTAACGAATTTCGTCCAAATGATGACATGACTAGACAAGAAACGGCAGTCGTATTGGATCGGGTTCTGAGCAGTTCATTCGGAGTGGAGATTACGGAAGGACTATCAGAACCTACGATTCAGATGGGCTGGCAGTATGACAGTACAACAGCGGAATTTATAGATCAGATCAACGCTTCCAATATCAATACGTTGACTCCAAGATGGTATTTCTTACAGAATAATGGGATCGTATCAGATAAGACGGACTCCCAACTCCTAACTTATGCTAAACAACATCAGAAGAAAATATGGGCCATGTTCGGAAATCGTTCGGATGCCGAGTTAACACATGATATGTTGACTGATTCTACAATGAGAAGAAGCGTCATACAGCAATTGACTACGTCTGTGAGGAAATATGGTCTGGATGGGATTAATGTTGACTTTGAAAATGTAAATCCCGTGGATCGTCAGTATTTAACATCTTTTATAGTTGAGTTATCTTATGCACTACATAGGGAAGGAGCAGTTCTATCCATGGATGTATCCCCTGACCTTGGGAGTGATTGGACAGAAGCTTTTGATTATGCGAAACTCGGTGCCGCTGCTGATTATGTCGTTCTTATGGGTTATGATGAGCATTGGGGACAATCCCCGATAGCCGGGTCGGTATCTTCATTGCCATGGCTTGAGAAAGCATTGAATACATTGCTGAAATCTGTTCCTTCGAATAAAGTCATAGCGGCACTACCCTTATATACGCGTGATTGGTCTACATCTAAACAAGGTGTCTTGTCCGAGGATTTAACTTTGGAGCGACAGGGTCAACTTATCCGAAATTTACAAGCTAAGCTTGTATGGAATGATATAACAGGTCAGTTTATAGCCACATATACGAAACAGGGAACGAAGCATAGCATATGGGTGGAAGACAGTCGTTCGCTCTCACTTAAAGCTCAAATGGTTGCTACTAAAGGTATTGCAGGGTATGCCTATTGGTATATGGGTTCGGAGACGCTTGATATTTGGTCTGCCCTGAGAAATGTTAGCAAGTTTTCATCCTATGAATCATTGGTGGATTTTTGAATACTTTGAGGATAAGATGTATAATTTTATATTAGCGACTTAAATTTTTTCACCATAGTGGAAAGTTTGGTTATAATAAGAAGACCATAATAGAATGAGGGATAAGAACATGATTACAATTAAGACGAAAGAACAGATTCAAAAGATGAAGCTTGCTGGTGATATATTAGCTGCGTGTCATCGAGAAATTAGCAAGATGATCGTTCCTGGAATTACAACATTGGAGATCGATCGATTCGCTGAACAATTTATAATTAAGAACGGGGCTACTCCTGAACAAAAGGGATACAATGGTTATCGTTTTGCGACTTGTGCATCCGTCAATGACGTTATTTGTCATGGATTTCCTTCTCATACGAAGTTAAAAGAAGGGGACATCGTGACCATTGATATGGTCGTCAATTTAAACGGATGGTTAGCAGATTCTGCTTGGTCTTACGCTGTAGGTCAAGTATCTGAGCAGTCACAGAAGCTTATGGATGTAACGAAGGAATCTCTATACAGAGGGATCGAGAAGGCAGTCATCGGTAATCGAATCGGAGATATTTCACACAGTATTCAAGTGTATGCTGAAGCAGAGGGTTTCTCTGTCGTTAGAGAATTCATTGGACATGGAATTGGTATGGATATGCATGAAGATCCCCAAGTTCCCCATTACGGTCCGCCTAATCTAGGTCCAAGACTTAAAGAAGGCATGGTTATTACGATTGAGCCTATGATCAACACCGGGACTTATCGTAGTAAATTAGATGATGATGGTTGGACAGCAAGAACACTGGATGGTGGATTATCTGCACAGTATGAACATACGATAGCCATTACGGCAGAAGGTCCTATTATACTGACTGATCAAGGTGTTTAAGATGACGGATTGTCCTTCCGATTGCTGTTGCCCTCCGATTTCTTGAGTGTATTCCGCATAGCGGTTGAAATCAGAGGGCAAAGCATTTGCTTCCGAAGTAGCTTACGGTAGGAACGCTTGTAGGCGAACGCTACCGCTTCTTCAGGACAATTCCGTCATCACCATTCACTATTATAGCTGTAATAAGTACATCTAAAATCAACCCAATCCCTTGGAAGCTAACTTTAGTTGCATGGAGGACATCTAAATTACTGGAAACTCCACATTTCAGCGTTATTGTCATTTTTAACTGTAGTTTATACAACTAATTCTCTCTATCCCTACTTTTCCTGCTAATTAAATGTACTTTCTGCATCTATTTTAGCAGAAATGAGTGCTTTCTTATATTTTGAATAAAGGCGATTTTTCATTCTATTCTGAATGAAAAATCGCCTTTATTTATGTTCTTCGACGTATTATAAACTAATCAATTTTCGCACCAAAAGCTCGCGTAAAAGTAACGGCTTGGTGAAGGTCCATTTTAACCCCCGTTATATCTAATGCTTTAAAATCAATGCCATCTAGAATGGCCCCTCGAAGATCAGCGCTCCGGATATTTGCTTTTCCTAATTGAACTCGTGTTAAATCAGCATCTCTGAAGTCAACTTTTTCTAAGTTAGCTCCAGACATATCAGCTTCTGAGAACCTTACTTTACGTAAATTTTGTTTGCCTAAGTTAACATGCCGAAGATTAGTGTAAGACCAATCACCTTCTTCAATGGTTATTCCATCCATTCTAGCCTTGAAGAAATCCGATCCAATCATCTTACAATTTATGAATTTAGACACAAATAAGTTGCTCTCGTGAAATTTACAGTTGGTAAATGCCGAACCATGATGTTGAGAGGAGTTAAGAGTGGCATTCGTAAAATCACAATTAATAAATAGACAACCTGTGGTCAATACCTCTTCTAATGGTGTACCACGGAAATTACAGTCTTCGAAGGTACAGTTGCGAAGTTCTCCATAGCGTAGGTCAGAGTTGCTAAAGTCAATGTCGGTGTAATTCTTATCTACATGCTGAAACATGATGATCATCTCCTATAATGTACATTATACTAATAATACAATACTTAATGTTATGAAGATTAAATATGATGTTTCTGTGAAAATTACAGATTGCGGATCCTCTTCGAAGTGATGATTCACTCATGTGAATACAAACTGGCAATGGAGGAATAGTAATGTTGTTGTGTTCTGATAAGGAATAAGGTATGATATAAAAGTAAGTAGATAACATTTAGGAGGTCGCTTTAATAATGTCATTAGAATTTTTGGAAGCCATTAAGAATAGACGTTCGATTTATGCAATTAGTAAAGAATCCGTTGTATCTGATGAAAGAATTCACGAAATCGTTAATGAAGCTGTAAAACATACACCATCTTCTTTTAACTCACAAAGTGCAAGAGTGGTTGTTCTTCTAGGGGAACAACATGATAAGCTTTGGAATATTACAGAGAATACTCTAAAAAAAATTGTTCCAGAAGATCAATTTACTCCTACGGCTGAGAAAATGACGATGTTCCGCAATGGATATGGTACGATATTATTTTTTGAGGATCAAGATGTTATTGAAGGGCTTCAAACGTCATTCGCAACGTATGCAGATAACTTCCCGATCTGGTCACTACAATCCGCAGGTATGCTCCAATTGGTTGTGTGGACTGCTCTAGAAGTCGAAGGGTTGGGTGCATCTTTGCAACATTACAATCCCCTTATCGATGATGAAGTGAAAGCAACTTGGAACATTCCAGCATCATGGAAGCTTCTTGGTCAAATGCCATTTGGTAAACCACTTGCTCCTGCTGGTGAGAAACAATTCCAACCACTAGAAGACCGCGTTTTAGTATTTAACTAAATTGCAAGTTATCACATAAATAAAGAAGCCATTCTCCTTTTCTTTTACGAAGAGAGGGTCTGGCTTTTTTTGAAATATAAGAAAGTACAATCTTTTTGAAAAAGGACGGTACAGCCGGTTCTACTTGATTATTTTGAAATAGGGTATAATGTGGACTATAATAGTTTTACTATAGACTCATAATGGGGGAGTAGAAGAGATGCAACTCATAGATCAGACACGCGTTCAACGGGTTATTGAGCAATTCAAAGACCAAGATCTGTATATTCATCTAGAGATGACAACAGGAGCTTATGCTTCTCACAATGATAAGTCCAAATTCACTGCATCGACATTTATCCGTAATGGAGTGATTCGATATTCGCTAGGTTCGATTGAAGGTGATGGTCCTTTTCGTGTAGGACTGAAGATGGAGCAAGGATGGGTGTATTCACAAGGACTAACTCACTGGGATGAAAGTGATGAAGAACGTCTCATCCTTGCTGGTCATGATCATGATGGGAAGTTGGTCGTATCACTCCAACTAAGTAAAGAACCATTTTAACTAGAAATGGATGGTCAAGCCAAGCACGACAGAGATTCATAAACCGTCCAGAGAAAGAAGGTACAACCAAATGGAACGTCATATATTAGTAGTACTACCTCATCCTGATGATGAATGTTTTGGTCTCTCAGGAACATTAGCCAAATATATTAGTGAAGGAACTCCTGTAACGTATGCTTGTTTAACTTTAGGAGAGATGGCCCGTAGTATGGGTGATCCACTATTCGCTAACCGTGTCACACTTCCTCAGATTCGCAGATTAGAACTAGAGGAATCTTGTCAGCATATAGGAATAACAGATATTAGAATGATGGGTTACCATGATAAAACGATTGAATTTGAAGATCATGAGCAAATGAGTGAAAGAATAGCTGCCTTAATAACCGAATTGAACCCATCTCTTGTCATAACCTTTCATCCGAAGTATAGCGTGCATCCCGATCATGATGCTACTGGAGCAGCTGTTATTCGAACGATTGCTAAGATGCCAAAGGAACAAAGACCTGTTGTCCACTGCCTAGCATTTACCAAGGGCTGCGAGCAAATATTAGGTGAGCCAGATGTTAAGAATGATGTCATTCCTTTTCTGAAGCAAAAGCTAGGATCGATACAATCGCATCGTTCTCAGTGGCAATTACCTACGGACCCTCACATGGTAGAGAGTGAAGAAATGAAAGAAAGATTCGGAACAGAGCGATTTTGGACTTATTCTTTTTAAAGCACAAGGCGGATTTCCTGTGAATGGGAGGTTCGTCTTCTTTTAAATATAAGAGGTTGGTGATGAGATGAGGTTGAGGTTGAATATTAAATGGAGTATTGGATTAACCGTCATATGTGTCATGCTAGTTCTTGGTGGTTGTAGTTCGGGTAATAGTAAGGATGTGGGTCAACTCGATTCTTCAACGAATACGAATCATATAGCACCAGATGATCAAACAACGGATGCGGGTGAAGGCACTAAAGTGCCACAACAATCTGAGGATGAAGGTATCTTGCCGGAGGAAGTCCCAATCGAACCCACTGATCCTGTAGAAGATCTCTTGAATAGTATGAGTACAGACGAAAAGATAGGCCAACTGGTTGTCGTTGGCATAGATGGAACGATAAATAATGAGGATAGTGAAACATTTATTGAAGATTATCATGTCGGAGGTTTTATTTTCTATAAAGATAATATGGAGTCAACGCAGCAAGCGTTACGGTTATTTAATGATCTAAAACTCAGTAATGAGGTCAATAAAGTTCCACTCTGGATGAGTGTGGATGAAGAGGGTGGCCGAGTGACGCGAATGCCCAAAGAATTTATGAAGTTACCTACGAATAAAGTGATTGGGAAGAAGAATGATGCTAAGCTTTCTAATGAAATCGGACAAATCCTTGGTCGAGAATTACAGGGGTTTGGATTGAATATGGACTTTGCTCCAGTGCTTGATATTCATAGTAATCCTAATAATCCTGTCATTGGGGATCGTTCTTTTGGGAATCAGGCAGAGGTAGTTAGCTCGCTTGGTATCGCTACTATGCATGGCATTCAATCCCAAGGAGTTGTACCCGTAGTGAAGCATTTCCCGGGTCACGGAGATACGTCAGTGGACTCTCATATTGGCTTACCTATTGTCGAGAATAGTCTGGATCGTTTGCGCAGACTTGAACTTCTTCCATTCCAAGATGCCATTAATCAAGGGGCAGAAGTCGTTATGATTGCACATATTCTAATGCCAAAAGTAGACCCGGATTTCCCAGCGTCATTATCTAAGGTCGTTATTACAGAAATCCTTCGTGCGGAGTTGGGGTTCAGTGGTGTTGTCATGACAGATGATATGACCATGGGAGCCATCGTTGACCATTATGATCTTCCTCAATCTGCTGTCCAATCGGTACTTGCAGGCACAAATATTGTGCTCGTCGGTCATGATGTTGAGAAGGGGATAGCGGTTATAGACGCTTTGACAGATGCTGTGAAGAACGGTAAGATTTCAGATGAGCTATTAAACAATCGAGTGTATACAATATTGAAGCTTAAAGAAAAGTACGGATTGAGTAATGAACCTGCCAAAGGTCCAGATGTTCAGGCACTAAATGCGGACATACAAAAAATAGTTAATAAGGTTGGACAAACTAATAAATGATGAAGACAATTAGGAGGAGTTATTAATGGTAGTTCATGATGGGAAGTTGTTCGTATTCGTAGGTTCATACGCTGAATCGGCAGATAACGGTATTTATGTATATACCTTTGATGAAGGAACAGGGCAATTAACACTCGTTGATGAGGTTGCTGGACTGCAGAATCCAACCTTTTTAAATGTGGATCATATTAAACATAAGCTATATGCTATTTCAGAGTCGAAATCCGCGGAAGGTACCAAGATTGGTGAGATCGTAGAATTCGCAGTGGAACCAATAACAGGATCACTGAAGCTCATTCAGCGCAAGGATAGTGTAGGTGCGCCGACATGCCATATCCAACGGGATTCAGAAGGGAAGTATCTTACGGTTACTAGCTACCACGGGGGGATGATCGGTCTATTCTCTCTCAAAGAAGATGGTAGTTTGGGAGAATTATTGGATGTTGCGCAGCATGAAGGAAAAGGTGTACTCGCTGAACGTCAAGATCGGCCACATCCGCATTCCTCTTTCTTTAGTCCTGATGGCAGATTCTTTTTCGTACAGGATCTCGGATTAGACCTTATTCAAGCGTATAGTATTAATGAGGACAAGCAACAGTTAATTAAACAAGGAATTGTGAAGCTGCAACCAGCTGCTGGACCAAGACATCTAACATTTCATCCGAATGGAGCATATGCTTTCGTGATTAATGAGATTGACTCAACGATTACGTCTTTCAATTATGATGCTGAGCATGGTAAATTAAGCGAACGAGAGACTGTACCGACACTACCAGCAGATTTTGAAGGGGACAATGGTTGTGCAGAAATATTGATTTCACAAGATGGTAAATTTGTATATGGTTCCAATCGTGGTCACGATAGTATGGTGGTGTATGCCTTTGATGAAGTGACGGGTAAGCTGACACTTGTAGAACATGTATCCGTAGAAGGAGCACATCCGCGTCATTTCGAATTTACACCTAAAGGTGACTATCTTTTTGTAGCTAATAGAGATACGAACAATATTACGATATTCCGAGTTGACCAAGAGTCGGGAAAAATACAATATACAGGCGATAGCGTAACGGTGTCTAAGCCAGTATGTGTTAAGCCTTTTTATATGTAATATCCTCCATGAGTTACTAATTTCACAATAAATAAATACACCACATACCGATATAATGTATACTGAGATAAGGAACCAATAAGAGGTGATAACAACTATTGAAAGCGCATTTTATTATAATGCGGATTCAAAAGGTGACTTTTTGAATATCCTCTTATAATGCGAGTAATAATTGTTTGATGGGTTCCATATAATCCAGCAAAAGGTGGTGAGATCAATGGAACTATGGGCAATCTGGCTCGTCATCGGAGTTATTCTGTTTGTCGTGGAGATGCTGACATTAACCTTTTACCTGTTATGGATTGGCATCGGGGCGATTGCGGCAGCACTTATTGCTCTGGTAGTACCTGACTTATTCTTCGTTCAGGCGTTATTTGGTTGTATTGTAGCACTGGTGTTGACCTTCTTCACGAAACCATTGACCAAATTTATGCGTAAATCGGATGGTTTCACGGATGTTATTGATGAATTAGTCGGCAAGCAAGGAATTGTTATTGAAGAAATTGACGTCAGTAAGAATGGTATCGTGAAGGTTGGCAACGAAACATGGAGTGCTTCCTCAGATCAGCTTTTACGCAAAGATGAAATTGTCATTATTGTACAACGTGGTACCACTGTCTTAGAAGTCCACAAATGGGAAGGGGTTTCTTAATGGAGTATGGTTGGGTAATTGTTCTAATTATTCTCGCTATTGTCGTTGTTTTTATTTCGTTGACTATCAAGATCGTACCACAACAACGTGTTGGCGTTGTAGAGCGACTTGGTAAGTTTCATCGTTTATTAAATCCAGGATTAAATATTCTTATTCCAGTGATTGATCATGTACGGGTATACCATGATTTGCGTATTCAACAGGCGAATGTGCCTCCGCAAACGGTTATTACCAAAGATAACGTACAAGTAGAAATTGATACGATTATATTCTATCAAGTCGTTGGACCGGATCAAGCTACATACGGGATATCTGACTACGTGTATGGTGTACGTAACATATCTACTGCAACGATGAGACAGATCATCGGTAAGATGGAGTTGGATGAAACGTTATCTGGACGTGAGAAAATATCGTTAGAGATCCGTGTTGCTTTGGATGAAGCGACAGAGAAGTGGGGCGTACGGATTGAGCGGGTTGAAGTTATTGATATTCAGCCGCCAAGAGATATTCAAGAAGCGATGGATAAGCAGATGAAGGCTGAACGTAGTAAACGTGCTATCGTTCTTGAAGCAGAAGCTGCTAAGCAAGACATGATTCTTCGTGCTGAAGGTGATAAGCAGAGTAAAATTCTAAAAGCCGAAGGGGATAAGGAAGCGCGTATCCGTGAAGCTGAAGGATTAGGTCAGGCTCAAGAGCTAGAAGCTATTGGTGAAGCGAAGGCGATCTTGGCTGTTGCACAAGCAGAGAAGAATCGTATAGAGATGATTCGTGAAGCTGGTCTTGACGAGAATGTTCTTGCGTATCGTTCTTTCGAAGCGCTAACTGAGATTTCTAAAGGACCTGCTAATAAAGTGTTTATTCCTTCGAATGCTGTTGAGATTCTTGGCAGTCTAGGTGCTATCGGGGAAATATTTAAATCTAAGAAATAAGTCATATTCATGTCAATATAAATTGAAAGAAGCCAAATTCCTCTTGAAGGGTTTGGCTTCTTTCAATTTATCTTGATAATATTATATTACTGTATACATATGGAGGGTAAGTGACTTTGACGAGCATATTGGAAATGAATCAATTGAGTAAGCGATACGGAGATCAACCTATATTAAACGCCTTTACATCTCAAATTACTAATCCAGAAGTGATTACACTTCTGGGGAAATCAGGGCAAGGTAAAAGTACGCTTCTGCGGATTCTATGCCGTATGGTGGCACAGGATGATGGTGAGGTTCGATTATATGGACGTTCATGTCTTGAGGTAGACCCTCAAGAATGGAGAAGGAGAATCAGCTATGTCTCTCAACAATCTTATATGCTTCCAGGCAGTGTTGAAGATAATCTAAGAACCGTGAGTCAGCTTCACAAAATAGATTTTGATCATAACTTAGCGAAGCGGCTCATGTCGTCTTTAAATCTAGATTATCTGGATTGGGGCAAGAAATCGTCTGAATTATCTGGAGGAGAGAAACAAAGAGTTGCCCTCGTTCGTTCACTTATGCTCCGATCGGAAATTCTACTGCTAGATGAGGTTACGGCTTCACTAGATATGCAGAGCAAGCTAGCGGTAGAGAAGCTGTTACAAGATTGGCGAGAGCAGGAAGGGGCAACCTGTATATGGATAACACATGATCTTGAACAAGCGCAGCGACTAAGTCAAAGAGTATGGTTCATTGAGAGTGGTGTCCTATTAGAAGATAGTAGTTGCCATGATTTCTTTGACAATCCGATGACAGATAGTGCAAGAAGTTATTTACAACTAGTTCCCCAGGAGGAATGTTAATGTCTTATGTAGCTCTTAGCTTTACGCTTATATTTGTGATGATCACGATGTTAGTCTCCATGTGGCAGAAGCTCGATTTAGAGAAGGATATTGCGATTGGTACGATCCGTTCTGCGATTCAATTACTATTAGTAGGATACGTGCTGATGTTTGTATTTCAATCTCAACATCCTATGTTTATCTTGTTAATTATTTCAGTCATGATCACGGTCGCCGCCTGGAATGCGGGTAAACGTGGTAAAGGATTACCTGGCATACGCTGGCGTATAGCTCTCTCTATTGGTTGTACAGAAGTTCTAATGATGGTCTTACTCTTAGGATTACATATAATAGAAGCAACACCACAATATATTATCCCAATCAGTGGTATGACGATTGGTAATGCGATGGTTGTATCAGGTCTATTCTTGAATCATATGAAGCGCGAGGTTGAGTCTAATCGTGGTGAAGTAGAGACTTTATTGTGTCTAG
Source organism: Paenibacillus sp. Y916 (assembly GCF_056786435.1). Taxonomy (NCBI): domain Bacteria; kingdom Bacillati; phylum Bacillota; class Bacilli; order Caryophanales; family Paenibacillaceae; genus Paenibacillus; species Paenibacillus sp. Y916. The sequence continues at coordinate 228,384 of NZ_JBXCJA010000002.1, read as the reverse complement.
GTGCTAGTGCGAGACAGGCTATTCAGGATTCCTTGAAGAGATCGGTTAAATCAAGTATGATTCCAACCATCGATGGGATGAAGACGGTTGGAATCGTCCAGTTACCGGGAATGATGACTGGGATGATTATAGCGGGTGCTGATCCTGTAGAAGCAGTACGTTATCAGATTTTAATTGTGTTTGCCTTGACTTCCTCAGCAGCGATTACTAGCATTGTTTTAGGTCTGTTGAGTTATCGACTGTGGTTCACGAAAGATTTACGTATGGCCTCCTTATAGAGGAAGTTCAAAAAGTCGTCGGTAGGACTCTGAAAAAGTCCACACACATTGGTGTAGGATACCGCTACGATAACGGATTGTCCTTCCGATCGCTGTTGCCCTCTGATTTCTTGATTGTATATCCACAATGGTTGAAATCAGAGGGCAAAGGCGACCGCTCCGCTTCTTCAGGACAATTCCGTCATCTTCGCTACTTCGAACATAGGGTCTGACTTTCTGCAAATATTAGTCTTGTTTAGAGTGTTTTCGCGCAATTTATTGGTGCAGAAAGTGCCCCTTTTTTTATTCGAATTCATTTCACGGAATTAAAAGCATAAGTTTTTCAGTGGCCCTGTGGAATCTTCGTGAGCGGATGTGGCACTTACTTTAGATACATCGGAGAAAGGGAAATCCTTCCGATATCAAAATCGGATGCTGACAACTTTCTCGAAGGTGTGAAGGATACACTTAAAGGCGTGACTTGGAAGGATGATAGCTGGCAACTAGGAAATGAATTACGGAGATCCAATAGGCTCGAATGGCGAGGATAAATACAACGAGGGTGTCCATAATCATGAACGTGGCGAACCAGGCGATTTTACCTTGTGACTGAACGTACGATCTGATTTAAAATAAAAATTTGATGACTAGTCTTGGGATGTAAAACAGAATTTCTAGAAATAACTCAATGTAGTTCGATCTTCGTTCAGATCTAGCTCTATCGTATTTCATCGAAGTCACCTCAGTATTGGAATTTGTTAACTTTATTATACAGTGATTTGAATTCCAAAAGAAAGGACTGACGGAGAAGGGAGAAAATACAAGCAGAGTTGCTGAGAACGATTGGTCAGTGCATTATGAATCGACAGTTCCGGATGTCCTATATCTACGAGGCATGTTTTATCGTATTAAGTGAGGTAATAGGTTGAATATCCACTAAAGAGTTAGTTTTAAGGTGATCTTTTGACTACTAGCTGCAGTTGCAGATGCGGATGATTTAGATTGTGGTTATAATAGAAGAAAGTATATAATAATCTTGGCTAAACACTAAAATCAGCGCTTGACTATTTCGATAAGATCCGATTGCAGTTGTGCTCAATTAAACCTTATACCGATCTTAATCTGTTGTGAAGTAACTTAAGAACCACCTTTCCATAGAGCCACACTAACCACCGTATGGTATAAAGCCTGCAACGGCTTTTCGCAGGAATATGACACTCATCTGAACAAGTAGGTAGGAAGAATGTTTTCTTCTGATTCCACAGTCTTAAACTCCTAATAAGAGGGATTGGATCGGATGAAGTGGAGAAGTACGAAGCAGCGCAGATGACGGAATTGTCCTGAAGAAGCGGTAGCGCTCGCCTTTGCCCTCTGATTTCAACCGCTGTGCGGTATACAATCAAGAAATCGGAGGGCAACAGCGATCGTAAGGACAATCCGTTATCGTAGCGGCATCCTACACAAATTTTTGTTAAGTACTGGTTTGGTTTTGGGTCAGAAGATAATGATCATAATTTCAATCCATAAATAAAGGAAATGATAAACTATTATGAAACGAATACCGAATGGGATCAAGAATCGATCTATTGTGCTGCTCCAACAAAAAAAGTTAATGTTTCTATTCATTACACTAATGATTGGGTTAATTATTTTAGTATTTAGTAAAATATCCTACATATTTACACCGATTACAACGATACTGAGCACCGTGGCGGTACCTATAATACTAGCTTCCATAGCCTATTATTTACTCAATCCGCTCGTGGATTTCATGGAACGTAGAAAGATTAAGCGTGGTTATTCTATACTTATCCTCTATGCACTCATAATTGGGCTATTGAGTATTCTTATTGTTGAGATTATTCCTGTCATTCGTAATCAGGTGATGGGATTTGTTGAGAATGTCCCTATGTATAGTCAAGAAATTCAGATCATATTCGAGAACTGGATTGGCAGTGATTTATTCACTCAGATTCAGAATAACCTCGGATTCAATGCACCTGATATCATGGGTGAGATTTCATCGAAGGCGGCTTCATTTTTCAATAATACGTTTAAAGGGATTAGTACCGTTGTAGGAGCAGTAACGGAATTCGTATTAGCCTTTATTATTGCACCGTTTATTCTAGTGTACTTATTGAAGGACGGAAAGAAATTGCCACAGTATATGCTTAAGCTTCTGCCAACGAAGGTACGCCCGCATACATCTAAAGTTCTAAGCGAAATGAGCCATCAGATTAGTTCATATATTCGCGGACAGATTATTGTTAGTTTCTGTATTGGAATTCTACTGTATTTCGGTTATCTCATTATTGGAATTGACTATCCCGTGGTGCTTGCTATCATTGCGGCTTTTACAAGTATGGTTCCTTATTTAGGACCGACAATTGCTATCACACCTGCCATCATCATTGCGCTAGTAACGTCACCGATCATGTTGATCAAAATGGTTGCGGTATGGACGATCGTTCAATTAATCGAAGGGAAATTCATATCTCCACAAATTATGGGAAAGACATTAAAAGTTCATCCCATTACGATTATTTTTGTTATTATTGTTGCTGGTAAATTATTTGGTGTTGTCGGCATTATACTTGCGGTACCTGGTTACGCTATTCTGAAAGTTATCGTTATGAATCTATTTGAGTGGTTTAAGAATGCGACAGAATGGTATGATCCTATTCCAGAAATGAGTGAGAAAGAAGAGGGAGAAGAGATATGAATACTACGATAGATATTATATATGAACCACCCACGCCTGATGAGTATAATCAATTAAGGACTAAAGCAGGTTTGAGCGCTAGAGATAGAGCAGGAGCAGCTATAGCATTGACCCATTCGATCTTTAACATTACGTTGAGACAGTCGAATGAACTTATTGGGATGGGAAGAATTATCGGCGATGGTGGGTGCTTTTATCAAATTGTAGATATTGCAGTGGATCCTACTCATCAAGGAAAAGGTCTGGGTAAACTAATTATGGTTGAAATTACGCAATATTTAGACCAGAACGCATTTAAGGATTCCTATGTAAGTTTGATTGCAGAAGTCCCGGCCGATCGATTATATAAGAAGTTTGGGTTTGAATACACGCAACCAAAGTCTGTTGGAATGTATAAGAGATACTAGTTTAAGGTTGCTTATCCTAAGCTTCTACGTTAGAATTTCTGGAGTGTGTTACTTACAGAATAGGATGGAGCGCATGTACGTGAAGAAATTCAAGAAGTTTTATATTGAGATTACTAGTGTGTGTAATTTGGCATGTACCTTTTGTCCGCAGACAAAGCGACAAGCTAATTTCATTAAAATCGATGCGTTTACCAAAATATTAGACGAAATCAAACCTCATACGGATTATTTATACTTCCATGTGAAGGGTGAGCCGCTGCTTCACCCCAAAATTGATCAACTCTTGGATTTAAGCCACGAGAGAGGATTCAAAGTTAATATTACGACAAACGGAACACTTCTTCATAAAGCGAAGCATAAAATTATGATGAAACCAGCCTTACGTCAGCTGAATTTCTCGTTACATAGCTTTGATGGTCATGAAGGTTCGACGAATAAGGAAGAGTATGTAGCGTCTGTCCTTAATTTTGCGAAAGAGGCTGTGGAGAAATCAGATGTTCTGGTATCACTTAGACTTTGGAATTTGACGGAAGATAACATCACTAACCTCGAACGAAATAGAAATCGACAGATTCTCGAATGGATTGAGACGGAGTTTAATCTCGATTTTAAAATTGAAGAAAAGATAGCTCCAGGTAGTGGTGTGAAAATTGCCAAACAAATCTATCTCAATCAAGATCATGAGTTTAAATGGCCTGATTTGAAAGAAGAGGAAGACCACGGAAAGGGATTCTGCCATGGTCTGCGTAACCAAGCGGGTATTCTTGTAGATGGTACGGTCATTCCTTGTTGTCTGGATGGTGAAGGTGTGATCAATCTAGGGAACATCAATCAGACGCCATTCTCTGAAATTGTGGAGAGCGAGAGAGCGAACAATCTTTATGATGGGTTCTCCCGTAGAGAAGTTGTAGAAGAGTTATGTAGGAAGTGTGGATACCGCAAGCGGTTCTCTTAATGGGAATTACATGAGCAGGAGCTAATACACTCCTGCTCCTTTTGTTGCGTTATGTAAGAATTAGAAATTATGAAATCATAGGGGATGTATTTTATGGATAAATGGTTTCACTTTCGCTGGTGGAAACTTGCTCTACTCATAGTGCTCTTCATCGGTGTAGTGATGGCGGTCTACCTGAAACCATACGCACCAGATGCGATAGCACTTGAGGCAATGAAAGATGGCAATGGAATAACCGTGTCTGAACAGAGACGGTGGATTCAATTCGATCCAGAGAAAGCTGATGGCTTAAACGTCATCTTTTATCCTGGTGGCTTAGTAAATCCTAAAAGCTATGCACCTCTTGCTAAAGAGCTTGCTATGCAAGGATACCGGACATATATTGTGAAAATGCCCTTGAATCTTGCAGTACTTGGCGGAAATAGAGCTAATGGCATACTCAGTATGGAACCTAATGATACTTTTGTAATAGGGGGCCATTCACTAGGGGGCGTTATGGCTTCACGGTTTGCGGCTAGCCATCCAGATCAGCTCGCTGGTGTGTTCTTTCTTGCGGCATATCCGGATTCAAAAGGAAGCTTGGTTGAGATGGATGTACCTGTCATCTCTCTTACTGGATCGGAGGATGGTGTCTTGAAGAAGGAAACTTACGAGATTGCTAAACAATATCTCCCACAATACTCAGAATATTATGTAATTGAAGGTGGTAACCATGCCCAATTCGGGAGCTATGGTCCGCAAAAGGGAGACAATCCTACGAAAACAACATTTGAAGTGCAACTTCAAACGTTGATAGAGAAATTATCGGAGTGGATGAATAGATTGGAGTGAAGATCATTCGTTGAAGAATGATGTTGGAAGTGTGAAAAGGGTGTCCAAAGTAAACGAGCAGGCTATCATGTTAAAGAGCGCCAGATGTTGTAGCAGAAGAAGATCGAGATGACTGGATTTGTGTATCGAGAAGATGATATGCCTCCCAATCAGTTTGTTATTTCTAGACTTGCTGTGCAGCGTTGTTCAGCAGATACGGCTCCTTATGGTATAATAGTGGAATCAGAGATAGCTAATAGGGTTGCAGAGGTTACATGGGTTGAATTGACCGGAGTCATTGGTCAGACAACTTATAGGGGGAGTAACATAACGTTACCCTATGGGAAAGGAACGAATGTCATGACAGTGGATGAGGACAGTAAATCGTCGAGAGTTAAACAAATGATTGATGTGATGACGACAAGCGGCTGGCGGATTACGGAACAACGGAGAAAATTAGCCGAAATATTTACTGATGCCAATGGATATTTATCTCCAAAAGAAGTATACGATCAGATGACGATTCCATATCCAAGTGTAAGCTTTGATACGGTGTATCGAAATTTACGTTTATTGAGCGAAATGGGCGCGTTGGAGCAATTCTACTCTATGGATGGCGGTTTGAAATTTAAAGAAAGCTGCTCAACACATCATCACCATCATTTAATCTGTGTCAATTGTGAGAAGACATTGACGTTCGATTATTGCCCAATGGAGCAATCGCTGAAGTTACCGGGCTCATTCAAAATTGTGAATCATCGATTCGAAGTTTATGGATTATGTGAGGAATGTCAAAAAGAAACCGTTAACGTTTGATTAATACTATAATTACGAAGAAGAAGCTCTATTTAATGGAGCTTCTTCTTCGTGTAGATATTAGATGGGATTCCTTCACAAGGTCAGTTTTGTTCACAATGATATGATCGGCAACCTCTAATTGAAGTCTAAGCGTCTGCACTAGTTGTTTATCGGATGAGAAGAGGCTGTTATAATCTAGCGCGTTCTCAGCATCCAGTACAGTGACGATTTGTTTCAGCACCTCAGCTTACATTTATAAAGGATGCTTCAATGAATAAGGAATTTTATATTGACTAATAAAAGGGTTCCTGCTAAGCTCTTTAAGTGTAATAATTACGATTATCTAGTTTGCTTTCGTTTGATTTTTTTATTTATTCCATTATCGTAAAAATTACTGTTTATTTCAAGTGATATTCAGAATCTATTGTTTATATTAGAGATAGATTCATCCATATCGCAGAAAGGAAGAGATCGTTTTGCTTATAGCTTCTTTAGAACAAGTTGTATTTGGTTATAGTGATGTTCCTTGCCTAGAAGATGCAAATATTGAGTTTTATGCTGGAGAATTTATCGCTGTAACGGGTCCTAATGGAGCGGCGAAGACAACATTGCTTAAACTTGTACTTGGATTATTAGAGCCATGGAAAGGGAAAGTTCACTTATCTACTATAAATAAGGAAGGGAAGAAGCTTGTTGTTGGTTATGTGCCACAGCAAATTGCTGCATTTAACGCCGGCTTTCCTAGTACCATATTGGAGTTCGTCCGATCTGGTAGATTTGTCCGAGGATCTTGGTTACGAAGGTTGAAGGCAGAAGACTATAAATGGACTGAAAGAGCATTACGCCAAGTAGGTATGTGGGAACTTCGACATCGTAAAATCGGTGAGCTATCTGGCGGCCAGAAACAGCGCATTTGTATTGCAAGGGCGCTCGCTCAAGAATCAGACATACTCATTCTGGATGAGCCAACGACTGGAATGGATCAGGAGAGCCGACTTGGATTCTATGCACTGATGCAACAGCAGGTGAAAGAACAGGGCAAGACAGTTGTAATGGTTACCCATGGACTGTCAGAGGTGGAGAATTATTTGGACCGAATTATTGCGCTTGAGCGAAAGGAGGAAGGAAGATGGAAATGCTGCACTATGACTTCATGCAGCGGGCATTTTGTGCCGGTGGGCTCATTGCATTGATTGCTTCCGTGCTGGGTGTATACCTTATGTTAAGACGTCAGGCATTGATGGCGGATATGCTCTCGCATGTTTCATTAGCAGGTGTTGCGGCAGGTGCTTATCTGAACATCAATCCTACTCTGACCGGTTTCGTCGTTGCGGTTGTTGGAGCTGTCGCTGTGGAATATGTCAGGAAATCATACAAAACGTATAGTGAAATTTCGATAGCCATTATTATGATTGGTGGATTATCTACGGCTGTAGTACTTATGAGTTTTAATACAGGCGTTAGTAAGAGTTTCACATCCTATTTATTTGGTTCTGTCGTTGCTGTAACTCAAACTGAACTATGGCTGATGGTATTCGTGGCATTGATTGGAGGAGCATTCTTTTATTTGTTCCGACGACCACTTTACCAGATGACATTTGATGAAGAAACAGCCAAGACAGCAGGGTTACCAGTTCATTGGTTATCGCTAGGATTCAGTATTCTAACAGGAATGATTGTTGCAGCAGCTATGCCTATTGTCGGAGTCCTCTTGGTGTCATCTTTAATTGTGCTTCCTGCTTCCTTAGCGATTCGCATTGCCCCTAGCTTCCAAACAGCAATTCTAATCTCGATGGCGATAGGATTGATAGGCGTAATCTCAGGTTTAACGGCATCTTATGAACTGGGCACACCACCAGGAGGAACGATTGCGCTATTGCTATTACTAATACTTATTGCAGGAATTACGATTAAGAAAATAGTTATGAAGATTGGTAGCAAACAAATGCCGAATATCAATACAGAAAGAATGCAGAACCAATAAAATTATAATAAAGGGGAAATGAAAATGAATTCATGGTTTAAAAAAACTCTAGCCTTCGTAGCGTTATCATCAATAATTGTAACAGGGTGTGGAAAAAATGATGTGGTGTCAACCAATGCAACGAATCAGGCATCAACGCCTGAGGCAAGCGCTCAAATGGAGCAGAAATTGAAGGTTGTGACTTCATTTTATCCGATGTATGAATTCAGTAAGCAAATCGCAGGAGATCATGCAGAGGTTGTTGTTCTTGTTCCTGCTGGAACCGAGCCCCATGATTGGGAGCCAAGTGCGAAAGATATGGCATTAGTATCAGATGCGGATATATTCATATATAACGGTATCGTTGAGGAATGGGCAGAAAAGGCAATTAAAAGTGCTTCTAATGAAAAGCGTATTGTGATTGAGGCGAGTCATGGCATTGATCTCATGGAAGGCGAGGCACATTCACATGATCACGGAGAAGGTGAAGAGGAAGCTCATGAGCTTGAGCATGAGCATGTAATGGACCCGCATGTTTGGCTAAGTCCTGTTCTAGCTCAGAAACAAGTAACTGCAATTCTTGAAGCTTTTGTAATGGCTGATCCTGTAAATGAAGAAGATTATAACAACAATGCAGCGGTATATATAGCGCAACTGCAACAATTGGATGAAGAATTTAAAGCAGGATTAAAAGATATTAAAACAAAAGAATTTGTTACTCAACATGCTGCATTTGGTTATTTGGCAAGGGAGTATAACTTAACTCAAGTTGCGATTGCAGGACTTTCTCCAGAACAAGAACCATCTCCCGATAAGATGGTAGATATAGTGAAATTTGCCAAAGAACATCAGGTGACAACGATATTCTTCGAAACGCTAGCAGATCCCAAAGTAGCTGAAACTCTTGCTAAAGAAATTGGTGCCACAACAGACGTGTTGAACCCGTTAGAAGGGTTAACGAAAGAAGAGACTCAGAATAATATGAATTATATTTCAGTTATGAAGAAGAATCTTGAAGCCTTGGTAAAGGCATTGAGTGAATGAATCAGAAAATAGGTTCTGCTACTGAATAGAGTAAGTATATAGAATAGAGGCCGAGGGGAATCCCCCTCGGCCTTATATGCGATCCAAAATCCAGAAAGAATCACCGATATAATCACAGTTATCCCCGCCAAAGAAGCGAATCGAAATCGGTCTTGGGTATAATACCTTCTTCATAAGCCCGATTGAGTAAAGCCTTGATGGCATTGTAACCATCATCACCTAGATTTGCACTGAATTCATTCACATATAAATCAATATGGGCTTGTGCGACTTCAGGAGATAGCTCTTGAGAGTGCTGAAGGACGTATTGTTGCGATACATTGGGGTGAGCCCAAGCATATTCAACCGAATCACGAATCCACTGTGAAATTTGAGTTAAATCCAATGATTTACGAGCAATAATGGCTCCTAAGGGGATGGGGAGATGCGTATCTTCTTCCCACCAACTACCTAAATCGGTCATTAGTGACAATCCATAATCAGGATAGGTGAAGCGTGCTTCATGAATGACGAGTCCGGCATCAATCAAGCCATCGCGCACAGCAGGCATAATCTGGTCAAATGGCATGACTACAATCTCACCGATTCCACCGGGGATGTTCTGTGCTGCCCATAAACGGAACAATAAATAAGCGGTTGAAGTCTCACTTGGCACAGCGACACGGCGACCTGCTAGTGATGCAGGATCATTCGTAATCTCATTACGGCCTGATGTGAGTACTAATGGACCACAACCGCGTCCAAGCGCCCCGCCACATGGAAGTAACGCATATTCATCGGATACCCACGGCAAAGCTCCGTATGATATTTTGATAATATCAGGTCCATCGGTTCCTTGCGCAAGTGTGTTCGTAATATTAATATCCGCGTATGTAACTTCCAACTCGGGTGCACCAGGGAGTAAACCATGAACCCAAGCGTGGTATATAAAAGTGTCATTAGGACACGGTGAAAAGGCAATCTTCATGTTAACACCTCCAGCAATATTGAACTTGCGGCTTCAAGAGCCTCAAAAGCTTCTTTCATCTTCCATGCTGCTCGATCACGTGGACCGACTACATTGGATATTGTTCTTAGTTCGAGAACAGGTACGTTATGAATTTGTGCTGCTACAGCAACACCATAACCTTCCATAGCTTCTGCGGTCGCCCCGGGCACACGCTTGTCTAGTGCAAGGGCACTCCCAGAGGAACCTGTCACTGTTGAAACGGTAAGAATGGTTCCCGTATGAACGGAAAGACCTGCTTGATGAAGAGCATCGGTTACTATGCTGACTAGAGTAGAATCTACTTCTACACGAGAAGACCCAAAGCCTAGCTCATCAACGCTACAGAAGCCTTCAGCTGTCTCTGCCCCTAAATCTGCGGCTACAATTTCATTTGCTACAACAATTGAGCCAAGCTCTGCTTGTCCAACGAACCCACCACCAATGCCAGCGCTAATGACTAGACTATAATCGGCTAAGGCAAGCGCAGTAGCTGTATTGGCAGCAGCAACGGCTGAACCTACTCCTGCGATTCGTACATCGAATTGACTAGATCCCCTAAGACCACGTAAGACAGCATCTCTTTCCGCTACAACAGCGGTCATAATCAGTATTCGTTTACCTGACTCAAGAGTTTCTATTGCGATCTCGAGTGGTTCTGTATTGATATTATGCTTCAAAGTTATCCCCTCGTTCGCTTATTATTTCTTTAAGAGGTTGTTCAAAAAGTCGTCTTTTGATCCCGAAGTATAGCAGGGGGCGTATTCGACATCGAATATTGAATTCAGCCGGTCCTTCCGGTGCTCACGTAGGGACTGCCTACGCTCCGCTCCTCACTCCCTATCTTCATCCAATCTTCTCGGTGCTGAAAAGTCGACTTTTTGAACATGCACTTTAACCAATATAACATGGATACCGTGGGGATTCATGCATATACGAGCTATTTGAAGAATAGACTTGTTCCATTACGTCATATCGGTACAAATTTTGGACAAGGGGTTGATGGGACTAATGATGGATACGATGTCTCCTAACATTTCTATACTTGGAATAGGTACGGCTCTCCCAGCTAACAGATTTGAACAAGGTGAAGTGCTAGATAAACTAGAGGAAGCTCTACACGATTCTCCTAATTCAGTACGGTGGGCAAGAAGAATCTTTAAACAATGTGGTGTCGCCACTCGGTATACCTGTGAACCTAATCTTATCGGACATGGATCAAGAAGCCGCTATTTGCCATCAGAAGGACTTCATGATGTCCCTTCTACCGCAGAACGGATGGAAATATATAAAAGAGAATCTATCCCCTTAGGCCTACAAGCGGCGAAGGATGCCTTGCTTGATGCAGAGGTCGATCGTTCACAGATCACCCATCTCATAACAGTAAGTTGTACGGGACAATTCCTTCCAGGGCTGGATGCTGTTCTTGTCAAGGATATGGGGCTGTCTCCTCGTGTGCAGCGGATTCCATTAACGTTTCAAGGATGTGCAGCGGGATTGAAGGCGATTCAATTGGCTAGAACGTTGGTGGAAGGACAATCAAACGCTCAAATATTAATAGTCTGTGTGGAATTATGTACACTTCATTTCCAGCCTTCAAGCGATCGCGAGGCTTTATTTGGTGCGTCGTTCTTCGGGGATGGGGCTTCTGCATGCATTATTGGGACCGCTGATAAGAACAGTAAGGGGTTGTTTCAATTAGGAGACGGCCATTCGGTTCTTTTACCTGAGTGTAGTGAAGAAATGATATGGGAGATTGGCAATTATGGATTCGATCTCTATCTATCAACGAATATCCCTAAGTTGTTAGGTCGCTATCTAACTGCGGAAATGGAATCACTCTTAGATGGAGACAAGACTCCTAGCTTATGGGCAATACATCCTGGGGGCAGAGGAATTGTTGATATCGTACAACAGATGTTCGAATTAAGCGATGCTCAGGTTCAGTTTAGCCGAAGCATCCTCCATGACTATGGTAATTTGTCTTCTGCTACAATTCTATTCGTATTAAAAGCGATGCGTGAGGATCTGCTAACTCGCCAAGTTGCATCCTCAAGTGGCGTAGCGTTAGCCTTCGGTCCGGGGTTAACGGCAGAACTACTAAAGTTTACGTATATTCCTACGAGCATTCTACAAGAACGGAAGATAGATCATGTTCATTCTTAAGAAGTTACAGAAAAGAGCGGAAGAACCAGAATTAATGGACGACTTCAGTATGGGTGGAGCAGATCTGCATGAAGCGCTACGTGATTTAAGGATGTTGAATCTAATATTTGGAGCCTCGAGTCCTACAATCTATGGTATTGAGAAGTTATGGATTCTCGCGGATCGGCCGAGTGCCTTAACTATTCTTGACGTCGGTGCGGGTTCAGGAGATGTGAACAGACGTATTCTTAGATGGGCAGATAAGAAGGGCATTGATATTACGATTCAACTAGTTGATGTTACGGAAGAAGCCTGTGAGGAGGCACGTCAATTTTTTCATGATGAACCGCGAGTATCGGTGGGATTAGTTGATGTGAAGTACTTATCCGAAGCCAGTGTTGATATCGTGACTGGATCACAATTTATTCATCATTTTACGGGAGATGAGCTACATAAAGTCGTATCCTATATGCATAAAGCGTCCAAGCTTGGCGTTGTTATTAACGATATTCACCGACACTGGCTGGCGTGGCTAGCTGTATGGATTGTCAGTCGTGTGGTTTCCACGAATCGTTATATAAGACATGATGCCCCTTTATCTGTAGCTAAAGGATTTCGGGCTACGGATTGGATTATGTTAAGAGAAGTTATAGGTATCCCACAACTCATCTATTCATGGCGACCTTTATTTCGATATGCTGTTGTCATTCCTCAGGGTTCTGTACAGAATAAAGATCGGAGTGAGAGTGGATGACACAAATAATGGATGCGGTCGTAATAGGTGGAGGAATTGCTGGCTGCAGTCTGGCCAAACAATTAGCAGATCTAGGATGGAGAACGGTCTTGTTAGATCGCCAATCGTTCCCCCGCCACAAAACTTGTGGTGAATTTCTATCTCCGGAATCTCAAGAGATGCTTAGTAAGCTTGGATTGGATGCCGTTATGGAATCATTACAGCCACAGCTGATATCGAAAGCGAGACTTATATTTCAACATGGAGATTCAGTAGAGGTTCCTTTACCAGGCACGGCATGGGGAATAAGTCGCTATACACTTGACTCTGCACTCCATGAAGCGATTGTTCATGCAGGTGCAGACGTGCGGACAGGAGTTACAGTGACATCTATCAAGCAAAATGAAGAGGGATACGAGGTCAAGATGAAGCAGAATGGTAAAGTTGAGGTCATTTATGCTCGCTCAGTTTATGCTGCTTGGGGTTCACATCGTCATTCTAATATGTTCAATGAACCTTATCCATTGGATTCGAGTAAGCCTTCCTACGTCGGGATCAAATCTCATTATTCAGGAATACAATCTGAATCTGTTACGGAGTTATATTTCGTGAAAGGTGGGTATATTGGGATTTCTCCTGTTGAGAAGGGTTATTCGAATGTGGCTGCGTTATTGGAAAAGGCAGTCGTCAAGGGCGCGGGAACGACAATACCTGCCATACTTGAATCAGCTTCAAAAGGGAATATTCAATTAGTTGAGAGAATGAAACAAGCTGTCCCAGTTGAGGGTACACAAGTGTCCATCGCTCCGGTCCATCTGTCACATCATCCGCTAGCATGGCATGTCATTCCACATCTAGGGGATGCAGCAGTGGTGATTCCACCGCTCTGCGGGGATGGCATGTCGATTGCACTACGTTCGTCCTTTCTATGTTGTGCTTCCGCTAATCGTTATCTTCGTGGAGAGATATCACATTCTCAGTGGCAAGAAGAATATACACAAGCGATTGAGCGTGAATTTAGTGGTCTTATCAGACGAGGAAGGGTTGCGCATGTATTGAGTTCGATGCCTATGATTACGCGCTGTGTCCCTACCCTAGTAAGGATCTGCCCGCCCATTGGAAAGTATCTAGTTAAGGCCACTCGATTGAAATTATATAAAGGTTAACTATTTTTCATATAGGAGAGGCTTGCTTATGGGATACCGCATGCTTGCTATTCTTTCACATCGCTTCTCTCCATGGATCATTGTGTTGTGGACTGCATTCTTTGTCGTCTTTAGTACCTATGCTACTGAATTACCAACGCTACTCAAAGACCACGGGTTAGAATCTGATGGGAGTTCTACATATGTTCAACAAATACTATATTCAGAATTCGGAATTCCTGATGAGCCGATTATGCTTGTTTTTGAAAAAGAAACATTAGTAACAACTCAGCAGTTTCAGCAGTTTATTGAGAGCGTCCTATTGAGTATGAGTAACATCGAAGGTCTTTCTTCACAAGTATCTCCGTTTGAAAGGGAAGGGATGCTACAAGGGAATGTAGCTTATGCACTTCTTGGATTTCGTCAGCACGCCTACCAGATCGGACCTGTAATAGAGCAGATTAGACAGCAACTTCCCACTTCCTCGCATATTTCGATGGGTGTGACAGGGAAATCCGTTATTCAATACGATGTGAATCAAGCGAGTCGTCAAGGATTGCAGACAGCGGAGTTGATCGGCTTGCCGATAGCATTCGTAATACTGTTATTTGCGTTCAGAGGAGTCTTATTTGCATTGCTCCCACTTGTGATAGGGATTATTGGTGTTATAGGCACACTAGGGATCATGGCTTTCGTCGGCACAGTGTTGGATCTCTCCAATTTTGTATTAAGTGTGATACCTATGGTTGGATTGGCGTTAAGTATTGATTTTGCACTTATGATCATCAGTCGATTTCAGGAGGAACTTCATGGAAGGAATGTAGAGCAGGCATTAATAACTTCGATGAGTACAGCCGGACGAGCTGTAGTATTCTCGGCAGCATGTGTATTTCTAGGGCTAGTAGCGATCCAATTCATTGATTTACCCATCTTTACGACCGTCGCCTTGGGTGCAATAGTTGTTCTAACCATATCGCTTCTACTGAATTTAACACTACTTCCGGCTCTACTTAGTATCCTCGCTCCAATTATAGTTGCTCAAAGAATAGTTCCTAACAAGAAGCAATCCCCGAAGTCCCAAAAACCCCAGAAATCCAAAACACTAGGCATTTGGGATCGATGGTCACTCGCCATTATGAAAAGACCTGTCGCATCAGTACTGCTTGCTTCTATCGTGTTGATTAGTTGTCTCATACCATTACGGCAGATGGTCATTAGCATACCGGATGAAAGTTCACTCCCTAGAGGATATGAATCACGAACAGCGATGGAAGTGTATAAAGCTCAATTTACTTCGACTTCGAGTTCAGAGGTAGTTGTGATCGCGGAAGGAAAGAATTCCACATTTACAACCGAAGATTGGCTCCACGCCTATCAATGGGTGAAGCGGATGAAACAAGATCCGGGAGTAATTAAAATTGAATCTGTGTTTGACCATCTTTCATTGTTATCGGAGCAACAATCCCTTCGGTTGCTTCAGAATCCTTCTTTTATGAACAAGATGGGATCGGAATTACAATCCGTGCTTAGGGATAATAGACTGCTCTTTCCGATGACTATACGTGGTGCCGTCGGTTCGAAAGAAGCTTCGGATTGGTTACGGAATTTAGAGGAGGAAGGTGCTTCAGCGGAACTACCACTGATCGTTGGGGGAGAGGCGAAGTATCAGCAGGAGATATTCGATGAAATTTCGAGTCATATTGGTTCTATTCTATTATTTATTGGAGTGACGAACTTTATTGTTCTATGCATTGCGTTCAGGTCCATTCTTATTCCACTTAAAGCCATTGTGATGAATCTATTAAGTTTAGGTGCATCGTTCGGTATTCTTGTGTTTATATTTGAAAAAGGAAGATTTGGACTTGAAGCTAGTCCTATTGCGGTTATGATTCCTGTCTTTGTATTTGGTCTCGTATTTGGAATCAGTATGGACTATGGTGTGTTCCTGTTATCCCGAGTGTCAGAAGTATACGAACGTACGGGTGATCTCCTTATTGCCGTTACGTCAGGATTATCTTCAACCGGTCGGATTATCACATCGGCAGCTGCTATTATGATTGCAGTCACCTTGCCATTCGCCTTCGCGGATGTCGTAGGGGTGAAGCAACTCGGAATCGGAATTGCAGCAGCTATATTCATCGATGCCACGATCATTCGATTGATCCTTGTTCCTTCATTAATGACCCTTCTCGGGCGAATGAATTGGTGGATGCCCTTTCAATAAGGTCTTTACTGAATGGATGACTACATCGGGTCTATGTATTTGAATTGAATGCCAGCTGTCATCTACGATGATTTGTTTGGTCATTTGGGTAAGATGTAATAAATCTACCTGTCCTTTTTTCCAAGTATCCGTTTGTTTCCCGGCACTTAATACGATGACAGGTAAGTCCTTTCTCAAAGGTTGTGCTTGTTGTAATTGGATGCTACTTTCTCCCGTATGCAAAACTTCCGAATATGCGGACTTATAAGCAATTGTTCGATAACCTAAAGCACGAGCCTTTCTCAGCATCTCAGAAGGAAGTCGCTTGGACCCAATATGCATTCTCAACAATCGAGGAATGGCTATCGGAGACAGTAAATAGCCTAGTCGGAACATTTTCAAATGATTCTCGCGTTGCTTCCTTCTAGCTGGATGGGACTGATCTAATAAATATCTATTCTCATGTGTGGAATCCACTAACACTAGACCCATTACTTCCTCCGGATACGTGGCGGCAAATAACCTCATGATCATTCCACCATATGAATGTCCAACGAGTAAGAAAGGCGGCTTTCTGCCCAGTTCAGTCAATAACAAACGAAGATCCTTCACATATTGTTGGCAGGTTGGTTCTAAAGGAGAGGAAGTACTCCAGCCCAATCCGGCTCGGTCATAAGAGATCACTGTCGCGATGTCAGCAAGTTCGGGTTGAACGTGACACCAATCTAGTGAGCACCCGCCCATGCCGGACTCCAATATAATAGTAGGTGAACCTTTCCCAGATACATTGACATGCACCT
This sequence comes from Paenibacillus sp. Y916, assembly GCF_056786435.1. Classification (NCBI taxonomy): domain Bacteria; kingdom Bacillati; phylum Bacillota; class Bacilli; order Caryophanales; family Paenibacillaceae; genus Paenibacillus; species Paenibacillus sp. Y916. The sequence continues at coordinate 211,417 of NZ_JBXCJA010000002.1, read as the reverse complement.
TATGCTGGTTAAGCTCAATCATTTGTCCACTAGGCTTATATTGATATGACTGGTATCTAGATGATACCATCTGAAACAAGGTCAATGGAAAACCGATTACTGATAGAGTCCCGCGAATCAATTGATCAGAGAAAGAAATCATGGTCAAAACCACCTCCTCCACTAATTTAAAGGCGAAAATTGGAAAAGTTAAAGAGAAGCTTTTTCTAAAAACTTTCCTATTTTAAAATATTGTTAAAATTTTGAGTCTTTATTTGTTGTTTGAGTTATAATTGATAAATAAATGTTCATGGTATATAAGTTCGAGTTCAAAAAGTCGGATTTTCAGCACCGAGAAGATTGGATGAAGATAGGGAGTGAGGAGCGGAGCGTAGGCAGTACCTACGTGAGCACCGGAAGGACCGGCTGAATTCAATATTCGATGTCGAGTAAGCTTCTTGGTAATCTTCGTGATCAAAAGATGACTTTTTGAACTACCTCTATACGTTGAAAGGTGGCTTTAAATATGGATAACAGCACGAATGTATCACGCTTTAAAGAAGTAATGGGGAATTACCCTACAGGAGTGACCGTCGTAACAACAGTGAATGAAGAAGGAGTTCCACTGGGACTTACCGTTAATTCATTTGCATCTGTATCATTAGATCCATTACTTGTCCTATGGTCCATCGACAAAAGAGTTTCAACTTATGAAACTTTTATAAAAACGGATAAATTCGCTGTACACGTACTATCTGGTGATCAAGGCGATATTTGTTCCCTATTTGCGAGTAGAGATATTGATCGATTTGGAAGTTGTGATTGGAAGTTATCACAACATAATCTTCCGATTATTGCAGGAGCTTCAGGAGTGATGCAATGTAAGACGTTCAAAACGATTGAAGCGGGAGATCACACTATTTTGATAGGTGAAATCATCGATATTGAAAGTAATAACAAAGAACCGCTCCTATATCATAAAAGGAAATTCGGGAGAATTCCGGACGAATTCTATATTTAAACTTTACATGATGACATTCCTCCTACTTTTGTGGGGGGATTCTTTATTTAACTTAAAGGAGGTACTATGCCTTTTCTAAAGAAGATAAATCTAGATTGGGATAACTTATCCCATGAAGATGAACATCAATTTCCATTTCAGATCCCTGCGATACGTAGCTTGAGAAGCTTAAACTTAGAGAGTAACGTGACCTTTCTAACAGGAGAGAATGGTTCAGGTAAATCCACATTATTGGAATCCATTGGACTTTGTTGTGGTTTCAGTATTATTGGGGGAAAAGATCTTGTCATTCAGAAGGAAAAGGATAATGTATCGCTGTCATCTATCATGAAATTAAGCTGGATGCCTAAGGTGAATAGCGGCTTTTACTTCCGTGCTGAGACATTTGATACGTTTGCGAACTATATCGATGAGCTAGCAGATGATCCTTTTATTGGTAATTCCGCTTATGGTCCATACGGTGGGAAGTCCTTAAATGAACGCTCTCACGGTCAAGCGTTTCTAACGTTTTTTAACAATCGGCTCGATAAGAAGGGGCTTTACTTGTTAGATGAGCCAGAGTCAGCCTTGTCGCCGCAGAGTCAGTTAGCCTTTATGAGGTTGATTCGGGAGATGGAACAGAGTGGACAGGCTCAATTCATTATTGCGACGCATTCGCCGATGCTTATGGCGTACCCGAATGCTCAAATTCTACATTTTTCGGAAAGCTCTATAGATCCTATTGAATACGAAGAGACGGAACACTATAGCTTGACTCGAGATTTCCTAAATCATCGCGAGAGGTATTTCGACATATTGTTCTCGGATGATGAGTGAGAAGATTGAAATAGTGTTCTGAATGAATATACCAGGCAGTCCATTAGGATGCCTGGTTGTTTATTGTTTGGATGAGGTAGAGCTTTCTAGTATGGCATTATTTAGATGGATCAACACGCTAACGGCGTGTGCCGGACTTCCTTACTGCAATCCGGGTGCGGTTCAGGAAATCGACTGTGGAGCTTACCCTTAATCAAGCTGTTTCCATTTATTATCCATCACTTGTGGAACATAGTTCTCCATGCGTTGGATAAGGTCTATTGGATCACTAGACACGATAATTAGGCTCAGATTTGATTCGTTGGCAAATCCCTCTTGAACACCATAATTAATCATCTTCAACAGTGGATCGAAGTAACCGCAAATATTTAATATGCCAATAGGCTTATGGTGTATACCAATCTGTGACCAGCATAGAACCTCGAAAAGCTCCTCATATGTTCCGAATCCACCAGGTAAGGCGATAAATCCATCTGCTAATTTCCCCATCATAGCTTTGCGTTCATGCATACCTTCAACTTCAATAAATTCAGTTAGTTGTTGATGCACGATTTCGCCCTTAAATAATCCTTTGGGCATCACTCCAATCGCTTCGCCACCTTGTTCCATGATGGTATTGGCGATCACTCCCATAAGTCCCATATTGGACCCACCATACACTAAGCGATATTGCTCTTGAGCCATATAATGACCAAGCTCAGTAGCCTTGATTTGATAGTCCGGACGCTCCCCAAGATTAGATCCTGCAAAAATACAAATAGATTTCATAAATGGTATTCACTCCAATTTTTATGTATATTGTATTAGTTATTATATATTATACAGGAATAAAGCCATTAATATATCAAATTAATTAGAAAAGACCACAGAAGTGGTCCTTTTCTTTTTAACGATAAGCGTCACTTAGGAATCTTGGACTCGGTTAGTAGTATGATCTGTGAAATTTGCTTCTCCCAGCCGTAAATATGTTGTTGAGATGTTTGAATGTTTTGCATTTCGTTATACATAAGCGTTATTTCTTCAGCGGCTGTAACGGCATTGCCCTGCTTGACACTTGCTTTATAACGTTTCTCTGCTGCCGAATAAGATTGTTTCGTCGTAGCTATTGTTTTGTTCTCCGCAGTAATCATTTTTTTGTAATTTTGGACAGGAGCAAGCACCTCCTTAACTGCCTTCAACTTGATTGAACGCTGCTTTTTGGCGGAAGCGAGTGCATCTTTGGTAGCTTTCACCTCAGAACGAGCAGTTAACACAGAAGTTAGTATCTTATTACGCTTAAGATTCAGTAGATCAGCGAGTTTCTTATCTTTATTCTTCTTAGCTGCAGTAGTTTGTTTGGTTAGTGCTGAGTATTGTTCTAAAAGCGGAGAATGCTTACGTAAGGTCTGATCGTATTGAATTTGCAATCTGTTTATTAACTCTAGGTCTATGTTATTGATCTTTATGTTCACTTGCTTCAATACATCATTATTCACTGTACGTTGCTCTTGAATAAGTTGTTTTTCAGACGAAATAGCCATCTTAAGAACTGTCAAATCATCGTAAATATGGTTGACATGTTCCAATGCAGTATCCCAATGATCCGCTGCACTCACTTGTGAGACATTACTTTGTAACATAATCAATAGACAAAGAATGATTAATATTGAACCTCGAAATCCTCTAACCATTGCCTTATTCATAAATTAAATCAACTCCATTCCATGAAATTTATAGCGCAGAAAAAGCACCTCCAAGAAAGGCTAGTACGCCTAATCTTGCGAGGTGCTTCGCTCGCTAACATGTTAAATTTAAACTTAGTCTATCCTTTAATATGGAAAATGTCAATAGTTTGCCGAACATACGTTTCTGTGTGGGGCCTACTGTTCAATCCACTGAAACATTCGTTCAATGGCGACTAAATGTGTATCGAGTGGAAGATGGTGGTCGTAGCCGTCATATGGATGAAACTCAGTGGGTACCCCTGCCTCGACAAGCTTGTTGTACATATTGAGTCCGTGACTGAAATCGACTTGGGTATCTTGGGTGCCATGCATAATAAGCACGGGGCACTGAATTTTATCCGCCATGAAGATAGGAGAGCGCAGTTGATAGGATTCAGGTATTTTATTGGGGGAGCCTCCAACGACTCGTTTCAACATTTTACGGAGATCCACTCGTTCTTCATAGGTCTGGGCAAGGTCGGATACACCACCCCAATGGATTAATTTATGTACTTTAGGTATGTGTGTTGCGGTATGTGTAGCATTAATAGACCCACGAGAGAAGCCCATTACAGAAATTCGTTTCTCATCTACAAAAGGAAGACTCTCCACAAGACGATATGCGGATAAAACATCTTCTTGATCGCTGCCCCCGAATTCGTCACGCCCATCCCCACCCTCATTTCCTCGATAGGTAGGAGCGAATATGATATGTCCGTAATTTGAGAATTGCTCAAGCCACTCTGTCTTGACTCGTCCGAATTTACCGATGCCTCCACGACAATAAATCAAGACAGGCCATGTTTTAGATCGAAGATCTTTGCGTGCTGGTGGATAAGAACTGGATAATCCAGTTACGGGAAGCTTCATTGAACCATAGGACTGAGCAATGAAGGACTCTAACTCTGAGGTAGGCAGGTCATACCCATGCGGTAAGCTTAGATACCCTTTTACCTTCAATCCATGTGATAAGTAAGTGATATGAAAGATCATAGTTGCTATCGGCTCCTATTATTTAAGGATTTTAAATTATTTATGATTGGAAAAGAACTAGCATTCTTAAGTATAAACTAATTGTTTGAATGTCCATAATCCAAGCAAAGATCTTAAGGAGTTATCCAACCATTTCTCTAGAATAGATAGGGAAATGGTTGTTTTTGATAAAGCCTCATTAATTGGGGTTAGAGTATACCCGCACATTTTCGTTGTCGTCGATTGTCGCTAATATGACATCTGCGATTTCTGAATAAGCAGGTGATATCTTCTTCTTGAGCCAGTTATGGTCTTTCTCGATTTCTTTAAGAAGGGATGCATTGGCTTTTCCTTCAATGATAATCGGTCTTGCGAGAGTAAACGGTTGGGTCGCAAGCTTCATATCTGCTGGGGTAAGCGGTTGGTATTGGGTATCCATGAACACGGAGATGGTTCCTCCCGGCTCCCAAACTGCGAGGGATACATATTCTATATTCACTACTTTTTCTTTCCGTAGCTCACAGAATAGAAAATCAATAGAAATTCTTGCTTTTGAAAGGTTATGGAATTGGATTTGTCCATTTCTAATGAGTGTAATCGGCGGCGGATCGAGATAACGTCTGAATAACGGCCATTTTAAGCTCAACCACGTCGCAGCAACATATAGAATGATTAGAGTGACGGTAGTTAGCATAGAGCCTTTTACACCTAATCTCTCGTCTGAAAGCGGATGAGCGATAATATTGCCGAGTGTCAGGGCAATGATGAAGTCGAGAAACCTTAATTGAGAAATGGAACGTTGTCCCATTACTTTCGTTGCAAGTAGCAAAAAGACAAAGCTAACGATGGCTCTCAAGACCCATTCAACTGTTGTCAACGATTCTTGACTCTTGAAAAAATCCAATTCATTCCCCCCCCCTTAATTCGATGAATTCCCGATTCCAGCCCACTCAGACCTGAATAATAAGGGGAAGGATGATGGGTCTTCTTTTAGTGTGACTATACAAGTGATTTCCAACCGATTCTTTAATCGTTTGTTTATGAATACCCCATTGCGTAATGTTCTTTTCTTGTAATTGATGGATGGTTGCCACTGTAATGCGACGTACTTCGTCTAGCAATTGCTCTGATTCACGGACATACACGAAACCACGTGAAATAACATCGGGACCGGATATGATTTTACCATCCGTTTTACTAAGAGTGACTACTACGATGAGAATGCCATCTTCGGAGAGTAACTTACGATCACGTAAAACAATCGTTCCTACATCACCGATTCCCAACCCGTCAACAAGAGTATTCCCATTCGTTATTGTTCGAGATTGATAAGCTTCTTGATTTCGAATGTCGACAACATCTCCATTATTAACAATAAAGATGTTATCCTTGGCTACACCCATCGTTTCAGCTAATAAACGGTGCTGATGAAGCATGCGGAATTCACCATGAATAGGAATAAAGTATTTCGGCTTCATAAAAGCAAGCATTAACTTCATTTCTTCCTGACTAGCATGACCGGATACATGCATTCCCGTTGCCGACCCTGATCCATAAATGACGTTGGCTTTCAGTTGAAATAGATTATCTACGATTCTTGATACATTGCGTTCATTACCAGGGATGGATGTAGCAGCTAGAATAACCGTATCACCGGGTAGAATTTCTACTTGTCTATGATTAGAACTGGCTATACGCGATAAAGCGGCCATGGGTTCGCCTTGGCTTCCGGTACAGAGTATAACAATTTCATGGGAAGGCATTTTGCTAACTTCATTCGCATCAACTAATGTCCCTTCAGGAATTTGTAAATAATCTAGCTCGGTAGCAATGGATACGACATTCACCATACTTCTACCGAGTAAAGCTACTTTCCTATTTGTTTTTACCGCCGCATCAATGACTTGCTGTAGACGATGAACATTGGAAGCGAAGGTGGAAATGAATATTTTCTGCTCGGCTTTTATAAATGCCTCTTCGATGTGTGCTCCTACGAGACGCTCAGAGGGGGTAAATCCGGGACGTTCCGCATTGGTGCTCTCAGACAAAAGAGCCAAGACACCGTTGTTACCAATGCTTGCCAACCTATATAGATCTGGATGCTGTTCATTTACAGGTGTTAAATCGAATTTGAAATCTCCTGTATGTACAACAGTGCCTTCAGGGGTATTGAATACGATACCGAGACAATCAGGGATGCTGTGATTTACTCTAAAGAAACTTAAATTTATCGTGCCTAATTTGAAGCTCGATTCAGAATCGATTGTGATTAGTTTTGTACTCTTGAGAAGACCATGCTGTTTGAGTTTAATTTGGATTAACCCTAGAGTTAAGCGTGTCCCATAGATAGGGATATTCAACTGTTTGAGAATATAAGGAATGCCTCCGATGTGATCTTCGTGTCCATGAGTGACGATGAGCGCTCTAACTTTGTCGCTATTCTCCAGTAAATAAGATATATCAGGAATGATTAGATCAATCCCCAATAAGCTCTCATCAGGAAACTTGGAGCCACAGTCAATAACGATGATATCGTCACCATATTGAAGCATGTACATATTTTTTCCAATTTCATTCACACCGCCGAGAGCGGCAATAGAAAGCTTATTTTCCTTTGTCGTCAATCTTGACACCTCCATTTGAAAATATGGAAGTAGTATCTCCATTTATAATAGATGTTATGACGATAAGGCAGGAAAGAGCTTATTTTAAAAAAAGTTGTTCGCCATATATATGTCGTAGGACATTCATCCCATTAATATATTTATTGTAAAGGAGGTTTTGCAAACTGCTTCATTCTATTCAGCGCTATATTGTACTCGTGGTTGTGTTTCTACTTATTGGGATGCCCTTATATGTTGAGGAGGCGAATGCCGATCAAGTAAATACAGATTTGATCGTGGTGAACAAGAAGAGTAACAAATTGGCTTATTTTAAAGATGGGAAATTGGTAAAGGAATTTGCTGTTGGTACGGGTAAGAGCCCAAGTCTAACACCTGAAGGTAAATTCAGAATTGTGAACAAAATCAAGAATAGACCTTATTATAAGGAAAAAATTGCTGGTGGAGATCCTCGAAATCCACTAGGGGATCGATGGATTGGGCTTGAAGTGAACGGAACACAAGGAACGACGTATGCGATCCATGGCAATAGTAATGAGAACTCAATCGGTAAGTATGTAAGTGCTGGTTGTATTCGAATGCACAATGATGAGGTTCATTGGCTCTTTACTCAAGTGAAAGTAAACTCTTATGCTATTATAACTACATCTGATTTAACGTTTGAGGAAATAGCTGTGAAGAATGGATACTCAGTAGGCTCTAAGATATTTGAAGGAACAGTAATCATTAATGGTGTAGAACAGAAATTAAAGAACTCGCTTGAGAATGTTGATTCTCGTATTTACATTCCGCTGCGGGAGATTCTAGAATTACTAGGAGCTACTGTACAGTGGAATAATGAGAACCAGATGGCGACGATCTCTATTGGGGATCGAACGATTACCCATAAGCCACTTACGAACAAAGCAACGGTTAACGGAAATGTTATCACGATTACGCCATCAAGATATCAAGGTGCGACAGTGATGCTTCCGCTACGGAATATACTAGAGATGTCCGGAATTGAAGTCGTATGGGATGGCAAGAATAACACCATATATCTATCGAATTAACTAGAAGAGAAGCCGCGAAAGTGGCTTTTCTTTTTTATAGGGAATATAGTTGAATATTGAAAGAATGATTCTAAAGGAATACAATACAGAAGCAGCTATATCTACAAAATATTTCTTACGGACACTGGATAGAGAGATGAATTTTAGATGTCTGTGGGCTTTATAATACGGAAGGGGTGTTCTTAATGAAAGGTTTGAATTATCTATTCGTTGCTATTTTAAATTTCTTAGCGGCAATTGCTTTTATTGTTGCAGTTGCGTTCTCAGATCTTAGTGATTGGAAGGTAACTTATGGTTTTGGATTCGTTGCATTATTATTTGCTTTTACTGGAATAGCCAATATGGTAAAACACATCAAGGGGAACTGAACGATAATTATTATTTCGTTACAACGCAAACAGCACCTTTATCCTAATGGATCAGGGTGCTGTTTGCGTTATATCTGGTTAACGAACGATTCGGAGAAGGAGTTAGAATAGATGTCGATATTATCATAATTCACCATATGAAAAATTCATAATAGCAAAACAAGAATTCTAGATACATTAATCTATACGCATCATGTGTATGTATCTATTTTTCGAAAAAGAGAGCATTCTAAACCATTTAGCATCACCAGATGAAAAAATAAAGAGCAACATTAAAGTTGCTCCTTATTGTCCATTCTATTAAGTCAAATATGTGGCACCTTGTGTAGTAATGCTTCACCTGCAATGCCCGGGTTCGTCATTTGAAATGGATCAAGGATAATGTTTAATTGCTCTTCGGACAATACTTGGTATTGAAGGCATAGACTACGCACCGATTGACCTGTTGTAATAGCTTCACGTGCGATCTTCGTTACCAGTTCATAGCCCAAGTGGGGGCTAAGTGCAGTAATAATACCTACGCTATTCTCAACATAATCAAGACATCGTTCGATGTTCGCCTGAATTCCCTCAATACAATGCTCTCTAAAGACACGGAAGCCCTGGTTCATAATTTCTAATGACTGTAGTACATTGTATACCATGACTGGTTCCATAACGTTCAGTTCCAATTGACCGGCTTCTGACGCAAGACAGATCGTATGGTCATTTCCGATGACCTGGAACGCAATCTGATTGATCACTTCGCACATCACAGGATTTACTTTACCTGGCATAATCGATGAACCCGGTTGGCGAGAGGGAAGTGTGATTTCACCTAGACCTGCTCTTGGACCAGAGGCCATTAGGCGAATGTCATTAGCTACTTTTGACATATTCATCATACAAATTTTTAGAGCGGCTGATACTTCTGTATAAGCGTCCGTGTTCTGTGTTGCATCTACAAGATGTTCGGCAGGCTCTAATGGAAAGCCACTCAAATCTGCAAGGATTTCTGCTACTCTCTTAATATAATGTGTATTGGCATTAAGTCCAGTACCGACGGCTGTTGCTCCAATATTAATATGAAGTAAGTTATTTTTCGTGGCTTGAAGACGTTTGATATCTCTATCAAGCACGCGTGCGTATGCTTGGAACTCTTGACCAAGGCGGATAGGTACAGCGTCTTGCAGGTGAGTTCGTCCCATTTTGATAACACCGTCGAACTCCGTAGATTTATCGTTGAATGCTTTATGTAAGTCCTTCATGGTCCCAAGTAGCTTCTCAATCATCGTCAGTACTGCTAAATGTACTGCCGTTGGGAAAGCGTCATTCGTGGACTGGGACATATTGACATGATTATTCGGATTGATGTCTTCATAGCTTCCTTTATCCTTACCTATTAGTTCAAGTGCGCGATTAGCAATGACCTCGTTGGCATTCATATTAATGGAAGTACCTGCACCACCTTGAATAGGATCGACAATGAATTGTTCGAACCATTTACCTCTAATAATCTCATCTGCAGCTTTAACGATGGCATCACCTTGAGCAGCTTGTAACTGGTCAATCTCCATGTTAGCTATAGCGGCCCCTTTTTTGACCATAGCTATTGAACGGATTAATTCTGGGTGGATTCGTTCTCCTGTAATCGGAAAGTTCTCCGCTGCCCTAATAGTATTGATGCCATAATAAGCATTGGATGGAACTTCTTTCGTACCAAGAAAGTCTTTTTCCAAACGCATAACACTCATTCCTCCTAGTATGAAATCGGACATATAGACCTAGCGAAAATCTTGTGAAATATTGGACACGATACCATTATACGTTGTTCCCATTAGGCAAACAAATATAATCCAATCCCGCAAAATAACAGGCTTGCTAAAGTTTCAAATAAGATGGCTTGTAGCTCCTGTTTTGTGAGTAATCATATATACAGAAATAAGGTTCGTCAATGACGAACCTTACACTTAGGAATATCGATTATAGAAGGTGAGGGACCTGAACATCGGGATTAACATCTGCTTCATAATCAACACCATCGAATTCAAAACCAAATAGTTGGAAAAATTCGCGACGATAGCCTTCGAGATCGGTAAGTGCGTGAATGTTCTCGGTCGATATCTGATTCCATATCTGCGTAACTTCAGCTTGTACATCATCGCGTAGTTCCCAGTCATCGATGCGAATACGACCTTGTTCATCTACGGGTGTTCCTGTGCCATCATTTGTATATAAGCGTTCTGTAAATAGACGATAGGTTTGCTCAATACAGCCTTCGTGGAGACCTTTCTCTTTCATGACTTTATATAGAGCGGACACATATAATGGTACGACTGGAATAGCTGAACTGGACTGTGTCACAAGGGCTTTGCTTACACAGACATATGCTGAACCACCAGATATAGCGAGTTGGTCGTTCATGCGGATGGCAGTTGCTTCAAGGTGATCCTTCGCACGACCAATAGTACCTTCTCTGTAGACAGCTTGTGTGATTTCTGAACCGATATAGGAGTAAGCAATCGTCTTAGCGGTATCGGCTAGTACGCCCGCTTGGCGAAGCGCATTGATCCACAGTTCCCAATCGTCACCACCCATGACAGTAACCGTATCACGAATCTCATCTTCCGTGGCAGGATCAATCGTGATTTCACTTACTTCGCCGGTATGGAAGTTAACGGTTTTGTTCGTAAAGGGTTCACCAATCGGTTTGAGCACGGAATTAACCATTTCACCTGTCTGAGGATCTGTTCTTCGTGCAGATGCGACACTATAAATAACCAAATCAACTTGGCCTAGTTCAGTGCGAATCACTTCGATTGTCTTTGCTTTTGTCTCTGAAGAAAAAGCATCACCTGTGACACTGAATGATTTGAGACCAGCATCATCCGCCGCTTGCTCAAATGCTGCTGAATTATACCAGCCAGCGGAAGCTGTACGTTTCTCGCTTCCACTGCTAGGGCGATAGACGCCAACTGTATTCGCCTGTGCGCCAAAAGCTGCGACAATACGAGATGCTAGTCCATATCCAGTGGAGGCTCCAATCACTAATACATTAAGGGGTCCTTTTATTGCTGGATGTGCTTGTACATATTCTATCTGCTGTTGTACTTGACTGGCACAGCCTACTGGATGTGATGTCGTACAAATAAAGCCACGTGTTCTTGGTTTAATAATCATAGGTTTAGTAATTCCTCTCTTTCATTAAGTATATTCAAGTTATGGAGTAATTTTTTGCTAATATATCGTTACTACACGATTCTCTGAAAGGCAACTTTTCTATTATACCATGAATTGGAGGGTTATTAAATTTCGAACTGTTATGAAATATAATAAATTTAATTAGAGATGAGCGTGTAGAGTACTGTTTTTACCTGACCTTCTGGTAGAGGTATATAAGTAAACATCAAGACATTCCCTGTACGTTTCTTTAAAACAAGCATTTTGGATAAAACATATGGGTCCCTAGGATCGACCCGATTCCATTCCTTTTGATCATCTATACTAATCAGCTTTAAATTGAGATTGGTACTTACTCCTGTTGTGGCATTAATCGCAAATAGTTGAGTTGTATCCATTGCACGAACTAGAGCTACATCATCCGCGACATATTCCACCATAAAATCTCCCGTTTGACCGGTGATTTCCTCCAACTCAAATAGTTCCCCGAGACTACCATTCTGAGTAATATATTGAAGGTTTCGTCCAACAATCATGAAGAGTTGCGTTGTTATCAGTTGGGGAGCATGAATATAGGAAGAGGTGACGGAGTGATACTCCATTATCTTCTGAATTTCTTTGTGTTGGATTAATGCCTGATAGCTATTTGTGAAATCATTGAACATGGCATAATGATTGTCGTTTAAAAGCAATAGATCTTGGCATATCCATAATATGCAAATTACCATCGCTATCGTTGTACCATGTCTTTCCACCCATTGCACTTACTGCCGAGACCAAAGGTACGTAAACAGCACCATTAAGAATGCGAGGTGCCTTCGTTAAGGATAACGCTGAGCCATTCACCTTCGCCACGTCAGAACCCACCGTGAAGATAACTTCACGTTCTGGACGAATCAGTCTAGCTACTTTAGTTGGCTGGTTCCAGGTTAGTGTATAACCCATAGAGGACGCGAGCGACCTCAGTGGGACCAAAGTTGTGCCTTCTAGAATGACCTGATTGGCACTCAGTCCGTTATCTTTATAATTTACCAAAATTGACTTTTCTTTTGTAGCTGACACTGGTACCGAGCTTGTACTAATAGTAAAAGCGGTGGCGACAATTCCGAACGTAAGTATCCACTTTTTCATTTATGTATTACTCCTCCTCTGGAGATTTACATTATATGTATTAGACGTAATGTACTACACAAGGTTACTAAGGAAGAGTTACAGGAAGTGAAATTCGAACAAGAATTAATCGGCGACTGTCTAATTATTTCCTAACAACATCAGGTAATCTGAAAATAGTCTAGTGTAAGCGTCAATGCTCCATTATTGGAATAATGTTATACTCAAGTTACCATACGATCCTGTCGCGTTGGGATAGGGGATTTGTTGAAGTTAATGAGAAATGTTAGGAGATAGATCGATATGAAGCTGGTATCTTGGAATGTAAATGGGCTTAGAGCATGTGTGAAAAAGGGATTTAATGATTATTTCCGGGAAGTGAATGCGGATATATTTTGTGTTCAGGAAATCAAATTACAGGAAGATCAAATTGTGCTGGAGTTGGGCGAAGAATATTCGCAGTATTGGAATTACGCTGTTAAGAAGGGGTATTCTGGCACAGCTATTTTCACAAAGATCAAGCCACTTTCTGTACGCTATGGTCTAGAAGAGGATGAGGAGCCCGAGGGACGAATCATTACGCTGGAGTTCGAGAGCTTCTATCTTGTGAATGTATATACTCCTAATTCAAGGCGTGATCTGTCGCGACTCGATTTGAGACTAGCCTGGGAAGAACGATTCCGTAGCTACATTCAACAATTGGACTCACTCAAGCCCGTTATTATATGTGGGGATTTAAATGTTGCCCATCATGAGATCGATCTTAAGAATGCACAATCCAATCGTGGTAACTCAGGATTTACTATAGAAGAACGTAGTAAAATGACTGAAATGTTGGAATCGGGATTTATAGACACATTCAGACACTTTTATCCGAATCGGACAGACGCGTATACTTGGTGGTCTTATATGGCAAAGGTAAGAGAGCGGAATATTGGCTGGAGAATTGATTATTTCCTGGTTTCCTCTAGAATGGGATCTTCCTTAAAGGATGCTCAAATTGACTTCGAAGTTATGGGGAGTGATCACTGTCCAATTATTCTTATGATAGATTAAATATCCAAAGGAGGATGACATTATGGCACTCGGAGTTTTATTCGTCATGTTAATTGTTATTGCAGTTCTCAGTATTACCAGTATTGTTTTGTTATTTCTAGTAAAAGACCCTAAGTGGAGTAGTATGATCTTTAGAATTACGCTAGTAATAGCGGGTTTTATTAGCTATATGAATGTTACTGCTCCTCCGAGTAACTTCGTTATTCCACGAATCGTGGCACTAAGTTTCGGAGCATTGGCAGTGATTGGAATTATTCTGAAGTATATGAAAAAAGAGATGATCGCAAAAGTATTCCTAGCCGCTTCGGTGCTGTTGGGTATTCTGCAACTCTTTTTCTTCTGATTGGGTTAGATGTTGAAGATTTTGAAATTTCACAATCAATACCTTATTTTGGGTAATCGGATGGTATGATATACTAGGAAATAATGAAATAATGAAATACATAAGATCAAGCATCTAGATAGAAAGACGAGGTTACATTTTGAATGGTCGTTAATTATCTAGTGTGAACCTGAAGCACACATGAATTCCCTGGGAGGTTCGCATCAAAGATCACTTAATAATATCCATTTATAGTTAAATTGGAAACTGAGAGGTAATTTAAAAGTGCTGATTTGTTTATTTACATTAAAAAATCGTTGAAAACACACTTTTGCATTGCTTTTTGGCAGTCGCACTCTCACGAGAGTGCCAATGTCGTGGGTGTGCTATGTGTAGGAACCTTGATATAGTGGTGTTTTCAAGAGATTAGTTGCCGTCTCGAAATCATCTAGCGGACGAAATGGGGACGGTTTCTATATATGTTTTTTAGTGCGTTCTCCGAATCTGTCAAATTCAGAGGCTGCTCGGTCAGACATGCTCTTGGTCACGTGGCTATACGTGGTCTGGAGCATTTTCTCATTTTTGTGTCCTAATCGTTCGGCTACAGCATTAGCTGGTATGCCGCTCTCTAATAGGAAAGTAGCGGACGTATGTCGCAATCCGTGAAGCTTTACGTACCGAAAACCGTTTTCGGTTAGAAAATCTCGCCACTACGAATATGGTGTGTTTGGGTGGTAAGGGATGCCGTCCCGCAATCTTTGCAGGTATACTTTCACCAATTAAAATCCTATTGTCCCCAAAGTCACAAACTGAAATCTCAAGCGGGACAACCTCTCCGCGTCTAAAAGACCCAAAAAAGGCAGCCTGTATGAGTAGTTTACATAGGAGTGGTTGCTCTTCTAATGCAATTAAGACTTCTTCTATTTCGCTCTCTTCATAGAACTCTACCTCTACTTGCGTAGCATTCGGCCACTTTACTCCATCACATGGGTTGGTTGCTATCACTTGCCATTCTTTTACTCGTTCGAGTACATTCTTCAGGACTCTTAAAGTATATCGCTTTGTATCCGCATCAAGCGTTCCAGGTTTACCATCTTTTCGCGCTTCGGGTGATTTTAAGTACTCCTTGAAATTTACGACATGCATCGTTGTAATGTCCTAAAGTTCCAGATGTCTAAAATGGGGGTAGATATGATTACGCAAATGTTGATCACAAACGACCAGACTATACTCGGATAAGTTATCTGGATCACTGGCATATTTAAGTTTCCAATGATTTTCGGTAAATTCCCTGAACGTCATGTTACTCGCTTTGATAAATTCCCCTGAGATCACTCTACACTTAAAGTCTGCGAGTTGATCGTCCAAATAATCTTTAAGCTTTCGACTTACATCTCTGTATCCTTTGCATTTCTCAGACATTTTCATTAGTGACGGCTCTTCAATCTCTACGGTTTCACTTGGACGATTTCTTTTGCCATCAGAATGATAGCCAAGATCGATGCGTATCCGCCATGTAAATGAGTTTGTTCGATTTTATAGATGTTACTGAAAGTGAACCCGAGGACATAGAGTCTCAACACATAGAGTCTGTACTCTTGGCTGGTGGACGATCTCACATAGGTCAAGAAATACGAAACGAAATGCATGATCACACTGGGATTAAGTTTAAGTGGCGCTCGGCTGATGGTGAACAGGTTGAAACAAAAGTC
Source organism: Paenibacillus sp. Y916 (assembly GCF_056786435.1). Classification (NCBI taxonomy): domain Bacteria; kingdom Bacillati; phylum Bacillota; class Bacilli; order Caryophanales; family Paenibacillaceae; genus Paenibacillus; species Paenibacillus sp. Y916. The sequence goes on along the minus strand of NZ_JBXCJA010000002.1, from coordinate 195,526 downwards.
ATATGGATAAAGGCAGCTCAAATCATTTCGAAGCTAATAAAAGAAGGTAGGTACAAAAGAGCTGAGGTTATATATAAACCATATCCCTAAACGGAACTAATAAGGTGCGCTGCATAAATAGCACAAGCGCCAATTACCAACAAAACAATAACCATTATAGTAACAAATACTTTACCATTCATAATTTTCACCTAGGTTTGATTATTTCAAATAAATAACCATAAAGGAGCGATAACAATGAAAGAGCAATACAAGCTCAAGCAAGGCGATATGGTCGTGATGCATACGTGTATGGAACATGACTCTCCTGATAACTTCGGCAAAGTATGGACCTGTAAATCAGATGCATTCCGCCACATAGGACATGATTTCTTGAAGGGTTTAGCGGTTCCTTCTCAACGGAATTTCTTCAAAAGGTGAATACAACAGAGAATCTAGTACCAATAGGAGAATATCTAGTCCTATCAGATGGATTTGAGGTAGAACAGTTTAAGCCTGCAATTGAAGTTATCGGAGGATTGCGTAAAGAGTTGGTAGAGACAGAGGAAGATAATGTGATTTTAAAAGCGCACGTAGACGGTTTAAGTAAGCTCGTTTCACAGTTTGATCAGATAATACAAGATTCCTCTCGTGAGTTGGCAGAGGCACAGCAGACCATGGCCAGCCGAGAGGATAGTATCAAAAAAAAGAAAGAAATCCTGCTCAATGAGCAGGACTATAAATTATATTTAAGCTTGAGGTTCAGGTCTCTTCACTTGAAGAGGAGGAGGGATGAGCCAACCTTTTTCTTTGTTCATCTTGAGTACTTGAACACCCAAGGCCGCCATAGTGAGATGGTATTTAGCAAATAAAGCACCAATATCCACTCTAACTGATTGACCCATAACTTGGCTACAAGCAACCAGTCCGATAGCGATATCAGCAGAAATTTTAGCGGCTATTTCAGGATCAGTAAATCTTGCTCCAGCAGGAATGTCTTCGAGTTTTGCAGTTGGTCTCTCAGGCATGATTGGTGCGGGGGCAATTCCGTTATCAGATAGCAATTTATCGCATTCTGTAATCTCAAGCTTTGCTTGATCAATAAGCTTGTCTAATATTTTTTTAAGATCTCTGTCACCAGCGTGGTTTAAAAATGCTTGGTAACATGATACAGCGCCTCTTGCAACCATAGAGCTACTCCATACACTAAAAATTTCACCATAATGCATTGGTTCGTCTTTGGGATTTCCGTTTAAAATACCCATTATTTTAGCTCCTTTAGAAATTTGTTTAATGACGTTCTGGATTGCGACTTTTTAGACCTACGAGGCCTGCAAGACCAAGTAATCCAAGCCATCCCCAATCTGTACCGTTGTCATCGTTTGTAGCATTAGCCTTATAACTGTTTGTGTTCATTTCGTTTGTGTTCATATCGTTTGAATTCATGTTGTTGTTTTCTGCAAATGCAGGAAAAACAAGAATCAAAGCAATACTCAATGTAGCTAAAAAAGACGCAAGAATTTTCATCATTGAGTTTCCCTCCTTCCAGAAATTTATGACTTATGTGGTTTAGGTGCAGATACCAAGATTATCTTTCCCAGAACAAATGTAAATATTCTATAAAAAGCATTAGGAAAGGAAATTCAGTTGTATCCGAGATGGGAAATAACCAATCACATAGACATCCGAACGTTCGGAATGATAGACATATCGAATTTATCAAACGGCGATTTAAAGAAGAAATTAAGCGAGTTAGAGAGGAAGAAGAGATATGAGAGAGAGATCAAGTTCCGTGGAAAAAGACTTGATAACGGTGAGTGGGCTTATGGATATTACTTATACGGAGCAATTAAGGATGAGCATGTGATATGGACTGATAATGAAAATTGGCTAGTCGATCCCGAAACAGTAGGGCAATACACAGGGCTAAAAGACTGTGAAGTTAAGACAATCATTTAAATAACTTCTTGTTGACTTAAAGATTGATTTTGTTCAATGATTTCCATGCAAAGTTGTTTTAAATCTTTTTTCTTGCTTTTACTCATCTTTAATTATCCTTTCAATTAATGATTATATTTAAGTGCATTGTAGCTACGGAGCTTTAAGGTGACTGTCTGATTGCGTCGGCAGCTATATTAAGTTCTTTCTTTATATCCATTCGATCCCTCCGTTCATACATTCAATATTCTACCTAGTAGGGAGTTAACCCTTCTTAAAGGGCCGTGATATTTTATAGGGTAAGGAAACCTTTCCTGAGCAGATAAATAATATTCATTTGCAGATTTCCCCATATATTATATTGCTAAAAATAGCGAAGGGATCAATCTTCGTACTGTGCAATATACATGGAGCCAACCTATAAGAATATAAGAACTGCAACACGTCGTTCCGAACGAGTTTTTAACATGTTGTGATTACGAACATATATTAATACATATGAAAATAGGGGGTACAGTAATTGGCCATTAATAAGGAGCTACGAAATATTGAAATTGCCAAGCTGGCTTTTATAGGGGCCTCCATTGCTACATTAGGTGATGGAATCGCCGCGCTAGCTGCCGGATTGGCGTTAGACGCTTTAGAACAGGATTATAAAACCAAAATCAGTAGTCGTAACGCTTCTAGTAAATCAACTAAGAATCAACTTGATTATTTTATTAACGAGTTAGTTAAGATCAGAAATATTGTTGGTTGACAAGATTCAGTGTATTAGGCTTAATCATACATTGATAAAAAGGAGTGATGGAAAGGTGCAAAATCACGCTAGACAGCCTTCAACAAACATGGAGATCGTTACCGATATATCCAAGGCCATCAGCGGTGAGTATCGTGCTATTCACTGCTATGAGCAATTAGCAAATCAGGCTCCAAATGTTGAAATTAGACACTATCACTTGTTCTCCCATATCTATACATTTCTTACGGGGAAGCAACCTTCTCCACAACTATCTGTACAATGTGCTGATAACTTTCCAAGTAGAGTACTTGCATCATTTAAGGATGAGCAAGAAACAGTTGACTTTTATCATAGAAATTCAAGAAAAACCAATGATATTTTTATTAAGGATTCGTTTCAACAAGCTGCAGCAGATGAACAAAATCATGCAGTTTGGTTTTTATATTTTATGAACCATTATTAATTGATCATTAGCCGGCCCTTATGTCGGATTTTCCTATTGTACATAATGTGTCATATGCGTCGTCGCACTCTCACGAGAGTGCGTGGGTTGAAATTTATGTCGCAGTATCGTCCAAATGAGCAAAAGAAAAGAACGTCCCATGGACGTTCTTTTCTTTATTCGACTACAACGTTCCAGCTAGTTACGCATTCACACTTTCTGTTTTACGATCCTGTCTTGCGTGTAATGCTTTCATTGCAAATCTTGCTATCGGTTGCGCAACCAACAGTTCAATCCAAAATGCTATACCAAAGTTTCTTGGCCAGATGTGAAGGAAGTTTTTAAATGGTTCTAGGCTTATTTGTTTCGTCCCAACCCATGTGCCGATAATCGATAGTAAAATAGATAATACTGTGACATTCAATAAAGTATTCAATAGAACCCTAGCATTAAATCCATCAGTTTGTCCCATGAATTTTGGCATTACTTTCCCAACAATCGGTCCTGCAACTAATCTTACCGATAAAACTACGATTATCCACATGAACGGAATAATCTTTAGTGTATCTATATACACTTCCTTACTGAAACCACGTTCCAACCCCACAATAATAGGGGCAATCGTATTTACTGAAATAATTGAAATAATCAATAAAAATAATATACCTTCTTTTCCGTTTCTAGGAAGTCTCGTTTCTCCGTGCATGTTTGTCATCTCCGCAAATAATATTTCAGATCGCAGACGTATCATGCGACATATATTTTCAGTCAAAAAAAGACCAATATCTCTACACACTGATTTAATCATTATAGCATTTTTTTCAAATGAATGTGAGACCTTCTATCTCAAGTCCAACAGGTTTAACAATCTCAATCCCCTAGTTTTATTTCCGTTTTGGTTAGGAATTTTCCTAACGCTTCACTACTATCAATATTCATACGTTCAGCCAAAATAATCAACCACCACATGCATTCACCAATCTTATGTTCAAGTTCAGATGCAGTTTCTCCATTTGTTGGCCAACGACCCTGTTGGGACATAGTTAGACGACCGACCAAACCAGCATCTGTCAGGAAAGCTAACGCATCTTCTTCTACTGTCCATTCTTTTTCATGATATTTGCGCTCTAAACGATGATAGACTTCTCTTAACTGTATAGAACGTTCAACGGCTTCACTTAGATTCATATTTTTCATTTTGTATCCTTTCTTTTATAGGCATTTATCGTTCAACTATATAGTAAGGACGATCAGATCACCAATCATGAGAGCTGGTATAAGTCACTATGCGATAATCATCAGGAAGGGATTATTCTTATCATCTTTGCAGCAAGGGCAATTACAGACGATGGAAACCGAAATCATTCATCGTGAGGGTCATCATGTTCATTTGAGTTGATTAAGCATTCCGGTCATTGTCGGTGGAGATGTGAAAGGAACATATCTTATATTTAGAGATATCAGCGAAGAGAAACGATCGAAGGATAAGATTCAGTAGATGACCTATCATGATGAATTGACCGGCTTACCCAATCGTAGACTTTTGAAAGTGAAACTGGGGGGAGCGATCGAACAATGCCGTCAGGAAAACCCTCAGAGACTTAGACTTTGTATTTATGATAGACTGAAAGAATACATAGCCCCACCAGACATCGTATTGAGATGGATATAGATCGAAGACTGGTTTAGGTTTGGATAGAGACAGGAGGATGAGGAATGAGTTTTGTTGCTGTAAAAGGTGAGTACAAGCGTTACAAGATGGGCGAGAATATGATTGTCGCCAACGACGGGATTGATTTCGAGATTAATAAGGGTGAATTTGCCGTGATTGTCGGTCCCAGCGGTGCTGGCAAATCGACCGTGCTTAATATTCTTGGCGGGATGGATTCCGCCGACGAGGGCCAGGTCATTGTTGATGGTACGGATATTGCTAAGTTCAGTGCCAAGGAGTTGACAGGCTACCGTCGCAATGATGTAGGTTTTGTATTTCAGTTCTACAACCTGGTGCCTAATCTGACAACGCTAGAGAATGTCGAGCTTGCTTCCCAGATTTCCCCGCGTGCATTGGATGCGCGTAAAGTACTTGAGGATGTGGGACTGGGTGCGCGGCTTGATAATTTCCCGGCTCAATTGTCCGGTGGTGAGCAACAGCGCGTCGCCATCGCTAGAGCGCTAGCCAAGCAGCCAAAGCTATTGCTCTGCGACGAGCCGACGGGTGCGCTTGACTATAATACTGGCAAGCAGGTGCTGAAACTGCTGCAGGATGCCTGTCGCAATACGGGGACCACAGTCATCGTAATCACTCATAATTTGGCAATTGCGCCAATGGCAGACAGAGTCATAGAGATCAACAACGCTAAGGTACGGAAGATGGTAACTAATCCATCGCCGGTATCCGTTGATGATATCGAATGGTAAGGAGAAGACATCCATGAAAAAACGATCGTTGTGGAAAGATATATTTCGTGAAATTAGGCACACCAAGGCCCGTTTTATTTCGATTTTTGCAATCATTATGCTGGGTGTCAGCTTTTTTGCCGGGATCAAGGCGGCCGGGCCAGATATGCTGGATACAGCCGAAACTTTTTACCAGGAAATGCGGCTGATGGACCTGAAGGTGCAGACCACCTATGGTCTGACGAAAGATAACATAGAACTGTTGAGTGATGTGCCAGGCGTCGATGAGATCCAGCCGGGTTACAGCGCGGATGTATTCATCGGCGACAACGCTTTAATATTCAAGGTCTTTTCTTACAATACAGATAATCCGCTTAACCAGTACAGCATTATTGAAGGGCATCTTCCAGAGCATTCCGGTGAAATCATACTGGATGACAGGATGACCGGAGAGTATACGCTGGGCGACAAGGTGACGTTTAGCCAGAATGGTGAGAATGCAGAGCTGTCAAACGACTTCGGAACAGTGGATTATACTGTCGTGGGCTTTGTTAGGAGTCCCCAGTTTATCGAGAAGAACGCCAGGGGCACCAGCGGGATCGGCAAAGGTACGGTGGATGCGTTCGCCGCAATTCCCGAGGCAGACTTCAAGCTACCGGTTTATACAGAAGCCTATCTGTCCTTCACAGATACAGCCGGATTGAAGGCTTATACGCCTGAGTACGAGGCGCTGATCGAAGAGCACAGCCATGCGGTAGAGCAGGCGCTATCCGGCTTGCCGGAAGCAGGGCTGGAGCTGCCCAAAATCTATGTCACAGATCGGAACGCCAATCCGGGGTATGCTGAATATAAAGACAACGCTGACAGATTGTCGGCGATTGCGAGTGCGTTTCCGGTGTTCTTTTTCCTCATTGCAGCGCTGGTTAGCCTTACGACCATGACGCGGATGGTCGAGGAGCATCGCCTGCAGATAGGCACACTTAAAGCGCTTGGTTATGGCAACCGTGACATCATGGCCAAATTCCTGGTCTATGGCACGCTTGCCAGTCTAGCCGCTTCGGTTGCGGGGCTTGCCGTCGGCTTTACTCTGTTCCCAACCATTATCTATAATGCGTACAGTTCACTATATAACCTACCGGATATTATCAAAAGCTTTTATCCTTCGTATTCCATCATCTCCATCATTGTGGCGCTGTTATGCACTACATTGACGGCCTGGATTGCTTCCCGGGTAGAGCTGCGCAGCAACGCTTCCGTATTGATGCGTCCGAAAGCGCCAAAGAGTGGGCAGCGGATTTTATTGGAGCGGATTCCCTTTGTATGGAAACGGATGAGCTTTATGCAGAAGGTTACTGCACGGAATTTATTCCGGTACAAACAGCGGATGTTCATGACAGTGTTCGGCGTTGCAGGATGTACTGCACTGATCCTGACCGGGTTTGGTCTCAAGGACTCGATCGGAAGTATCGCAGGACAGCAATTTGGTACGATTATGAAATATGAGGCACTTATAGCGTTGCATGAAGATGTGTCTACCGATGTATTGGATGCCTATGAGCAAATGATCGCTGACGAGTCCGCCATAACTGGAACATTGAATGTAGCGCAAGAAACGGTGACCGCACGCGAGAGCGGTGTAAATGACCAGAATGTAAATCTGTTCATTCCTGCATCCGTTGATTCTCTCTCCGAATATGTGGAGTTGCGGGACCGTGTGAGTGGAGAAGGGCAGGCGCTTACTGACGAGGGAGCTATAGTCTCGGAGAAGCTGGCAAAACTGTACGGGCTTGAACCTGGCGACCAGTTAACGTTGGTGGACAATGAGAATGAAATATTCAAAATTCAGGTCGCGGGGATCACAGAGAACTATGTGATGCATTATGTTTATATGACACCAGCGTATTATTCTTCCATATTCGGGGATGAACCGATGTTCAACATAGAACTACTGAACTATAACGTGGAAGATAAAACCTGGGAAGATAAGTTCGGCGAGCAATTGACGGCGAATGGAGGTGTTGCAGCGGTCAGCTTCTCTAGTAGCGTAGGTTCCGCCTTCGACGAGACGATGAAGAGTATGGACATTGTAACCTTAGTGCTCATTGTGTCGGCAGCAGCATTGGCTTTTGTCGTGCTCTATAATTTGACCAATATCAATGTATCCGAACGGATCCGGGAGCTGTCTACAATCAAGGTGCTGGGCTTTTATGATAAAGAAGTAACGATGTATATTTACCGTGAGAATATTTTGTTGAGTATACTCGGTATAGTGGCCGGATCGGGTCTCGGCATTGTGTTGCACAGCTTCGTTCTGAATACGGCCGAGCTGGATTCGACAATGTTCGCCCCGATCATCAAGTGGCAAAGCTATCTTTATGCTGCACTTTTGACACTGTTATTCTCAGGAATTGTTATGGCTTTCATGCATATTAAGCTCAAGCGGATTCATATGATTGAAGCTTTGAAGTCAGTGGAATAATCGCTCAACGATGCAAAGGACTCTTTCAGATAGTTGGAAGGGTCTTTTTTTTGACCATCTGAAAAAGTGAGGAAATGGCATAATTTGATGCTGATGCAGCTGATAAAGCTGATAAAGCCGCAGCCACGGTAACGATCTGGGTGTAGCGAAGGAAAGATTAATAAGATTATCAATCAATGAATGAATAGAGTTTTCTCAAGATTACGCTTAATTCACCCTGGTTAGCTAAACAAATCTTATCAAACCGGTAGACTGAATATTCATCGCCTTTATAGATGCGTTGCTGTGAATACTTCCAAGTGATCATGGATGAATTCGCATAAAGGTCATATTTGGGATGGATTGTTCGCCAAAGAGTAGAGTTAGATTCAACTGAGCTAAGGGATTGTTTCGGTATCATAGGCGCCTAGTATTCTTATTTCGCACAGTAGCTTCCTGTAAATGGAATAATCATTTCCTGGCATCCTCCGTAATGGAAATCAATAATTCGCTGTTTCGTGCTTCTCCATTCCATCAAGTCTAATCCCTCTTATTAGTGGCTAAAGACCGCGGAATCAGAAAGAGACGCTCTTCCTACCTAATTGTTTAGATGAGTGTCATATTCCCTCGAAAGTACAGGCTTTTCTTTCAAAACCAATGATATAAAGAATATACCTGCAATCATGCAGGTATTTAATCATAAGTAGGAGAGATTGTCCCTTTAGTAAGAAAAAGGATGTATCATCGCAGGCATCTGGAGTGAATCGATAGATCAAGTGGAAAAAAATGTACCGTTGCAGGCTTTATACCATACGGCGGTTCGTGTTGGCTCTATAGAACGGTAGCAAGGTGGTTCTTAAGTTACTTCACAACGGAACAAGACCGGTATAAGGTTTAGTTGAGTACAACTGTAATTTTATCTTATCGAAATCGTCAAGCGCTGATTGTAGTGTTGAGCCACTATTAAATCAACATAATTTATTGACTCATATGGTATACTTTGGGAGTAATGATCATTATATGAATGATAATAATAGGGTCGAACATTCAAAGTTAAGTCAACTACAGATGTAGATTGGTTATTGAAGTTCAGGTGCGAACCATAAGCACACATGAAATCTCTAGGGGGTTCGCACCTGAATATATCGGATATTGGCCCATAATTGGGTAATGCTGGATATAAAGATGGTGTTATAATTTGAATTATCACTTATTTTTGAAAAAGTATCATTGAAAATGTACCTTTTCGTGATCTTTTCGCAGTCGCACTCCGTATGGAGTGCGTGGATTGAAGTTGTCAATGATATGAAAGTTGCTGATGGACAAAATCTTCGTACTGTTAATCAATCTTGATAGTTGCAACTTCTTCTACTCAATGTCGTATTAGTTACAAAGGAGTGTGGTTATGGGTAATCAATTTTGGATAGCTATATTTTGTTTTGTATTGGCATTACTAGGATTTTTACATAATCGTAGGCGGCGCAAATAATGCGGCGTCTTTTTTTATGCGTTCTTGTCTTGTTGCGCCTTATGTGTCTTATTTGCAGTCGAACTACTCATTAATTAGTTCTGGACTTTCGTACATCGTACCGATAACTTCCCCGTCCTCTAAGTAAAGAAGGTGTAAGCCCATCAATGGTTCTTTACCTCTAAATAGTTGAAACATTCCACCATAGTATTGAACATTTAAATTTTCAGGTAATGGAGCAGAACTATCAAATCTTAGCTTGTTTACTTTGATGATATCTCCGTTATAAATTTCTTTGCTTCTCACAATTTCACCAGTAAATTGACCCATTGAGCTTAGTTCGCATTCAACAGGATAACCATCTGTATAAAGCATTGCTCTATCATTAATACCTTTTTCCAATTTGTATTCTTCCGTGTAGTCAACTTCGAACCATCCGTGACCATAATGCCAACTGTTAGTTTCCAGGCTAAAACCCTGAATTTTGGTTGTGTCATTTTCATTTCTCCTTTGCTTCGTAGATTGTGTCTACTGTGCACTATGCTTCGTCGCACTCTGTATGGAGTGCGTGGATTGAAATGAATCCTGTTAAGATAGTTTACTTCATAGCAATCGTAGCCCACGTATGAACTCTGAACTGAAATGGTTAGATTTGGAGGGTTATGAAAGCTAACATAGATTATCGTCATTTATCATGTTATGGTAAAATAAGATATAACATAGGTAAAGGATTATATAACATGGAAGAGGAGTACAGAAATGGAGATAAGCCAGATTTACAAGGAGTTGAAGTCACTAATCCCGCTTGCGGAAATTCAGTGTCATGAAACTTTAAAGGATCATGTATATACCCAAATGGGTGGGAATGCGGATATTCGTGTTCAACCATCTACATATGACGAAGTTCAAAGTATCATTAAATATGCAGCAGAGCATAAGCTAACGATTACAACACTTGGGAATGGATCGAATGTCATTATTCGAGATGGCGGTATTCGCGGAATCGTTCTTCAGATGACCCAATTACAACAAATGACGGTTTCTGAACATACACTATGTGCTCAAAGTGGGGCATCCATTATACAAGCATCACGAATGGCCTTAGATGAGCACTTGACCGGACTAGAATTCGCTTGTGGCATACCGGGTACCGTAGGTGGTGCACTTTATATGAATGCTGGGGCTTATGGAGGGGAAGTTGCTGATGTTCTAATAGACGCTCTTGTCGTGGATTCTAGCGGGAACTTATTGACCATAAAGCGAGAGGATATGGCACTGGGTTATAGAAAGAGTATTTTTGCAGGTGGAATGTTTACTATACTAGAAGCAAGATTTAGCCTTCAACCTAGTGATCATACTTCTATAAAAGAAAAAATGGATGAATTAACACACTTGAGGGAATCGAAACAACCTTTGGAGTATCCTTCGTGCGGAAGCGTATTTAAGCGTCCTCCGAATCGGTTCGCAGGTCAATTAATCCAAGAGAGCGGCTTACAAGGCGTACGAATCGGTGGAGCTGAAGTATCAACGAAACATGCTGGATTTATTGTTAATGTAGATAACGCTACTGCAAGCGATTATATTGGTCTAGTTCATCATGTGAGAGACACCGTTAAAGCTAAATTTGATATCGATTTGGAAACGGAAGTTAAGTTTATTGGTGAAGAATTATAGAAAACTCACTTAAATAACGAGTCAACCTGATCAAGGCGGAATAGATGCACATCGAAGAAGCTACTGAATTTTCGGTAGCTTCTTCGGTGTGCAATTTCTATGATGATCCGGACATACTCAGTTGATTATTGTAGGTTTTAGTTCAATTGCTCAGTATCTCTGGAGAATAAATTTAATATTGAGTTAATCATTACTAGTATTAGATTTGATAATTCAAGTTTAATATAGAGCTGTAAGCATAAAAAGGAAAGGGTGATTCACCATGACAGCCATTGTTCTTTATAAAAGTCCACAGTTAGTGATTAAGGATGATCAAAGCCTCTCCCTTTCTCAACTCTCCAAGTTCATTCAAGATAATCCCCATGTTTACACGAATCAGAAATGTAAAGATACATTACGCGTTTTATTCGCTCATCCAGAAGCGGAATGCATCGTGGTCTGTAACGAAGAAGATCAACCTGTAGGACTTGTGAACTGCAGTAAATTTTATTTGCGATTAATCGGTCCTATGGGAATGGATAGTTTGTATATGGAACCTGTAACCAAGCTGATGGATCGGAACCCACTCATAGTAGAGGAGGGAACTCATGTTCAATCCATACGTGAGGAGTTAGATAGACGTCAGGAACATAGGCTTGGGGAATATCTCATGATGACAAAGCAAGGAAAACTTAGTGGTGTCCTTAAAGTATCAGATTTACTGAGCCTCTAATCTATTAAAACTATATTTTACACCTATAGGGCAAGGGTCAGGGCTGTCTCATCACGGACAGTTTTTTTGTTGTGTTTCTAGTTAAGATAATAGATGCCCCTTTCCCTGATGGAGTTACATACTATTTTTAAAGTTTGCATAATCAATAACAACAATTCGACCATTATTATCGATGTTGAAGTTTTTCCACCTCGGTTCATCATTTCTTCTGTTAGTTAAATCATTTGGTGCTATTCCCTCTCTTAAAAATTCATCTCGCAATTGGTGAACTAAACCCCTGTTTTTTTTAGTATCAGAAACTACTGACAAATTAATCTTCTCCATTACGCACCAGCCATGACCATGGTCTACCACTTTAGAAAGATAACTTTTTATCGTCGGTATTGAGGATTCATATAATAAAGCTTCCGATGCATTATCTTTTATACCCTTTATCGAATAGCCAATTTTCAATACAAAGCCGTTTTTTAGGTCAAATACAATCCTGCTTCTTCCTGTCCCAATTACTTTATAGGATAGCTTTAATTTACGCGAGGCTTGAGTAATACTGAATTGCTTCTGATAAGCATCCATTTTCTCTACTTTTTTAATCCACTTCACAATTGTATCCAGATCCCTTGTTTTTATATAATTCTCACTCATTACTACCATCCTTTCTGAAAAATAAACTATTAATATTATCATATTCAGGCGAGGACACGTTGTGAATCCTATGGACAATGGTTTTATCCAACTTCATGACTCCAACCATTTTGTAAGCGAATTAGATATTAAATAGTTATGTAAAAACAAACTGTTGCACAGCACCTCTTATATTATTTTGAATATATTAAATTGTACATTGATATAGAGGAGTGATATACGTGAAAGTAGATTGGGTGATTGTCGGTGCTGGATTTACAGGAGCTACTTTGGCGGAGAGGATCGCTTCTGAACTGAATCAAAAAGTATTATTGGTAGAGCAGAGAGATCATATCGGGGGTAACTCTTACGACTGCTATAATCAGGACGGCATTTTGATCCACAAATACGGTTCACACACATTTCACACCAACTCCTCTATGGTATGGAACTATCTTTCGAAATTTACGGAGTGGAGACCTTATTTTCATCATGTGTTAGCCGTAGTGGATGGCAAGAAAGTCCCTGTTCCATTTAATCTAAATTCTATCTATGCTCTTTTCCCTCAAAAGTACGCGGAAAAGCTTGAAGATTTGCTTATCCAACATTACGGTTACGGCGTGAAGGTACCCATACTAAAACTTCGGGAAAGCGCAAGCGGAGACCTCATCTTCTTGGCTGAATATATTTATAAAAAAGTATTTTATCACTATACCCTTAAACATTGGCAGTTGAAGCCGGATGAGTTGGATTCTTCAGTTACTGCGCGAGTCCCGGTTTATATTAGCAGGGACAATCGCTATTTCCAAGACACCTATCAAGGCATTCCGAAGCACAGCTACGCAGATCTCTTTAGTCGAATGCTAAAGAATCCTAATATTAGCGTTCTCTTGAACACGGACTATCGTGCAGTCATAGAAGATATTAAGTTTAAGCGCATGATCTATACGGGACCTATAGATGCTTTCTTTAATTACAAGCATGGGCGCCTCCCTTATCGTAGTCTTCGCTTCGAGTTCGAGACATTAAATCAAGAATATTATCAGGAGGCTGGAACAATCAATTACACGAATGAGTATGAATTTACACGCATTCTTGAAACAAAGCACCTCACTGGTCAAATCGCGCCGCATACAACAATCACCACTGTTTATCCGATGGAAGACAACCAGAATAACGAACCCTACTACCCCATTCCGCGCGCGGAGAACCGTCAGCTCTATGGCGAATATGTAAAGGAAGCGGAACAAATCAAAGATAAAGTTCTTTTTGCAGGGCGGCTGGCAGATTATAAATACTACAATATGGATCAGGCTGTAGCACGGGCGTTAACACTGTATAAACAAATAGCAGACAAGAGCATTTAATCTCATGACTTCATGATAATGTTTGTTAACAAAAAGGTTAATTAGGAGGATGAAACTCATGATCTGTTTTTCATTGGTAGCACATGAAAATGAGAAGGCTGTGATGGATCAAATAGAAAATATTCGTCGTTTTATTAGAGGAGACTACTTTATTGTATTATATAATGGGGGCCCGAACAAAGAATTCGGCAAAGAGGTCTGTCTAAAGTATAACGAAGTAAAGCTATGTCCTTATAGCAGTCCATTAAAAAACAGAAAAACCGGAAGAGTATTATATGATGTCACCAGATGGCTGAAGATTATGAATATTTCTTATGACTATCTAGTCTACTTGGAATCAGATACGATGTTTGTAAAAGATGGGTTTAGTAAATATATTTATAAAAAAATGAAAGGGTACGATTTTATGGGGCAGCATTGGAGAAAATATAATCCTAAAAAAGATTACCCAAGATCTCCGGGAACGAAGTCGATGTTTAAGGATTGGAAGCGGTGGAAGGAATATTTTAAAGAAAGTTATTTTTGCAAAACATCGAACCCATTTCAAACTTATAGTTATACAATAATCCAGAAGATCCTGAAGATAGTTGATGGAGAGAAATTAGAAAAACTATTAGCCAAAAGTCCGGTAGAGTCATTGGGCGAGATGATCTTTCCAACATTAGCAAAGAAATGTGGTGCTAAAGCACGCACATATCCCATATCTTTCAAACAATATAATCGATGGAAACCTATGCTTAGTAAGAAAGATGTAAAAAAGGCGCTGAAAAAAGGGGGGGTTATGTTTGTTCATCCGGTTAAAAGCGATCGTGTCCGCGATTGGGTTATGAAAAACGCAAAATAATTGGAAACTCCGCATTTGCGAGACGTTACTTCGCATATGTGGAGTTCTTTTGATATTTATCTTGATGTTATATAAGACAATTCCCATCATCACAGCTATCTCCAGCACCGCCTACAACGGTAATCGGGTGAGCATCAATCCAAGCTTGACGAAGGGCATCAAGGAATACTTCAGTTGATTGTGCTCCAGATATTGCAAATTTTTCATTAGCAAGTACAAATGGAACACCACTCACTTGTAGAGATTGTGCACGACTCTCATCGGAGCGAACTTCTTCAGAATACTTGTCGCTCTCTAAGATTTGTCGAGTTTCAGTCTCCTTGAGACCAGCCTTCACAGCCACTTGAAGAAGAGCATCGATGTCACTAACTAGCAAACCTTCAGTGAAATAGGCATGATACAGTTGCTCACTAACTTCTTCCACAAGCCCTTGAGCGGCAGCATAGTGGATTAGTCGATGGGCATCAAACGTGTTACTAGATTTCATAAGATCAAATCGATACTCAAGTCCATCTTTCGCAGCTAGCGTTGTAATTTGAGCCATCATTTGTTTCACTTCATCTACTGATCTACCCATCTTCTTAGATAAGGAGTCAATAAGATCCTTACCTTGACGTGGTGTGGATGGATCAAGCTCGAAACTACGCCAGATGACCTCGATCTCATCACGATGTTCGAATTGAGATAATGCTTTCTCAAACCTTCTTTTTCCTATATAACACCATGGACATGCAATATCAGACCAGAATTCTACTTTCATTGTCATAATGTAACCTCCTCTATACTTTCTAACTATCATCATAATGATTACAGATCAAGAAATCAAGCTTTAGTCAGATCTGGTTAAATAACATTGACAAGCTATTGCATATGATCTACTATTTCGGAAATGGAGGTTATTTGCGCGTGAGAAAGTGGGTTTATTAAAGTGGATGGGATGCGGAAGATGGTGTTAAATAGCTCGAACAGATTTATCCAGATGTCATGGTTACGATTTTTATTGAAATGGATCTTCTTTGGTAGCGTTGTTGGCTTATTAACAGGAAGTGCTTCAGCGATATTTCTGATGAGTCTTGATTATGTAACTGACGTCAGGTTAACGAATCCATGGTTGCTATTCTTATTACCATTGGGTGGAGCTTTCGTAAGTTACCTGTATTATACATACGGTAAGAATAGTGCTAAAGGCAACAATCTGATCATTGAACAAATCCAAGGGAGGGGATATGAGCCTGTTCCTTTAAGATTGACTCCGTTAGTTTTATTGGGGACATTAGTAACCCATCTACTGGGTGGTTCGGCAGGACGAGAAGGTACAGCGGTTCAGATGGGGGGGAGTCTGGCAGAGCAATTCGGCAGATGGCTAAAGGTTGGACCCGTAGACCGCCAAATTCTGTTGATGTGTGGGATTAGTGGAGGCTTTGGATCGATATTCGGAACACCGGTAGCGGGAGCCGTCTTCGCACTAGAGGTAATCGTTCTAGGTAAGATGAGATATGATGCGTTAATACCTTGTTTCATAGCAAGTTTTACTGGAAATTGGGTTGCGATGAATTTATGGGGCGTTACACATGTTCAATTCCAAATGGGGACTGTTCCTTCAATTACATTTATAGTATTACTGAAAGTTATTGTTGCATCAATTTGTTTTGGCTTAACGAGCATGTTCTTCAGCGAGTTAACGCATTTCTTCAAAAAAACCTTTGCATCCATCTTTCATAATCCGATGATTAAAACTGCTGTTGGAGGGATCATCATTATCCTCATGGTATATGTAGTTGGATCCCGAGATTACTTAGGGTTAGGAGTCCCATTAATTTCTCAATCTTTCGAGGGGGACGTTCATCCGTTCGCATTCCTGGGGAAACTGATCTTCACATCGGTTACTCTGGGAGCAGGATTCCAAGGTGGTGAAGTGACACCGTTATTCGCCATGGGTGCCACACTTGGGAATTCGTTAGCTGGGGTGCTTCAACTATATGCGCCTTTTCTAGCTGCATTAGGATTCATTGCTGTATTTGGTGGTGCAACGAATACCCCTCTTGCTTGTTTTCTAATGGGGATTGAGTTATTTGGTGCTGAGGGTGCCCTATTTATGTTTATCGCGTGCTTGGTAAGTTACATATTCTCCGGAAATTCAGGGATATATACTTCCCAAATGAAAGGAAAGTGACTAACGAGGCCTTTGCTTATATAGCCCGGCATAGAGTAAATGGACTTTAACATCGATCGTTTGGAGAGTATCTTCTGTTAACAAGAAGGTATTATCCAAATGTGGATATATTTCATGAAACTTTCGAGGATTAGAACGAAAAAGCGACTCTTCCAATCTTAAAACATCACATTTTTGCTCTACACCCTTTTTATAGGTGTTCTTTATTTCTGATACAATCGCCTTTTCCACTTCTTTCTCAACAGTATTTTCGGTAAATGGTTCTTGCATTTCTTCGATAAGAGCTTGCGCTGTAATTTTAATATTGTATTTAACTTCATTACCTACAATCTCTGGGGTAATAGTGAAATGAGGTTTGCGTAATAGGATCGTTGCAGTTGGAATGCCTTCGTCAGGAATGGTAATGGGTGTTCTTACGAGTTTCCTTTGTATCCAACGTGATCCTTGAAGATCATCCTCAGACAGCCAACCGGTAAATTTATAATTTTTCAGGAAATAAGCTCCGTTAATTTTCAGTAACGATTTTTTAGCATTATCTTCATGCCATGTACCTGTATCAATAGAAAGGGATGGTAGCTTTGTAGATAGAGCCGGTTCGTGCAGATTAGCAAGCAATTCATTAATATAGATGGGCTTAATATATGACCGTTGGGTGTAGACATCATTGGGAGTACTCATGATCGTCTCGATGGGAGAGAGGTTAAGAATTGATTTCTGGGTTAGGATATTGTGTAAAGGCTCTTTTGTACCGTATACCAGAACGGTATACCTGAATTCTCGATAGCGGAGCAAAGAATCCTCGACACCTTGAATACCGTGTTTCAATAAATTCTCCGAGAAGATAATGGCCTTGACATGACCCCAGTACAATCTTTTCTGTGATGTTTGATAGAGTGAGATTAAGGATTCTATGACGGTCTCTCCTTCACCCTTTCCAATCCAAGTAGGTATATTCTTACCTAGTTCTGCTCCTTCCGTCTTGGCAACATTGCTGAAATTAAGAGCTTGCACATAGGAGATGTACTTCCCATCAACATAGTCATAACCAATCGCGGTAACATAGATCATATTTTGGATTTCCTTGGTATTCCAGCATCCTGATAACAATGCCATTAGCATAAGCGACGATATAATCCTTCTACAATACATCATGTGGGATCTTCCCCTTGATGATCAGAGTCAATTGTGTGTAAATCACTGGGTCTATTTTTTGTTTTAATCCAAGGCAAACGAAAGAGGGTACTTATCATATCTTTATAAATGGGTGGTGAAAGAGGAGACAAGTATGGCACTCCGAAGCTCTGTAACCTAGACATGTAAATAACAAGAAGGATAGAGCCTAACATTAGTCCATATAAACCTAATAAAGCTGATAAAAAGAATAATGCTAATCGCACAATGCTAACCATGGAACTTAAAGTTTGATTAACTAATGTTACACCTGACACCGCTGTAATCGCCCCAACAACAACGACAGATGGTGACACTAGACCAGCTCGAATAGAAGCATCACCAATAATTAGCCCTCCAATGACAGTCAGGGTCTGTCCAATTGAACTAGGTAAACGGACGCCTGCTTCGCGAAAGATCTCGAGCAGAATAATAAGTAGGAACATTTCTAAGGGGGCAGGGAATGGAATTCCTAACCTTGCGGTGGCTACGGTAGCCATAAGATAGAAAGGAATCTGATCCTGATGTAATCCAGTTAAAGCTATCCAAAACCCTGGAAGTAGAATTGACAAGAAGAAACTAACCGCACGGATGATCCGAACAAAAGAAACATAATAAAAATTGAAATGGATATCTTCTGGTGATTTCAATAACAATGTGAATGTTCCCGGTCCAATTAACACCATAGGACTGCCATCAATAACAATGACAAATCTTCCGTTTAGTAAGCAATTTACTGTGAAATCTGGACGACCGGTAAAGTCAAGTAATGGAAAGAGAGAATACTTGGAATCAGATAGCATTTCTTCAAGCTGACCAATACTATATATTCCATCGACATCAATATTGTCTAATCGTTGTTTGACTTCCTTCAGAATCTTGGGAGAGATAATATCATCGAAATACAGTAAACCAACTTTGGTCTTAGTTCTTGTTCCCAGAATATAACTCTCGTAACAAAGTGACTTACTCCGTATTCGTTTGCGAATAAGGGCAACGTTGACAACGATGCTTTCTACAAAACCATCTTTAGGACCTTTAATGGATATTTCTGTGCTTGATTCCTCAGGAGATCTTTGTGGAAGTTGACTCATATTGAAAGTGAAGAAAGAATGAATATGCGGAATTAGAATCATCAGATTTCCTTCAAATAATAACTCACAGAGGATTTCCTCAGAGACATTTTTCTCTAGTGGTTCAAGTTGTAGCTCTCCAAACATTTTACCTTTATGAATAACAAACTCATTATTTACTCGATACAACGATTGTAGTTCTGGCAGGACAGTACGGCTAATAAGACTAGATTCTACCGTGCCTTCACTATATATCAATACTACAGTAGATGATTCGGACTCATCAAATTGATGTGTAAAGATGATGATATCTTTTGATTTCTCAAATAAATCTCTTATTTTCTGTTCAGTCCAATTCAATTCTGCATCTTCCTTAGAGAAATTCAATTCACTTCCCCCTTTGGTGGTTTAGTAAATAACGCAATATAGAGCCATATAATTGAAAGAATCACATTTATCCATAAGGAAACAGGAACATATACTTTAAAGCTCCATTGATAAAATGTTTCCTGATTGATGGGTAAGAGGCTTAGTAGTATATAGCTTGTCGCAATGAGAAGAAGGAAACGAGTCCGCATGACCTGATTTGTAAAGGGAAGTAGATCAGACAGTAGAAATTGTACAAGACTAATTCGAATAGTGGCACCCGCTAACCATTGGAATATGGAAAGGAAGTCTACATGTTCGATATACTCACCTAGCTTGACGAGACGCCATTGCTCGTAAGGTGATACGAATTGTTTGGCTGCCTCAATAGGTCCGAATTCAGTGATGGCTCCAACGATTGGTCCAAGGGTTATGCCTAGAAGGAAAACTCCGAGTATGATGAGCTGCCAGAAACGTATCTTTGTTTTTAAATGATGTTGTAACACGATGAGGACAATTAATTCTGTGAATGCCCCTCCCATATACACGAACCCTTCGAATACAGGTCCCCAACCATGTTCTACGAAAGGTCTTAATAATGCGTAGTTTATCTGAGATGTATTTGCTACGGATACGAATATCCCGAGAGCCATGACAAATGGCAGTAAAATTCCGGCTCCTATGGCAATCGTCTGGATTCCTAATTTAGCACAGTAAAAGCAAGTAAGTACTAATGGAACAATGAGTACAAGTCTTGGTGTAGCAGGTAAATAACCAAGAAAAATCCATGTGACGGTATGGAATATCGTAGCTCCGCCAATCAAGTATAGTTGTATACAGACTGGAATGATGATGATCCAAGCTATAATCGGATTTGTACGTTCAATAAGCCATGGAAGTAATTTCTGTTGTCCTGATTTCTTCATAATAATGACAATAATTGCACACCAAGGTAGACAAACAAGCGAGGACAGTAACACAGTGATCCATGCATCTCTTCCTGATGCATCTAAGAGCATAGGATTGATAATGACGTGGGTCATCAGTCCATTCATTAACAACAGGATCATAGCTACTTGTAAAAAACTTATTTTACCGATTGAAGAATTCACTTCTGTATCCCCTTCATACATAGCATCTTATTCCTGCTGTGTAGCATACCCGTAATTTTAATTAATATGTGAAGGATTGGACAATTTGGATTTAATATAGATAGTTACGATAATGATTATCAATATCATGCATCTAGAAAGGAGATATTCAGTGTTACGTTGATTTTTTTATATTATCAGCCATACAAGTGGCTGTTTCCTATTGGGGTAGTCGCAACGATTTAGTAGTCGCTGGGGGTACGTATAGTAGATTACATGATGCTCAATTCAATTTTGATGTATGACGATTTGAACAACCTCATATAATGAATAAATTAAAATTTTGGAGGGATTCATTTGCTTATTCAGACTAGAACGATTGTGGTAGAGATGGGTAATGCAGAGAAGGTTGTTTAAAAATTTAGCCAAGAAAGTCCAGTAGAAGGTATGGATGGGCTAATAGATATTAGTATTCTCGTGAAAAAATAAGTAAAGAAAATGAAGAGGTTATGATCATGATTCGCTGGGAATCGGAGGAAGCATGGAAGAATTGGGAGAAAAGTGATGTTCATATCCAAGGTCATCGCCAAAAGAGAGGGAATGTTACGCCTGAGTATATCATAAGCACAACAGTGGGTATGTATGAGACCAAGAAGATCAAGCGTGGGGGAAGCATTTAATAATCAGTAAGAGATCTTATATGTCTAGTAAAGTGAAGAATAGAAAGACCCGTGTTGGCATAAGTGAAATGCGAACACGGGACTTTGGTTTATCGTCCATGGAAATATTGGATAATAGGTTCATTGTGTACTTACCCGTTTGTAGATCATCAACAGTCATTTCTATCAATTTTCGCCGAGAGAACTCCCACAAGATGTTCTTCCTTTCCTAAATCTTAAAAGGTATAATAAGAATAGAACATATATTCGCATTATACAAGTTGGAAGGGGGTGAAGTTTTGTCAGATTCAAAGTCAATGTACAGAACTCATCAAGTGTGGATTAAGCCGGGACATCGCTTGTTTGCACACCTCGATCAAGCATGTCAGGATGCTAAGAACTTGTATAACACGACCAACTTTTACATCCGACAGATTATTACCGCCTTTGGGAAGAATGAGCCACTACAGCCGTTGCAACAGGAAGTTCTCGACACGCTGGCATCGCATATTGACGTCATGAACAAACGACGAAGTGAAAAAAACCGTTCCCATCCGTTCAAGCTACCCTCGCAAGAGAGTCCCTTTATTCATTACAATTTCTTGGACGCTTTGTTCAAAGTGATGAATCAAATCGATTATCGAGCGCTCCCGACGCAGTGTAGTCAGGGAATCATGAAAGTAGTGTTCCACAATTGGAAAGCCTTCTTTGCCAGCATCAAGGACTACCGCCAACATCCTGAGAAGTACAATGGCAAGCCTAATATTCCGGGATACGCTCGGAATAAAGTAAAGGAAGTCACGTTCTCCAATCAGGACTGTGTGATCAAAGAACGAAAATTTCTCAAGTTTCCAAAGACCAAGCTGCAACTGAACATCGGTAAGCTGGGTTATACCGACGGACAACTGATGCAAGTGCGTGTCGTTCCAAGGCATGGGCAATACGTGATTGAATTGATCTTCACTTATCCGATCCAACAGAAAGAAGCGGTACAAGAACATGTGCTGGCGATTGATCTTGGCGTCGTCAATCTTGCAACCATCGTCACGACCACCGGAGCGAAACCGATCATCGTGAAGGGCAAGATTGTTAAATCGATCAATCAGTATTACAACAAGATGAAAGCGCACTATACTGGCATTCTTCGCCAAGGCAAGGAACCGCGAGAAGGAGCGCATACGTCTAGACGCTTAGAACGGCTCCATTTGAAGCGCCACCGTAGGATCAAAGACTTGTTCCACAAGGCAAGTCATCAGATTATTACGTTGGCAGTGAAGAACAACATCGGCACGATCGTCATTGGTCATAACGATGGATGGAAGCAATCTCCTGGAATCGGACGGCGAAACAATCAGTCCTTCACTCATATTCCCCATCAGATGCTCATCCGGATGATGAAGTATAAGGCAGCAGAAAAGGGAATTGTCGTTATCCTGACCGAAGAGGCGTATACCTCGAAAGCCAGCTTCCTGGACCAAGACCCGTTGCCGAGGTATGGTGAAGAGGGTACATGGATCTTCTCAGGTAAACGGATGTATCGCGGTCTGTATAAGAATACGAAGGGCTTGATTCATGCCGATGTGAACGGCTGTGAACGGCGCAGCCAATATTATGCGAAAAGTATTCCCAAACGTATCCGCCAAAGGAGCGAATGGGATAGAGGGGTTGGATGGTAACCAGACCATCAACGTGTCAACTCCACGGGTGTTAAGAATCCTGAAATAAATGGGATGATACATCAGAAACCCCCACTTCAGCCGAAGAGACAGCGTTGGTAAGTGGTGGGAGTATTCATGTACTTCTTAGCAAATTAAGTAAGGGTCTGCGGTATCGCTTTAAAATAAAACGTAGTATAAAATATGCCACTACCGAGAATAGGATACTGTTTATTATCGATCCTTCTATGAAATAAAGACTCATGTTGCCAAGTTCACTAAAATGATAGGCAGATTCAGAATAATCGAGTTCCGTAATCGGGGTATCCATAATTTCATCAATCTGCACCGAAGGAGAAGTGAACAAACTCATAACTATAGTACCGACTATATAATTTAGATAGAACAATAAAGGCCATATCACCGTTCCGAAAGCCCCCGCAATAATAGCTGCAACTAGATTTCCTCGTAGTAATTTAGCAAGACCAAGAGAAAGGAACAGTCCTAGACCGAATGTAGGAAACCAGCAGTGAAAGAATCCAGCTAAAAAACCAATGACAACTTGATGATCTGAATTTTTGATTCGAAGCAACTTTAAACAGTTATATTTCAATTTCCGAAGAAGATTTAATTTCATCATTACATTCCTTTACAGGCGAGATCAATATTTGTCCATTCTATCATTAAATAGGTAATAGTTATACCGTGAAGCCTAATAATGGGAGAAGTATCGTTGTTTAATTGACACTGATAATCATTATCAATTATAATGAAAGAAACAAATGACTCATGAGGTGATGATTAATGATAAATAAGTTTGCAGTTATCTATGCAAGTTTAACAGGAAATACGGAAGAAATGGCCGAACTGATCGCTGATGGAATTCGTGAATCAGGAGCAGAAGTTGAGTTGAAAACGGTTGAGAATAGTCATGCGGAACAACTGCTTGAATATAGAGGGTATTTATTAGGTGCTTATACGTGGGGTGATGGTGAAATGCCAGATGAATTTTTAGATTTCTGTGATGAAATGGATGAGGTTGACTTACAGGGAAGTCGAGCAGCCGTATTCGGAAGCGGAGATACTGGTTACGATATCTATTGTGGAGCTGTGGATCAATTGGAGGATAAGCTTAGAACCTGTGGTGCAATGTTGCTTCAGGAAAGCCTTAAGGTTGAGTATGGTCCGAGCACGGATGAAAAAGTCCTTTGTCGCGAATTTGGAAAAAGCTTTGCGGAAGCATGTATGGCCGTTATTAATGATTGTGAGAATACCGCATAGGGAAAACCTATTAGAATGATCTGTTTTATATATTTCCGTTTGTCATAAAATAACTGTAACATACAGGATAACTACAAGCGGGATTTGACTGATTATTCGAAAAAGGGAGGTTCTAAGATGAGTGATTCAATTAAAAAGAAATTTGATGAAGTGGCAAAGGACTATGACTTACAACGCAGGAAGTTAATTCCCTGTTTCGATGATTTCTATGGCGTGGCTATGGGATGTGTTCATGTTGAGAAGAAGACTCCTAGAATCTTGGATTTAGGTGCAGGAACGGGACTATTCGCATCTTATGTTCGACAACAATACCCAGAAGCAGAATTGACATTGATAGATTTAAGTGAGGAGATGCTTAAGGAGGCACGGGTCAGATTCCGAGATGATCCTAAGGTGAAATATATTTCAGAAGATTATACGACATATTCTTTCGATGAGGAAGGGTATGACGCTGTTATTTCATCGCTATCCATTCACCACTTATCTCATCAAGATAAAAGAACTCTTTTTCACAACGTATATCGCCTCTTAACAGATGGTGGAATCTTCGTTAACGCCGATCAGGCAGCGGGTGCGTCTTTCGATCTCGACAATCGTTATAAAGCAGAATGGGAAGCTACGATCCGCAAGAGTGGACTATCCATTCAAGTGGTTGAATCCGCAATAGAACGAAGAAAACTAGATATAAATGCATCTGTAGAAGATCAGCTAAAGTGGTTACTCGACGCTGGGTTCGCAGAAGCAGATTGTGTTTACGAATATAATGAATTCGCTGTGTTCTTCTCACGTAAATAATCAATCATTGCTTGTTCTAAGTTATATCCCCGAACTATCTAATCATAGTTCGGGGATATTTTTGTTCCTAGAAGGACAAAACAAGAGGTGTAATGAAGTGACCTTTTGAACAACCCCTATTTACTCACCGGCAATTCTTATCTAGGACATATGGAGAGGATGATAATGATGAACAAACGATACATAAATTTTCTGCTAGTACTGATCGTGGTGTTGGTTGTGGCTTGCGGGAATAATGTCAATAACAATAAGACTTCTGATTCAACGGAACATAACAGCTTCGATAGGATAAAAGAAAGCGGTAAGCTTCGTATTGGGACGGAAGGGACGTACGCACCTTTCTCCTATCATGATGCTAATGGTAAGTTGACGGGTTTCGACGTAGAAATTGCAGAGGCGATAGCTAAGCGTATGAACGTACAACCTGAGTTTATTGAGGCACAATGGGACGGACTTTTTGCAGGAATGGATGCTAACAGATTTGATGTTATTTTTAATGAGGTATCCATCAATGACGAACGGAAAGTCAAATATGACTTCTCCGACCCTTATATTGTCTCTAAGGCTGTGCTCGTCGTACGATCAGACAACGAAGATATTAAGTCATTTGCTGACTTGAAGGGTAAAAAATCTGGCCAATCGCTTACAAGTAATCTATCTGGTATAGCTCGTGAGAATGGTGCGGAGATTGTAGCTACGGATGGGTTCAATCAGTCGGTTGACCTACTCACCTCAGGACGTATTGATGCAACGATTAATGACGGCTTATCTTATCTGGACTTGAAGAAACAAAAGCCGGATGTGAAGATTAAAAAAGTTGACGAAATAGAGAATGGCTCACACAGCGCAGCGGTATTCCTAAAAGGAAATGATGAGCTGATTAAAGCAGTCAACAAAGCACTTGCCGAAATAAAGGATGACGGAACATATCTACAAATTTCTAATAAATACTTCGGTGCGGACGTTTCTAAATAACAGGGGACTATGGATGAAAGCTTGCCAAAAGTCCAAGAAGGATGTCTGATGAATGGATGAGCGTAAAATACAGATAGTTATCGATTCGTTGCTGCCTCTGCTCAAAGCGGGGGTAGCTTTTACCATTCCGCTAACTTTGATTTCATTTGCTATTGGATTATTGCTGGCAGTATTAACTGCACTTGTCCGAATTTCCTCATGGACCACTCCAAAGCTGATCGCTCGTTTTTATGTATGGGTCATCCGGGGAACTCCGCTATTGGTACAGTTATTTATCATTTTTTATGGATTACCTGCCATTGGAATTATTTTAGAGCCGTTAACGGCTGCCATCATTGGATTCTCGCTTAGTGTCGGAGCCTATTCCTCAGAAATACTACGTGCTGCAATCCTTTCGATACCAAAAGGTCAATGGGAAGCTTCCTTCTCAGTCGGTATGACTCGTGGTCAAGCATTGCGCCGTGTTATACTGCCGCAGGCCACACGAGTGTCGGTTCCACCGCTTGCGAACACCTTCATCAGCCTAGTTAAAGACACATCACTTGCCGCAAGTATTACTTATATGGAAATGTTCAGAACTGCACAACAAGTCGTCGCTACAACTTACGAACCTCTGCTGCTGTATTGCGAAGTCGCTGTTATCTATCTGCTATTCTGCTCCGTATTGTCTGCTTTTCAAAATTACTTAGAGAGAAGGCTTGCTAGATATTCTGCAAGTTAAAGGAGGGAACCCGCTTGATTGAGATACTTGATTTGCATAAGTCTTATGGTCCGCTTGCGGTATTAAAGGGCATTGATCTGAAGCTTGAGCACGGCAAGGTACTTGTCATTATTGGTCCTTCAGGGTCAGGGAAAACAACGCTATTACGTTGTTTCAACCTACTAGAACTTCCTGATCGGGGTAGTATTGTATTCGGTGATACGAAGATGAACTTTACAGATATGAAGAAAGTGTCGGAACATCATGTTCTGGCACTGCGAAAAAGAACAGGCATGGTCTTTCAGTCGTATAATTTATTCCCACACATGACGGCGCTCGGTAACGTGATGGAAGGACCGGTCACAGTACAGAAGCAATCTAAAGGGGATGCTCGGAAGCGAGCTTTGGCGCTATTAGATAAGGTAGGGCTTGCTGAAAAGTCGGATTTCTATCCACACCAACTATCGGGTGGACAGCAGCAACGGGTAGCGATTGCTAGGGCGATGGCTGTTGATCCGGAGGTACTTCTGTTCGATGAGCCAACGTCCGCACTTGACCCTGAACTGGTCGGAGAAGTACTGAAGGTCATCAAGCAGTTGGCAGCAGAAGGGATGACAATGGTTATTGTTACCCATGAGATGAAATTTGCAGCTGACGTGGCGGATAAAGTTATTTTGATGGATGATGGCCTTATATTAGAAAAAGGCACTCCGCAGGATGTACTCATACATCCTAAAAGTACCCGCGCACTACAATTTCTTAACCGTCTAAACGGTGAAACGGAATAATGGCTGTCATAAACCCGAATAGATGTCTTTGATATAATTCAAGGTTTCAATATGTTTAATGACGTTGTTACCCAGTGTTGTAAGAACAAATAAGAAAATAATTGCTATCAATCCTTTTCTTATAAAGACGTGATTGATCTGCATGATGAACCTTGCAGCGAGCAGGAAAAAGACGAATAAATAATGTCCCGCATATAAGTACAAATCAAACTTAAACACAGCAAGACCGAAGCCTACAATAATATGTAGAAGAATCGCGAAGAAAATGTAAGGGACCAGCGTCCATGTTTCTCTAGATTTAATTCCTTTGATAAATCCAAGCACTGCCAGAATAATAAGAGTGAAACCAATAATGGTGACATACAACGGATAAGGACGCGTTAGATCGGTTACGAATGCCATAATTCCCGTATCAACTAGCATCATGTCGGGTGACAGTATAGGACTGATCACTAACATATAGATAGCTTTCCAATGTTGACTGAATACAAAGGGGGCAGCATAGCTAAATCCACCGTTATTGAGACCTGTTATCCAGTTATTAATCCATGTCTGGCCTTCGAATAATACAGACTGCAATAAAGTAAATAGGACAACGAGCACCAGGAAGGTTAAAAGGATAGAGATGAATTTTTTGAACGTCTTGCTATCGCGCCTGTCGATCATGTTAAAGAACAAAGCTCCTATAAATGGGACGATGTTGGTCGAAGTTGCGGCAAAGTTAAGTAGTGCGAATGAAGCGCTAGGTAGAACATACGTCTTGGCAAGAACTCTGCTGTATTGCAAATACAGTACGGACAAGATGATAATAAATTGGACATAAGAATAAGAGTCTGGAATCATGGCCGTGAAAATATTGTATGAACTTACGCCGAAAAAAGTTGCAAAGAGCACAGCCAATACATTGTCCGAGCCGCTTTTACGTAAGTAATAATAAATCATGACAACGCTGAGCGCATTGATAACAGATTGGATCACTAGAAAGAATAGATTTCCGAATAAAAATTTAGAAAAATACAATAATGGACCGGATAAAAAGTTCATCAATGGATGGATAATGGAAGAATTGCCCGAACCGTAATACATAGAAGGATCGAAATTGAAAATGTTAAATACGAAGGGTGCACCATAAAAAGGGCTATAGCCTGCTAAATCAGCCATGTTCTGTTTCATATACATCAAAAACGGAACATTGTTACCGAAATAAAAAAGAAGAAAACCGATAAACAGCCAACAAGCTTTGTAATTATCCTTCTTATTCTTCATTAAATAGCTCGAGAATACCATGAGTTTCCACCAATCATGTTTATTTTTGGCAAACCGTTCACAAAACCAATAAGATTAAACCGGAAATGATAAAAGCAACACCGGCAATTTTATAGATCCCAATGCCTTCTTTGAAAATCCATTTGGCAAATATCAAAGTCCAGATAAATGTGAAGGCATTGGCCGGAAGTACAAAGGTAAGGGGAAGCTCTTTTAACAGGTAAATATTGAGAAGCGCACCGATACCATAGAACATAAACCCGGTTAAAAGATAGAAAACTTTTCTTCGGAGTGTGAAATATTTGAAAAAAACGCTACCTAGTGACCCCATTAATGTCATCATAAGTAGTAAGCCGACAAGCCAATTATTTATCATAGGATGTTAATGTCACTCCGATCCCTAATAATGCAATAGCTAATGTGTTCTTCAAGGTAATATCTTCACCAAGAAACAGTTGGCCGTAAATCAAAGCAAAGATGTAACTAATGCACATTAAAGGGTAGGCTACAGACAGTTTTTCCATGGAAAAAGCTTTGAGCATAAATACAGCACCTAATCCGTAACAAAGAAATCCGATTGCCATGTATAGGAGATTGAAATGACCCCATTTCCAAAAGAGCTGCCCTGTGGCTGTGAGAAATGCGGAGATGATCATCAAGACTTTACCAGCGTGGCGATAACCTATCTGTTCCATTTAAGCACCTCCAAGTCCGGACTATGTAGGTTAATCAAGTATCTATTCTTTACTAACCGAAACATCGGTAAATCCGATAACGAATCAGAATACGCGCAGGAATGTTCATAATCAATTTGGAGTCCGGCGTTTTTTAAATACTGGCTAATACGTATCGTTTTCTCTTCACCCTTGCAGTTGTTACCTTCGATTACATGTGTGTAACGCCCATTATTCTGGATGAGTTGGGTTCCGATAACTTCGTCTACATAAGGTAACTTCTTGAAGTACTTCAAATAAGCATGTGGGGAGGCGGACACGAGTAGCACGTGATAACCATTTTCTTTTCTATTCTTCAATTCTTTCATGGCATCTTGATAAATATAGGGTACTAGGACAGAATCATAAAAGTGTTCCAGATCGGATTCCTCCAAAAAAGAGATCGCATGAAAATAGGATGATTTAACTTTTTCTACTTGTATAAGCCTCAGCTTGTACAACAATGTTTTTAATCCGATTTCAAACAACTTCACAAATGCCAAAGGTCTTTTCTTGATCCCATACCATACGAACAGAAACATCGAATCTTTACTAATAATCGTTTTGTCGATATCAAACATTGCAATTTTAGTGTACATGATTAATCCCTCTATGCTTTAAAAAGTTTATTCGAACAATGCTAAAATAAATACGACGCTGATGACATACAAAATAACGGTAACCAAAATGGGCTTATCCTCGAATAATACTTTGTCTGGAGAACCGCCCTTATTTTCAATATGAATTAAGTATAAATATCTAAAAATACCGTAAATCACTAATGGTATGGTCCACATCAAATGGATCGTACGTCCTGAGGTGAAGGTAAACAAGGAATAACTGATAATAGTAGCCGTGGTAACGATGCTGTTGAGCTGATCGAGTAACGGGAATGAATATTTTTCTAGCACTTTCCGGTGTGTAATTTTATCATTATCAAGTAGAAACAATTCATGTCTTCTCTTACCAATGGCCAGGAACAAGGAAAGTAGCATCGTGCAAATTAAAAACCAAGGGGTAAAAGGTACATGAATAACGAGTCCGCCTGCAATGGCACGGAGCACGAATCCAGCAGCGATGACCATAATATCAATAATGACCACATGCTTAAGAATGAAGGAATAAGCAACATTCAATGCGAAGTAGACTATTAACAGTACAGTGAACAGTGGATTCTGAAAATACGATACAATTAATGAAGCAACTAAAAGAAACCCACCAAATGTTAAAGCCACATAAGGGTTAAGCGCCCCAGATGCCATCGGTCGATTCTTCTTAGTTGGATGATTTCGATCTGCCTCTCTATCTACATAATCATTTAATATATAGACACATCCAGATATGAAGCTAAACAGAAAAAATCCTAATAACGTATTCAAGAAAGCTGAGAAGTTGATCTTTTCGAAAGAAAATAGAAGGGCAGCAAAAATGAGTAGATTTTTCGTCCACTGTTTCGGTCTTAATTGAAAGATTAGAAGTTTTGTTGTTAAATACAATTGTTTACCTCTTTCTGTATGAAAGCCAACGGCTAAGAAGAATGGGTTCACCTAAGATACATTGTGATTTATTTCCATATGTCGTCTAGAATTGGATATGGTCAAAATAACATGCAAGGAATTTTATGTCAAGGAGATGGGTTGTAAATGAGATTTTATACTGATCCCAAGGGAGAGGCATACGAACGCCTCATTGATTATGTCATTGAGCGTACTGTTAAATTTGTGCTTGTTGAAGCTCCTTTTGAAGACGGGAATAGTTACGCAGAGGTCATGCTTCAATTAAAGCCATTTTTGTTAGAACAATGTAGTATGGAGGAAATGCAAGCAAAGAGCGGAGCTAACTATTCTGAAGGGACATATTACATATATCGATGTTGCAAGGAAGCAGGAAAAGTGTTAAAAGAGGCGGTTAATGGCTTATTTGACTGGTGCCATCCGGAAATGCCTGAAGACTTGTGTTTTGTGGATGAGAATGGAGCGGACTTTCTGTACTGTACTTCACATGAAGAAATGTGTGGAATCCGATTGAACGAAGAGGAAGCGGAACAACTGGCAGATCTTATTCCAGGATTGTTCATTGAGCTAGAATCTCATCGGGATTTCGAATGTTTTTTGGATGACGCCATTAAACATCAAAGTGACCGTTTGTCGATCTCTTCATATCGACTTGTGGAAATACCGGATCGCATACGTGAATTGAAGCAATTGAAATTTTTAGAAATATTCGAACAGGATGTCACTAGACTTCCTCCCGCATTTTTTGAGTTACGCACGTTAGAGGAATTACGGATTAAGACAGCCGATCTCGAATGTATTCCGAAGGAGATTGCTAATCTTCAGCAGTTGAAAGATTTAACGATATATTGCGGTAGCTCAGATCGCACAATGCCAGGATGGGCTCCAAAAGCCAAGTCCGATTTGTTATTAAATCGTATACCTCCTGAGTTAGGTCAATTGAAGCAATTAGAATCTTTAAACATCAGTTACACAGGTATTGAAGAATTGCCTCCTGAACTAGAAAACTTAACTCAGCTTCGCTTTTTGAATGTGAGTAATAACCTGATTAAGACTAAGCCTACATTTTTATCTCGTATGCCTCATTTGAAGTATGTGAATTTATCTGATCATCTAACAGGATGGGCATAAGGATAGTCGTTGTTAGTGCAAAGGTTTAAAAATAAGGCTCTGTTAAAGTTTAATGTTGATATGTATTAAAAGATTAGAACTTCCGATTATCTGGAAGTTCTAATTCTTAGTATAGTCTTCTTCTACTAGCGCACCCGTTAGTGGAAGATACTTTAATCTTCATGATTTCATAGACATGGCAAGTTGCATCACCAGCCGTACAGGGGTCGCGGGGTTTTCCATTTGGTTGACATCTCCTATAAAAAACATGTCCTTTTCGGGATAATAAAATGCAAAGGAACCTGTTGAACCAGAATGACCAATTAACTCACCTTTCCCCATAAAAAGTGTTGCAAAACCATTTAGTGGAACTCTCATATATCCAGAACCGTAATGAATTGGAAGCATAGAAGCCTGCAGCCTGTTGTTTACTTTTAGTTCATGAAAAACAGTATTATCAAATAATTTCCCTTTAAAGAATGCCTTGATAAATACCATTAATTCACGAGCCGTAGAGACACAACCGCCACTTGCGCGAATGCTCAAAAGTGATTTTGGAAGGTAAAAGGCAGTGTCCTTATAATAAATATACGGGATAAAATCATCCTCATCTTCCGGAAGATAAGTATTTTTGAGTCCTAAAGGATCAAAAATTAATTGTCTAAACACTTCTTCCAATGTTGAATTAGTAACTATTTCAATTATTTCCCCGAGGATTTCAAAGTTTATATTTGCGTAATGAGCTCTTTTTCCCATATCCGGTGCAAAGTGTGGTTTGATTCCCTTCGTCTTTATTATGGTTTCATTAAAATCAGTTTGCACATCCTTATTAAGAGCACGTATTTTCGACTTATTGCTACCCTCCTCAATCACATCCCGCAATCCACTTGTATGAAACAATAAGTTCGAGAGTGTAAGTTTATTAGAATACTCTCGACCTTTGTAGACATGAAGGTTCTTTAACGTGTCTTTTTTTAAATATCTTGTTATTTCATCATCTAATGACAGTTTTCCCTGCTCTCTCAAAATAAAAATACAAGTGGTTGTGAACAGCTTTGTGATACTTGCAATTAAGAACGGTGTATCTGTATTCTTACCCCCGTGCCCAAAACTATATGAAACATCTCCATTGGAGTTTTCAACTAGAAGAACAGATTCATGTATCTGCTTTTTCTATGTAACGTTTCCAAAAATTTTTTGGACCTTTCGTTTTTGAATTTCCATCTGGATACCCCCATAGACATAATGTTAAATCACAAATTTAGTTAATCTAATTGTATCATAAATTTCCGAATTTCTTATCAAATTCCCTCTAATAATCAAGTCGTTCATAGTAACTTCATTTCTTTGATGTTGAATGCTATCTAATACCTGATACCAAGCAAGGTAATTGTTAAGATACTTAGTAGCAACACTGTTAAATCGTTGTATCCACGCCTTAATCTTAAAGGCACGCCAAGAATCGGTACATAATATATTCTTACTTGAAAGTTTATGACCGATAGCTTTATCCAATTGTTCTTTTGTTAATCTTCCCATCCCCAATACCTGCGAAACAGTCATCTTGTCACGGTCCCTCGCGACCAATACACATACTTGTTCATTGCTTATACCACGCTTTTGTGCTGAACCACCACGTTTGCGAGGATTTCTATCTTTGATTTTTCTTTATCCTTTTTCTGAGTACAAGAAATAGGTCTCGTCCATTTCAACGATACCTTCAAAATTTGGTATTTTGATTTGTTTTAACGAGGACAAAAGCTTGTGTCTCCAATAAAATAGTGTGACGTGAGTTACGTTTCAAATTAAATCGGCGGACTTACGAAGGGAGTACCCTTCTATCATGCACTCAACAAATTTAATCCAGTGATTAAGGTGACGAGTTCGATAAAGAACTGTATTTGTGAGGTCAGTAAATGTCTTTTTACAAGCTTTACAGCGATAGCGTTGTTTTTTAACTTCTTCGCCATCAACAATTGTTGGATATTTACCCAATCGGACTTAAGTATAAGCGAAAAGTATAGCGCTTCTGAAAAAGAAGTTATTCCTTACTTACTTATAGATTTGGAGTGTCCATATTAGTAACCTTAAGTTTTGTTGTTTCTGCAACATTTTAAGAGTTACACCGTCTAGAACTATGACAAACTATTGGAGGAATTAGAGATGACAAATAAAAACATGTTCAAAGTATTGACGACAGCAACTATTCTAGCGATGGCAGTTATGCCGTTGGCCGTAAGTGCACAAGACACTACATCGCTATCTACTAAAGATGGACAAGAACTCATTCAGAAGCAAGAGAGAGTGCTCTTAGGCACAATGGGTCAAATTACAGATTTTGTGAATGATAAAACAGGTAAATTCATTACAGTAACAGGTCGCGGTCTTGCTACGACGGATCAAAGCGAAATCGTATTATCTATCACTAAAGATACTAAAATTGTAGATTCCAAAGGAAAGAGAGTTCCATTGAAAACGATCATAGATGAGCAAAAGGTTGTTAAAGCATTCTACGGTCCTATGTTGACGAAAAGTATTCCAGCTCGTGGAGCAGCACTAACACTTGTAGTTCAAGATGAAAGTTTTACTGGGATTAACGGTACGGTAACTGAAATCACAGAAAGTGGCATTGTTGTAACTGGTGAAAATATCTATTCTTCATTGAAGGATACGATTGTATTACACTTTGCTGATAAAACTCAGATCATAGACCAGAATGGAAAAGTGATCAAAGCAAGTGAAATCCAAAAAGGGATGAGTGTCAAAGCATTCTACGGTCCAGCCGTTACAATGAGCCTTCCACCTCAATCAACAACGAGCTATGTCGTAGTAAACACGACTATTGAAGAATTAGTACAAGAAACGAATCCAGGCACAGACGGTATCATTACTAATGTAGCAGATAACAAGTTCACTGTTATTGGGAGCCCGATGGAGCAAGGCGGTATTAATTATGTCATTCTAACAGCAGACGAGAAGACTGAAATCGTCGATGAAGACGGAAAATCTTTAACGCTAGATGCCTTGAAAGCTGATGTTCGTGTTGATGCATATTACGGTGAAGTAATGACAATGATCTTCCCAGCTCAGACACATGCGGAGAAAATTGTTGTGAAAGCAACAGCAACAAATAAAGTTGAGGGTACAATCGTTGCATCGGATGATATTGTAGAAGATCAAGTATATGTAAAATCAGCTACTGGTCAATCAGCTTATAACGATGTCATTCTGAATATTACTGAAGATACGAAGGTGATCTCCCTGTTCGGGGGAACAGCAGAATTGAAAGCAGGTATGAATGTTTTAGCTTACCATTCCTCAATGATGACCAAATCACTTCCAGGCATCACGAATGCAGAAATCGTAGTTATTACCCATGATGAAAGTGTTGTAGCACCTAAATTATAATAGTGTGATTGTAACTGTATCAAGTCAAAGCAGCCGATCTCAATTGAGATCGGCTGTATTTTTCATTCATGGATTCATTTATCGTTATTCTTGAAAGTGACTCCTATTCATGTTACTATACTGAATGAATGTTCAGTATAAGTCGATGTCAATTTGATAAATAATACATTGAATCGGAGTGGAAGTATGTGAACAAGAAGCAGTTGCAAAGCGAAAATACCAAAAAGAGAGTGGCGGACGCTGCTAGAGGACTGTTTGTTCAAAAGGGCTACAAGGCAACTTCCATTGAAGATATCGTAGGTGCAACAGGTAGTAGTAAGGGAAATATTTATTATCATTTTAAAAGTAAAGAAGGATTGTTTCTTTATTTACTTAATGAATGGGATCAGGAATGGGAGCAACAATGGAGAGAAAAGGAGTCACTTTACAAAACAACGACAGATAAGATGTACGGGGTTGCTGAGCAAATGGTTCTTGAAGATTTAAACCATCCACTGACCAAAGCTGCGAATGAATTTTTCAATAATGAGGAAAAGGCAAGCGATGTTGAAGAACGAATAGCTGAGATGGTGACGGGGCATCTTAAATTCTATCAAAAGTTAATACAACAAGGTATTGATGATGGTGAATTCAAGCCAAATGATGTGGAGAGCCTTTCCATTATTTTTGAAAGTTTAACAGTAGGGCTCAGTCAGATGTCTCGAAAATCAAACCCGAAGGAAGTACTCGCTTTATATCATTTAGCCATTAAAGTGTTCCTGTACGGGATTGCAAAAGACCCCATCTGATTCTGATTAAATAGATTTACACTACATTACATCCAGAAGAATGGGTATTTCGGGGGATTTTTTATGTCATTATTATTAAGAAATAGAGGAGCATTATTGCTCCTAATGTTTAATATATTTCTGGTCTTTACAGGAATAGGTCTTGTTGTTCCAATCATGCCTACTTACATGACGGAACTTCATATAAGCGGAAGTACTGTAGGAATGCTAGTTGCGGCTTTTTCACTAACGCAATTGTTGTTCTCACCGTTAGCTGGAAGATTGTCGGATTCTATGGGGCGGAAAAAGATTATTGTTGCAGGGATGGTTGTTTTTGCACTCGGTGAGGGACTCTTTGGAGCTGTTAGTACGACGTATCTACTTTTTGCAGCTAGATTTCTAGGGGGGATTGGTGCTGCACTCATCATGCCTTCAGTCATGGCCTATACGGCAGATGTTACCTCTTCCGAAGAGAGAGCTAAAGGTATGGGGTTCATTACAGCGGCGATCACTACGGGATTCATCATCGGTCCAGGGATCGGGGGAATTCTAGCCGAATATGGTATTCGTGTGCCCTTTTACGCAGCGGCGATAGCAGGGGGGATAGCGGCAATAATTACCGCATTGATTCTACCTGAGTCATTACCATCAGAGAAACGTAAAGCTCGTAAGCCCGTTGTGAAGCAAAGTCTAACGGTTCAGCTACTGCGTTCATACCGTGAGCCTTACTTTTTAAGTCTAATCATCGTGTTTGTATCTTCTTTTGGTCTAGCGAATTATGAGACGGTATTTGGTTTGTTTGTCGATCATAAATTCGGTTTTACACCGAAAGATATTGCTTATATTATTACGTTCGGGTCTATAGCCGGTGCTGTTGTGCAAGCAACGATATTCGGATGGATATTGAACAAGTTTGGAGAGAGGAATGTCATCTCTTTTAGTCTGATCATGGCGGGTGTATTCATATTTCTAACTCTTTTTGTACACAAATACTGGTTGATTCTTGCAGTCACTTTTATTGTATTCTTAGCGATGGATGTATTACGTCCCGCCATCAGTACTCAGATGTCTAAGGTGGCCCCACATCAGCAAGGGTATGTTGCAGGTCTGAACTCAGCCTACACAAGTCTGGGGAACATTGCTGGACCTATCGTTGCAGGATTTTTATTTGACATTGATATTAATTATCCTTATATATCTGCAGCTATCATTTTAGTGTTATGTTTCTTCTTATCCTTGAGAGCAAAAAGAGGTCAGATCGTTGAACCTGCAAGTTAAATTATGAAGACTGAATTAAGCAAGTGATAACTGAATTAAGCAAGTGATAACTGATCTTGGAGACGCTCATTGATGAGCGTCTTTTTGAAATATAAGAAAGCATAAGCTTCATTTGAATCAATTTCATAATCGCCGATACAGTTATATCGGGTTGCGTAATTATGAAATTAATTCTTGATACTCGATTCCTTATATTTTCGCTGAAACGGGTGCCTTAATATGATATGAAACCCACTAAATACCATCCGAATTCGATGAAAGATCTCAAATTTCGGATGTCATTCAGTGGAATAGATATAGAGCGAGTGGGTTTTGACGACGGTAGAATACAAATAAGACTTCGTGCATGAAGGTGAGGCTAGAATAGATGCATATGGTACATTTAATTATCGGGAAAAGTCGGGAATGAGTGAATTAGTTGTAAATCTACACTTAAAAGCGGCGAAAGCGGTGGAAAGCGAGGATTCCAGTAATCTAGATGTACTCTATGCAACTATAGTTAGTCTGAAAGTTGATTGAGCAATTCTAAGTGTACTTTTGCAACTATCGGAAACGTACACTTCTCCACCATATGAATTCTTTCGCATTTGGGGACAATTCCAACGAAATGGTAAAGTGTTTACAGTTCCATTCGTTGTAAAGGTTCCGTAACGAAAAGAGCTCAGTTTCTCGGAAACTGGGCTCTTCTATATGCATTGGAAGACGGAGAGTCGCTGCTTCCGTCATTATTCATCTATTGTTCCTCGGTAGTTGTACGGATAACCTCAAAACTTATATGATTTGTTTCAATCTCATAGTCTTTCGTGTTCTCACCTTCACCTGTCGTAATTTTGGCAATCGCAGAGGCTACATATAACCCAGGCTTGTTAAGTTTATATTTATAATGCTCAGTAATTATGTCTTTCCCTTGTATATCACGAACAATCCCCACCTCATGCATACCAAAAGTATTAACTTGCTTACCTGTACTGTCTTTAATAGAGAAGTAAAAAATACGCGCTGCACTCATAATGGAAATTCCATGATCAGTGAAATTATGACAAACCTATCCATAATGAACACCTCCTACTTAGGAGACGGAGAAGAGTTTGGTTTTGTTGCAGTACCTGGGAAATATATTCGATCATTGCTATGTGAATAGCGTTCTAGTGTTATAATTGCGCTAAGGAGTGATAGATTTGAGCGTTATTCGTATGGAGAATGTAACTAAGAAATATGAGGATACACTGATTTTTCGCGATATTTATTTTCGTGTAAGCAAAGGGGAACGGATTGGTCTAATCGGACGAAATGGTGCGGGTAAATCGACTATTTTCAAGCTGATTATGGGTAAAGAAGAACCAACGTCTGGAAAAGTAGAGGTAGACCCGCAGGTTAAGATCAGTTACTTCTCTCAATTCTCGGAACTTAGTGGGGGGTTGTCTGTTCAGCAAGAGTTAGAATTATGCTTCGAGCAGGTTGGACTTATAGAGCAGGAACTCCAAGAATTAGGGGAGAAGCTAGGCCAAGTAACCGATGATGCCCAGATGGATGGACTATTAGAGCGGCAAGCAGAGCTTTTTGAACAAATGGAGCATTTGGATGGTTGGAATATATCCATCGAGATCGATACGGTTCTAACCAAGTTAGGTTTCGATGATAGATCGCGGAATCAGCCCGTTGATGAGTTATCTGGAGGTTGGAGGAATCGTGCCGCGCTCGCCAAAATCTTAATTGAGTTACCTGATGTTGTATTGCTCGATGAGCCAACGAATTTTTTGGATCTGGAAGGTCTCGTGTGGCTAGAGCAGTGGTTAAACCGCTTCAATGGAGCGATGATTCTGGTGTCTCATGATAGGCAATTTATCGATAGAGTCGTTACGCGAACGATTGAAATTGAGAATTATCATTTTCAAGAATACGAAGGTAATTATACTGATTACATACGGAAGAAGAAGATGCGTAAGAAAGTATTGGATCGCCAGTTCGAATGGGAGGAAGAACTTCTCATCATGGAGTCCGAAGTCATTGATAGCCGTGCGAACAAGAAAACCTCAAAAGACCGACTTTCACGAAAGTTGGCTGATATGAAGAAGCGGGTTGAGCCTCATCCCGTGAACGTGCTTATCACCGATATTTATGAAAACCTACGTTTCCCAGACAATCTATGCCAAGTGAAGGGAATCGGACAGTCGTATGACGATCGATCCATATTCCAGAATATCAGTTTCGATATTCAGAAGGAAGATCGGATAGCCATCGTCGGTCCCAATGGGAGCGGGAAATCTACCCTTATTAAAGTGCTTACGGGCCAAGAACAACCAGAAGCAGGCGAGGTCATTTGGGAGAGGGGCGTTAGCTACGCTTATTTCAACAGGATGTGGGATGAGCTTGATCTGAAGGATACCGTTAGCCATGCGGTTAATATTTCTGGACTTGGTTTAAATGCTACAAGGAAAAAAGTGAATAAATTTCTATCGATGTTGCAATTCTCGGAAATGGATCTGAGTAAAGTCATTGGCAATCTGTCCGGTGGACAACAGGCCAGGGTAGCACTCGCTAAATGCTTACTCTCGGGAGCTGCTGTCATTATATTGGACGAGCCGACCAATCATCTTGATCTGACAAGCATACAGGTCATGGAACAAGCACTGATTCATTTCCCTGGTGCTGTAGTTACGGTTAGCCATGATCGATTCTTCATCGATAAAATTGCGACAAAGATGCTAATCTTCGACCCTAATTTGGGAGTAAGTGAGCAGAGTGTATAAGCGAGTGAGATAATGTATGGACATGAAATGAGATCTAGAGTGATGTTGATTCTATACTATAATTAATAATGGTAGCTAAGGTCAGAATCA
Organism: Paenibacillus sp. Y916; assembly: GCF_056786435.1. NCBI lineage: Bacteria > Bacillati > Bacillota > Bacilli > Caryophanales > Paenibacillaceae > Paenibacillus > Paenibacillus sp. Y916. The sequence goes on along the minus strand of NZ_JBXCJA010000002.1, from coordinate 155,265 downwards.
TAATAAAGAAATGATTCTGACCTTAGTTGTATCACGAAGTGATTATCTATATTTATAATTTTCTAAACTATCATTGCTTAGCAAAAAACCTCAGCTCTTCTGATATCTCATTAAAAATATCATCCGGTTTTCTGTTCATTCGATCGGCGATAGTAGAACAATCCTCTTTTTGCTTTTCAGTCAGTTTACCGGAAAAGTGTAATGCCTCAATGTAGTAATCAATTTCTTCAATCTTTCTATACATTCCTGAGCCAAGGCATTTCCGAAATGTTCCATTTGTAGAAAGACCTCAATTTCTGATTTATCAAAAGTAAAAGGTGTTTCTAATCTATAATCACTATGGACAGCATCGGACCAATAATCTAAGTATTCATTGACTGACAAACGCTGGTTTTTTTTCATTTCCTCACTAAATTGGGTATCCTTCTCTCGAATATCCGGAAAAATCTCATAGAATAATGCGGGATCGATTGACTTACGCATAACGATACTATAATCGATATAATCATCCCCAGTGGCTGCAAACGCAATAAAGTTTTCTGTTTTATTCAAAGATTCAAACGCATTTTCTGAAATCAAACGAAGTACTGCTTTTAAAGCAAGTAAATTATATCCTGATTTAATTATGCCCGTTTCAAATGCAATAATCGGCACGCCATCTTCACTGAAAGTCTCATCATCAATATAGGATACGGAATCAGCAAGTTTTTCGAAATATTCGACAATTCGACCGTGAATGCCCGTTGGTCTTTAACTTTTCATTCATCATAAATGAGTATAATTCGTGATGTACGTGGAAAATCCTTTAATTACGGTATCACAGAAAATAACAATCACTTCAATAAGTATTGACAATATTGAATATTATTCATATAATACCCATTAAGTTAGTTGGTTTAAATGTTGCGCACTGGCAACGAACTACATAATCAAAGGGGATTATACAATGGCTATTCAAACTTTCAAGGCAACTGCACAGTTACAAGATGGAGTTCAAGTTAAAGCTACATCTAGAGATTTCGAGTTAACTATTGACGAGCCAAAGAGCTTGGGCGGAACAGATACTGGAATGAATCCAGTCGAAGTGTTGCTTGCCTCCCTAGGAGCTTGTCAATCTATAGTTGCAAGAATCTATGCGCCAAAGTTTGATGTTAAGCTAGATGGATTCAGCGTGGATGTTGAAGGTGACCTTGATCTCGATGGATTTTTCAATAAATCTGATGTCCGTCCTGGCTACTCTGATATCCGATATACATTCCGAATCAAAACCGATTCACCTAAAGAAAAGGTTGAGGAATTCGTGCGATTTTTAGAGAGTAAGTGCCCCGTTGGAGACTCACTCGCACATCCGGTTAATCTGAAGTTAGACAGAATCATTATCGAGAATTAAAGTGTGTGTTCAAAAATTCGACTATTTGAACAACCTCTAAAATACAGATCACAAGACCGGGATTTCTCCAGAAAAGGAGGGACCCGGTCATTGTTGCGAGTGGAAGATATCTGGAACTATTCCGCATGAAGGGGTTTGAAATGATGTAAAGAACCTGTAGAATATAGTGATTAGAGGAACCTAGTAAGAAAAGTGTGAAAGCGCATTACAAACATACATATATAAAGGAGGAATTTGATTGCTACATCCCTATCAGTCATACCCGTTGATGGATCAACTATCCGCCGAAGAACTACAGCAGTTGAACCTGGAAATAGAGGAACAACACTATTTGTCCGATCAACTTATCATGGAGCAGGGTGAAGTTAGCGAGCACGTCCATATTATCGTATCAGGTCAAGTGAGAGTATTTATTCAGCATGAAAAGAAAGTTGAATTAGCTATACTGCAACGAGGACACTTTTTTGGAGAGATGTCTTGTTTGACCGGGGATCCCGTCAGTGCCTATGTAGAAGCGGTTAATGATGTTCATACGATAAGCGTTTCTCGTACAGGCATGTTGTTATTGATGGATAGAAACGCTGATTTCCGCAGGCAGATTATTGAAGCTATGATCAAACGAATTCAGAATTCTAACGAGCGAGTGTTAGAGGAGCATACGAAGAGTCTGTTTATTTTGAAGCAGCATGAAACAGAGGAACAAGAACGATATGGTGAGCTCATCGGGACGAGTCCAGCTATGCAAGAGTTACTAGAGAATATAGAACGTCTGTCTACGAGGCAAGAGCATGTTGTTATTATAGGTGAAGCGGGAACAGGCAAGAGAAGTGTAGCTAGAAAACTCCATTTCTTAACGACACAAGGTCATTATCCTATTCTTACGATAAACGGGCAAGATTTCGACTTACTTACTTGGGATGCGAGAGTACGTGCGGCTAAGGGCGGTACGATTGTTGTTGAACAAGTCGAACCATTACCTACTCCTATTCTGACACAAATGCTAGAAACGGATGTTCAGACTCGAATCGTTATCATTGCTACACAGCCGATAAGTTTACCCAACATAACAACGCTATCAGTACCACCACTTCGCGAAAGGTTGGAGGATATCCCCTTATTAGCACAATACTTTGTAAAAAAGGAAGGGGCTGAGGATGTTGAAACGACGATTTCGCAAGATGCACTACGTCTACTTAGTCTTTTTCCATACTTAACTAATAATGTGGAGGAGTTACAAGTGATTGTGAAAGAAGCCTATATCTTAAGTCAGGGTCGCATGATCTATAGCAATCATTTGCGCTTTGGTCGAGCACGTAAAGCCGGAGATCGACCGACGATTGGATTAGCGCTAGGTAGTGGATCTATTAGAGGAATGGCACATCTTGGAGTATTACGAGTGTTGGAGGAAGAGGGCATACCTATTGATATGATTGCAGGCACGAGTGTTGGATCATTAGTTGGTGGCGCGTATGCAGCCGGAATGCCTGTGGAAGACTGTGTTCGTGTTCTTTCGACAATTCGCTGGGGTCAATTAGTCCGCCCAACCTTACCGAAACGCTCGTTCGTACATAATACACCGATGATTGGATTTATCGAACAGTATCTAGGTAAGAAGCTTATTGAGGATCTGCCTATCCCCTTTGCTGCTGTAGCTTCAGATACCTCGACAGGGGAGGCGCATATTATGCGGGAAGGATCACTCGCCCATGCGATCAGTGCAAGTACAGCCATTCCCGCCATCATGCGTCCTGTGCACTATCAGGGCAAGAGACTAATGGATGGGGCGGTTGTCCATCCAGTACCAGCGGCACTAGTGAAAAGTATGGGTGCAGATATTGTCATTGCTGTGAATGTGTGTGCGGAGTCATTCGTTAAAGGAACTGCAAGACATTTTGTGGATTCACTCATGAACACCATCGACATGATGAGTGCAAAGATGGTGAAGGAGGAATTGCAGCTTGCAGATATCGTGTTGCGTCCTGACCTCGGATACAATCAGATTGGCTTCAAAGATTCGGCAATTTGTATAGCTGCCGGGGAATTAGTATCAAGAGATGCTATCATACGTATTAAAAATAAGCTTAATCTAATGTAATCGACATTAGATTAAGTTTTTCTTTTTTTTACCTTGGATTATGAATTTTCTTGAGTACTCTTTTTGCGAAATTGATTAGGTGAAATGTTTTTGTATTGCTTAAATTGTTGAATGAAATAGCTTGAATTGGAGAATCCAACTTCTAAAGCAATTTCGGTCATACTTGAATCGCTCGTCAGTAGTAACTTTTCTGCTTCTGTAATTCGAATGTAGTTCAAGTAGTTCGTGAACGTCTTGCCCATAATCGCTTTGAACTTTCGTGAGAAGTAACTGTAACTCAGGTTACACATACTGGCAGCGGTATTCGCATTGATGTCCTCCATGTAATGGTCATCAATATATTCGAACACATTCTGTAGCATTTGAAAATCAATTTGTTTGAGTGAATGCGCAATATCCCAATTCGGCTGAGCGTCCTGCGACTTGCGCAAAAACCATAGAAATACTCTACATATTAATGTCCGTACAGCAAGTTCAAATCCATAGTTTCGCGTAGTGTACTCTTCATAGATTTCTGTAACGAGAGAAGGGATGGGACTGCCTGTAATCTCTTGTTCAGTGAACACTCGTTGATTGGTCGATTTCGCCATGGTGAAAGGTAGCACATATTTAGATTCAAAAATGGTTCTTGAGGTGGAGTATAGAATCTCAGGATCAAACTTGATCACGATATATGAGACCTCTTCCACGTCCATGGAATGAATAGAATGTGTCTCATGCGAATGAATAAGGATGAGATCTCCTTTAGTTAGGACATGGGATTCTCCACCAAGGAATACTTTCGCCTGTCCAGATAAGAAATATAAAATTTCAATATACACATGCCAGTGAGGATTTACGATGCAGCGGCTCCCGACACTGTAATGAATCATGCATTCATAAGGATATTGGATTGTTCCTACGGGAGAGCGGTTGGATTCAAAGTAGGCTTCAGACATAACAATACACTCCAATGACAAATATTTAATATTTCTCGATAGCTCCATTGTATTACTTTTACACTAAGTTTGGTAACTTTATTGGTAACAAGAAAGGAGTGCAAAGATATGAATAAGATCGCATTGCAACTGTATTCAATTAAAGAATTAACGAATGTAGATTTTCTTGGCACACTAGACAAGGTAGCTAAAATCGGTTACGACGGGGTGGAATTCGCTGGATACTTCGGTACTTCTGCTAAAGATTTGAGAAAAGCGTTGGATGATTTGGGATTACAGGCCGCAGGTAGCCACATTGGCATTTCTGATCTGGAAGATAATCTAGAACAGACGATAGAGTATTCCTTGGAGATTCAGAGCCCATATATCATTTGTCCGGGTCTTCCAGATGAGATGCGTGATAGTGCGGATGCATATAAGCGAACGGCTGAACGATTCAATCGTATTGGTGAGCGCTGTAAAGAGAATGGAATCCGATTCGGTTACCATAATCACGGTATTGAATTTAATACATTTGAGGGAGAATACGGGCTTGATCTACTGGTGAATCATACACAATCAGATCATTTATTTGTGGAATTGGATACATACTGGGTAGAACATAAGGGTCTACAATCAATAGACTTTATTCATAAATACAAGGAACGTTGTAGAATTCTGCATATTAAAGATATGAAGAGTGAAGAAGATAAGCGGAATATTGAGATTGGTTCAGGAATCATGGATTTCAATAAGATTACTGCTGCAGCGAAGCAATATCATGTGGCTTGGTATACGGTAGAGCAAGAAGAGTTCGATCTTCCACAACTGCAAAGTATTGAGATGAGCTTACAATATTTAAGAGGAATTCTATAACTTATTAAAGGAGATTTATGACATGACACAAAATATAACTAAAAAACTAAAAATAGCGATTGTTGGTTGTGGGGGAATTGCAAATGGTAAGCACATCCCTAATCTAGTTGAACAGTCCAATGCGGAAATAGTAGCTTTGTGCGACATCATCGAAGAACGTGCAATAGAGACGGCAAAGAAATTTGATCTTGAGAGTGCACAAATATATTCGGATTACAAAGAGTTGTTGAAGGATACTAGTATCGATGTGATTCACGTTTGTACGCCGAACAAATCACATTCCTTCATTACGGTTGACGCATTAGAAGCAGGAAAGCATGTGTTGTGTGAGAAGCCTATGGCTAAGACAGCTGCCGAAGCGAGATTAATGCTTGAAGCTGCTAAACGTACGGGCAAAAAGCTGTCAATAGGTTACGACAACCGCTATCGCCCAGACTCCTTATTACTTAAAAAGGTCTGTGAAAGAGGAGAATTAGGCGAAATTTATTACGCTAAAGCTCATGCGATTCGTAGACGTGCTGTGCCAACATGGGGCGTATTCTTAAATGAGGATGAGCAAGGCGGAGGACCGTTGATCGATATCGGAACCCATGCGCTGGATCTGACTTTATGGTTAATGGATAATTACAAAGTGAAGAGTGTTAAGGGGAATGTCTATCACAAGTTGGGTAGCAAGAAAGATGCAGCTAATGCTTTTGGACCTTGGGACCCAGCATTATTCACAGTAGAGGATTCTGCATTTGGATTTATTACGATGGAGAATGGAGCTACAGTTACGCTTGAAGCGAGCTGGGCGTTGAATACGCTAGATGTAGGTGAAGCACAAGCGACACTTTGCGGTACCGAAGGTGGCGCAGATATGAAAGACGGTCTGCGGATAAATGGTGAAGATTTAGGTCATCTGTATACGAAGAAGCCTGAGCTAAATGCAGGTGGAGTTGCTTATTTCGATGGGAAAACCGAGAGCCAAGCAGGTAGAGAATGCAGATTGTGGCTCGAAAGTATCATCAATGACACTGAGCCAATGGTTAAGCCAGAGCAGGCGTTAGTTGTTACCGAAGTACTTGAGGCGATTTATGAATCGGCACGGACTGGAAAAACAGTATATTTTGATTAATGGACTAGTCGCTAGCATCGCTCCGTTCGTTTGGATGAATTGAAAATAGTATAATAGAAATATATTAATACGACATTTTATGTCGTACCAGTTGTTCTATAATTCAGTAGTAACATTCAAATTGCTGAAATGAGGAACATAATTATGGCGAAGACCAAACGAGGACATGCGCTCTGGAGCTTACCATCACGAGGCCGAGGTACATGCCCGATCTGCCAGAGCACGAGAATTAAGCTGCTCTATCCTAGAACAAAAACTGATGGGACAGGTGTTAAGGTGTGTAAGCGTTGTGATAAGGCGCCACAGACCAAAGTAGATGCTATCGCATCGACGAAGTGAAATAATACTCAAGGGTGCCAGTTATCCTCATGCATTATGCATTTAGGTACAACTAGGCATCCTTGTTTCAATTAAGTGATTTACCCTATACTGGAAGATAGCATGAGATATTACTAAAGCCAAAGTGTTAACTCTAATTGAGCTAATAACAAAAAGGGGAGAATGTTCTCTTGAGCCATATGCATCGTATTCAGTGGTTTGATCAGCGAATCAGGGCGGGAAGTTATCCAAACAGTAATCATTTGGCAGAACATTTCGAAATATCAAAGCGACAAGCGCAACGGGATATCGAGTATTTAGGCGCATCACTTCGTGCTCCGTTGCAATATATAGCTAAACAACGTGGATACTGCTATGAAGATGATAGCTTTATATTACCCCATTTATATATAACTGAAGAAGAAAAAAGGGTCCTGAAATATTTAGCTTATCGTTATAGCCATTACAATTATGAGAATGGCCATAAGATTCGGCGGATTGGCAGTCTGCTTGAGCGTTTTACGGATAACCAAGAGTTGAATAATGAAGCATATCTACCCGTATTTGAAGTGGATACTCGTCGAATGCAGTATATTGAACTGTTGGACCAAGCCATCAGAGCCCGCTTGATCGTACGTATTATCTATCAAGACCAGGCAAGTGGACAGCAGGAATTGTATATTTGTCCTTCAAAGATGTCTCGTCATTATGATGACGATCATGTCATTGCCTGTGTTGAAGGACAGGGACGCCTCCAAACCTTTCGATTGTCAGATATTATTCATTTGAATCTGACAGAGCGGCAGTTTGAAAGTGGTAATGAGGATCCACAGGGGCAACAGCAGGAGGGACGAACGCATCAGATGAAGCCTTTTAAGGCCCGCATTTCATTAGCCGTCCCACCACAAGGCTCCACATGGTATGGCTATAAAGTATGTGCTTCAACTGAAGACGTATTTGAGGTAGAGTTCTTTGACTCAGATGCGTTTCTTGGGCATCTACTCACCTTAGAGTGGCGCCAGATTATATCCCCCAAGTGGCTTCGAGAGCAAATACGCAGCAGATGCAAAGGGATATTGGAGTTGCTAGATGAACAGGGAGGCTCTAATGATACTTAAGGATATACATATGAGGCGGGAATCTAAATCATTTACAGATGCTATATATGCGATTCTGACAGCGGCTAATCGGTTCGATGGACCTAAATTTTTGCTGTCTGGACTTAGCGGTATGGCGTTCAAATTTTCGGTTCATGAGAAGCTTCTTCCCATGTCAGTCACAGCATACGGGCAGTGGGGGACTGAGCATGCTCCAGCAATCGATAATTTAGGAATATATACAGTCTATGATGGTGGGAGAACAAGACATAGCTCATTTGAAACCTATCAAAAGGAGGCGGTCCAATGGATGAAGCAAAGTATAGATCTTGGTGTGGGTGGAGTTTACTGGATTCCGGAATTTGGTGTCATCAACGGTTATGACGATGACGATCGTGTCTTTTATGTGCAGGACGGATGGTCTGAGGAAAATCGAATTGTACTATACGATAATTTCGGAATAAATATGACGCCATTCTGGTATGGTCAGATATTTGGAGACAAGGTGGACATCGCTATACAGGACGCTGTTCTGGAATCGCTCAGACTTGCGTTGTATGACTGGGAGACGCCTTATAAAACATTACCTGATCGGAGTATTGCTTCAGGGCGTCACGCCTATCGCTTTCTTATACGAGCCTTTGAGCAAGGGGGTTATGACAGCGCTGGCGCAGTATATATTTTGGATTCGTACCTGACAGCACGGACTGAAATTAAAGATTATATGCAAGAGGTTAAGAGTTATGTACCTGGATTGGATGAAATTTGCAGTATTTATGCTGAACTTGTGAGCATTGTGACAGAGGAATTTACGGCTTCACTGCCATTGATTCACGGTAAAAAACAACTGGCTGAACATCGGCTTCCGTCTTTATGCGCTACGTTTGAAAAGGCGATGGCGTTGGAAGAAAGGGCGATGGAACTCATTAGAATCATATCAGGGCGCTACCCTGATCGCAAACGATCTATCCTACCAAGGTGGGGGGCACATTCTGCTAGGTGAGGAAGGAGAGAAATCAGGGGATGAAACAAGTTATTGTACATACACTCCGATTAAGTCCGGAATCCTATTCATTTACGGATGCCATGTATGGTATTTTGTCGGGGAAGGGCTGGTTTTCCTTACCGAAGTATATGTTATCCGGGATGACGGCTGCATGCTTTCGTTTTTCTGTGAATCGAAAGCTACATATGGACTCAGCCACAGCTTACAATTGGATGGCTGAGCATTTCGTTGCAGCTGATCTTGTCGGGATTACAGCTTCACAGAGTGCCGGATTTAATTTTGCACCAACGTTTCCCCTCTATCAGCAACATGCCATCACGGATATAAAAAATGCTATTGATCGTGGAACGGGCGCTATTCTATGGAAAGACCAATTCGTTATTGTTAACGGATACAATGACAACGAGGAGGTTTTTTACTATACGGATGGTCAGACAATCGAATATAAGGAAATACCCTTCGGTGAATTGGGCCAGAACCATTCTCCTTATTGGTACTACCAAGTTTACGAAGATCAATTGGAAATAGATATGCTTCAGGTGATTAAGGAATCTTTTATACAAGCCGTCTTCAAAGGGGAGACTCATGATCTAATGCTTCCTGAGTCCGAATATGCCTGCGGATTGAAAGCTTACGACGCCATTGTGGAGGCATTGCGCTCTGGTGACTACGATGCCGAGGGGGCATATACAACATTTAATATATATGCCGCAGACAAAAGGGATGCGGCAAGGTATACAGAGGAGGCCTGCAATTATTGGCCAGCCTTGAAAATAGTAGCAGTACATTATATTACACTAGCTGCGATCTACGATGAGATTATAAAGAAAATCGATGTGTTTGAGTTGAATACGACTCGTCCCCTTACTCATTTGCAAATAAACAATCTAATTGAATTATTCCTTGATGCTAAAATGGCTGAGGCCTCTGCGATTCAGTCAATCCAGATGTTACTGCGTGAACCGATCACTAACCGCTTTCACGATATTGGACTGCGTTAATAGAAGGCAGCGGAGGATATAGTTATTAAGCTAATGAAACGATATCTGCTAAATTAGTTGTTTTGATTAGATAGGAACATAAAGAGGCAAGGGGATCGATCTCCTCTTGCCTTTTCCCATCGGCTTTATTGAATACGATCGTAAGGCTAATTATGTGTAGCACCATAAGTAGTTTGCTGTTATAGGTAATAAGTCACTTCCATGGATTGTAGGATTGAGCCTATTTCTTGATAAATTACTTTATCTGTCGTAGTAAATATGTTATAGTATTTTTACTACGACAGGTATAGTACGACAGATGCAGTAAAGGAGGTTGATTATTTGATCAGCAGTGATGTTATTCGAGGATATAACGATACCATTATCCTGTATATGTTATTAGATGTGGAGTCTTACGGTTATGAAATATCTAAGAATATAAAAAAGATGTCAGAAGAGAAATATGTGATGAAAGAAACTACACTCTATTCTGCATTCGCACGGCTTGAGAAGAATGGTTATATTCATTCTTTTTATAAAGACGAGACCTTTGGAAAGAGACGTACCTATTATCAGATAACTCCAGACGGTCTGAATTACTACCATGAGAAATGTGAGGAGTGGGAAGTAACGAAAGAGGTCATCAATAAATTTATTAGGGAGAAGTGACAAACCATGGAAACGATTATTAGTTACTTGGACAATATGTTTGCTGCCTTACCAAGAATTCCCCAAATGCTCAAATTGAAACAGGATATGCTCTCTAGTATGGAGGATAAGTATTATGAGTTTAAAAATGAAGGGAAATCAGAAAATGAGGCTGTAGGTATCGTTATTTCAGAGTTTGGCAACATAGATGAATTAATCAGCGAGCTCGGAATCATACAGACTGATGAGGTAGAGACTCTTCCCCTCCTAACAGAGCAACAAGCAGAAGGATTCTTGGTAGCTAAAAAGAAATCCGGTCTGCTGAATGGTATTGGCGTTGCTTTATGTATCATTGGACCAGCTTTATTGATTCTAATTACTACATTATTCGAAGATGGTCTGCTAGGGTGGAAACTGTCGGAAGATAACGCGGGATTGTATGGTGTGATTGCGATGTTTTTACTCATTACTCCAGCCATTGGAATCTTTATTTATAGCAGTAGTCTTATGGAGAAGTATAAGCATTTGCAGGATGAATTTGATCTGTCTTACCAGCTAAGAGCACTTATTATTCAAAAGAAAGAAGCTTTTTCCTCATCCTATACATTATCTCTCATTGTTGGAGTATGTTTGTGTGTGTTATCCCCGGTTTTTATTTTTTTGACCTCGGCTTTTGAAGGTAATGCATCTTCGTATGGTGTCGTTATCATGCTTAGTGTCGTTGCCATCGCCGTCTTCTTGTTCATCTATTACAGCGCCATTTGGGAGAGCTTTGATATGCTTTTGAAAACCGGTGAATACTCGAAGTAAAAGAAAGAGGAGATTAGAGTGATTTGGGCGGTTTCCTCTATCATTTGGCCCATTGCCGTTTGTATCTTCCTAATCATGGGATTCGTGTTCGATCAATGGCGCATGAACTGGATTGTGTTCCCGATTACGGGCATTTTATTAGGGGTATTTTCTTCAGCTTACAATATTATTAAAAGAAAAAAGCTTTTTGTAGACTAGCAACTTGGTGGAATTCCAGTTGACGATACAGGGTTCAAAGGAAGCAAGATTTGCTTGCATCTGTAATAGACCGAATAATAGGAAATGGCAGGCCTAGGATAAACCCTTGACCTGCCATTTCCTATTAAAATACGTTTTACTTTTTCTTAATTGGAACCCACACTTCACAGCGATAATCCTCAGCACTCGGATTACCCGGCAGGTATAGTTCAAACTCGGGGCTACCTGCATGCTCGTAACCTGTTCCAGGGAACCATTCTTGGAATATCCGTTCCCACACCGTCTGAATGGCGTGTGGCATAGGTCCTACTGATGTGAATACAGCCCAGTTCGCAGCAGGGATAACAGTGGATGCATAACCTTGCAGGTCAGTTTCAAGGTTTCCTTCTACGGCGATCCAATAAGCAAATGTTTCTTTGGTATAATCCATCCCTGTGCAGATACCAAGTAAATCCTTGTTTACACCAATTTCAGCAAGCTTATCTGAGGTTCCATCTTCGTTTGCTTCCTTCCAGAGGAGGGGGATTACCTTAGTATTCTCACCCATTCTCGTTGAAACCTCAGTGGACTTGCCGATAACGATAAATTCTTCTTTTTCCACGATTCTGTATTCCATTTCCTTATCTCCCTTCAATGATAGATGGAAGGAGAGGCGGGGGAAGGCTTTAAGCTGTATCCCTGGCTCTCGCGCTGAAGAAGGTGCAATACCATGTGCCTTGCGGAACGCCTTGGCAAAAGATTCAGGAGACTCATATCCGTATTTCAGAGCTACATCTAGCACTTTAACTTTAGACACTGCCAGTTCCTGTGCCGCCAACGTCAATCTACGTCTGCGAATATAGTCTGCAACCGATACTCCGGTCAGCATGTGGAACATGCGCTGGAAGTGGAAAGGGGAGGAGTAAGCAACTTTTGCGATATCATCAATATTAAAGGGTTCCTCCATCCTGCTCTCCATATAATCTAGAGCTTCCTTCATTCGGATAAGCCATTCCATGTTTGCCATCTCCTCTTGATTTCATCCTATCATGCTGACGTTCAATGTTCCTGTTATTCCATGCTATTAAAAGACAGGGAACATCGGTATTATAATAATCAATGCTTGAGTCTTAGCTAAGGAATTGGCTGTCCCGTACACCTTATGGGCTAGTGATCTATTGAACTAATTTCTCTGCGGCTTCAACAGTATGTTTTAGTAATGTAGCTATTGTTACTGGGCCGACCCCTGCTGGAACCGGAGTAATCGCGGAGGCATTTTTCAGACAATTATCATAATCAATATCCCCAATATTACCCTCATTGTAACCAGCATCCAATACAACAGCACCTGGTTTTATCCAATCCCCTTGAACAAATTTGGGCTTACCAACAGCTGCCACGACAATATCACCTAAACGAACCAAGTCTGCTAAATTAGTTGTTTTGGAATGGCATACGGTTACTGTTGCATTGTTGTTTAACAGCATGAGAGATACAGGCTTTCCAAGGATAGGACTTCTCCCAATCACAACAGCGTGTTTACCTTCAATAGATATATTGTAATATTCACAAATAGCAATGATTGCTGCTGGTGTGCAAGAAGGGAAGTTAGCAAAATCAAAGGCGTTTTGGGCAAACCCCAAAGTTGTTACCCCGTCGACATCCTTATCAATACTTATAGCATCAAATGCTGCTCTCTCGTCTATTTGATTTGGAACGGGATGCTGTAACAATATTCCATGTACATTAGTATCCGCATTCAGTTTATGAATAACTTCAATTAATTCATCCGTCGAGGTATTTTTGGGGAGATCAACACGAATGGATTGAATCCCAAGACGCTTACAAGCGTTACTCTTCATTTTTACATAGGTTGCTGATGACGGATCATCACCGACTAATATGGTCGCCAAGCATGGGACAATACCTTTTTCAGACAGACGATGGATTCTTCCTACTAAAGATTCCTTAATTCTAGTTGCGACTTGATTTCCATCCAAGATTAATGTTGTTGCTGTCATCTCATCATCACCTTTTAGTTTGATAGAAACATAAAGAGGTAAGGGCATCAATCTCCCCTTACCTTCGCCCAGGCGTACGGCCAGTTATCCATGTGCTCCCTCATGGTTACCCATGTTCCGCCAGTTACACACAGTCAATTTATGACGTAATCATAACAGAGAAAGACATATTCATCAATGGATTTTCAACGGCTGAGTGTTGCCTATTAGTTTCAGTTAATCATTTTATTCAATAAAGGAAAATTCAATCCAATCTAAATCTACTTGACTCTGAAGGACACGAATGATCATTCGAACTTTGCCGCTTGGTATATTGATATTCTCCATAAGCAAGCTCTCACGCCATTCCTGAGCATGTACCTCATGAGTCACTGTCTTATGACCTTCCAATTCTGTGGAAAGTATTGCGTGCTCCGTAGCAACATGCAACCGGGAACGGAGATTGAATCGGTTAGTTTCAACGCATAAGGCATCGTATAGTAGTTATAGGACAGGAGCCGTTTGAGGAGCATACCCGCGTGAACATACTGCACGTTATTTAACAGGCGGGTCTTGAAAATTTAACGAAATAAAAAAGACCAGAGTATGCTCGTGAAAATGAGTTAATCACCTCTTGGTCTTTGAGGAATGTCTGTCTTTGCTTCTGTTTGCGTTCCTGTTCCCGTCACTGTTTGTACTGTCGTTAACTCCTGCAATAACTTGTAACGCATTTCCTAGGGATTGAAGCCAGTTGCCTGCAACCGTTAAATCATTAGACTCTTTATTAGACGCGGTCCTCCGAAGCTCTGCGGTCAATTCTGCCTGTGCCGCATTAGATATGGATTGCATTGCATTTCCAATAATGGACAGTTTTTGAGCTTCTGCCTGATGCTGCTTGTTTTTGGACAGACTTTTGGTCTGACCGAGAGCTGCAAGATTGGTTCCTAGAGCTTGCAGCCAAGCAAAGGCGGCTAGCTGCTCTTCAATGCTTATTTGCTTGGCCAGTAAGATCGTCCCCTCTCTTTATACTACTAAAAATAAGGATTGTTTCAATATACGACTATTGTTTCATTTTGGTGTGGATATTCTCTTAATCACTTGAATAAAGAATGACTGCTCTTATTGAAATGAAACTGAACTGTCTCCTATTACGTTTGGAAGACAATGGGCATGTTCGGGAGTTGAGTGAGCAGGAAATCGGGTATGTCTATTCTTTGCCGATTCTGCCTGAGTTCCTGACTGACTATGAACTCGTAAAGTTTTTTATGGATATTAACCGAACCAGTAAACTTTACAAAGAATATAAGGATAGATATAATTAAGTATACTTATCGGTTTTAGGAATACGTAAGGGGCCTAACACCAAAGGGCTCCTTTTGTATTTCTTGGCCATGTTACAGGAGGATGAAGGTCATTCACAATGAAAAAATTATGGTTTGTGTTCATTATGGTCCACATGGGGAGCGTTTAATCCAGCGTGGTGTCCGGTTGTCTGGATTGATAGGAGCGCCATTGTTTATATTAAACGTGGATAGTTCGGACAGCGATGAATATAATGAGAGCAAAGAAATGTATATGAGGGTCTGGAAACGTCTTGCTGAGGAAGTTGGCGCGGAGTTTATGGTCCAGAAACGCGAAGGCCGAAAAACAACAGATGTTATTGTAAAAGCTGCTGAAGACAAGGAAGTTACACAGATTATAATTGGACAATCTGCCCAGACGCGATGGCAGGAGCTTACAAAACGTAATTTCGTCAATGAACTTATTGGCAAAATGAATTTGATCGACCTGCATGTAGTGGCTGTTCAACGGATGAGCGCCGGGCTTGAAGAAACACATGAGGAAGGCGTTATCTCCTATCTGGTCAAAGAAGGGGATGAATATCAGCTCAGTGAGGAACCTAAAGGAGAGTATTCGCTTAAAGGGAAGTTTTTTCACGAGCTGCATACAGAATTTGAGAGTGGTTTATTCAGAATTGAGCAAGAAGATGGAAAGGTAAGATATTTGAATATTTATGATGGTACATTGACTGAGTCTTTATAATCGGGTGTATATATATCTAGAAGAGGACCTATTACTTAAGGCCTCTCTAGATCCATATGTTTTTTGGATTTTGGTGAAAAAGTAAGTACTAATGTTCACAAATTGAGTTGTTTACATGGAAAGGGAGGCTTGCCTTTGCTGCATATAATCATACTTGTCCCTTTTCTACTGGCCTTAGTAGTAGCGCTTTTAAGAAAGAGGGCACCCAACCTACACAGAGGTTGGCTTGTTTTTCTCGGTCCACTCGTTCTGTTCGTTTATTTCTTGACCCGGATTCCGCTTATTAAGGGAGGGGATTTGGGGTATGAAACCATCTCATGGATTCCTTCACTCGGAATTAATCTGGTTTTCCATCTAGATGGATTAAGTTTACTGTTCGCGTTGTTAATTACTGGAATGGGTAGTCTTGTAATCATCTATTCTATTTATTATCTAGACAAGCGCAAAGAAGAATTAACCCCTTTTTATATTTATCTGATGTTATTTATGGGAGCGATGCTTGGTGTTGTGCTCTCGGATAACATGATGGTATTCTACGGTTTCTGGGAATTGACAAGCGTTTCGTCGTTTCTGCTGATCGGTTTCTGGCATCGGAGGCAGAAGTCTCGTTATGGTGCACAGAAATCTATGCTGATTACCGTATTCGGCGGTCTAGCGATGTTCGCTGGCTTCCTGATGCTCTACGTGATGACAGGCACTTTCAGCATTCGCGAAATTTGGAGTATGGGTGCGGATATTAGTGGACAGACGCTGTTTATTCCGGCAATGTTGCTGATTCTGCTGGGTGCCTTCACCAAATCAGCCCAGTTCCCATTCCATATTTGGTTGCCAGATGCTATGGAAGCACCTACACCAGTCAGCGCTTATCTTCATTCGGCAACGATGGTTAAGGCTGGTCTATATCTGGTAGCCCGTTTCAGCCCAGTGTTTGCAGGGCAACATGAGTGGTTCTGGATTGTCTCAATCGTCGGTTTGATCACCTTGATCTATGGTTCAATCCAGGCGATGAAGCAGACGGATCTAAAGGCTCTGTTAGCCTATTCAACGATCAGTCAGCTTGGACTGATTATGGGATTGCTTGGACTAGGTTCTGCCGCCGCTTTTTATACAGGTGAAGAGTCAGTTTTCTATACCGCTGCAACAACGGCAGCTATCTTTCATCTTATTAACCATGCGATATTTAAAGGTTCCTTGTTTATGATGGTTGGTATAGTCGATCATGGAACGGGTACCCGTGACCTGCGCAAGTTGGGGGGGCTAATTTCCTTTATGCCGGTTACCTTCACGATAGCAATGATCGGCAGTTTCTCCATGGCGGGTTTACCTCCATTTTCCGGTTTTTTGAGTAAGGAGATGTTTTTCACGGCTGTGCTGAATATTAGACAGCTGGATATACTTTCTATACCTTCGTTATTTACGCTCTTTCCGATTGTAGCCTGGATTGCCAGCGTGTGTACCTTTTCGTACTGTATAATATTGATATTTCAGACCTTCTTTGGTAAATATCAGCCTGAGAAACTGGATATAAAAGCACATGAGGCGCCGATTGGCCTTTTGTTGGCACCATGCCTGCTAGCGCTTCTATCCATTTTAATTGGATTTTTTCCGAACGTGTTGTCCAATACGATCATTATCCCTGCAATGAATGCAATTCACCCTGTCATACAGGCAGTAGAACCCTTTAATGTGAACATTCATTTCTGGCACGGCTGGACACCTGAGATATTTATGACTATGGGTGTCGTGGTCTTCGGAATAATCGTTTACCGAATCTATGGTCGCTGGAATCTTGTATATAAAGAATGGGGCGGAGGATACACTTTAAATCAAGTCTATGATGGAGGAATCCGGCTGATTGAAAAGTTGTCCAGAGGGTTGACTGGGACTTATATGACGGGTTCCATGCGTCATTATTTAATGTACATTTTCACTTTCCTGATTGTTGCGCTTGGCGGAACAATGCTGTACACAGATGGAATCAGTTTTGGAATGAGTCAATATGCCTCAATTTCGTTCTTTGAAGTTGTTGTTGTTATAGTTATGCTGGTGGGTGCCTTGGTGATCCCGTTTGTACACTCCAGAATAACAGCGATTCTGTTAACGGGAATGGTAGGTTATATGGTTACCTTGCTTTTTGTTCTGTTCCGAGCGCCTGATCTTGCGCTTACGCAGATGATTGTCGAAGTGGTTTCCGTCGCATTGTACCTGCTTTGTTTCCGACATTTGCCGAAGCTGAAGAAAGAATCGTTAAAAATTCGGGCACGCTTGCCGAAACTACTCATTTCCATCGGATTCGGTGTAACGATGACACTGGTTGCACTTGCTGCTCTAGGCAGCAGCCCGTTTGAATCCATCTCGAATTATTACGTGGAGAATAGCTATGTGCTAGGCGGCGGTAACAACATTGTAAATGTTTTACTCGTTGATTTCCGCGGTTTTGATACTATGTTTGAAATTACTGTGCTTGGTCTTGCTTCGCTTGCTATTTATTCCATAATCAAGTTGAAGTTGGAGACGGAGACGGGTGAAGCACCCGCCCCGCTGAAGAGAGCAATTAATAATAATAAGCCACGTTATTCTCGTGGTAACGATGTGCTGCTGGAATCGGTAGCCAAAGTGGCATTCGTTGTCATTCTTATATTTTCGCTTTACCTGTTTTTTGCCGGTCATAACAATCCAGGAGGCGGATTTATCGGGGCATTAATGGCTTCCGCTGCGCTAGTAATACTGGGAATTACTTTTGGGATGGACATGATTGAGAGGGTATTGCCTATCAATTATCGTAAGCTAATAGCGATTGGTGTTTCGATTGCTTTTCTTACAGGGCTTGGTTCGTTTTTGTTCGGTGCTCCATTTCTCACTCAGGCATTTGGTTATTTCTACCTACCTCTCTTTGGGAAAACGGAACTTACGACAGCGATGTTATTCGATCTTGGCGTATATCTCGCCGTCATTGGTGTCACCATGAATATTATACTTACGATCGGGAGGGATGATTAATGGAACTCCTTATAGCTCTGGCGATCGGTGTATTGTTTAGCGTCGGTGTTTATCAAGTTCTTTCCAAAAGCTTGCTGCGCATCCTTTTAGGAACTACTTTGCTAACGCATGGTGTTCATTTGCTGCTGCTGACAATGGCGGGTCTCAAGACTGGATCCGCACCGTTGCTTGGAGAGGAAGCAGAGGCCTATGTCGATCCTTTGCCTCAGGCGCTCATCTTGACCTCCATTGTTATAAGCTTTGGGGTTACCGCTTTCTTCATTGTTCTGGCTTACCGGGCTTACCGCTCGACGGGTACGGATGATGTGGAAGGAATCAAGGAGGAGAGACAATGAACAACATGTTAGTGCTGCCTCTGCTGATTCCGGCCATTACGGCAGTTATACTGATTTTTCTGAAAGAACGAATTAGATTGCAACGTATCATCAGCGCAATCAGTGTATTTTTGAATATTGCTGTTTCCGGGCTCATTGTGTACCAAGTGAGTACGGATGGCATTCAGACCTTATATATGGGCGGCTGGCTTCCGCCTTATGGCATCGTTTTTGTTGCCGACATGTTTTCGGCGTTGCTCGTGCTGACCACATCCGTTGTTGGTGGGGCTTGCTTGTTTTTTTCCTTCGCCAGCATCGGCGAAGAACGGGAACGCTTCTACTATTATACGTTTTTCCATTTTCTGTTGACCGGCGTATTTGGCTCCTTTCTTACCGGCGACCTTTTTAACTTGTTTGTATGCTTCGAGGTGCTACTGGTAGCCTCTTACGCGATGATTGTGCTCGGCGGTACCAAGGTTCAACTGCGGGAAACCTTAAAGTACATTTTAATCAACGTGATTTCCTCAAGCTTGTTTGTGGCAACAATCGCTTATTTATATGGAGCAACCGGAACATTGAACATGGCTCATCTGGCCATACGTGTGGCAGAGACAGGGCAGGGGGGCGTACTAAACGTCATTGCGGTGCTGCTACTGCTTGTATTCTCGATCAAAGCGGGGCTACTCCTCTTTTTCTGGCTACCAGACTCCTACAGTGCGCCGCCTTTGGCCGTCAGAGCATTGTTTGGCGCATTGCTGACCAAGGTTGGGCTGTATGCAATTACGCGTACTTTTACACTCATTTTCATTCACAATCTTGAACTGACTCATACACTGATTGGTTGGATGGCCGGAGCAACGATGGTTCTTGGCGCAATCGGTGCGATGGCCTACAACGATCTTAGTCGAGTTTTTAATTATAATATCATCATCAGCGTCGGTTTTATTGCCTTTGGTATTTCCATCGCTACTCAGGATGCATTGAATGGTGTAGTGTTTTATTTAATGCATGACATGGTAGCCAAAGCATTGCTGTTCTTTCTGGGTGGTTTAATTATCTCTGCGGCAGGTACCGAACGCTTAAGGGATATGGGTGGTTTGATTCGCCGTTACCCTTGGACTGGCTGGATGTTTTTTATATTGACTCTGGCGCTCGTTGGTGTACCACCGCTCAGCGGTTTTGCCGGAAAAGTGATGATGGTACGAAGTGGCCTCGGGGAGGATCACGTTGTTCTTTCTCTGATCGCGCTGGCATCCAGCTTGATTGTGCTCTACTCCCTGATCAAGGTATTCCAGCAGGTATTCTGGGGGGGCGAAAAGGGGGAGGAGCAAGTCCGGCCTCTTCGTTATAAAGCTATGATGGCACCGGCAGCTGTCTTATTCGTTATAGTGATTCTGCTGGGTGTAGGTGCTGAGAAGGTAAACGGATATGTCGGTCAAGCCGGAGCCGTATTGGCTGATCCAGCACTATACATTAACGCTGTCATGAAGGAGTAGATGAATATGGCTTTTCAATTATTATTGAATTTCATGATAGCTTTTCTATGGATGTCCCTGCACAATGACTGGACCGGGTCTCGCTTCGTCATTGGTTTCCTGCTAGGTATTCTCGTACTTCTCGGGATGCGGCGTTTCTGGTCCAGATTGTATCTTGAAAAAGTGTGGGCGCTTATTAAACTTACTCTTATGCTACTACGGGATCTGGTCGTTTCTAGTTATGTAGTAGTGAAAGTCATACTAAGACCGAGGCTTAATATTCACCCAACTATACTGGAATATACTACAGAGTTAACTTCCGATTGGGAAGTGGCAGCGTTGAGCACGTTTATCTGTCTTATTCCTGGATCGGTAGTGCTTGAGTTGTCGGATAATAAGCGGACATTGTTCATTCATGCGATGGATGTTGATGACCCTGCACAGTATAAAGCGAATATCCGTGATACCCTTGAACGTGCGATATTGGAGGTGACTCGCTAATGATCCATTTCATTCTTATAGTATCACTTACGATCATATCACTAGCCATTGGTGTATGTGCCTGGCGTTTAGTGAAGGGACCTTCTTTATCCGACCGGGTCGCTGCTCTGGATGCGATTGGAATTAATATGATAGCAATGGTAGCTGTTCTCTCTGTCTTACTACAAACGCAGGCCTTTACCGAAATTATTTTGCTGATAGGTATTCTTTCCTTTATTGGAACGACAGCCCTTGCTAGATATATCGAAAGGGGGGTCGTACTTGAACATGGAAATGATCAAGATAGCTGGTGAACTGCTGTTGGTGTTGTTGATTCTGTTCGGCGCACTCCTTAGTGCAATTAGCGCTTATGGACTGATTCGGCTACCCGATATATATCTGAGGTTACATGCCTCTGCCAAAAGTGCTAGTCTCGGTGTGCTATGTGTTCTCAGTGGCGTGTTTCTCTACTTTTTATTTTTTCTCGATCATGTTAGCACTAAGCTACTGATAGGTATTCTTTTCGTATTTGTTACTGCGCCTTTATCTTCCCACCTGACTGGCAGAGCGGCGTATCGCTCCGGTGTTCCGTTATGGAAACACAGTGGCCAAGATGATCTGAAAGAGGAGTTAGAGAAACAACGGATTCGGACAGCAACACCTGAAGTGATTGAACCTCAAGAACAGTGATACATCATAAATTTAGAACAGAAAGCCCGCGGATGCGGGCTTTTTTCATATCCGTTGGAAAGACGGAAGACGCAAAGCTACCGGTCTAAATCGCATGACATGCGGGGATGTTCATGTGGTTTGGTTTTTGTTTATTAGCTAGACTCCAAGAGCAGCATCGATTAATCTGGATAAGTGGAAACCAGATTTTACTTGAATCGTAGACTTGAAACCCATGTGTAGAGAAAAAAGGAGGCTGGCTATGACTTATTCACAGATCTGGAACAACTCAGGAAATGAATCCGATATTCTCTATCTGGAACAACAGATTAAGGCCGTCAAAAAAGAAATAAAACGAGCAGAAGCCGCAGAGCTTCAGGAAATATTGAACCAAGCAAAGCGACATCTGGCTGAACTGGAAGCAAAGTTGGATGAACTAGAGGATTAGGGGCTATCCGCCCAGAGTGCCCCCAAAAAAATATATATATATCCCTATGGTGTACAGAAAGGATGTACAGATCAAAGGGCGTGGGCAAGTTGGGATTGGGCCAATTTCTGGTTTATGGTCTGACAATATGGAAGTATAGCCGCGTCTGATTCTATTAAAACGAGTAGGTGACAGTCCGTGGTGGGTTGGGAACTGCACTCCAGTACTTGTATGAATTCTACGCCCAAGCAGCAGAGAAATCACCAAGTCTTATATATAAGGATATGACTTAGAGAAGACATGCCGTTATATTTTTTAATATAAACTGACAAAAAATTACCCCAACATTATAATTGTTATATATATCCTATAGCGGCACTGATCAGGAGGACGGTATGCAATTTCAACCAATGTATTATGATGGGGAATTATTTCTACCGAAGATCGAATTAAATATGACATCGAACCAATCGATTGGCATTATAACGGGCTTGAAGCGAAAGCAGCTTTTAATGAATCAATTAGTTGATTATTCCCAATATTATTTATTTCGGGCTCAGCAAGGATCTAAGCTCATCGAAAAGGATGTATGTGACATTGCTGCGTGTCTTTTTTGCGCATCAGCCTACACTTGTACTGGAGGAACCCTATTTTTACTTGGAGGAGCAAGATCGTCGTCAATTCAAACGGATTCTGGATGATCTATCGCAAGAAAAGCAAATTTTAATTTTAACTTCGAATTTAGAGGATGCCCTAATTTCCTGTGATGCCATTTATCGGTTGAACGAATCCGGATTTCATCCATTGGATATTCTGGATTCCGAAGAGGATAAGCAGGAAGTACAGAAACAAGATGAGGCCAATATCACCTTGCAGAAGATCTCTACCAAAAGAAATGACAAAGTGGTTTTATTTAATCCGCCTGAAATTGATTTTATAGAAAGTATAGGAGGTTCGATCCTTGTTCATGTGGGCGGGGAAAATTATGACTGTGCTTTGACGCTAACCGAGCTCGAGCAGAGATTATTAAATTTTGGGTTTTTCAGGTGTCATCGATCCTACATCGTTAATCTGCAAAAAGTAAGAGAGATTATTACATGGACGAAGAATAGCTACAGCTTGCGGTTAAATACAGCTCAAGATGCCGTGGTTCCGTTATCTCGTTCCAAATTGCATGAATTAAAAGCACTTCTTAACATTTAAAATATTTGCGAAGCAAAAATAACTTCGTAAGCATATGCCATTTCCGGAGTAATGTCGAACTAATCAAGCATTCGTGGTACCATTCAGGTGATAATAGCTACATTTCGGCGGGTTTTGATGGCTGGAACCATGCAATCTTTATATACTTAAGCAATCAACTCTAAGGAAGTGGTGTTAATGGATGTTATTCAAGTAGAACGTATTCGAAAGAGATTCGGACATAAGGATGCGTTAGCAGATGTGTCTTTTTCAATTCCGAAAGGAGAAATCTTTGGTTTTCTAGGTCCGAGTGGTTCAGGAAAAACAACATTAATCAAGATTTTAACGGCGCAATTAAATCCGACAAGTGGACAGGCAAGTGTATTTAACCAGCCAGCGGAGATGATGCAGCAGTCTGCACAGAAGATGCGCTTTGGAATTTTGACGGATAACAGTGGTCTATATGAGAGATTATCGATTGAGGAAAATCTAGAGCTGTATCGCCAATTATATGACCTTCCTAGATCTTCGATTGATAAGGTGTTGCAGTTTGTAAACTTAAGCGGAGAGCGCAAAAAGAAAGTCAATCTCTTATCGAAAGGGATGCGACAGCGTGTCCTATTGGCATGCGCGATTATCCATGAGCCAGAATTATTATTTTTAGATGAACCTACTTCGGCTTTAGATCCAGTAAACTCAGCTCATATACATAAAGGCTTACGCTACTTAAATGAGAACGGGACAACGATTTTTTTAACTACGCATGATATGGCTGAGGCAGAATCGATATGTAACCGTGTAGCGATTTTGTATCAAGGACAAATTCAAACCATCGGCTCACCAAGGGAACTAAAAAAACAGCATCGGGAAAACGTAGTTTGTGTTGAGTTAATCAATGGGGAAGCCTACGAGCTTCCGATCGATGAGGAAACGGCTGATCAAATAGCTGATTGGATGAAGCAAGGGTTAATTGATAGATTAGCAACGAAAGAGCCAAGTCTAGGTGATATCTTTATTAAAATGACAGGAAGTGAGTTACTATGAGTATCTCATTAAAACGTGCTCGAGCGATATTTGTGAAGGATTATAAAGAGTTTTCACGCAATTATGCGGTCTCCATTATGTTGATTTTTCCAATTATCTTTGCACTTCTTTTTCGAGGTGTAGGCCCGTCTTTGCCTGGAGCTTTCGGTTTAGTTCTTAATATTTCGTTTGTGTTACTAACATGTTTCGCACAAGCATGCTTGATTGCGGAAGAAAAGGAGCGTAACACTTTACGATCATTAATGATGACTCCGGCCACGAGCATGGATGTTTTAATCGGTAAAAGTACTTTTGTCTTTGTAATGTCTGCTGTTGTTCTGGCTATTGCAACGTTTACATTTGGCTATGAGCCAGCTAGTATATGGGCGTTTGTGGCAGCAATCATTCTTTCGATTATTCTATACACAGCAGCCGGGACGATATGTGGTTTATTCTCCAAGACGTTACTTGATGCATCATTATCTATACTTCCTGTGACGTTCGTATTCACTGGGGCACCATGGGGAGCGTTACTAGTGAAGGATTATCCGATCTTCAAAGTGCTGGATTACATGCCAAGCAGTCAGCTTGTGCATTTGCTGGGTCTAAGCAATACAGGCTTTACGACGGGAGATGTATTAAAACCCCTCCTCATTATTTTGGCATGGACCGTTGTATTAACGATTGTGTCTGTTATTTTGTATCAACGACGGTTAAAGGACGAGTAAGATAGAATCGAGTATATCTACCGAGGGGAGATCAAATTACTATGAATATAGCTATCAAGTTGATGCAAAAATTCAAAGACCGCGATACCCAGAATAAGCTGAAAGTCTACCAGGACAAAGCGGAGCTCATCAGGAAACGAAATTTGGAGACATGGGACGATCAACAGCTTCAAGCGGATTCCCTCCGGCTTCAAAAAGAAGCAAAATCGGGTACGCCTTTGGATGAGTTGCTTGTCGATGCTTATGCGTTAGTCTGCGAGGCAGCGAAGAGAAAGCTCGGATTACAGCCCTACGATGTCCAAATCATGGCTGCCATCGCTCTACACGAGAGATTTTTAATCGAGCAGCATACCGGTGAAGGAAAAACCCTCTCAGCTGTTATGCCTGCTTATCTAAATGCGCTGACCGGCGAAGGCGTTCATGTGCTGACTTTTAACGATTATTTGGCAAATCGAGATGCGGAGTGGATGGGCCCGATCTATCGTTTCCTCGGGTTAACGGTAAACTCGGTACAATCGGGCATGAGCCTGTTCGAGAAACGGGAAGCGTACGCCAAGGATATAACCTATGTTACGGCAAAAGAAGCGGGATTCGATTATTTACGCGACACGATCGCACTAAGCGAAGCCGATACCGTACATCGTCCTTTCCACTACGTCATCGTCGACGAGGCGGATTCTTTGCTTCTCGACGAAGCGCGGGTGCCGCTGGTCATCAGCGGAGAGTCGGGCTCTTCCAGCAATGACGGCAGTCGATTCGCAGAAGTGGCTCGGCAGCTACAGCAAGTAGAGCATTACGATTTCGACGAGTTTCAGCGGAACGTTTATTTGAATGAAGCGGGCTCTGTGAAAGCGGAATCGCTACTGGGATGCGGCAATTTGTACGAAAGTCATAATAGTCATTTGTTAATGTCGTTAAATTGCGCGCTACATACGGAATTGTTATTGAAAAAAGATGTCGATTACATCGTACGTGACGGTAATATCGAGCTGATCGACGAATATACCGGTCGTGTGGCGGAGAACAGGCATTTGCCGGACGGGCTGCAAGCCGCGCTTGCGGCCAAAGAAGGGCTGGAGTCGAAAGCCGGCGGTAAAATTCTCGGGACGATTACCCTTCAACACTTCATTAGCCTGTATCCGAAGATTTGCGGAATGACGGCTACCGCGCAGACTTCCGCAATGGATTTCGAAGATATTTATGTGCTGCAGGTCGTGCAAATCCCGCCGAACCGGCCAAACATACGGATTGATCATCCGCATCAGATATATACCCATAAAGAAGCCAAACTTAAGGCACTTGTACACGAAATCTCGTCCGTCCATGCGATGGGACGGCCGATTCTTATTGGTACGTCGAGCGTCGAGGAGTCTGACATGCTGGCGGAGGCGCTAACAGTTGCCGGCGTATCCTGCCATGTTCTGAATGCGAAAAACGACGCAGAAGAAGCCAAGGTCATCGCAAGAGCAGGAGAAATCGGCGCCGTGACGGTGTCTACGAATATGGCGGGACGCGGCGTCGACATTCGGCTCGGCGGTGGCAACCCCACGCAAGCAGAAGTTGTCGCCAAGCTGGGAGGCTTGTACGTGATTGGTACGCATGTAAACGAAAGCGTGCGGATCGACGACCAACTGCGCGGGCGTTCTGGCCGCCAAGGCGACCCTGGAGCTTCCGTATTTTTCGTAAGCTTGGAGGACGAGTTGATGCTTCGGTTCGGCATCAATAAAGCGATCCGCAATCTTAGGCAGGTTGAGGCTCTCGAAGATTCAGTGCTCCGCAGCAAAATCGCGCAAATTCAGCGCATTATTATGGGCCAAAACTTCGATATCCGCCAGGAGCTGAACGCTTATTCGGATATGATGGAGGATCAGAGGCGAATTCTCTACGAGGAGCGGCTCGAAATTTTGAAAGGTGAGAAGCCGATGAGCCCTTCGGAGCAGCGGGTACGGCTTTTTTATATCGACCAGTTCTGGGCTGACCATCTGGCATACGTTTCTTACCTTCGCGAAGGCATCCACTTGGAGAGCCTTGCTAGCCGCAATCCGATCGACGAATTTCATGCGCAAATCACCCAAGCATACGAGCAAATTCCGGCTAAAATCAATAGTGAGTCGACGAAGATGCTTGTAAGGCTTGGAGGTTCGAATGATCCGGCGGAGTGGGAAAAGTTCGGTTTGAAGGGCACTGCTTCCACTCGAACTTATATTATCAATGATCAATACATCCAGAATAAGCGCAGCTCATGGACCACAACCACTGTATTTGCTTATTGGCTTCGCACGATTGCGAGACCGATATTCAAGCTGTCAAAATATTGATGCAGCGTAGCTTCTTCCCGCTCATCTTCGTCACCCATGTCGCTGGGATTGCCAGAGTAGCTAATCCAATCACTCCAGCTACCTGCATACAACTTCACATTCTTAAATCTAGCTTTATTCAGCGCCAGCACGTTTGGACAGGTAGTTACGCTGGAGCAGTAGTAGATTCTTGTTCATTCCCGCAAACTGTTTGTCAATTTGAAGGATAGTAGAGCATCACTTAAGTACTTCTTCGAATAACTTACTCCATTTTCCACTCTATTTATCGATGAGGACAAATAAAATTAATCTTTACTAACGAACACTCGTTAGTTATAATACAAAGTAATTGAACAAACATTAATTTTATGAAAGGGGATATTACGATATGGAAACCATTCATGAAATAGGGTCATTTCTAGATACCAGCGGAGTTGTGATCCATAATCACAATAAAAATTCTATTCTCCATGTTGCCATAAATCTCTTCTCTCAAAGTGGCTATAACGCTGTCTCGATTAGAGATATTACTAAGGAGGTCGGCATAAAGGAAAGTTCTTTGTACAATCATTTTAAAAGTAAGGCAGTGATATTAGAAACGATTTATTACAATTTTCGAATGGACATAGCTAAAATCATACCACCACTGGATAGTCTGGATGCCATTGTATCATCTATGAATATAGATGTGTTTTTGACACAAGGTTTTCAGAACTTCTTAGAGCATATTCAAAATCCAAAGATGGAGAAGATATGGCGAATTATCTATTTGGAACAAGTTAGGGACAAGGAAGCCAGAGCGATATACTTGAACGATATTGTTAATGGCATTTGTGATTGTATGGCGATAGTATTTGAAAAATATATTGCATTGAAGCAAATTCAACCGCACGATCCTAGGATGCTTTCAGTTAGTTATCAACATCCTCTGCTCCAAATGGCCAACATATATGTTTTAAGAAGGTTGGATGGACAGGGGACGACAGATGTCGAGCAAATGATGCTGGCTCATATTCATTTTTTTCTAAGTATGGTTCGAGTCAAGTAATGAGAAACAACGATAAAAGGAGAGGATCACTGGATGAATGGGGAAGAACGTGTGATTTCGGTTTATAGGAAGGGTGGAAACCCTGATCTTGTCATGAAAGCTTATGATGATACACTCCGATTATGGAAGGTATCCATTGAGTCTGTATATATACCCACCTCCTTTGGTCTCATACATGTACTTGTTGCGGGCCCTGAAGATGCCGAACCATTAGTACTACTACATGGCTTTGGATTCAGTTCAACGGTATGGTTGGACAATATTAATGCGCTAAGCGGACAATACCGGGTATACGCGATTGATTTTCCGGGTGATATTAACAAGAGCAGTTCGTTCCGCCCTATCAAAAACAAAGCGGATTGTGCAACTTGGTTCACTGAGATGCTGGATGGACTTAATGTAGATAAGGCACATGTCTGTGGGCATTCTTATGGTGGATTCATTGCTTTGGTTCTTGCTACCCGCTTATCCTCACGCATTCGAAAGATAATTGCCATTGGCCCTGGTGCAAGCCTGCAGCCGCAAAGTAAAGGTTTCTTTATCCGAAGTTTGCTTGCGGGAATGATGCCGACAACAACAAGGATTAACAAACTTATGGACTATATGACTGGTAAGGGAAACGTCATTAATCAGACTATCAAGGATCAGTTCATAGTCGCCATGCAAAATGCGCTTCCGCGAACAAAGTTATTCGTTTCTTACATAAAGGATGATGAATTGGAGCAAATCACCGTTCCTGTATTACTGCTTATTGGTGATCAGGACATCCAGTATGATGTTGAGCAAGCTGTTAATCGAGCTAGAAAGGTTATACACGGTATTGAAGCCACCGTTATTCCCCATACGGGGCATGGGCTTCCATTAGAAAAACCGGAAATAGTGAACACATTAATGCTTGATTTTTTGGGGCGTAAGCCATGATCTATATAAGTTGAACTCTTGTTGATAGATCCGCGCCGAATACATCGCCCGGTACTTTTACTTCAAGTGGCGATGTACTCACAACGCTCGTCTCAGGGGGTTTCTTTGCTCCTACTTGTACCCCACAACAATCGGATTGTCCGCGTACGAAATCCAATCACTCCAGCTGCCCGCATATAGCTTCACTCTTGTATATCCAGCTTCTGAAAGTGCGAGGATATTGGGGCAAGCTGTAACACCCGATCCACAGTATACAATGATATCTTGATCTTTAGGAATATCTTTGAAATGTTCGTGTAGCTCGATAGTTGATTTCCATTGACCGTTATCATTAAGAAGTTCCTTCCAGAATAGATTGATCGCACTTGGGATGTGACCTGCGACAATATCAATAGGTTCTTCTAGTCCTAAGTAGCGGTTAGGTTCTCTGGAATCGATCAAGAGAGTGGATGGCTCAAGCGTTGCCTTCCTGACATATTCCATAGTTACAACCATATCATGTTGAATATGTGGGGTGAAGGATTGAGGTATTCGAATAGGTTGCTTATCACTAAGAGGATAACTAGACTGTTTCCAATTCGTGAATCCTTCATTCATAATATAAGTAGAGGAATGTCCGATGTATTGAAGGAGCCACCAGAGACGAGATGCCATGGCACCCCCTTGATCGTCGTAGACTACAATACGTGTATCGTTATTAATTCCTACACGTTCAAGAGTTCTTCTGAATCCCTCCATATCCGGTAGGGGATGTCTACCCCCATGATCTGATACTTGACTTGCGAGATCTATATCTAGATCGAAGTATACTGCTCCAGGAATATGTTCTTCCTCATATGCCATACGTCCTGCTTTAGGATAACCCATGACAAATCGGCAATCAACAATGACAAGATCTGGTTCATACAAGCGTGCAAGTAACCACTGTTTCGAAATGATAGAAGTCAATATTGTACACCACCTTATAATGTTATTGTTAGAGATGGTTCAAAAAGCCACTTTTTGAACACGTTAATATGGTCAATCTTAGCAGACATTGAGCATGTTCACTCATTTAAGTGTAATATAAATAGGAGTCTAAATACTAGTTGATGCTTTCGAAGTAGTTTTGACGAAGCCTTAACTGGAGTATAGCTATAATAATTTTAGGAGGTTAAATCTTATGATTACTAACTTACAAGCGACAACGACACTTTCCAATGGAGTAAAGATGCCATGGTTCGGTCTAGGTGTGTTTAAAGCACAAGAAGGTGATGAAGTCATTCAAGCAGTTAAAATAGCGATTAAGCATGGCTATCGTAGTATTGATACAGCGGCTGCATACAATAACGAAGAGGGTGTAGGTCAAGCGATACGTGAAGCCTTGGAGGAAACGGGACTATCACGAGATGATCTATTTATTACGTCTAAAGTATGGAATTCTGAACAAGGATATGAATCCACATTAGCTGCTTTTGAAGTGACGATGTCAAAATTAGGATTAGAAAAATTAGATCTATATCTTGTGCATTGGCCAGTGAAAGGGAAATACAAAGACACCTGGAGAGCATTAGAAAAATTATATAATGATGGACGTGTACGTGCCATTGGAGTAAGCAACTTCCAAGTGCATCATCTGAATGATCTCATGCAAGATGCTCAAATGAAGCCGATGATCAATCAAGTTGAGTATCATCCTCGTCTAGCTCAACTCGAATTACGTGCATTCTGTAAGGAACACGGTATTCAATTGGAAGCATGGTCTCCACTGATGCAAGGTAAACTATTGAATAACTCCACATTACAAGGGATAGCGGATCAACATGGAAAATCGGTTGCTCAAGTTATCTTGCGTTGGGATCTACAGAATGGTTTTGTTACGATACCTAAATCTACTACGGAGCATCGTATTATTGAGAACGCAGATATATTTGATTTTGAACTTTCTTCAGAAGATATGCAGCAGATCGATGGACTGAATGAGAATCTAAGAGTAGGTTCGGATCCAGACAACTTTAATTTCTAATCAAGCTAACATAATAAAGGATGACTGTTATCAAGTGAGAACGGTCATCCTTTATTGTACACTTACGTATGTTCAGGAATGCTCTATTCATAGATTAGAAATGATGAATTATATTGGAGATATTGATCCTGAATTACGCGATAACCTTATATATTCAACGTTTGCTCATTGGATAAATCATAGCTTTTTTACCGAAGAACAATTAAGTGAACTTTTACATATTAGTCTGGATGAACAACACCTATTTTATAGGATTGGGGAGAAAGATACAGATTCCGTGTTTACACGATCATTCTCAGTTCTCATCATTCCACTAATTATGGGGGTAGACAGAAGACAATCCTTTTTATTGAGAAACGATGTCATGTTGATAAAGAATAGTCTGATAAAATACACTTATCTTGAGCAAGATGTTAGAGGCTATATAGAAGGCAAAGGTTGGGCACATGCTGTAGCCCATGTATCGGATGCAATTGAAGATATGGCGCATTCTCCTTTTATGGAAAAGGTAGACCTGATTGAACTTTTAAATGCAATGAAATCAAAAACTCTTGTAAGTAACAATTTATATTTTAATGAAGAAGATGAACGGATGGTTACTGCTATCATAAGCATTTTCAATCGAGAACTACTTGAAGTTCATGATATTAACGCTTGGATTCATAGTTTCAGTGAAGCGCAACAGATAGGAAAGCAATCAGAAGATAATATTCGAAATATGAATATTAAGTGTTTGTTAAGAAGTTTGTATTTCAGGTTATTAGATCAACAAAGGTCACCTTTTATAGGTAGCGTTATAGCAACACTTCAGAATCTAGAGGCGGAAAAAGGATGAAAAGTAACATATGAAACTAAGAATGGAGATGGCATCGTGAAGCAAATTGCAATCATTTCTGATATACACGGCAATATGCCAGCTTTAGAAGCTGTATTGAAAGACATTGCGCAACGTAATATCACAAGCATATATTGTCTAGGCGATTTGATTGGTAAAGGGCCCAGTTCGAACCTTGTTGTCGATACAGTCAGAACCCATTGCGAACAAGTCGTCAGTGGTAATTGGGATGATTTTATTTCAAAGGAAAGTGAATTAGACGTTGTACATTGGCATCAAGCTATACTGGGAGAAGAACGCCTTCAATATTTAAATCAACTTCCATTCTCTATTGAGTTTGTGATGAGCGGGAAATTCATAAGATTATTCCATGCCTCCCCTAGAAGCCTATATGAACGAGTCCAACCTTGGGACGATCAAGAACTAAGGGAATCATTATTCGAGAGTTCTGATCGTTGCATGCAAGAGAAGATAGCAGATGTCGTAGCCTACGGAGATATTCACAATGCCTATATGCAGCATCTTAATGGGAAAACATTAATAAATGTCGGAAGTGTAGGGAACCCGCTCGATATGACGCAAGCATCTTATGTCATCATGGAAGGCGAAATGCATAGTACAGCAATAGCTCCATTTAATATTCAGTTTATTAGAGTGCCTTATGATATTGAACTAGCCATTCGACAAGCGATGGAGACGGATATGCCCCATCTTGATGAATATAAGAGAGAGCTCAGAACAGGAGTGTACAGAGGGATGTCCGATGTATTGAAGTAACCACCTGCAGACGTATTTAACTTCGAACTATCAGCAGAAGATATGCAGCAGATCGATGGACTGAATGAGAATCTAAGAGTGGGTTCACATTCCGTTTCGATACTCTTTGGGCGATGATCCTTTCACTTTTTTGAACATTTTGGAGAAGAGTAATGGATCGTCGTACCCAACAGAGCGAGATACATCGCCTATAGATAGTTGCTTATTCCTCATGAGCTCACAAGCTTTATTCATACGATAATGTATTAAATACTCCTGAATGCTTGAATGAATATACTCTTTAAAAATAGAGCAGAGATAGCTTCGATCGAGCCCCACAAAAGAAGCAATTTGTGCAATCGTAAATTTTCTAGAGTAATTCATTTCGATGAAATCAATGACTTTCCTGACATAGACTTCTTTTCCATTTTCTTTACTCATCATGTGAGATTCGTCTGGTGCACATTCGACTAAGAGAGCAAGAATCATATACAGTATCCCCGTTAATTTCATCACTTTGGCAGTATTCATCTCTGTGGTAACGGTCATAGACTCTATGTATTCAATCAATTTATGATCTCGATCATAGCGAAATGTAGGATGTTCCGCAGTTAGTCCCGCTTGCGCCAAATAGGATTCAGCTTGCAATCCATGAAATCCAACCCAGCCGTACATCCAAGGATTATCCCGATCTGCCTCATAATAAGTAACGATTCCAGGGCAGATGAGAAACCCTTCCCCTTTATGTAGTGTATACGTGTGATCTCCCACGATGAAGGTTCCTGAACCCTCAAGTAAATAGTGAATTAGGTAATGATCCCGAACTGCTGGCCCATGATAATGCCCCGATGTGCATTGTTCTATGCCATATTGATTGAGATGCAAATCGGTATGTTGCAAATTTCGAGCGAGAAATTCTATCACGGTATAACCCCTCCCTTGTCCGATTGAAAGATTACATTCTATAGTAACATAAGAATCTAGCTTTATGCCATATTAATGTAGTGTTGTTCCATTTACGATGAAGGTTGCTAAGGTTATGATAAAGCCAATGTTACTGAATTTCTATATCTAATATGAACGAGAAGAAAGGGAGTACCTATATGACTATTACATATCAAGCAGACGAGCAAATATTTCATCTTCAATCGAAAGATATGAGTTACATTATTCAAGTGAAGAACGGATTTCCACTCCATGTATATTGGGGGAAGAAGTTACGGAATGAAGGCAATCTAGATCAATTACATCATTATCCAAGCTCCGCTTCAATAGATCGGTTACCGCAGGAATATCCGCAGTATGGAACAGGGGATTTCAGAAACCCCGCCTATCAAGTACGTCTTGAAGATGGCAGTCGGATTACAGAACTCGTATATCAATCTCATACCATTACAGAAGGAAAACCGAAGCTGGAAGGACTCCCTGCAACGTATGTCGAGTCAGATAAGGAATCACAGACGCTACGGATTGAGATGCTAGATTCATATTCTGGACTGACGGTGTATTTAAATTATACTGTGTTCGAAGAGCATAATGCTATGAGCCGCTCGGTTACATTTATTAATGGTAGTTCTAAATCTGTCGCACTGGAGCGAGCGCTAAGTGCTAGTGTCGATTTCAATGATTATGACTATGAAATGATCTACTTATCTGGCGGTTGGGCGCGAGAGGCACATGTGAAGAGAAGAGTTCTTGATATAGGAGTGACAACCATTGAGAGTAGGAGAGGAGCGAGTAGCGCCCAATTTAACCCATTCATGGCTCTAGCTCGTCCTAATGCGGATGAAGATCAAGGTGAAGTATTCGGATTCAGCTTAGTATACAGTGGTAATTTCGTGGCAGAGGCAGAAGTGGATCAATTATTCACGACTCGGGTATCGATGGGTATGAATCCTTTCGATTTCGAATGGTTGCTTGAAGCTGGACAGTCTTTCCAGACTCCTGAGGTTATCATGGTCTACTCCTCAGAAGGATTAGGTGGGATGTCGCGTACATATCATCGATTATATCGGACGCGTCTATGTAGGGGGATTCATCGTGATCAAGAAAGACCTATTCTTGTAAACAACTGGGAGGCTACTTATTTCGATTTCAACGCAGAGAAGATTGAATCCATTGCTGCATCTGGGGCAGAACTTGGTATAGAATTGTTCGTTCTAGATGATGGTTGGTTTGGAAGAAGAAACGATGATACAACATCTTTGGGCGATTGGGTGGAAAATCGGAATAAGCTTCCTCAAGGTCTATCTGATTTGGCCAAAAGAGTGAACGATAAAGGGCTTCAATTCGGATTGTGGTTCGAACCAGAGATGGTATCTCCAGACAGTGATCTGTATCGTAAGCATCCTGATTGGTGCATTCATGTAGAAGGAAGACGACGGACAGAAGTACGCACACAGTTAATTTTGGATTTATCTAGATCTGAAGTCTGCGAGTATTTATACGAATCATTGAGCGGGATATTCTCAACGGTACCGATCTCCTACGTGAAATGGGATATGAATCGCAACATGACGGAAGTGGGTTCAGCTACGAATGCTGCGAATAGACAGAAAGAAACGGCACATCGTTATATGCTAGGACTGTATGGATTACTTGAGAAGTTAACGCAACAATTCCCTCATATTTTGTTTGAGAGTTGCTCAAGTGGTGGTGGTCGCTTCGATCCAGGAATGCTTCATTACATGCCACAGACTTGGACTAGCGATAACACGGATGCGATTGAACGATTGAAAATACAATACGGCACAAGTATGGTTTACCCCGCAAGTACGATGGGGGCTCATATTTCTGATGTTCCTAACCACCAAATGCATCGGGTCGTATCACTAGTTACACGTGGAGATGTAGCGATGTCCGGTAATTTCGGTTATGAGATGGACTTAACGACGTTCTCAGAAGATGAGAAGGTGATTGCTAAAGATCAAGTAGCTCGATACAAGGAAATCCGTTCATTAGTGCAACAAGGGGATTTATTTCGCTTGAAGAGTCCTTTTGAAGGCAATGTAACCTCTTGGATGTTCGTGTCGGAGGATAAGCAAGAGGCGTTGGTCTTTTACTTCCAGGTTCTTGCTGAACCGAATGCTCCACTGCGCAAATTGAATTTGAAGGGATTACAACCTAATCTGGATTACACTATTGGAGAAGATGAAATAGCCTATGGCGGTGACAGACTGATGCATAGCGGTTTGCCAATCCCCTCTTTACAAGGAGATTTCGAAAGTGTATGTTTTCATTTGAAAGCGAAGAAATAGTCGCAATCTAAGTAAGTAAGTAAAGAAAGAAACAACCCACCTTGAGGCTAAGGTGGGTTGTTTGATGTAGTGTCATGGACATGTTAAATAAATGTATTGTTACTGGTTCTAGGAGTCAGGTTGACTTCTAGGTGCAAAATTTGATTTATTATATAAAATTTGAATTAATAAAGGATTGACTCTAGTTCTACTTCTATGCTTATATTATCTAGACCATTTGTTATAAATGAGAAAGGGGGGAGGAGATGTCAGGGAAGTCGAATTCACGCGAAACGATTGTGGAAACCGCTTGTAACATCATCGAAGTACGTATCAGATTTTATTAAGACGGTTAAAGTTGGGGTAATATAAGTTTTTCGAACCAAAACAATAGATATAGAGCAAGATTATTAGGAGGATGGGAAGTTTGGAAGCAACTATGCAAGGAACAACAAAGACAGACAAAAAACCAATTAGAGCACTACCTATATTAATCGCATTATTAGTTAGTGGATTCATTGGGATGTTCAGTGAGACCGCATTAAACGTCGCTTTGAGTGACTTAATGCAAATACTTAGTATTACGCCATCAACGGCACAATGGTTAACGACAGGTTACCTGCTAACGCTAGGTATACTTGTTCCAGTATCAGGTCTATTACTTCAATGGTTTACAACAAGACAACTGTTCATTACATCACTTTGTTTCTCTATTATTGGTACATTAATAGCAGCGTTAGCTCCATCATTTGAGATCTTGCTTATGGCAAGAGTTGTACAAGCGATTGGGACTGGATTGTTATTGCCACTAATGTTCAATACCATACTGATTATTATTCCGGTTGAGAAGCGTGGCGCGGCCATGGGGATGATTGGTCTCGTTATTATGGTTGCGCCAGCGATCGGCCCGACCATTGCAGGACTTTTAATTGAGAATTTAAGCTGGCACTGGATCTTTTGGTTGGCTTTGCCAGTTCTTATATTTGCGCTTATCTTTGGAATTGTATTTATGCAAAATGTAACGAAGATTACGAAACCTAAAATTGATGTATTATCGATTCTTTTGTCATCTGTTGGTTTCGGTGGCATTGTCTTCGGCTTCAGTAGTGCAGGCGAAAGTGCGGGGTGGGCTAGTCCGAAGGTGATTATTACGAT
The DNA here is from genome assembly GCF_056786435.1 of Paenibacillus sp. Y916. Lineage (NCBI taxonomy): Bacteria > Bacillati > Bacillota > Bacilli > Caryophanales > Paenibacillaceae > Paenibacillus > Paenibacillus sp. Y916. The sequence continues at coordinate 118,240 of NZ_JBXCJA010000002.1, read as the reverse complement.
CGCTGTGGGAGTACTTGCGCTTCTGTTATTTGGTATTCGTCAAATGAAGATGAAGCAGCCGATGATTAACCTACGTGCATTTAGATTCCCTATGTTCTCTATAGGGGTATTAATGATTTTTCTTTGTATGATGATTATTTTGTCTTCCATGTTGATTCTTCCGATGTATTTGATATCGGGTCTAGGGTACTCTGCGTTCAAAGCAGGTCTAATCCTTCTACCTGGGGGAATTATCAACGGGATTATGTCACCCATCATGGGACGGTTATTCGATAAATATGGTCCAAAGTGGCTGGTGATTCCTGGTCTAGCCATCGTAAGTGTTACATTGTGGTTCTTCTCAAGCATCTCAGCAACCTCAACGATCGCTTTTGTCGTTGTGTTGCATAGCGCACTAATGATAGGAGTTTCTATGATTATGATGCCATCTCAGACGAACGGAATCAATCAACTTCCTCGAGAACTCTATCCTGATGGCACGGCAATTATGAATACATTGCAACAGGTAGCTGGTGCAATCGGTACAGCTCTTGCTGTTAGTATTATGGCCGCAGGTCAGAAAAGTTATATGAGTAGCGTAAGTAATCCTGATGATCCATTAAATATGCTACCAGCATTCACCCAAGGGGTGCAAGGTGCGTTCATCTTCGCTATGATTGTCGCTATTATAGGTCTAATTGTTTCTTTCTTTATCAAACGTGTTATGATTCAGAAGTAATTAAACAATACTAGGAGGTCAATGTTCATGAAGTTCTTTATCGATACAGCAAATGTAGAGGATATAAAAAAAGCACATAAAATCGGTGTTTTATCTGGAGTTACAACTAATCCATCTCTAGTAGCCAAAGAAGGCGTAAAGTTTGAAGATCGTATTGAAGAAATCTTGAAATTAGTACCTGACGTTGAATCTGTATCAGCAGAAGTAACACCTAACGCTCTAACTGCTGAAGAGATGATTGCTGAAGCCAATGAATTGATTAAGATCAATGGTGGAGACAAGAACATTACGATCAAAGTTCCAATGAATATTGCCGGTCTTGAAACTTGTCGTTACCTAACAAAAAAAGGTGTTAAAACGAACGTGACCCTAGTATTTACTGTGAATCAAGCTCTTCTAGCAGCTCGTGCGGGTGCTACTTATGTATCTCCTTTCTTGGGGCGCTTGGATGATATATCTGAAGACGGCGTTTTATTGGTAGCTAAGATTGCTGAATTGTTCCGTATTCACAATTTGGAAGCACAAATCATTGCTGCATCTGTACGTCACCCGGATCACGTAACTCGTGTAGCTATGGCGGGTGCTCATATCGCGACTGTTCCATATAGTGTTATTGAACAACTAACGAAACATCCTCTTACAGATCAAGGGATGGAGAAATTTGCAGCAGACTGGGTGAATACTCCAAAGAACTAAGAAGATACTTGAGTTAGCACAACAAAGAACCTGACGATCATTGATTCGTCAGGTTCTTTGTTGTGTGATTTGTCATGTACATCTGTTTACATGGCGTTGTTAATCCTTCAGATATAAGTACAACAGAAAAGCTACAATGGAAGCGATCGTTACAATAACGTAAAAGAGGGAAAGGCTTGTTATATTTCTTTTTGTTTTTTGAGAATATTCAGAGCTTGCTTGTTGGTTTGCCTTAGAATAACCTACCATGAAAGTACCAACACCACCAATTAAAGCAACAACGGCTATAAGAATATACAGAAATGAGTAAGGCAACTGAACACCACCCCGAATTAGATTATAATTATTCTATCACAAATGTAATAGACATATTCCAGTATTTCTGTAGTTTGTCTCTCCAAATAGGTGCTGCTGAACGAATTAGAAATTACTCTTCATAAAAAACGGAAGAGATTACCTGTATTTAACAAATGTCATCATCATTAGTAATAAACGAATGCTAGACTGAAGTCGTTGTACTAGTCTATTACATTTGGAGGGATATGATGAGAAAGTTTGCCGGATTCAAGGCTAGATTTATGAAGTCGACCATTGCATTATCGTTGGTATTATCGCTTCATGTTGGAATGGGCCAGGAGATTTCAACCGTATTGGCAGAAGGACCAACAGATCCAGCACCTTACATCCAAGCCAAAGTAGTTAATGAAAATGCGGGTAAGAAGATTCTATTCGATAACACACATGGTCAAACAGCTGGAGCAGCAGACTGGGTTATTGATGGAGCCTTCTCGGATTTCGGGAATGCACTAGCAAACGAGGGTTATGATGTAAAAGAACTTCGTAAGACCACTCCGATTACCTACAACGACTTAAAAGACTATGATGTATTTGTTATTGCTGAAGCGAATATTCCATTCAAGCAAAGCGAACAAGCAGCAATGGAGCAATATGTAAACAACGGGAAAAGTATATTCTTCATTGGAGATCACTATAACGCAGACCGTAACAAGAACCGTTGGGACGGATCAGAGTCGATGAACGGTTATCGTCGTGGCGCTTGGACAGATCCTGCACAGGGAATGAGCACAGAAGAGCGGAATTCCGAAGCTATGCAAGATGTGGTTAATACTGACTGGCTAGGATCGAATTTCGGTGTTCGTTTTCGATATAATGCCTTGGGTAATATTACTGCGAATCACATCGTTACACCTGACCAAGCATTTGGAATTACAGAAGGTGTATCGACAGTTGCTATGCACGCAGGATCGACACTTGCAATCATAGATCCAACGAAGGCTAAGGGAATCGTGTATCTCCCAAACACAAATGAAGCTTGGAATAATGCTGTAGATCAAGGCGTGTATAATGGCGGTGGTATTGCTGAAGGCCCTTATGTGGCTATATCCAAAGTTGGTGCTGGAAAAGCAGCATTTATTGGGGATTCTTCTCCTGTTGAGGATGCTACCCCTAAATATTTACGTGAAGAAACAGGCACGAAGAAAACGACCTATGATGGTTTTAAAGAACAAGATGACGGGATATTACTAGTTAATATGATAAATTGGTTGTCTGAGAAAGAAAGCTACACCAGCCTTGAACAAGTGAGTAATCTTCAACTTGATCAGGCGACGGTCTTACTTCCAATAGAAACCCCAGAAACATCAACAGAACCTCAAGCGGAACCTTGGTCTGCACCAGCAGCGGGTTATAAATGGTGGGATCGTTCTACTTTCAAGGCAGGTTCGTATGGTGGACAAACAGCTAGCGCAAATGCGACGTACAGCTTTGTACATCAAGCAGCACTTCCTAATGCACAGAATTTCCAAATTCGAGTCGTAGCTGATCATTTGCCTGCGAATTCGACAGTTACTGGATTCGGTGCAGGTATATATTTGACGGGTGGAACGCAAGTAGCTAAGGTTCAGAATGAGGATGGCACTTGGCCTACTTCGTATGGTTATAGTACGACATTTAGCTTGACCTCCAATAGCATGGGCAAAGCTTATAAAGATTTAACGGTCCAATTAAAACCTGGAACATCGGGATCTGCTAATCTTAGACTTAGACAAAATGGAAACAATCTAATCACATCAGCAGTTCAAATTGCGAATGTTCCGGCAGAGCCATTACCAGAAGAAGGGAATCCGGTTCCCGATCAAATTACGGTAGCGGAAGCCCGTAGCAAAGAAATAGGCACAGTGGTGTCAATTGAAGGTGTTATCACAACTGAACCAGGAGCATTTGGAGGCCAGGCATTCTATATTCAGGATGAAACAGCAGGCATCTATGTGTATCAAAGTATAAGCGGATTTCATCAAGGCGATATGGTGAGAATAACAGCACCTCTCACCGTATTTAACACGGAACTCGAACTTATTGATCCCATTTCAATTGAAAGGAAAGGGACAGCTACTCTTCCAATTCCCGCACTAGTGTCGAACGTGAATGACGCGAACCAAGGGCAACTTGTCGAACTTCAAGACGTGACCATTCGTAATATTACCACGGCAGCTCCAACAGGATCTTTTGAATTCGATGCAGTCAAAGGGTCTGTAAGTACCCATGTAAGAGTGGACACACGCACAGGTATGAACTTAGCGGATTTCCCCTATCAAGAGGGACAAGTTATTGATGTACAAGGTGTATCGGCAATATTCAAAGGTGTATACCAATTAAAGCCAAGAGGTATTGGTGATTTTGCAAGTTCTGCTGAACCGGTTATCCCTGTCACAACAGCTTCCACATCCCCATCACCGAATGTGAATGATTGGTATAATAATGATGTAACACTTACATTTGTAGCATCAGGGAATGTGGATGAAATCATTTCAACGAAATATAGCATGAATGATGAGGAAGAAGTCATTTACACAGCACCACGTATCATTCAAACCGAAGGTATTCATACCATTCAATATTATTCCTCATCATCTACTGGCATGACTGAGCCTGGACGATCCATCCAAGTGAATATAGACAAAACAGTTCCTTCAGTAAATGTGACTCAATCAGGTCAAGCTGTTTCAAATGTGAAGTTAGGTGAAGTGTTGAAATTTGATCTCCATAGTACGGATTCATTATCTGGCATATCAACGCAAAAGCTTCTATTAGATGGCAAAGAGATCAATAGCGGTGAATTAGTGAAATCGGAAGATCTCGGTGCTGGCGTGCATACAATACAATACATCGTTCTTGATTTAGCTGGCAATCAAGCGGAGGACAGCATTCATTTTACAGTAAATCAGTCATTAGCAACTGGTGTCCCTGGTAAGCCTTTTATATCCGATAATAGCGGACATCTTACAGGACTTAAGGGGGGAAGTTACACTGTAACTATGAATTTATGGTGGGGAAACAATGGAACTGAATTCAAATTATATGAGAATGGGGTTCTGATCAACACACAAATTCTAAGCGATGCTTCGCCAGGCGCACAAACTGTAAAGACGGATATCACAGGTAAAACCAACGGGATATACACATATACTGCTGAATTGATTAATGAGAACGGAACTTCCACAAGTAACCAACTGAACGTGACTGTATCCAATGCTTCTCCCGATAAAGCTGTATTGTCGCATGATAATTGGGATGGAGATGGAAATTACAAACTGACTATGAATTTGTGGTGGGGAACGAACGGTTCGGAGTATAGACTGTACGAGAATGATCTATTAGTGGATACGAAGAATCTTCTGGAGAATACACCTACTGCCCAGTATGCTATGACGGAATTATCCAGTAGAGCACCAGGTAAATATGAATACCGTAGCGAACTCATTAATGCTTCGGGAATAACTTCGAGTGAAGTTATCACTATTCATGTTATGAAATAAGATTAAACTAATAAGCCTCGGTGGTCATGATTCATGACTACTGGGGCTTTATTGGTGTCTAAACGTGCAGACTGGTTTAACTCTGTAACCATTTCTAGTTATAATAGAAAGGTATCGTAATGACGGAGATAAATGATCTATACATTAATCATCGATCCCGAATTGGGGAGAAACGGGCATAATCTATAGGAGGTCCGCATGTTATGAGACTATTTCGTCGGGGGTTGAAGATCTTAGCAGGGGCTGTGGTAGTAACCTTATTCATAACTTCCTCAAGTTTGGAACAGCTAATAAGCGCTCAGTCGCACACAGTTGAACAGAACAAGATCGTGAAGAAGAACGCTTTATCGAAAGGCTTCGTCTATTTAGATGAAATGATTCCTACTGCACGATATGACCTAAGGTATTATAGTAATAATAATTTTATAGGTGAGCGAATAGATGGCTACAAAGCACCCCATGCTATTATGTCGCTTAAAGGGGCAACAGCTTTAAAGAAAGTGAGCGATGAGCTTGGTAAGAAGGGTTATGAACTTCTCATTCTTGATACTTATCGACCACAGAAAGCGGTCAATCATTTCGTGAGATGGTCACAGGATTCCAAGGATATAAAGATGAAGAAACAATATTATCCGCTACTGGATAAGCGTAATTTATTTAAGCTTGGCTTCATCTCTACGAAATCAGGGCATACGAGAGGTAGCACTGTAGATTTAACGTTAGTGCACAAGTCAACGGGCAAAGTAGTGGATATGGGAAGTACCTATGATTTCTTCGGAGATATATCGATGCATGGTACGAAGCTTATAAACAAGCAGCAGACAGCTAACCGAAATTTACTTAAGAACACGATGATCAAATATGGCTTTAAGGCTTATAGTAAGGAATGGTGGCATTATACATTGATTAATGAGCCTTTTCCGAAACAATATTTCGATTTCGATGTGGAATGATACAGGAGAGTGAAATGATGAGAAAGCTATTAGTCGCAGATGATGATCCGAATATTCGCACGTTATTGAGACATGTTCTGACACGAGAAGGATATCAAGTGATAGAAGTAAGCGATGGTAGAGAAGCGATAGAGAAGATGAAGGAAACAACGGTAGATCTGGCGATCGTAGATGTCATGATGCCGTATGTGGATGGTCTAGAACTGTGTGAGTACATACGTGAAACCTATGATATCCCGATTATATTACTGACAGCGCTCCAACAGTTGAGTGACAAGGAACAAGGTTATTTAAAAGGTACAGATGATTATGTGACGAAACCGTTTGAACCAGAAGAGTTACTTTTTCGGATTACTGCGTTATTTCGTCGGTATTCAGTAGCTTCACAAGACATGATTCGTTTGAATCGACTGATGATTGACCGAAAAAATTATGAAATTACATTTGGAGAAGACACATTACTGTTACCAGTGAAAGAATTCGAGTTACTAGCACAATTAGCTCAATATCCGGGACGCTTATTCTCTCGTAGTGAATTGATTGAGCTTGTGTGGGGGACGGATTATGAAGGAGACGAACGGACCGTAGATGTTCATATTAAGCGACTACGCGAGAGATTTCTGGATTATCAGAATGACTTTATGATTCGAACAGTTCGAGGAATAGGTTATAAGTTGGAGGTTATCACCTCATGAAGTCATTGTATGTACGAATGTGTCTCATTTTTTGTTCGGTTATTATCGTGAGTAGTGTTCTCGGATTTCTGGCAACGAATATGTATTATCAAATTAAACTCAAGTCTTTAAATGATGCGAAGTTAACAGAAATGGCTCTTCAAATACAACAATTTAATGAATCTCATCCAGAGACGCTTGATGATTATCTAGAGAGCGTAGCTTCATTAGGATACAAAGTATATTTGAGAGATGATGAGGGGGAAGAGAAGCTGTATGGCAGATCCTTCAAAAAAATGGATTTAAAAGAGGAAGATTTGCAATGGGTTCTGAACGGTGAAGTTTATCATGGCGTTGCTGAATTTCCGAGTGAGCTGTTTGTTACCGGTTTTTTTGATAATGAATTACGTAATAGTATCGGTGTGCCTCTTGAAATAAATGATCAACATTATGCCTTGTTTCTTCGCCCAGATGCACAGATTCAATTTGGTGAATTTCGTATCTTCATTGGTGTTTTCATTGGGGTTACGCTGTTGTTATGCTTGGGGTTTGTCTTCATTACGTCACTTCATATTGTTAGACCTATATCGCGACTTACGATAGCCACCAAAAGTATTGTAAAAGGTCAGTTTGATATTAAACTGAATACGTGGCGTCGGGACGAAATCGGTCAATTAGCGACACACTTCATGACGATGAGTCAAGAATTAGAGCGGACGAATCGCTCGAGACAGGAATTTGTCGCCAATGTATCTCATGAAATTGAATCCCCGCTGACCTCAATACAGGGGTTTGCACATACGCTTAAGGAAACTTCGCTCTCTGATGAGCAACGTAATCATTATCTTTCCATCATAGAAGAGGAAAGCCAGCGTCTGTCCATGCTCAGTATACAATTACTTACTTTATCAACGTTAGATTATGACGATCATGCGCTACAAATGAAATCGATTAATCTTCGCTCACAACTTCGGCAAGTCATTCAAATGATGGAGTGGAAGCTGACGGATAAACAATTGGCACTTCGTTTAACCTTACCGGATATGATTATTCATGGTGATGCGAACATGCTATATCAAGTGTGGATGAATCTAATATCAAATGCTATTAAATATACAGCTGAAGGTGGAACGGTGACTATTTCTGTAAAAGTGGAAGGTGACTATTGCATCATCAGTGTATCTGATACAGGTGAAGGAATTGCTGCCGAGGAACTCCCAATGATATTTGATAGGTTCTATAAAGTGGATCGTGCACGGACTCGGGAAACGCATAGTACGGGTCTAGGGCTTTCGATTGTCCAGAAGATTATTCATTCACATAAAGGAACGATTGAGGTCTCAAGTAGAATAGGGCAAGGAACGACATTCACGGTCACTCTTCCTTACTTGTAATTTGTTATTCATTCTCCGTTCATATTCATCTTCTAAACTGAGTCTATACAGATTAGAAGGAGTGATACCATGTTTTTAGCACTAAGAGAGTTACGACATTCGAAAGCTAGATACGCACTGATTGTCGTTATTATGTTATTGGTCTCTTTTTTGGTCCTGTTCGTAACAGGCCTAGCAAAGGGATTGGCATATGCGAACATATCAGCGATTGAAAATATGCCGACGAATTACTATGTCGTTCAGGATGATGCTGAACATAAATTTAGACGTTCCCAGCTGGATGAATCACATTTGCAAGATGTTCGTTCCGTTGTAGGAAATGATAATGCAACGCCATTGAGTATTCAGATGAGTACGATTACGGCGATAGACCTTGATATGAAGGCTGATATAACATTCTTCGCAGTCGATATGGCAGGCCCAATAGCGCCTTCGATTGTTCAAGGAGAAGCGATTACCAATGATACGAAAGGTCAAGTCATTGTAGATCGGAAGCTCGGAGAGTCTGGAATAAAGATCGGAAGTGAAATTCGCGATCAACAGACAGGGATGACGTGGAGCGTAGCGGGATTTGTTGAAGATAACTCGTACAGCCACACTCCCGTCATCTATGTGAATCAGCAGGAATGGAATGAGATGAACTTAGGTGCTGGGTCAGCAGGTGACGCTGTGGATGTGGAAGCTCAACTATTCAACGTGATTGCCCTTCATGCAACAGCAGATCAAGCGAGTAGTTTACAAGATAAACTTGTAGACGCAGATGTCATTACGCAAAAAGAAGCGATTGCGAGCATTCCTGGTTATGCAGAGGAACAAGGATCGCTAATGATGATGATTGTTTTCTTATTCGCGATTGCTGCAGTCGTACTAGCTGTCTTCTTTTATGTGATTACGATTCAAAAGACGAGTCAGTTCGGAATCCTCAAGGCAATGGGAACGAAGACGACTTACCTAGCACGGAGTGTTCTTGGACAGGTGTTAATGTTATCTGTTGTAAGTCTTGGCATCAGTCTTATTCTGATAAGCGGAATGAAGATGGTTCTACCCGAATCTATGCCCTTCCGATTAAGTATGCCTACGATGGTTCTGACCAGTTGTTTATTTGTAGGAATGTCGTTGATAGGATCACTTATTTCAGTATTGAAGGTAGCTAAAGTTGATGCTTTAGAAGCGATTGGGAGGGTTGGAGCATGACGGAAAAATTAGTAATGACACAAGTAACGAAAACCTATGGTGACGGAGATTCAACGCTGTCCGTATTAAATAATTTAAATCTTCAAGTGAATGAAGGAGAATTCGTTGCTGTTCTAGGACCATCCGGTTCTGGCAAAAGTACATTTCTGTCAACAGCAGGAGCTCTTTTGAGTCCGACTAGTGGAGAAATAGTCATTGATGGGGAATCTCTTGCATCGAAAGATAAAGCGCAACTCACACAGTTCAGATTGGATAAAATAGGGTTTATGTTTCAAAATGCGCAGCTCATTCCTTACATGAAGGTGGAGGAACAGTTACTATACGTGGGTAAAATTGCGAAACTAGGCTCAAGTGAGGCAAAGAAGCGTTCATCCTATTTACTGAAACGGCTAGGCATATGGGAACGTAGAAGTCATTATCCTGAGAAGCTATCTGGTGGTGAGAAGCAACGTGTAGCGATTGCACGAGCATGGATGAACAATCCGGCCATTATCTTCGCAGATGAGCCTACGGCAAGCCTTGATTTCAATCGAGGTAAGGAAGTCGTCCAAATGTTGGCGGAAGAAGTAAAGAGAGATGGCAAAGCGGCTGTTATGGTTACGCATGATGAGCGAATGCTAGAATGGTGCGATCGTGTACTCTTTTTGCAAGATGGAATTCTTGTGGAGAAATAAAGTATGGTTTATAGTTAGGAGAAGAAAGCCTCAAATGTTGAGGCTTTTTTTGAAATATAAGAAAGTATAAGTTTCACATGAATCAATTTCATAATCGCCGATGCAACTAAAGTTATTGTTAAAGGGGATTGACCAAATCTAAGTGTACTTTTTGCACCTAATAGTGAATGGTGGAGGCGGAAGGTGATTAATGGTGATGCAGCTCATACCTGCTAGCGATACAATGTATCACTGGCATCAGAAACGTATACTTCTTCACTTGATGAACCCTTCCACAAAAGAGCGATGTAAGGCGTTTATCTGAAGTAGAACATAGGTAATAGTAAAGGGGTGTAAGGAAGGAGTGGTTAAGATGAAACTTCCCATAATTAACGAAGGATTATCCTCAAGATTACAACAATCTGAGATCGATTTCTTTACATCTAGAATTAAATCTATTGGCGAACGAGAGGGTAATCCGGAAGGCGTTGAAATCAAGAGATTTGGTCAGGCCACAGTATCCTATATTAGGACAATGCCGTGGGGATTATTTAATGCAGTTAAAGGAATAACAGCAGTGGATATCGACTACTTGGAAGAAATCATTGAATTCTATCGTGTCAGAGGGAGGAACTTTCAACTAGAAGTGGATCCACTTCACTGCAGTCCGCAGTTATTACATAAATGTGCGGAGCTTGGTTTATATCAAAGGGGATTTCATTCCGTTCTTTATGGGTTGCCCAGTAGTGATTTGCCCACTCTTCCTTCGGATATTAGGATCATTGAGGTTGTTAATGAACAGGAATTCGATCAGTATGCTGAGATACATTGTATTGGCTCAGGCATGTCTATTGCTGACAAACCTTATTTTGTGAATAATAATATAGGTTTGTTGAATAGACCGGGATGGAAAATGTATATGGCCTATTTGAATGACATACCAGCAGCCGTAGCGGTCATGCACCTGAATAATGAGACGGCTTCCTTGACTTTGGCAACAACGGTTCCTCAATATAGACAACAAGGATTACACACAGCGCTATTACATAAACGGATGTACGTAGCTAATCAAGGGAACTGTGACCTCGTTGTGGCACAAGCAAGCTTCGGGAGTACTAGTCAACATAATATGGAACGCGTCGGGTTGCAAATGGCATGGACAAGAGCAATCTGGGTACCTTACAATAATACTATTTACAAGGAGATGACTAATAAATATGATAACTATTCAACAGCGTATAGCGCAGATGGAGAAAGAAGAACAGGAACTCCAATTCACGACATTTACGAATGATACGGCATTACAATTAGGACTTATGATCGTGGAAGAAGCGAGGCAAACAGGGAAGCGTATAACCGTTGATATTACACGGGCGGGACAACGCTTGTTCTTGCACGCAATGGAAGGAACGGTTGCTGAGAATGAGGATTGGATAAGGAGGAAGAATAACGTGGTGAACCATTTCGGCTCCAGTTCATGGCATGTTGCTCTTCAACTACAGAACGAGGGTACCACGTTAGAGAAACGTGATGAGTTACCTTTTGCTGATTATGTCGGGGCTGGGGGAGGTTTTCCGCTATTAGTCATAGGAGAAGGTCAGGTGGGTACGATTACCGTCTCTGGATTACCAGACCAAGAAGATCATGATCTCTTGATCTCTGCATTACGTCGTCACTTGTCTCAGATTGGAGAGTAAAGAATTGAATGAAACCACGTTAGCATGTTACGCTAGGTAAGCATGGTGATCTTTTCCTATCGTTATGTTCAATGATCACAAACTAATAAGAAGCTGAGGTGACTTGTACAATGAAAGACGGATTAGTGGAAGCTCTAAATAAACAGATGAATTTTGAATTTTATTCGGCTCATGTCTATCTCGCTATGGCTGCATATTGTTCGGGTAAAAGTCTGGATGGTTTTGCAAATTTCTATACGGTTCAGGCCGAAGAAGAACGGTTTCATGGAATGAAAATATATAAATTTCTCAATGATCGCGGACAACGTGCGACATTGGAAGCATTACCAGAACCGAAGAATGAGTATGACTCCATGCTTGATGTTTTTGAACATGGCTATGCACACGAGAAACAGAACACGGGTCGGTTCTATGACTTGGCTGATTTAGCTACGGATGAACGTGAACATGCAACGATTTACTTTCTGAAGTGGTTCATTGACGAACAGGTTGAAGAAGAGGCTCTATTTGATAACATTATTCAGAAGCTTAAACGTATCGAAAGAGACAGTAACGCATTCTACATGCTAGACGCTGAGTTCGCAACGCGTTCATTCACGCCTCCTGCGGAATAACAGATGAGTTGAGACTATCGAAACAGTCCGTGTGAAAAAAGAAAGTCTCCTATCCCTAATGTAATTGAGGATAGGAGGCTATTTTTGTCGGAATCTTTAAATATATTGACTGGTTTATCCATTTTTTTAACATTATAGTAATTTAGAACAAGACTATACCAATATATTTATGCTAGAATATTCTAGTAGCTACAAGAAAAGGAGAGTCGAATATGTCGAAACCGCTATACGGTAAAAATACGGTACCGTCGAAAAATGCTGAAAAGATATCCGGCCCGGTATGGGCGTTGGTTTTTGTAATTATTTTATTTTTAGGCTGGACTCCATTTCAGGCGGGATTGTTTAATGGCCAATCGCTAGATTTCGAGAAGCCATTGTATATTGCAACTCTGCTTAGTGGTCTGATGTTGTTAGTTTGGATCGGACTAGATTTCAACAAGTTTAAATTGACTGAACAACGGGATCTGGTGACTGTGACGGCAGTGTTGCTTCCAATCACTTATATCCTGTCGGTGTTTGTCGCCGCATCGCATTATATGGCGATGAATATGATGTTCATCCAGAGCATGTATGCGACAATATTCATTGTAGCGTTATATCTGCTGAAGCAAAAACAACTAAATATGGTCATGCAGAATGCTATTCTTGCTATTGCCTATTTCATTGTATCCTTCGGATTGCTGAATTGGCTTGGAAGTTGGAATTTTGCAGGTTCGCTCGTAGGGTGGTTCTCTGAGACTGTGCGTGAAGGTAAATATATAGAAGCGGTGATGATCGACTCCAACGGACTGCGGCTAACTTCGATCTTCCAATATGCGAATACATATGCAGCCTTCCTGATGGCTTTTCTATTCGTAGCCCTGTTCGCGCTAGTTCGTTCTCAGAAATGGATTGGCCAGTTGATGCACGGGTTCATGTTAGTCCCGATCATTGTATCAATCTTGCTGACACTATCGCGCGGCGGTCTAGTCATGCTACCAGTTGTATTCATTTTATTGCTCTTATTCCTGAAGCCTGTGCAGCAGATACTATGGATCGTACAGCTCGGAATTGCTGGAGTCGTTTCGTTACTCATTTCAGCACCTGTGACCAATTTGGGCATTGAACTGAACACCACTTACACATCATCCGCCGCATTGAAGGGCTGGGGGTATTTACTTGGAGGCTCTTTGATTGTAGCCGGACTAAGCTGGGTCATCCAGCGTTTTGCGACACCATGGCTACACAAGAAGCTGGGTCAGCTTGCATCAGGCAAGCTAACTGGACTATGGATTCCACTTGGCTCGGTAGCTCTGGTCGGCGTGATAGCTTTCCTGTTTATCGGAACAAGCATGAGAAACATATTGCCTGCGAACATGGGAACACGTCTGGAGAACATTAACTTCCAACAGCATAGCGTGTTGGAGCGGATTACTTTTTATAAGGATGCATTAAAAGTAGTTAAGGATTATCCGATCCTTGGTGTTGGAGGAGGAGGGTGGGCCTCACTGTATGAGCAATATCAGAATAACCCATATACTAGCCGGCAGGTACATAATTTCTTCTTACAATACTTGATTGAGGTAGGGATTCTAGGATTTATCATATTTATGAGTTTTATCATTTATATTTTTTATAAATATATTCGTGGATATGTAAAAAGAGATAAGGATGATTTCGGTAATGGTTTCTTTTATCTGATTATAGCCTTGTCTATTCTGATTCATAGCCTACTGGACTTCAATATGAGCTATGCTTTCATGGGAATACTGGTCTTTATCGGATTGGCAGGGATGGCAGTGGTTATGGACAGTAAGCCACTGCGTTGGAACTGGAATAAGACGGGGCTACGCCTTGGATATTTCGCAGTGTTAGGAATCGGCACTGTATCTCTGTTGTTCATCTTGATCGGTTATATCACGTCGAATAATGCCGCTGTGAAAGCAAATAACCTAATTAATGTTAGTCAATCCTACGAAGAGTTGAAGGCACCAATGGTTAAAGCTTTGGATAAGCGCCCGAGCCATCCGGAGTCCGCGATATATCTGTCCTCGCTTGATCAGGAGGTGTTTAGGCAGACTCAAAACGAGCAGTTCCTTGAAGAGTCCTTTCATGTGCTGATGCGCGCCCTTAAGGACGAGCCTTACAACAAGCAGTTGCTGACGCAGTTAGCAGCTTACTATGATCTTAAAGGGCAAAGTGACCTTGCTCAGGCGGTCTATCGTGACAATGCCAACAAGTTCGTCTGGGATATTGATTGGTATGATGCACTGATTAGACACTCATTTGCGATGGGAGACCAGGCACATACCCTCAAGGATGATGTTCTGAAACAGGAGTATTTCAATACAGGGCTCGAGACATACGAACAGGTTGTGGTCGGTGTGGAGTATTTGAAGACACTCCCTCCGGAGCAGATGCAGGGACGTCCGTTCTCCATCACTCCGACCATCGCTCTGAATACGGGTAAAATACAGCTGATGTTAGGAGAACCTGTAGTGGCCGCTACTACATTGAAGCGTGGCTTCAATGAGAATTACGCAGATATCATAAACAGGGAGAATCTCTGGGAGATGGACTGGTACAGCGCTCTCATCAGTCGCTCTTATGATCTGGGGCAGGTGGCTCACACACAGAAAGACAGTGTTAACAAGCAAGCTAATTTCAACATTGGGCTTGAGGCCTACAGCCACGTACTGGCGGATTTGGAATATTTGAAGACTCTATCTTCTGAAGAACTGCAAGGAAGGTCGCTTACGGTTGCTCCGGCTGTAGCACTGAATACAGGCAAAATACAATTTATGTCTGAACAATTGGAAGCGGCTATAGCTACGCTACAGATTGGTTTGAGCGAAGATTATACCAATGCAACAAACCGTGAAATTGCTCGTTGGTATTTGGCTGCACTAAAGAAGAATAACAGTGTCCCAGATCAGGTCGTTTATGACCGTCTGATTGCGGCTGATCCTGCGGAAGCCGCACAGATTGATGAAATCGCGGATTTACAGCTTAAACTTTAAAAGGTTGTTGAATGTATCTAGATGGTCATTTGGGAATTTAGTATTGCTTTATCTTGTTACTTCGTTATACATTAACTAACAATTACATCGTAACGGGAGCTTGGTGTGCCAGGCTGAGAGGATAGTGATCAACTATCGACCGTCAAACCTGATCTGGGTAATGCCAGCGGAGGAAATGGAGTTCTATTTGTCTATTTAAGACTGCCTCTTTCTCTGAGGCGGTCTTTTTTCTGCTTGTTGAATAGAATTTGCTCCGCTTGATCAAATCACCTTACTTATAGGAGGAAATGAAATGACAAGCGAAATGAAGAAAGAATCTGTTAATCTATCAGCTTTTCCAGGAAGTAAAAAAGTGTATGTAATGGGGTCTCGTCCAGATATTCGTGTTGGATTGCATCCCAATCGATTATCGTGGATTAAAGAAGCTGCTGATTTAGCTAAAGGGCATAAGGGAGCACAGGACCGTGATAATGCACTATCTAAAGCTCGGTTCGAATTCCGCTGGCGTGATCAGTTCCATCTGTGGACCGAAGTTCTGTAGCATGCGAATTTCTCATGATATTCGAGATTCAACTAGACAGAAGGAACAAGAGGAACAGGCTACCATAAGAAATGGCCTATTGAATAAAGCGAACGAATTAAAAGAGGGTGGAAGCGTCATTTATAAATGAAACTATTCAAATATTTGATCTGACGAATGTTGTACGTATACGAAACGGGCTGAATGTTCTAGAATGGAATAACACTGCGGCGAATGCAGCCAGAGATCATAGCCAAGACATGGCGTTGCGTAACTATTTCAGCAGGCTATAATAAAGTGATATATGCGTACTCTGGTTGGCTAAATTCTTCGGGACATCGAAGCAATTTACTTTAGTCCTCTTTTGAAACGTTGGGTGTAGGTGTTGCACTTGGTATTAGTTCCAGTGATTATCATATATATTACACACAGAATTTCTTTACACCGCTATGATATTAAATCATGATCTATTATAAATAGGCACAGAAGGGGAATATCATCTTGACAGAAGAACGAGCTCAAAATGCAGTGGTTGTCGTAACAGGAATCCCTACCGATTTACTTGCGGTAGATGCTCAAAGCCATGAAGATTGTTATATTGTTGTATCAAACTTATCAGGAAAGACATATCACGTTGAAACAACTGAAAAAGTGCAAAGCTATACGGCAGAAGAAGCAAGTGATATGAAGGTTATTGGAGAACACGATGGGTTATGTGTATATGAAATGATACCTTGGTGGAATAAGCTTGTTTAATTAGAGATAGATTGTTCCGGTTGAATTTCATCCATTACTTCATGAACCAATGATAGCCTACAGGCTATCATTGGTTTATTTCTTGACCGTATAGAAAATATCATTGGTGAATGAAGAAGTGAGGGTGGATAGGAATCGGAGAATGATAATATGGATAATATGGAATCCCAAATCCCCCAACCGAAAACATATGGTCCGCTAGGTAATCTTCCGCTTTTAAACATTGAAGAGCCAATTCAGTCATTACTCAAACTTTCATATGAGTTCGGCCCCATTCCGTGGTTTCCCGCAGACACGTAGAATACTAATGCAAGAAGGAAAGATACTGGGAGAAGCGCATCTCTATTTCGGATGTAGAGAGTTCATTAGAAAAAGCTTATCTTGTTCTTAGATTACAGTGATGATAACCATGACCCAGCCAATCAAGAAGGCTACACCACCAAGTGGTGTAATCGCCCCTAACTTTTTTATTCCGCTGAGACTTAAGGCGTACAGACTACCCGAGAATAGGATAACTCCAGCGAAGAGGAACCATCCTGCCAGGACAATAAGAGAAGAGTTAGCAGAACTATCCGCAAGTAGACCAAGTACCAATAACCCCAGTGCGTGAGCTATATGGTATTGTATCCCTGTCTCGTAGACCTTCATTTGATCTGGAGATAACTTCTTCTTTAATGCATGTGCCCCAAAGGCCCCTAAGGCTACAGCCAAAAACATTAGTATACTGCCGAGTAATAGTAATACATTCATACAAACGACCTCTTTTCCAATTGATTCTGCTAATTGTTAGCATATCACTCTTTAATGATAAATGATAAATTGATTCTCTCTAATGCGAAAGATATAATAAGGTATGACAGTGTATTGCAGTTAAATGTTAGGAAATCATAATTGAGGTTATAAGGAGCGTAATTATTGTTATGCCGATCAAGATTATTACAGATAGCGGTTCTGACTTACCGGTAGAGTATATTAAGCGGTTTAATATTTCCATCGTCAATTTATCAGTACATTTCCAGAATGAGTGTATGCCTGGGGATATGGATGCAGAAACATTTTACACTAAAATGAAAGAATCTCGGGAATTGCCGACTACGGCTAGTCCCAGTCCACAAGATTTTCTTGAAAAGTTCAAAGAAGTGAAAGAGGGAACGGATATTTTGGTCATTTGCATGTCCTCTAATATCAGTAGTACTTACCAGGCTGCGATGATTGCTAAAGAAATGTATGTTGAAGAAGGGCATAGTAATAGCATTGAGGTGTTAGACTCTAAAACCTTCTCGGGTGGGTTATCGCTAGTTGTTGGCTTGGCAGCAAAATGGTCTGAATCTGCTACAAGTTTACACGATCTAAAAGAGAAAGTGGTTCATCAAATACAGGAGGTCAAGGCTTATTTTACTTTGGAGACCTTGGAGAACGTCATCAAAGGGGGACGACTAAATCGATTGTCCGGTGCGGTCGCATCCATGCTTAATATCAAGCTTTTACTCAAAATCAGCGAAGAGGGTACAGTGGAAGTAGTGGAAAAAACACGTGGTATTCAAAAAGCAATTACGAGTCTGTTATCGCGATTAGATGAGAAGCAACATGATTATGAGAATGCCGTTATAGCCATCGTGCACAGTAATTGTGAGAGTCGAGCACTTGAAATTAAAGAACGGATTCTTGAGAAATATCCTTTTAAAGAAGTATTATTCTCGAATATGGGTCCAATAATGGGTACATATGCAGGAGAAGGCGGGATAGGGTTAGCATTTTAGTAGATTAATTTGGAGGAGACCATTTGACGAAATTGAATAAATTCATTAAATTATGTATCGGAATAATCTTAGTGCTGCTTATTATTTATTTGGTTTCACTTGTTGATTTTGTCTTCCAACCGATACTATCATTATTTAGTATGATGATTATTGTACCTTTTTTAATGGCAGGCTTTTTTTATTATTTGCTTCGTCCATTGGTAGATCTAATGGAACGCAAGAAAATTGTTCGTCCGCTAGCCATCCTGATCATATATGTTGTTATTGCCATTTGCATTGTAGGATTTATAATCGGTGTATGGCCATCATTGGTTACTCAATTGACGAACTTAGTTGTTAACGCACCAAGCCTATTTAATTCTCTAGGTCATCAACTAGGAAAGCTTGAACAGAATGGTTTTCTAGCTGCCATTATTCCAGAGAATGCCGACCTTATGTCACAAGTAACAGACTATCTTAATAAAGGATTCACATTCTTAACCAATTACATTACAGGTTTGTTCTCGTTCTTCTCTAATTTCGCTATTATCCTCTTCACGTTTCCGATCTTTCTGTTCTATATGCTGAAAGAAGGTGAGAAATTCGGAAAGAAAATGGTTAGTTTCTTACCTATACGGTTTCGGGAAGATGGTCACGAAGTCATGGGTGAGATTGACCATGCGCTAAGTGGATTTATCGTAGGAAGAGTCACTGTCAATGTAGCTCTAGGTGTTCTAATGTACATCGGATTTCTCATTATTGGTCTACCTTATGCGCTTTTACTGACTGTCATCGCGGTGATCTTGAACTTCATTCCTTTTGTAGGAGCGATACTCTCTTCTGTACCTATCGTCATTATCGGACTAGTGCAATCGCCTGCTATAGCCATATGGTCGCTTATTATCATTTTGGTAGCGCAACAAGTTCAGGACAATATTATTGCACCTTATATTTTTGGCAAACAGCTTGATATTCATCCATTGACGACAATCATACTCATATTAGCAGGTGCTGATTTATTCGGAATGGTAGGTGTCATCGTTATTATTCCAATGTATGTCGTTATCAAAATTGTAGTTTCTAAAGTGTACTTGAGGTTTTTCAAGAAAGCTTGGGAAGAGGTGTAGTGATCATGGACGTTCTTACAGCCATTAACAAACGGAGAGAGATTACACGCTTTAAAGATACTCCTTTACCAGAGGAATTACTGGAAAAGCTTACAAAAGCTCTTTATTTGTCTCCAACTGGTAATAACCTACCTTCTAGAGAATTTGTTCTATTGACCAACAAAGATACACTTACACAATTGAGTACAGCGACACCTTATGTAAAATGGCTTGAACAGGCTACTGCAGCTGTTGTCATCATTGGGAATCCAGACGTAAGCAAATACTGGTTGCAAGATGCTTCGATTGCAGGAGGTTATCTTTGGTTAGCTTCGGTATCATCGGACTTGGGAGCTGCTTGGGGTGCTATTTATCATTCGGAGGATCATGAAGAATCTACTAAGCGGGAAGATTATGTTCGTCAAATCTTAGGAATCCCGGAACAACATCGTGTTGTAGCTATTATTGGCTTAGGCTATCCAGATATAGAACCTGCTCCGAAAGAAATGTATCCACTTGATTTAGTATTACATTTGGAAAAGTATTAGGATGAATATAGCATCAACAATGGACCTTCAGGAAACTCTGAAGGTCCATTGTTGTAATATGCATCAGAGATTTAAGTATTGACATGGAAGTATTTTCACATTAACATAGATACCAACGGTCGGTATCTAAATGGAGGGGGATTTTATGGCTAGAAATAAATATCCAGAGCGGACATTGGAGCACATATTATCAGTATCAGCAATATTGTTCAAAGAAAGGGGATTTGAGAAGACGAGTATCCAAGACATCATTAATGAACTTGGGATGTCCAAGGGTGCGATTTATCATCACTTCAAATCTAAGGAAGATATTCTGGATGCGGTGATGGAGAAGCAGTTTACATATGCAGCAGAAATACTTCATGATCTGATTCAAAATACGCAAGCACCAAACGCTAAAGAGAAGCTGATCATTATTCTGGAAAGTATTGTGGCAGATATCGATGTGCATTCGATCGACAGCGTCTTAAGTACACAAATTAAAAATCCTCAATTTGTCGTAACAGGCATTAAAAACGGAGTGATGAATGATGCTTCAATTATTGCTCGAATTTTGATGGATGGAAAACAAGATGGGTCCATTTCGACAGACTATCCAATAGAATGTGCGGAAGTGTTTATGCTTCTTGTGAATATATGGATCAACCCAATTCTGTTCGAGCGAAATTTTGACGAAACGATCACTCGTTTAAAGTTTCTTCAAAAAATGATGGGATTATTAGGTGCTGATATTGTAAGTGATCAACTGATTCAGAAAATTACAGACCGTCATTCTGATATTGGAGGATTTAAAATTAATAAGATGGAAATCGAATAGGGGTGAATATTAGTGTTTACGAATAGTGAAATGATATTTCGTAGTAGACAGAATATTGAAGAAGTTGTTTCTTCCATATCTCTAGATTGGTTAAATGGGGAAGTACGGATTCTACAAGGTGAGACGGACGATGTCCATATCATTCAATACACGAATACTAACTTTCCTGACAAGAAGCTTGCTCACATTGAGTTCAATTCCGGATTTCTAAGCATAATCGATGGTAGAAAGAAGAATACTCTGATCGGTTTTAATTTTAATAATACCGCCCTCGAAATTTACCTTCCGAAGAAAAAAATACACTCGCTCAGCATTAATAGTGTGGGCTGTCGTTTATTTATCCAGGATGTGGACACGACTTCATCGAAGTTAATGCTCACTTCCAGTCATGCGACAATATCATCCGGAAATTACGATGAATGTGAACTGAATGTAATAGGTTCACAAATTACGAGCGAAGATATAAAAATAAGGAGATTAAATCTGCACTCCACCGCATCGAAGGTAGAACTATCTGGTGAATTTTCAGAAGTATACGCTAAAACAACTGGAAAACGAACAGCTATACGCTCGGTAGTGGTTCCACGCGTAATACAGTCCATATCAACTGGTACTAATGTTTCGGTAACCATTCCTGATAATGAAGGATTTACTTTGAAGTTTAAAAAGGTGTCAGGTAGTTTTAAAAGTGATTTTCCGCTTACTTCCAAGGGTCATATCTACACCTATAAGAATGGAAGGAGTGCTTATAGCGTTGAAGTAAGAGGTGGACAATTTTATCTACGTAAAAATGAAGAGAGATGAGGAGTGCAAATGAATATCGCAGGTTGGATCGTAGGAACAAGCGTGTCTATTCTAGTATTACTGACAGGAATTTATGGTTTGCTAGTTAGTAAGAAAAAACATACCAGAAACAAATGGGCTTGGTGGTTCATCCTATTTGGAATTTGCGCTATCGTGAGCGCGTTTATTAACGCCAGCTTCAAATAGTAGCTTAAGATCAAATATAAAAGAGTTATACCCTTAGATATACATCAGGGTATAACTCTACGTGGGTCCGATCTTTCACCATGTATTATTATTCTTCATTCTGCGATTTGTTATGAGAGGAGCATTGTTCCTCAAACACATCTGCAGCTTCTTCAGCAGAAAATTCCGGTTCAAATTTACCTAGAAGAGGTAATTTGTTTAATTTCGTTGTTTGAACTTCTGATTTACTTGGTTTATTACTATTTGAATCGCTCATATGGACACCTCCTTTGGAAAGAAAACAACATTGTTCAGTTTGCCGAAAAGATGTTGTTATTATTCAATAGAAATTCATTCGTTTGAAAGTGTATTGTTATTCTTTATACGACTCTGCGATGGCATTTGCCGCAACAATGGCATTATACACAGCCTCTATATTACTGTTGTTGTTTGTCGACTTAAGTTGCTACATATCTCTTGTAGTGATTCATGTTTTCTTTTGGTGGAAATAGGTTACCCTAAATAGTGGAGCCTTACCAACTACAGGAGGTCGATAAACGAATGAAAAGAAATATGGTATTTGTCCATCTTAGTGTGCTTAGTATTCTATTAGTGGTCGCCACCATCGTGATCCCGGCAGCATTCGCCAACGAGAAAGAGACACAGGTAAAAGCGAACATCATGAATACGAAGGGAGAGGGGATAGGAACTGTTGTAATAACACAAAAGGCTGACGGCGTACAGCTACATATCGAAGCGAAGAATCTTGCACCAGGCGAACATGGCGTTCATTTTCATGAAATAGGAAAATGCGAAGCGCCTGACTTTAAATCAGCAGGGGCACATTTGAACCCTGAACTTAAGCAACATGGATTTAACAATCCAAAGGGTTATCATGCGGGTGATTTAAAAAATATTCAAGTGAAAGAAGACGGAACCGTATCAGCTGATTTGGAGAGCACATCCGTCACGCTAACAAAGGGAGTATCTAACTCATTGTTGAGGCCTGGTGGAACATCGCTTATTATTCATGAGAAGGCGGACGATTATGTAACGGATCCATCAGGTAATTCTGGGAATCGGATAGCTTGTGCTGTCATTCAAGAATAATGCTGTCCAATTGATTAGAAGTTCCCCAATAAGATAGTAAAAAGTAGACCTGCAGATGGGAGAATGTCTGTAGGTCTACTTTCAAAATGGGCTATTAATCTAAACTTTATCCCAAATAATATGTCCTTCTTCAAGATGGATCTCATGGAAACCTGCCATATTCCGTGCTTGAAATTGAATAGGTTCGTGGCTGCCAACGATAATAATATTCTGTATGTCTGTCACATCATCTGCTGGTAAGTTGAAAGCTCGTGAATAATTAAACACCTCTCTAAGCGTCGAATGGATAGCGTTCATATGGTTGTCATTGTCCGCCCTGCCCATTAGATTTAGGATGATAGACCCATGGGAGTGAAGTTTGTCTCCTGTTATTTGAAAAAACTCCTTAGAAACGAATTGACTAGGAGTACCTTTATCCGTAAAAGCATCCAAGATGATATAATCATAGACGTCCCTTTCTTCACACTCCAGAATATAGCGTCCATCCCCTACGATCACATTATCCTTACTGTATCCAAAGTATGTCTTACTTAGCTCTACTACTTTCTCATCTAGTTCTGCTACCTTAAAGTTCTTCCCAGAGAAATAGCTCGCAATCGTCCCAATGCCGTGACCAATGAGAAATACATCTTTGAATGATGGATCATTGAACTCCATAAGATGTATGATGGCCCTAGGGTATTCGAACATGATACGTTCTGGATGATTTAAATCCATCGCACCTTGAATGGCTTCATTTGAGAATTGTAGGACTCGAAAACTTCCTTTTTCACCATATAATTCGGTAGTATCATAAACTATTAATTCATGGTTGTCAGTATAACTTTGGTATAGCGTCTGCAATTGGTCGATCTCCTTTCTGTTCCAGTTTCCTCTGTTTTTCATTTCGTTATCTTGCTATTATAATATAAAATACGTACATACGTTCATGAATGTGGTTATAATGAAGACAGAGGAGGTGAAGGATCATGAAGGACAAATCTAATCCAATCATGTATTGGACTCTATTAACTCATAAGAATTGGAATATATATATTGCAGCAACAACGATGGGGTTATGTTATGTCGGATCGCAAGATAAACCTTTTGAAGAACTAGCTTCTTGGGCGAATAAGAAATTTCCAGGTAGCGACTTGATTCGCAATGATGAGGAGTTACGAGTATATGCAGCTGAACTCATCGAGTATTTCGAGGGCAAACTTCAACGCTTTACAGTCCCCTTTGATTTCCGTGGCACGCCATTTCAATTAGCTGTATGGAATGCACTTTGTGAAATTCCTTATGGACAGACCCAATCCTACTTAGATATTGCGAATATGATTCAAAAGCCATCCGCTGTACGTGCAGTAGGTACCGCAATCGGAGCGAATCCAGTACTTGTTACTATTCCTTGTCATCGAGTCGTTGGAAAAGATGGCTCACTAACCGGATATCGTGGCGGATTGGATATGAAAACCAAACTACTACAGCTTGAACGTAGTTGCGTTACGCTCGAAGGGAGAGCGAACTAGCATATACTTAACTTAATGGGGACAAGGAGTTATCCAATGGAAACAACGATTAGGGAACAATTATTAGAACTAGCTGAAGAGAAATATCGGAAATTCTCATCAGCACTTATTCCACATATCAGTAATGTGATGGGTGTGCGTATTCCGGAGCTTCGAAAGCTAGCTCAAAACATAGCTAAAGGAGATTGGCGTGCTTATCTGGAACATGCCGAAAATGAATATTTCGAGGAAATCATGCTTCAAGGTATGGTGATCGGCTATGTAGAAATAGATATAGATATAGAAGAAAAACTGTCTTATGTCGCAGCTTTTGTCCCTAAAATTGATAATTGGTCAGTATGTGATAGTTTCTGTGCAGGACTTAAGTTCACGAAAACGAACAAGGACAAAGTGTGGGAGTTTCTACAATCTTATCTATCATCTACTGAAGAGTACGAGATACGCTTTGGTGTAGTGATGCTTCTTGATTATTATATCGAAGAAGATTATATTATCCGTGTGTTGAAACGGTTGGATAATCCAAAGCATGAAGGTTATTATGTGAAAATGGCTGTGGCATGGGCGATTTCCATGTGTTATGTGAAGCTGCCTGAACCTACGATGGCATACTTGAGAAATAATACACTAGATAACTTCACATACAATAAAGCTCTGCAAAAGATTACAGAGTCACTTCGAGTAGATCAAGAAACTAAACAGATGATTCGTAGTATGAAACGTAAATAATGATATGGTATAACTCCTCCCATAGCTAGACAGGCGGAGTAGTTTCTATTAGTATGGAGATATCATTAGCAAGCTAAGTAATTGTTTGTGGAAGGAGTAAAAAGATGGTAGACGAAGAAATTCGCATATTATTAAGTAAGTTAGGTGCTAAGTCGAGAAAAAGTTATTCCGATTCACTCGGAAATCTACATATCCACGTTGGACAGGAACATGCCTTATATCAATTATGGCAGGAAGATGGTCTTGCTCAGTCCCAGTTGAGTGAGAGGATGGGGTGTGAGCCGCCGACATTAAGTAATATGTTGAAAAAGTTAGAAGAATACGGTCTAGTTACTAGAATGCAAGATACAAATGATGCTCGTATTAGCCGTGTATACTTAACCCAGCAAGGTAGGGAGCTTGAACAACCTCTACAGGAAATATGGCACAGACATCAAGAAAAATTGTTGAATGGCGTATACCCAGAGGAGAAATTATTGTTAAGACGTCTACTACAACAAATGATTGATAACTTGAATGAATGATTTCTGAACGACCTATAGATTAGCATGCTAATCTAATTTATCATTTATTTAGCAAAAAATAACGCAAAGCAGAATAAGGAGACCATTATGTCAATTCAGCAAGTGAATAAGTTTAGAACAGGCCCTATCTTAACCGTACTTTTAATAGGTGCCATTGCAGCAGTTTTAAATCAAACGGTACTTAATGTGGCATTGCCAACGTTATCGAAGGAATTTGGTGTAGAGACTTCGACATCACAGTGGTTAATTACGTTATATATGCTCGTAAGTGGTGTTTTCATTCCCGTTACAGCGTTTCTAATGGATCGTTTTTCGACGCGTCAGTTATTTTTTACTTCGATGATTACTTTTTCATTGGGAACGGTACTTTGTGGAGCAGCACCAACCTTCGTTATCCTTTTAATAGGACGTGTAGTACAAGCGATCGGGGCAGGTATCGTGATGCCTTTGTTGATTAATGTCGTTTTCCGACTATTTCCAAAGGATAAGCGCGGGGCTGCAATGGGAATTGTCGGTGTAGCCATTATGTTCGCGCCGGCAGTAGGTCCTACTTTGTCTGGATTATTGATTACTCAATTGTCGTGGCGATATGTATTTTTTGCCGTGTTACCATTTTCACTCATTGCTTTAATATCTTCTTTCTTTATTCTGAAAAATGTCTCTGAACCGAGACCGGCGAAACTTGATATTGTAAGTGTCATTACATCGACATTTGGGTTCGGTGGAATATTATATGGTTTTGGTGTAGCAGGTAAACTGGGATGGGGAAGCATACCTGTCATGAGTGCTTTATTGGTAGGCATGATCTCACTTACATTATTTGTATTTCGTCAACTCACGGGGGAAACACCTATGATTGATTTGAAAATATTCAAGTCTTTAGAGTACACATTATCAATTATAATAAGTTTCTTCGTAAATGGTGTTATTTACTCGACCATGATTCTATTACCAATCTATCTGCAAAGTAGTCGTGGGATGACGGCATTAGAATCTGGGTTATTTCTCCTGCCAGGTAGTATTGTTATGGCCATCATGTCACCCATTGCAGGGAAGTTATATGATCGTCATGGAATGAAGTGGATTGGAATTATGGGTGTGAGTTTACTTGTTATATCAACCGCATTATATACTAATCTAACGTATACGACTGGGATTGTATTGATGTGCGTCATCTATATGGTGCGTTCCTTTGGGGTAACTTTTCTAACGATGCCACTGATGACCGCTGGATTAAATTCATTACGACCTGAATTACAAGGCCATGGTACGGCTATGCAGAATACACTCCAATCGATTGCTGGTGCAATAGGAACTGCCGTTATGACAACAATTATGACAACTCAAACAAATCTGTTTATAACGAAAGAAATAGCGATAACCGATCAAGTTAATCCTACATCGGAACAGTTGAATGTAATTTCAGCCAATGGATTACTTTATGGTATTAATACTTCGTTCGTGACAGCAACTATCTTTGCAGTTATTGGACTTCTTAGTATGATCGTATTGGCGGTTGCGCTTGATAAGAGAAGGAAAAATGAGAAATTAGTAGAATCTCTGTAAGGAATAGTTTTGATATCCAATGCGTTTTGTATCCCCACTAGCTCGAGTAGCTTTGCTATTACTAGATATGTGGGGGGCAGGACAATATTATGTTTGTGCAAGTCGTAGAGACGGGTATACAATAGGAAGCGGATGAACGTACTTACAACCTTAGAAATGGAGTGTTCAAATGAGTAAAGGCAGTGTGTGGAACAAAGGGAAACATAATGGTGGGGCATCGAGAGTAGACAGAAGTAAAGTGTTGGCGAAACCGGTACAACCGGTGTCACTTGAAGATAGTGATGGATTTTCTAAAGAACCATTAAATAGTGTACGACGAATGGACCGCAAAAATTGGGTGGAAAGACCCGTTCGAGTAGACCCGAAAAAGTCGAATTAAACTTACTTGCTTGCAAAGGGATGATATGGTCATGCAGATCAAAATTGGAATTATTGGAACTCGAACGGTTGTCGAAAAAATAGCTAGTGTCATTCAATCCTTTCCGACATTCGTTCCGGTTATGTCAATCGTAAATGACGAGGAAGAAACTGTACTTATTGCTGAGCAACTTAGCGAGGACGTAGAACTCCTCCTCCTATCGGGTCCTCTATCACATCGGAAGGTGAAAGAGATAGTGCCCTTGTCGGTTCCTGTACATTATGTTCCACTAACAGGAGCGGGTTTATTTAAGGCGCTATTTCATTCTGTTCAATCGGGTAAACTAGATGGAGGTATATCCGTGGATACCCTTACTGAGACAATCGTTATGCGAACATTACATGATCTCGAGCTAGATGGGATAAAAGTGGTTGTTTATGATGGTCCGGCATATTCTTCACCTGATAATCTTGTCGCTTTTCATCAAAAACAAGCTGAATCAGGAAATTGCTCTATAGCCTTAACTGGGGTAGAACAAGTAGCACAACAATTGACGAATCTACAAGTCTCGAATGAATGGTTAGTACCTTCCGAACAAGATATTATTGTATCTCTGGAACGGGCGCTTCTATCTTCGGAATCACGACGAGGGAAGGAATCACAGATTGTTGTCGGCATGATTAATGTGGATGACTTCGGTAAACTGGTCATGAAACGAAATAGTGAGCATGAGGTACAGAAGTTGAAGCTTGACATCCATCGGACGGTGCTAGGATATGTGGAATCGTTAGATGGTTATTTGACGTCATTGGGTGGAGATGAGTATCTCTTTTTTACAACCCGTGGGATCTTCGAGCGGGAAACAGGGGGATATAAGACGATTCCTCTTGCCAAGGATGTGAATAAATCATTCGGAATATCGTTAAGTATGGGAATGGGATTCGGAATATCGGCGAATGTCGCAGGTATGAATGCCAGAGTAGCGCTGCGTAAGTCTAAGGAAGCTGGCGGTAATACTTGTTTTATCGTTAGGGAAGACCAAACACTAATTGGACCGTTAGAGATGGCTGACCCTGTTCAGACCGTTCTATCGCCTATGGATTCAGAGCTCGTTAAGAGAGCAGAGGATGCAGGAATGACGAGTGCTTACCTTAGCAAGCTTCTAAGCCAAATGGCTCGTTTCGGTAAAAATGAATATAAAGTTCATGATTTAGCCGCTCTTCTAGAAGTGACAGTGAGAAGTGCGCATCGGTTACTATTACTTTGGATAGATAATGGTTTAGTAGAGATCGCTGGTTTGGAGAAGATGCCTAAAGGCAGACCTAGACAAATCTTTCGGTTTTCTTTTTTGAATGATAAATCACTCTAAGTAAGGCGGAAAACTCCTCTTATAACTGATTATTTACAGACAACTTAAAGTCGTGTCTTTATATAGGAATATTCAGTATGCTATAGATATAAACATACAAGGAGGAGAACACAAGCATGAAAACAGTTGCGGATTTAGAGGCAAAATTAGCTGAACCATCAGAAGCGTTGATTAAAGATCTATCGAAGGTTGATGGTGATATTGTCTTACTAGGAGTAGGGGGCAAGATGGGACCTAGCTTAGCGAGATTGGCAGTGAATGCGATCCGTGAGGGTGGTCTATCCAAGCGTGTTATCGGTGTCTCACGTTTCTCGAATGAGGACGCAAGACACGAGTTGGAGGAAGCAGGTGTCGAGACGATATCTTGTGATCTTCTGAATGATGATGAATTGAAGGCGTTACCGAACGCGGAGAATGTGATTTATATGGCGGGTAATAAGTTTGGTACGACTGGCAAAGAGCACTTCACTTGGGCGATGAATACTTATTTACCAGGAAGAGTTGCCGAGAAGTACAAGGATTCCCGTATCGTTGTATTCTCTTCAGGAAACATCTATCCGTTCTCTCCTGTTAGTAGTGGAGGTTCAGATGAGACTGTGGCGCCAGAACCAATTGGTGAGTATGCGCAATCCTGTCTTGGTCGGGAACGAATCTTCGAATACCATTCGCATAAGAATGGAACTCCTATGGCGATGTATCGCTTGAATTATGCGAATGATATGCGTTATGGCGTACTTTTGGAACTGGCTAAAGCCATTAATGAAGGTCGTTCGATTGATCTATCAACAGGCTATGCTAACGTGATTTGGCAAGGGGATGCTAACTCAATGGCTCTACGGTGCTTAACGGAATGTACCAGCCCTCCAACGATTGTAAACATTACGGGACCTGAAACGATGTCTATTCGCTGGGCTGCAACAGAATTTGCGAAACGTCTTGGCAAAGAAGCGGTATTCGAAGGGACAGAGTCAGCAACGGCACTATTAAATAATGCATCACGTTCGCATCAGTTATTCGGCTATCCAACAGTGCCTTTACTTCAAATTATGGATTGGATGTCTGAGTGGGTACAGCTTGGTGGAGCGACTTGGAATAAACCGACTCATTTCCAAGAACGGAAGGGGAAATTCTAATGACAATGAAATCAACCTTATCATCTGAGTTAATGCAAGCGCTTCATAACGGTCTTGTTATTCCTGCACATCCATTAGCATTGGACGAGAACCGTAAGTTAGACGCACGTCATCAGCGAGCTTTAACTCGTTATTACATGGCTTCAGGCGCTGGAGGAATTGCTGTTGGTGTCCATTCAACACAATTCGAAATTCGCGAAGAGCAATATAACCTCTTCGAACCCGTTCTTAGAATGGCGGCGGAAGAAATCGCCAAGGCGAATCTTGATTATCCGTTTATTAAAGTAGCGGGGATATGCGGCAAGACGGAGCAAGCATTAGCAGAGACACGTATCGCGCTTGATCTCGGATATGATGCAGCCCTACTAAGTATGGGAGGACTCGTCGGATGGAGTGAACAAGAAATTCTCAAACGTACGGAAGAAGTTGCAGCATTGATGCCCGTCATCGGCTTTTATTTGCAACCATCTGTAGGAGGAAGAATCTTTACCTATGATTTCTGGCTGAAGTTCGCGGAAATCCCGAATGTTGTAGCTATTAAGATGGCTCCGTTCAATCGGTATCAGTCGATTGACGTCGCACGTGCGGTTTGTTACTCCAGTAGACGTGATGAAATTGCCCTATATACCGGCAATGACGATAACATCGTGAATGATCTGCTCACGACATTCCGCTTTAAAATAGAGGGAGTACCTGTGGAAAAGAGTATCGTTGGAGGTTTACTTGGTCACTGGGCGGTATGGACAAACAAGGCAGTAGAGTTACTCGAAGAAATTAAAGGAATTCGCAATAATGATGACATTTCACGTGAATGGTTGACACGAAACATCCAAGTGACAGATTCGAATGCGGCATTCTTTGACCCTGCACACCATTTCGAAGGCTGTATTCCCGGAATTCATGAAGTGCTTCGTAGACAAGGTCTATTGAAAGGCATTTGGTGCCTGAATCCTAACGAAACGTTATCTCCTGGGCAATCAGAAGAGATCGATCGTGTCTACGACCAATACCCACACCTTCATGATGATGAATTTGTTGCTGCACATCTTAAGGAATGGCTTTCTTAACTAGGTTAAATAGGAGGGTACAGTCGTGAGATTTAAAGATGTGTTCTCTATTATCGGTCCGAGCATGATCGGACCTTCCAGTTCCCATACAGCAGGTGCTGTTCGACTAGGAAGAACCGCACGGCAAATTGCAGGGAGCTTGCCTGAGAAAGCGGACATTCATTTCTACGGATCATTCGCCGATACGTATCGTGGTCATGGTACAGATCTGGCCATTGTGGCGGGGCTGTTAGATTACGATACGGATGATTATAGAATCAAAGATGCCATTACGCTAGCCGAGGAATCTCGAGTAGTCGTGAACTTCCACACGGGGGAAAAGCCCAAACCAGGGGTTCACCCTAATACAGCAATGTTAGTTCTACAGTGTGGGAACCAAGTGACACGAGTAACAGGCTGCTCCATTGGTGGGGGCAGTGTCGAAATTGTAAACGTCAACCATTTCGATGTGAAATTTACGGCGATATACCCTACATTATTAATATTTCACGACGATAAGCCCGGTATGATTGCAAAGATGACAGATATTCTCAAGCTTTCAAATACAAACATAGGATTTATGGAAGTGGATCGCAAATCGAGGAGCGGAGATGTGTTGACCGTGATTGAGAGTGATGAGACGATACAGCCTGAAGTAATTGCTGAAATAAGGAGCTTACTAAATGTTAACCAAGTTTGTGTTATCGATCTCACAAGTAAAGGAGCTGAAATATGAGATTCTCCAATCTAGCGCAACTGATTGAATGTTGTCGGGTAGAGTCATTGTCGATTGGACAACTAATGATTATCGAACAAGCTCAGGAATCGGGGAAAAGCGAATCGTTCGTAATAGCTCAAATGGCTGACTACTATCAGATCATGAAAGAAGCTGTACGCAAAGGATTAGAAGAGAATACGAAATCACGCAGCGGTCTTACTGGTGGGGATGCACAGCGTGTACAAACTTATATGCACAATAATGTTTCTGCCCTAGGTACAGAAGCGTGTACAGCTCTAGCCTATGCGTTAGCCGTATCCGAAGTTAACGCCTCAATGGGTCGAATTATCGCTACACCAACTGCAGGATCCTGTGGAATTATTCCAGGTGTATTCGTTAGTTCACAGGAAAGATTCGGTTGGGAAGACGATGTCTTAGTGAAAGGGTTATTCACTGCTGGAGCGATAGGTTATGTCATTGCCAACAATTCGTTCGTGTCTGGTGCAGAAGGTGGATGTCAGGCAGAGGTAGGATCAGCGATAGGAATGGCCGCTGGAGCCTTAACTGAACTTCGTGGCGGAACACCAGAGCAAGCCGTACATGCAGTTGGGCTTGCGCTTAAAAATTCGCTAGGCCTCATTTGCGATCCGGTAGCAGGGTTGGTGGAAATACCTTGTATCGTAAGGAATGGCTTCGGAGCTGTGACGGCATTAACGGCTTCGGATATGGCACTTGCAGGTATTCGAAGCGTTATTCCATCCGACGAGGTCATTGGCGTCATGTTGGAAGTAGGCACGAATATGCCTGCGAAGTACAGGGAAACTGCGAAAGGTGGCTTAGCTCAGACACCTACAGGTCGTAAAATTATGAAAGAACTCTATGGGAAGGGAGATGTAAAGCCATCATGAGTTTTCTTGAATCGGTATTGAGATGGCAGATGACTATTGAACTGCATCCAAATGTAAATGAATAAGGTGTGTGGTGGAATGAAGGAATTAAGGATTGGTATCGTAGGAACAGATACATCGCATGTCGTTGCCTTCACTCAATTATTGAATGATATGAACGATATGTATCATATCCCTGGGGGGAAAGTAGTTGCTGCATTCCCTGGAGGGTCTCCCGACTTCCCGTTAAGCATTTCACGTGTGGAAGGATTTATGGAGACGTTGAACAAAAAGTATAGTGTTCAGAGAATGGAAACACCAGAAGAAGTTGCGGCTAGTTGTGATGTTATAATGTTAGAATCTGCTGATGGTAGAATTCATCTTGAACAATTTCGACGTCTTGTTTCTTACGGTAAGCCGATATTTATTGACAAGCCACTTGCATTAACTTCAAAGGAAGCACGTGAGATTATGAATATCGCTGAGAAATTGCGAATTCCGGTCATGAGTTGCTCATCCTTACGATATGCGGAACAATTGACACGTGATTTAGATCGTAAGGATCAATCAAACATTACCGGAGTAGAAGTATATGGTCCGTTAAATGTGGAGCCTACACAATCTTATTATTTCTGGTATGGCATTCATTCCGTCGAAATGTTATATGCAATAATGGGACCGGGATGTAATCATGTAAGCGTCAACACTTATGAACAATACGATTTGATTACCGGTCACTGGAAAGACGGACGTGTGGGTACGGTTCGGTGCAATCGTGATGGAGATGGCAACTTTGGTGCGAGTATCTATAGGGAACAGGAAATATCCACTGTAGATATTCAAGCAGGAGGTAAGCCATTCTATGCCAGCTTATTAGAGCAGGTTATGATCTTTTTCCAAACGGGGGAATCTCCAATTGAATGTTCTGAGACAGTTGAAATTATTCGTTTTTTGGAAGCTGCGGAAGAAAGTAAGCGACAACGAAGGATTATCAATTTGGATGAACAAGGTCCGTTGATGATTACTGAAAATAGCCGAGGTGACAGCTAAATGTATAACATACACAAATTAAGAGATCATGATGTACTCGATTTCGCCTACGAAGAATTATGTGGAATTGCAGCATCTCAGAGTACGAATAACGATAGTGAGATAGAAGGGAAACCTGAACATTGGGTGATCGGTACATGGAGTGACTGCGAAGAACAATTATCCTTAGATAAATCTGTAAATATGTGGCCATGGACAACGTTAGGTTCCAGTACTTATGATCCCGATACTTATTCTATTATTCGAAATGGGCAGCAATGGATATTGACAGGGAAAAGCGAAAGATCCACTTTATATGCAGTCTACGAGTATTGTAAGAAACATTGGCAAATGGAATGGATTTATCCTGGAGAATCTTCCGTTTTCGTTCCAAGATCGTCGTCTCAGAGCGCGGAAGTTAACATTGATCAGCCTGCATTCGAACGTAGAGGATTTGTGTATGAGAATCTGAAAGATGAAGGCTACTTAATAGATGTAGTGGATTGGTTAGCTAAAAATAAGATCAACGAATTGTTTTTAACTTTTTCATTGTGGCAGCATTTGAGGCATGTACTACAACCAGAGTTACAAAAAAGAGGTATTAACTTAACTCTCGGAGGTCACAGCATGAAGTTCTTCACCGAAGGATTGCATGCAATTGGGATGAATCATGACGGTTCTGCACCCGCATTTACTGGATATAAGCAGCTTAACTATGAGGATGAGAGTTGGCAACAAGTGGTTATCTCAGATATATTAACGTATTGCCAAAGTATTCCTATGCTCACTAGAATTTCGTTATGGCCTGAGGATACGGCAGTTTCCGATGAGCAAATAAAGGGAGACCCTTTCATGGCTCTATATTTACGATTTACGGAACGTTTACAAGAGGCTTTCACTCAGGCTGGATCTGAAGTGAAAGTGGAACATATTGCTTATAATGCAGGTCTTTCTTGGGATATGCTTGAGTTGCAGGAAGGGATGGACACTTCTTCAGAAGTGGATACGCTATTCGCCTATTGGGGCAGAGATTATAGTCAAGGCTTCCCCGAGTGTAAACGTAAAGAAGAGCAGCGGGCATATCAGGCGTTAGAAAGCTGGGTAGAAGGAACGAAGAAGAGGAATAAGAACTTAGCTATTTTCGAATATTACAGTGATCATTATATGTTAAGCCATCTTTTTCCTAGTATGCCTGAGAGAATATATGATGATCTGACTCAATATCGATTCTTAGGGATCAAATCCATCGTGAATCTGGTCGTTCCTTATCCGCAAGCTGACGATACGTACTCGTGGAAATGGGCACAAGGATATAATAGCTATGTCTTCGCAAGGTCTGCTTGGGGAGATCCATTGACAACAATGATGGAGGACTATTGGTGTTATTGCCCTGAAGTAGAACGTGCCTACATCAGACAATGTATGGAAAAAGCAGGAGAGATACTTGCACGAATTTCTTATTTCAACAGTCCTCTTTTCCCTGCGAGAGTAGTTGATGTCCATGTAGCCAGGTTGGATGAAACGGAGTCCGTTATACCGATTCTTGAAGAGTTAAATATTTATTTACAATCGGTTGTTCCTGATATGAAATCCTTGAAATTTAAAGAGAAATTTTCCTTTGAGCAATACTTCACCCATCTTCTGATGGTTTCAGGAAAGTTGGCTGATGAATGGAAAGGGAAGTTGGATAGAATTCTTTAGTGTTTTCTATGAACTATTTATGAATTTCCTCCACTTTAGCAAATTCCACCCTAGTTAAAACCTTGGTACGATTGGTTCTTGAGAAAATTAAAGTGTTACCAGATGTGATACTAGATCTTAAATGAAAACGCTTTATTTACGAAAATGATAATCATCCTTACAATATGAATTGTCAGGAACACACCTGATAACAACAAAAGGGGAGGAAATAAAATGTCTAAAAAAATGCTTAGTATGACACTCGTATTAGCACTAATGATTTCCGTATTAGCTGCTTGCGGAGGGGGCAACAGTAAGAACGCTGGCACAAATAACACGCCAGCCAACACGACTCCGCCACCAGCAGCAGAAGAAACCATAGTAGCTCCAGATTACGGTGACACTGGAGGCTTGAGTCTTCCATTAGTAGATAAGCCAACAACGGTAACCTGGATGATCGCAAGTGAGAATCCAGTGAATGACAAATTGATTGCTAAAGAAATTGAAAAGCGTACAGGGATTACCGTTGATTTCCAAACTCATTCTTCCTCGAACTTCCAAGACAAGCTAAGAGTAACGGTTGCTTCGGGTAAACTTCCAGATATTTTCAGTGGTCTGAAAGCTTCTGAACTTAAGAAAATGGGTCAACAAAATGCAGTAGTTGCTATTAATGATTATGTGGATCAACTACCTAACTTCAAAAGATTGTATGTAGAAGAAAATGATTGGGTTATTAAATCTTACGGTAATGAGGAAGGAAAGATGTACACTTGGCCTATCTATAACATGAATCGTGATGTAAACCACGGTTTCATGTATAGAAAAGATATCTTCGATAAAAATGGTATCGAAGAGTGGACAGATACAGAAAGTTTCTATCAAGCACTTAAGAAGTTGAAAGAAGTTTACCCTGATTCGTATCCTTTTGCTTCTAAAAATACTGTAAACGTTTTCAAGGACTTGGCTTATGGATGGGGAATTGGTGGAACGAACTACCCCATTTATTATGATGAGAATACAAAGGATTGGAAATTTGCTTCTACACAACCAGAGAATAAAGAGATGTTAGATTTCATGAAGAAACTGTACAGCGAAGGATTAATCGATCCTGAGTTTATTACAGATACGTCAGATTCATGGACGGTTAAGATGACAACGGATAAGTCTTTCGTTACTTACGACTGGATTGGCCGCTTAGATTTATTCTATAACCAAATCAGCTCTGTAAATCCTGAATATAACTTACGTTACGGAAATCCTGTAGGTCCAACGGGTAACATTAGAACTTTGCCGAAGATTGATACGAACTTTGGGATCGCAGTAGCAAACAAAGATAATAAAGAAGCAGCATTGAAATTGCTTGATTACCTCACAAGCCCATCTGGTGCTGCCTTAATGACATTAGGTGTAGAGGGAGAAACATTTAATTTCGATGAGAAGGGTAAACCAGTGTATCCAGAATTGGCTGATCTTCCATTAGTTGATATTGGAGTATTAGAAGATAAATATGGTTTATGGCTTGAAGCCGCTTACCTTGCTCCGGACAGAAGAAGTGTTTATTTCAACTACACTGAGAAAGAACAAGAAGCTCAAGACAAGATGGTATCAGCTAATAAATTCGAACCGTTAGATCCAGTTCTGAATTTCACAGATGAGGAAACGTCTACGATTGCTGAAATGCAAACGACACTTCAAAAAGCCGCTGAAGAATTCAATACGAAATATGTACTAGATAAGTCTTATGGAGAGTCTCAGTGGGAAGCATGGAAGGTTAACGCTGATAAATTAGGTGCATCCGAACTCGCCATAATCTTCAATGATGCTCAAAAGCGCCTTGATGCAGCACAGTAAACAAAAGTCACAATAACATCGTTGTGACGGCACTCGGATGGTTGTAGTCCGGGTGCCATTCATAATAGATAGGAGGGAAAGACTGGTGCAAAGCCCCATTGTAGAAGTGACGCCAAAAAAAGAGAAAAAAGCAATTCAGGCATATTTCAGTGGAGTCATAAAACATATTGTTCGAGATAGACAACTATTATTACTATTTATACCTTGTATTATTTTCTATGCACTTTTTCGCTACGGTCCATTGTACGGTTTGATTATTGCCTTTAAAGATTACAATGTATTCGCAGGTATCATGGCAAGTGAATGGGTTGGACTGAAGCATTTTGTGAAATTTTTTGAAAGTCCTGATTTTTGGATGTTATTCAAGAACACACTATTCCTTGGATTCTTTTCTTTAATATTCAGTTTTCCATTCCCGATTATATTAGCTGTTTTACTTAATGAAGTTAGAATGCTCAGATTGAAGAAAGCAATACAAACGGCCAGTTATCTTCCGACTTTCTTATCTGTCGTCATTATCAGTAGTATGATCATTGATTTCCTCTCTCCCAATAATGGATTAATCAATCAAGCTATTACTTTCCTTGGATTTGAGAGTAAATACTTCCTTATTGATTCCAATTGGTTCAGACCCATTTATATAATATCCGAAATATGGACAAATACAGGTTATGAAGCAATCATATTCTTAGCAGCAATTGCAGGAATTAGCCCGACGTTATATGAAGCAGCGAGAGTAGATGGAGCAAGCCGGTTCCGAATGATGTGGCATATTACGCTTCCAGGACTTCTACCTACGATCCTTATCATGTTCATCTTGAAAACAGGATCCATGATGCGTATAGGATATGAAAAGGTATTACTACTTTATAACTCGATGACTTACGATGTAGCCGATGTATTCTCAACTTTCGTATATCGTAAAGGTTTACTTGAATCAAATTTCAGTTATGGGGCCGCAGTTGGATTGTTCGAAGCGTTGGTCGCTATGGTGATGTTATTATCGGCTAACCAAATTAGTAAAAAGTTAGGGGGTAAAGGACTATGGTAGGAGAACGTAAAATATCCCTTTTTGGAATATTTAACACCGTAATACTCATTTGTGTAGCCATAGCAACCCTATACCCTATTATTTACATTACTGCAGTATCTTTGAGTGATACAGCTAGTGTTATACAGGGGAAAGTGTTTTTATGGCCAAAGGGGATAAACTTCGATGCTTATAGAGACGTTCTAATAGATAAGAAAATTCCAAGAGCTTATTTTAACACGGTCTATTATACGGCTTTGGGAACTTGTATTAACTTGTTTTTCACTTCAATAGCTGCATATCCATTGTCCCGACCTAACTTCTTTGGTCGTAAGTTTTGGATGTTCGCAATTGTTATCACAATGTTCCTGCAACCGGGTATCATTCCGAACTTTCTAATTGTACAACAGCTTGGATTAATTGATTCTGTATGGGCGTTGGTACTCCCGAATGCAATATGGACATTTGAACTTATTATTCTAAAGAGTTTCTACGAGAATATGTCTGATCAAATTCGAGAAGCAGCAGTGATTGATGGTGCATCCGAATTTAGGATTCTATTCAATATTGTGTTACCGCTTTCTAAACCAGCATTGGCATCCATTGGACTATTCTACTTTATTGGACACTGGAACAGTTTCTTCATTCCGATGATCTATTTGAACGATCAAACGATGTATCCATTGCAGGTCGTATTGAGGGGGATGTTGATATTCAGTGACGGCAGTGGTTCTGGTCTTGTCGATGCGGCGGCGTTGGCTCCGCAAGCGAAGAAGAACGCTACCATTGTTCTAGCTATGATTCCCGTATTAATGATATATCCATTTGCTCAGAAGTATTTCGCTAAAGGGGTTATGTTAGGATCCGAGAAAGGTTGAGGATTTAAGTAGTTAGACGTAAAATATGTGGATACACATTATGAACAGTAGGAGATGACTACTTATGAAACGACTCATTACGAACTTGGGCGTATTGCAAATTTTTTTCTCGTTATTGTTTGTCATTTCTATTATGTTTGTATCCACTTATTTCGTCTATCGTAACTCTATTTCTGGCATTTATGAGAAGGTTAGTGAGAACAATACTTTAGTGGTGAAATCCGTTGTTCAATCGTTTGATAATAACTTTACTACTATTAATAATATTATTACTTCTATTGATAATATGCAG
The DNA here is from genome assembly GCF_056786435.1 of Paenibacillus sp. Y916. Taxonomy (NCBI): domain Bacteria; kingdom Bacillati; phylum Bacillota; class Bacilli; order Caryophanales; family Paenibacillaceae; genus Paenibacillus; species Paenibacillus sp. Y916. Next base: position 78,649 of record NZ_JBXCJA010000002.1, on the reverse strand, counting down.
CCTTTTAACAACTTGGGATCATCGGCAGACGGTGGTTTGGATATGAGTAAGGTGTACACAATGGTAGATAATATTTCGGGGCTTGTTTCATCGATCGATTTCATTGAGGAAGTTATCGTATATTACGAGGGTTCGGACTTGGCTATCACGTCTAAGGGAACTATTAATTTTGATTTATTGTTTGAGAACAAGTATAAACATGAGATATACAACGCCAATTATTGGAGAACATATTCACTTACTAAGCATACTTTAAAAGTATTTCCTGCAGAAAACTATTTGATTCCATCAGGAGATTCCAAGAAACCAAGGAGCAAAAATCTATTGGTTTTAATAGGCGGAAATAAGTTCCAAATGTCTAAAAAAAACGTGATGGTCATTATCGATGTAGCAACATTAATGAGCCACGCGAACCAAAAATCAATGATACCCGGTGCATCTCTAATCGTATTAGACCAAAATAAGAATGTTATCCTTAGCACGGAACCGAATTGGGATCTTGTTGAAGTGTTGAATGATGTCTATTTCAATTCCAATCAAGAAACTTCCTTAACTCGTGGGAATTATGAGTACAATTTCCATAAGTCTGAATATAACGATTATATTTATATTGATAAGGTTCCATATCAATTTCAGAATTTAGATTCAGTTGCAGAAGCCAACTCTTTGATTATGCTATCCGCTATTATCTCTGCGATTATATTATCTTTTTTTCTAAGTATCTATTTAAATCGACCTGTAAAAAATATTCTTCGCTTGCTTGGTGGTGGAACGAGTAAGGGGAATGACTTTCGTAAAATTTATAGTGGTGTGGTGAAGATCCAATCGGAGAATGAGTCGTATAGAAATCAGCTTGCGTATGCGGAAGCAGAATTGCGTAGAGGGGTATTCTTGCAATCTTTAGATGAATATACACACTCTAAGGAGCATGATATTTTACTGCAAAAATATGATCTTGATTTCTTTCGAGATAAGCATTTTATTATGGTAATGATTCAAGTCAGCGAAAAGGAACGCGATCACGGATTTTCTTTACCTGTAGAAATAATCGCTGAGAACCTACAAAGCAGTATGAAGCGAGAGTCGCTTGATGGACATGTATTTTATGTTGCTAATGCGCAGTTTATTGCAGTGATCGGTGAAAATGATCCGAGACAGCGAGGTCAGTTAATAAGGCGTTTGAATGCTTTCGTTATGCGTGCTGAGAAGGAAGAGTTTATGGGTTATATGTTATGGACTTGCGTGAGCAAGATGTATACCTCAGAGATTAAGAATTTCAGACGTGCTAATCGAGATGTCATCAACGGATCGATTTACCGCAATGTGAACGACAAAGTTAAAGTGATGGATGCAGAAGAAATACGTTACGTGTGGAGTATCCATTTACCTTTCGAGGATATGGAGAAGATATCCAATTATGTGCTGGGTGGGAAAGAAACGGAATGTATTCAAATGATTAAAGAAATCATGAAGGAAAATATGGATCGGAATATTCATCATCATCAGTTCGTGCATATTGCCAAAACGATTTTTTTGTACTTACTAAAATATGTGGGTGGTTCTGGGAATACACTCCATGCGTTGTATGAACTTGAAAGCGATTTCTATCAAAAAGTTGATCATGCACAAAATCATCAGAATGTAGAGACTGCTTTAGTTGAAGTGGTGAGACACTTTGCGATACAAAGTAAACAAGAACAAATGAGTAAATTAAACCCTGTGTTTATTTCTCAATATATTGAAATTCATTACATGGAGAATATGTACTTAGATTACATAGCTGAAGTGATGGAAACTTCTCCGAAGTATTTCTCTAGTTATTTCAAAAAGACATTTGGCGTAAATTACGTTGAATATGTCAATAAAGTAAGATTGTCACACGCACGAGAATTACTGAAAGATACGAACCTCACGATCGCTGAAATAGGAGAGAAGATAGGGTATCTGAATGCCTCCACCTTCACGACCACTTTTAAGAAGTATTTGGGTGTATCCCCAAGTGTCTATAGAAATACAGAACGATAATTAGAATTGTTGGGAGGAATTAAGGATGCGATACATCGCAACACAATCAGGAGAAATCATGATAGCGGAAAAGGATAAACCGCAACTTCCATCTGGACATGTACTTATTCGCACGGAATATTCGGCAATCAGTCCCGGAACAGAAATGATTTATGTTAGACAGGCGTCTGAAAAAGCTGTCACCATTGGATACAGCGCGGTTGGAATTGTAGAAGAAGTTGGTGAGGGCGTTGATGACCTATTAATAGGTCAACGCGTGGCTTGTTATGGTGTTCCATATGTACATCATGCGGAATGGTTAGCTGTACCAACCAATTTGACTGCTATCGTTCCTGATCATGTCGCTCCAGAAGAAGCAGCATTCGCTGGCTTGGGTGCGATTGCAATTCATGCGCTACGGGTTGCGGATCTTAGATTTGGCGAATCTGCGATCATTGTAGGCTTAGGCATATTAGGTAATATAATAGCTCAGATTTCGAATGCCTCAGCGTATAGAACGTCGGGTATAGATCTGAATAGCGAGCGTACTTCTATGTTAAGAAAACAAGGATTGAATCATATGTATGATGAGACGTCACAGTTAGTAGAACGATTGGACGAAGTGACAGGCAGTGTTGGAGCTGATGCCGTTATCCTCTGTGCGAGTGGTCCAGGCGAACAGTTGATTAATCCAGCATTAGAATGGATTAGGCTGCGTGGGAAAGTTGTTATCGTGGGCGATATCACGATGGAGTATTCCAGAGGACTTATGTTTGGAAAAGAAGCTCAAATGCTTATCTCCCGTGCGGGTGGTCCAGGCAGGTATGATAAAGGGTACGAGCAAGAGAATCATGATTATCCAATTGGTTATGTACGCTGGACGGAAGGTAGAAATATTGGAGAATATATTCGTCTGTTAGCGGAAGGACGTATTTCTGTCAAACCACTGATTACAAATATATATCCACTAGAGCAAGCGGCAGAAGCCTATGCCAATTACGAGAACCCTACGACAACGATAGCAACACTCATTAAATACTAGGGAGTGATCAAAGTTGGAAATCGCTGTATTTACAGTACATTCGATGTCATACTCTCCTGCAACGAATGCGAAGATATTCTCAATGACGGAGCTTGAACAGTGTGAAATGAATCAATGGGATGCCATTGTTATAATAGGTTCTAATCTAATTGATGAAGAAACGGGTCTTTCTTCACATACACTAATAAAATTATGGGATTTTGTTAATTGCGGTGGTGTATTATATACAGAGCTTATTGAAGCTTTCGACTTTACTAGCTCGCGCCTACTGGGTTGGAAGCAAGATTTCGCTAAGACACGGCGTACGGTAGAGAAGCTACGCGTAAGCCTTGAAGGCGAACAACTCATCCAGGGGGCATTGTTGGAATGGTCTGGTGCTGTTGCTCACGGATTCTCAATAAATACGGAAGCGATTTTAGATTTCGGATTATTTCAAGATACACATATAAGTTTGGATGAACAAGCCATCGTGTACCCTGGATTACATTTCCATCGGATTGGTGCTGGCAGGGTAGCCTGCGCGGCTTTTTCCCTATTCTCTAATGAGAAGCCTGAGACGTTAAGACCTTACTTTCTTTGGGAAAATGTCATATTGACTTTAAGTCAAAAAACAGGCGTACCTTTTGTGATCTGGCCGAAGGTCGTTGAGACTTCTGGTTCCACAACGCCTCGGCAGGCTGTAATTAATAATATGGGTTGGTTCCTGAATTCCGGCATCCTTCCTGCTCTCGATGGTGGCGAAGGCGTGTATGAGAATATTCATTCGATCACAACGAAGATTTCTAAAGATCTAAGACCGGATTGCCATGCGCACACTGCATTGATGCTGTATCTATACGGGAAATGGCAACAAGATGACCATTATTTGGAGTCATCCGATATAATACTCCAGTATTTATTCGATCATGGCTATCAGGATATGGAATTGGAATCTCCTTCGTACGGTTTCTTTAAGTGGTATGACTATCCTGGAGAGTACCCAGATCAGATGTTCACGGATGATAATGCTTGGGTTTGTTTCGTTCTATTGTATTTGTATAGACAAACGAATAATGAATCCTATCTAGAACGTGCACTACCATTAGCGGATGCTCTGTTAGCAACCCAAAATGAACATGGTTTGCGACCGGAAGTACTGAAGCGTGAACAATTGATTGAATTAGGTCGTGAAGGGGTTACCAATCTTCTAGAGAATAAAAATCCGCATTTCCAGAGTATTACTCATGCGGCATTTATTCAGGCGTATCTCGTTACGCAGCGGCAGGAATTTTTGGATGTAGCCATGAAAGGTTCGTTATATTTACTGAAGCAGTGGGACGAACTCGAATTCATGTATAGTCGAACATCAGGACTTAGTCGATTCCTACTTCCATTAGGCTTCCTAAGCCGATATGACGATTCAGGTGAAATTGATAACGGTATTGAAGTGATCGTCGAATATTTACTTGCTTGCCAAAGTCCGCTTGGCGGTATCGAGGAGACGGATAACCCAGATCCTGAACGTTTCGGTAAAGAGGATGCAGGCGTATTCATCCATAATGGAGAGGGCATTGCCGATCAATTATATACGAATAATTTTCTACTTATGAATGTATGGGAGCTATGGAAATCTAATGGTGATTACGTTCACCGTGAACTTTATGAATCTCTGTCGGACTATATGTGTCGGATCCAAATGATCAGTGAAGAAAGTCGATATAACGGTGGTTGGATGAGGGCATACGATCTTCGTAACGGTGAATATTTCGGGAATAACGGAGACACGGGTTGGGGGCCGTATTGCATGGAAAGTGGATGGACGAATGCTATAACGACATCGGGATTGCTATTAGGTTTATTAAATGAATCTATATTTGATTAGGAAGGGGATCAATTCATGATCAGACATCTACATGCAGATATTGTCGTGATTGGAGGAAGTACAGGAGGCGTTGCAGCGGCCTTAGCTTCAGCCAAGGCGGGTAAACGCGTCATATTGACGGAAGAAACAGATTGGATTGGCGGACAATTAACAAGTCAGGCTGTTCCGCCTGATGAACATCCTTGGATAGAACAGTTTGGCTGTACAGCTAGCTATCGAGAGTTCCGTGATAGGGTGAGGGAATATTATAAGCAGCATTTCCCTGTACTCCCAGCTGCACGTTCAAAGGTCCATTTCAATCCTGGCAACTCGCTCGTTAGTAACATTGCTCATGAACCGAGAGCGGCACTTGCGGTTCTACGTGACATGATCGCTCCATACATTCATAACGGATACCTCACGTTACTCGAGAAGGTTATACCTGTGAGTGCAGAGACGGATGGAGATCAAATATGTTCAGTTACGGTTCGTAATATAGATACAGGAGAGTCCCTAGTTCTAACCGGAGATTATTTCCTCGATGCGACAGAAGAAGGCGATCTTCTACCGCTAGCGAAGGTGGAATATGTGACGGGCTCCGAATCTATTTCGCAGACAGGAGAACCGAATGCGTTGCAAGGATCTCCTGATCCTTCAGATATGCAAGCGATTACTTGGTGTTTCGCTATTGATCATATAGAAGGAGAGGACTTCACGATCCAGAAGCCTGATCAGTATGAATTCTGGAGGGATTATCAAGCGGATTTCTGGCCGGATAAGCAGCTCAGTTGGATGGGGCTCGTTCCTCACACGTTGGAACCTGTGCGCTATAGCTTTTTTCCAGACGGTAAATCCTTCTCTCTGTGGAAATATAGAAGATTGATTGATCATACGCAGTTCATTGAAGGTACTTTTGACAGTGACATCACGGTCGTGAATTGGCCGCAAAATGATTATTGGTTAGGCTCAATTATCGACGTATCTGCGGAGGAACGTGCTAAGCATCTTGAGAATGCCCGTCAGCTGAGTTTGTCTTTACTATATTGGATGCAGACGGAAGCACCTCGTCCAGACGGTCAAGTGGGATACCCGGGTATTCGATTGAGATCAGATGTGACCGGCACTTTGGATGGATTGGCGAAGAAACCGTATATCAGAGAATCACGCCGAATCAAGGCGGAGTTCACCGTGTTGGAGCAGCATATAAGCCCAAGTTGCCGCCCAGATGGAACACCAGAGCGTTATGAGGATTCGGTTGGTGTTGGCTGTTATCGAATTGATCTTCATCCGAGTACAGCGTTACGTACCTACGTTGACGTATCTAGCATGCCTTTTCAGATTCCTATGGGTAGCTTGATCCCGATTAGAATGAACAATTTACTAGCAGCTTGCAAAAATATTGGCACAACTCATATCACGAACGGCTGTTATCGTCTTCATCCTGTGGAATGGAATATTGGAGAAGCTGCTGGTTATTTGGCCGCCTATTGTGTGGATCAACAGCTTACTCCGAGGGATGTACGTAACGATCAGGAGAAGTTAAAGGAATTTCAAAATTATCTGGTAGCTGAAGGTATCGAATTAGAATGGCCACAGATTCATGCGGTATAAGAGGTCGTTCAAAAAAGTCATCTTTTGAACACACCATATAAGAAAGTAGGGAGAGTCGTCTGTGAATAGTCTAATCGAGAAGAAAGGTCTTGTTGTATCTTGCCAAGCATTATCTCATGAGCCGTTACATGGTTCTCATCATATGGTAGCCATGGCTAGAGCAGCCCAAGAAGGCGGGGCGGTAGGAATTAGGGCTAATAGTCCGGAAGATATCGCTGCTATTCGAAGTGAGATAAATCTTCCAATTATCGGTTTATGGAAAAAGGATTATGACGATTTTGATGTATACATTACGCCTACAGTAGAAGATGCTATCGCTGTATATCATGCCGGGGCCAGTATCGTTGCGATCGATGCAACAAATCGTGCTCGTCCAGATGGAGTGGATCTGCAACAGACGATTACTGCTCTCAAAAATCTAGGCATCCCGGTTATGGCAGATATATCAACCTATGAAGAAGGATTGATGGCTGCGGAATGGGGAGCGGACTACATCTCCACAACATTATCCGGCTACACCCCTTATAGTTTAACTAGGCTCCCGAATCTAGAGCTCGTAAGTCGACTTTCACAGGTCCTTACTGTACCGACAGTTGCAGAAGGTGGGATTAGCACACCAGAAGAAGCTGGAGAAGCATTACAATCTGGAGCGCATTTCGTTGTAGTTGGATCTGCCATCACGCGTCCGCAGTTCATTACAGCGCAATATGTATCAGCTCTACAGGATGCAAAGTGAGGTAATGTGCTAATGAACAATCAACAAGCGGGTGTGTTCATAGGGTTAGATATAGGCGGTACGGAAATAAAAGGGGGGCTTGTCTCCCCTGAGGGTATACTCCTTAGCGAGTCAAGAATAAGAACGCCGATTGAAGAGGGAAGTGTAGGCCTTTTGCGTGATGTAAAAGGCTTGGTTTCTTCCTTCATCAATCAGACTGATGTACCTGTGCTCGGGATAGGTGTCGGTTCCGCAGGAAGAATTGATCCTGTCTCCGGTAAGGTGATCTATGCGACTGATAATTTACCAGGCTGGACCGGAATCATGTTGGCTGATGAAATTGCAGAGTCTGCAAATATTCCCGTCTATGCAGAGAATGATGTGAATGTAGCGGCTATTGGTGAAGCATGGGTTGGCGCTGCGCAGCAATGTGATACATTTGCTTTAATTGCACTTGGCACAGGTGTTGGAGGAGCGATCGTTAATGAAGGGCGTATGTTACACGGTGTTCTTGGAGGGGCCGGAGAGATCGGACATACCATTCTAGTGCCTGGTGGGCTCCCATGTAATTGCGGACAACGTGGCTGCTTGGAGCAATATGTCTCGGGAACAGCTCTAGGTCGAATAGCGAAGGAAATCGATCCACATTGGAATAGCCATATGCTCATGAAAAGATACGAACAAGGGGATTCCCGTGCAATGGATGCAATTCATCTGTTTGTTACACACTTGGCGAATGGAATCATTACCTTGTGGAATATGTTTGATCCAGCCAAGATTGTAATTGGCGGAGGACTTATTACGTCCAAAGATATATGGTGGTCTCGTCTGGAAACAGCTCTGCTAGATTTGTCTCCTCACAAATCCATCGCTATCACCCCAGCTATTCTAGGTAATCAAGCAGGTATCATTGGAGCAGCTAGACTTCCATTGTTGCGTTATTAATAAACTAGAGATGAATCGATATGAGATGTATTGATTCATCTCTAGTTTTATTTGATACTGGGTTGGGATGAAACTCACTTGAACATACATATTACAAGGATTACTTGCGCTTATGTTTCTGGAGGAGAGTAGGCATCTATGTTTAATATGCCGTCCAGCCGCCATCAGCAGTGATTACTGTGCCGTTGATGAAGCTGGCGTCTTCAGAAGCTAAGAACAAGGCAATCGTCGCAATTTTTTGAGGATCTGCCGCTTCTCCACGTTGCAATGACAAGCCAACCATTGCTTGCTCTATTCCATATGGATCGGCTTGTGTCATTCCCTCGCCAATATTTGTAGCGACAGCGCCCGGGGCAATGGCATTACAGCGAATGCCAAATGTACCATACTGGAATCCTACGTTCTTGGTGAGACCGACGACAGCATGTTTCGATGCAGTGTAAGCAATGCCTGCCCGGGATCCGAAGAGTCCACCAATAGAGGCAGTATTAATAATTACGCCGTGACCTTGTTCTTTCATCAACGGAATCACTTTACGGATTGCTCTCATCGGACCGGTAACATTAATGTCCATCACTCGGTTCCACATCTCATCCGTAACAGACTCAGCTGTTAACATCTGATCCATTATGCCGGCATTATTTACTAGTATATCGAGTTTTCCGTAGCCCTGAACTGCAGTATCAATCATACGTGCTACTTCTTCTTCCTTAGTGACGTTCGTAACGACAGCTTTGGCTTGCCCTCCAGCTGCAGTGATTTCTTCAACCACTAATTTTATTGCTGTTTCATTGATATCTGCGACGACAACTTGGGCTCCTTCTCTGGCAAATAGGACTGCCATCTCTTTACCCATTCCAGATGCTGCACCTGTTATTACGGCAGTTTTTCCTTGTAATTTCATATTTATCATCCTTTCTAGTCTCAAATGGCTCTCCCGTTGTATGGCGACATGATGTCGTTTATAACTATAAGAACAGACCACGTTGTTAGTGCAGTTTATCGTAATATGTAGTCTAAGCAACAAATTGATTTCATATACAGGCGAACCGGATATGATCCAGAGAGGGTATAATGTATGATGGCTAAAGTAGTCGAGCTGAACCGGCTGACCTATTGTTGTGTTAAATGATTATTTTTTGTCAGATTAATGTCACGATCTGAATGCTACTCATGCTAAATCGCTATGCTATAATATACTCAATTGTATTGAAACAGAAATTAACTACGAAGGCAGGTGTCATTGCTTTGAAAACAGTCGTCGTGATCGGCGGGGGAATAACAGGATTGTCCACTGCTTACTATTTACAGAAAACGATAAAGAATAACAACATGGATGTTAACATCGTACTGATTGAAGCAAATGATCGACTAGGTGGCAAGATCAGAACATTACAAGAGGGAGAATTCATAATGGAGTCGGGTGCTGATTCTATTGTAACTCGTAAGACGAATGTCGCTCCCCTGATTGAAGAACTAGGTCTTCAGGACAAAGTCGTATATAACGCAACAGGTACATCTTATATCTATACCGAAGGTGAACTGAAACAAATTCCGAGTGACTGTGTCTTTGGAATACCTCTAAGTATCGAGTCTCTCGCCAAGACAGAACTAATCTCTGCCGAAGGAAAGGTAAGAGCACTGAAAGATTTGTACACTCCGAATGACAGGTTCACGAAGGATGACTCTATCGGTGAATTTCTAGAAGCTTTTCTAGGTAAAGAACTTGTGGAGAAGCAAATATCTCCGGTCCTCTCAGGAGTCTACTCTGGCAAATTGGAAGATCTTACGATTGCATCAACGCTTCCTTATTTAATCGATTATAAGAATGAATATGGAAGTATTATTAAGGGTTTATCAGCTAATAAGGCGACATTCCAAGGAAAAGGCGATAAGAAGTTTATGTCTTTCAAGGATGGAGTATCTACTTTGATTGATTCAATGGAACAGCATTTATCTGATACAGAGATTATTAAGGGGATTGGAGCGGAACGGGTTGAAAAGAACGACGATCGATACCGTGTAACTCTTGCTAATGGACGTATTATCGATGCTGATACGGTCGTGCTAGGAACGATGCATTCTACAGCGCAAGCACTTCTTCAAGATGAGCATCTAAATGAAGATTTCGATGAGTTACTTAATAGCTCTCTTATTAGTGTGTATCTAGGATTTGATATCCCTGACAGTCAACTTCCAGCAGATGGAACAGGATTTATTACTGCTAACAGTGATGATGTGAAATGCCATGCCTGTACGTGGACAAGCCGCAAGTGGGAGCATACATCAGAACATCAACGATTGCTCGTTAGACTCTTTTATAAGAGTTCAGGGCCTTATTATGATACGCTGATCAATCTTTCAGAGGAAGAACTGCAGCAGGTGGCTCTACAAGACATTCAGATTAGCCTTGGTATTACGGGAGAACCTATTACGTACGATGTGATGAAATGGCACAACACCATGCCGAATTATCACATTCGACATCATCAGATTGTAGAGTCTCTTGAGAACAAGATGGCTGAGAGCTATCCTAATGTCATCCTCGCTGGATGTTCTTACTACGGTGTAGGTATTCCAGATTGTATTGCGAATGGAGAGAAGACGGCAGAACTTATCATTGAGAAGATTCACTTGAATTCGGGGATTGATCACTAGATTTTATAGTCGAGGATCTATGATTAGAGCTGGCAGAAGCCGGCTTTTTTACGTGCTTGGATGGATTGAATTGTAACAGACAAGTAAGCGTTAAATACATTCCACCTTCATCACAAGAATGGAATAAGCGTATCGCAGACTACAAAGCTAGCGGTCTTACCATGGCTGAAATACGCACAAGGTAAATCGATTGAAGTTGTAATTGATTGTTAAGTGGACTGAATCGGCAAGAAAAAGATAGTGAAATTTACAAGCGACTCTTCGGAATCGTTCTTTTATATTAGCCCATATCCATAACGAAGAATATTCTGACTTTAATATAAAGGTAAGGTGAAGCAACGACCGTCTCCCAGCACTTTACTAGGAGATGGTCGTTGCTTTGTTAATGAGTTGGTGTGACGATGCACCTGTTTCTACTTGTTTTAACTCATTCAAGCATTCGTTTACTTTTGTAAAAACATATTGTACTATATAAAGAAGATAATGATTATCCATGTTAGAAATGAATTGTGTCATTATGTCTTAAAAGTGAGGTGACCTTCATGCATATGAAAACAGGCGTTGAACAATCCGTGTATGCCATTCTTCTGTTAAACATGCTACCAGATAAAGCAGTATTACCTGGAGAAGCAATCAGTCAACAATTGGGAGCTTCTGCAACATATTTTCAGAAACTGTTAAGAAAGTTAGTTAGTGCGGACTTGATTACTTCCGTTCCAGGTGTAAAAGGTGGGTTCAAATTAAAGAAGAAACCTGAAGAAATTCGAATATACGATATATACGTTGCTATTGAAGGACAGCAGACGCTTTATTCTGCAAGTGGTATTTTTAACGATATGCTTGAACTTCAAGATGAAGATCAATGTTGCTTATTAACTGAATTAATGGAAGAAGCTGAAACTTCTTGGAAATCCGTACTGAAAAGAGAAACGGTTGCATCGATGTTCGATGATAGTTACAAGGACCGTTTTAAAACAAAGATGGAATCTTTACAATCATGGGTTAACGATAAAATGGTCTTGTGAAAAGAAATAATAACGCCAGGATGAATTAGTTAGAGAAGGGAAGTTAACCATATGAGATTAAGTGTATTGGATCAAGCTCCTATTACTATCGGAAATACGGCAGAGGGCGCTTTGAAAAAAGCGGAAGAACTGGCTATATTGGCAGATGAGTTGGGATACACTCGGATGTGGATGGCAGAGCACCATGGTACAAATTCATTTGCAAGTTCAGCTCCTGAAGTGACAGCCGCTCATTTGGCAGCCAAGACTAGAAATATTCGTATCGGTACTGGGGGCGTTATGATGATGCATTATTCCCCATTGAAACTTGCCGAAGTGTTCAAAACACTCAGCGCTTTTTCCCCTGGTCGGATTGATTTCGGTGTGGGTCGAGCTCCGGGTGGAGATACCAATGCGATGTATGCTTTATCTGAAGGACGACAACTCATGTTGAACGACATGTATACTAAATTTGATACTGCATTAAAGTTAATCAATGATGAAGTACCACAAGATAACTTGTACAATAAAACGATCGCGATACCGTCCCAAATTGTTCTGCCAGAGGCTTGGCTATTAGGTTCAAGCGGTAGTAGTGCGCTGAAAGCAGCAGAGATGGGCGTGGGGTATTCATTTGCACAGTTCTTCAATGGTGCTATGACCAAAGAGATTCTAGATACTTATAGAAATAACTTTCAACCTTCAGCATTTATGGATAAACCTGAAATTAATGTGACTTACATGGTGACAACAGCTGAGACGAAAGAAGAAGCTGAGTTCGAAGCGCTACCGCAGGAGCTTTTTCGCTTAATGATGATGAAGGGACAGTTCAAACAATTGTTAACCCCAGAAGAAGCCCAGATGTATCCGTTGACCGAAATGGATCGCATGCAAATGAAAGAAGGTCGAAAACTGCATCTTGTCGGATCAGTGAAAGAAATAGCAACGAAGTTACAAGAAGAACAAGAGCAGTATGGATTTGGTGAAGCTATGATTTGTAGCATTCCACATTCACAAGAGAAACGATTGGAAGTTTATCGTTTATTGGCGCGTGAACTATTATAATAAGTGATGATAATGAAATAGAGTAAATCATATATAAGAATGAGGGATTAAGATGATTAAAAGTTTAGATCGAATTAATGAATTAGCAAGAAAACAGCGTGGAGAAGGTCTGACTCTTAGTGAGCGAGTGGAGCAACAGACATTACGTGAAGACTATTTACGTGAAATTCGCGGACAAGTTCTCAATACGATTACAGGACTAACTGTAGTCGATCCACTTGGAAATGATGTTACACCGGATAAAGTTCGTATAGAGAAAGAAAAGGCAACGGATCATAGCAAGCTGATATAATTAACTACTATCCACAGATATGGATAAACAAAGGGTCTCTCTTCATAGGGAGACCCTTTTTTTGCATGGCACGGACTCTTATAAGGACTGTTGACGAATCTAGTATATTGCGTCGCATGTAGGTAATGACGGTAGCTATCCTATGCCCCAATCGTGGACCAGTGCGTCGGACGAGTGAGTGAAGGTGGTAATTTGGTGGCGTTATCGCCCTTCGCTGCGTTGAGCTGGGATTGGGTGAGAAAGATACTTGTAGTAAGATCGGCACCTCTGAGATCAGCATCTCGGAAATCAGCCCCAATAAGATCAGCAACTCTTAGGTCGGCGTTTCTGAGGTCAGCGGCAATAAGGTAGGCACCTCTCAAGCTGGCACCTCTTAGATCGGTACCTTTAAGTTTGGCCCCGATGAGATCGGAACCTCGTCCTTGGAACTTCTTACGTCCAGGCAGATTCTTCTGTTCGGAGCGCACGAGTTCGCTGGTCCTTAACAGCAGCGCATTGATATCTGCCCGATGTGCTGTGACGTCCAGTTCCATGATAGCATCGGGGCTGAGGTAAGTGAGGCGTTCCGTCTCATCGAGCGCGAAGCTAAGCGCATCATGGATGGAATGAGCTGGTTGCAACGTTAACGCTTCGGTCAGATACCAGAGAAGCTCGTGGAGTTGCCGCATAATCGGAAACACTTCGAACATTTGCTTGGCGGATTCTGGAGCTTGCTGCCAGTCGTGTCCGCTGAAGGTGTTATGGGAAACCTTTTGTCCCGCTCCGAAGCATTCATAAACAGTGCAACCTCGAAAACCTATCTGCCTAAGGTTTTGATGAACGCCGCAGCGGAAGTCTGATTTCAGATTGATGCAGGGCTGTCCAGCGTCTTTGTCGATCGCGAAGTCTACTGAAGCTGCAAACGGAAGTGCGGCACAGCACAAGCCGAAGCAGTTCTCGCATTCAGATCGTAGACTAGAGCGATTCCTATCGGAGGGGGATTCTGGATATTTGTGAGTCTCAGACAATGGGGGAACCTCCTTTATTTCAATATATACATATGTACTAAGAGTAGATTTACCTATAACTTTAATATACTAGTACTGAATATTTTCTCTGTCAATGAAACTATAACTTTTATACCATACAAACGTCTTATTAGATAAGGAAGAGGTGGTGAGATCTATGGAGAAAAGCTTAGTGAAGAAAAAGAACCTATTAAAAATTTATATTCTTTTGGTTGGATGCGTAATTATGATTATACTGGGTATGAATGCTAATGATTCTTCAGAGAAGTTCCATGTGGTAGATGGATTAACGATTGAAGAAGGTGCTCAGCTTAAAATAAGCAAGAACGCAGATTTGTTTGGTTCCATGAAGGAAGTGACAATTGCACTTATTAATTTAGCTCGTATACCTGAACAAGATTATACAGGATATGTAGGTATATGGGATTCTAGCGGCAAGTTGGTCCAAAAGTTTGTTGTTAATGGCTATCATATTATGAATCCAGTTCAAATTCATGTCGAGGATATAACGGGAGATGGGAAGCAAGATATTGTTGTGGAGACGGATGAGCATGTCAATGGAGGTTTAGGAGTTCATGCTCTGCATGTATATGTAGAAGACAACGGACAGTATGTTGAGGCACCACTATCAGAGGAGATAAATTTAGATTATACAGTAGCATTCCGTTCATCTAGCAATGAATTCATGATGATCTCTATTCAGGACAATCGAAGATGGACTGTACAATTAGTTGCAGATCAATTGAAACATTTGAATTCAAATGTATTAAACCAGTCGAATCCTGTGAATGTTGATCCAGTATCATCTATTGATTTACATAACAATACTTTTACAACGAAAAGATTAATCTGGTTTGGAGACTTGCAACTGAATTCTCTTGCTGTATTGGAATCCAATTATCATTTCAAAGAAAATAAGTGGGAATTGCAAAGCTATAGTTTGGGAAATATTGACAACAGCACGATAGTAACTGAATTAAGAATTGTTCGTAAACCTCCTGAATTGATATCTATCGAATTAAATGATGATCATCTTGATTGGTCACTATAGAGTGTCTTAAGTGCGTTTAAATTTATAGTACAATACTTATAGAAAAGGATTGGGGGAACGAATGATGACAACAAATACAAGAAAGAACGAGTATATAGTAACAACGGCAATTATCCTAATGTATTCTTTAATAGGTCACTTATTTAATATTGATATCTTAAAAATTATGACCATTCAAAAAAATGAATTTAGTATTAGTATTGCAGGAAGTGTTATATGTATCATCACGCTTATTTTAGTGCGTTATATTGTTCGGAAATTAAAAAATACTAATTAACGACTCTCTATATCGGATCCGCTTTTTATGCACTTTTAAACATTTCAAAAGTTGCTTTGTTCGATTTTCTACACGCCGAAATAAGCATCCGTTCTACTCTATTTTCAAATGCTAAGTTCTTGCTAAGTTCAAGCCAACGGAACCAGTAAAGGTAGTTATCCAAATATACAGTTGCACCCCCTTGAAATCGCTCCATCCAAACGATATTCAATTGCTGGGGGAAGTGAAAGAACAAGGTAATACCTCGAGTGTCCTTATGGATGATGTTCAAAGCTTTACGAAACATATTGAAGATATGATTGAGCGATATCCGAAGATTCATTCGATAGCAATCGGTGTACCTGGTTCAGTTAATAATGGTCCGGGTGCAGGCATTATGATCAACGGAAACGTCGTCAGGGGAAGTACGTTCTTCTCAGGAGAAGTTTCATTCGTCCCTCAATATGATGATAAGAATTTCCTGCAAGCTTTAAACAGTAGTAGCTGAACAGAAAGGGAAGAAGAGGTTGATGCTGTTAGTCGGTTGGTAGTTTCGTTTACAGCGATCATAAACCCACACACAGTTATTTTTTGTAACGATGAAGTAAATCCATCCATGATCAACCGAATAGCAATCAAGAATATGATATGAAACAATAGGAGTTGTTGAGAAATGAAAACAGAAAAAGAGAAAATGCTGAATGGCGAACTATATAATGCAGGCGATGAGGTGTTAGTGAATGATAGACTAAATGCTCGCAGACTGGTCAGATTATACAATCAAACACTTGAAACGGATGATAGTCAAAGAACTGAACTACTCAAAGAATTGTTCGGTTCGACTGGAGAAAATCTATACATCGAACCCACAGTTCGTTGTGATTATGGCTACAATATTTATGTTGGCGAGAACTTCTATGCTAATTTTGATTGTGTGTTTTTGGATGTTTGTGAAATTCGAATTGGTGATAATTGTTTCCTTGCACCAGGTGTACATATTTATACAGCAACTCATCCATTGAATGCGCAAGAGAGAATATCGGGTGCAGAGTACGGGAAACCGGTAACGATTGGTCATAACGTCTGGATTGGCGGGAGAGCTGTCATCAACCCTGGAGTTACAATAGGTAATAATGTCGTGATTGCTTCCGGTGCCGTCGTTACAAAAGATGTCCCAGATAACGTTGTAGTAGGTGGGAACCCTGCAAGGGTCATCAAACAGATTGATTAATCGTTACTACCGATTTAACTCGACCACTTTGCATAACTCTATTAATTGATGAACGCCATAAAGTTGCTGACGATTACGCTGATGGATACTTAACAGCGCTTCTTCAGTAACTTTTTTGGCTTGTTGAATGCTCTGATGTTCTACGGCCTGAACAATATCTTTCATATTCTCTAAAAAATAGACCGTCCTACGCAATGTGCGAATGAGTAAAATTTGTCGTATATGTAGTGGAGTGAAGATACGGTATCCATTCTCAGGATTTCGTTGTGGTGATAGTAATCCTTCTTTTTCCCAATGTCGAATGGCTGACTCTTGTACATCCGTTATCTGAGCGACTTCACCGATGGTCATATGGTTGTTCATCTTTTTATTTGAAATGAGTGGAAGTTCAGTATGCTGTAGCAATTCAAGGGTCTGATCGACAACCCCTTTTTCTTGTTGTAGATTGGATTGTTCTTTGTTGATGAGCCAGAAGGCGGTATCCAAATCACCGTTCTGAATGTGGCGAAGTACGTCACAAGTGATCGCGACACCAAATCCAGGAAACATTGTTCGGAGGCAACGAAAGTAAGCTAAGTGCAGATCTGTATACAGACGATAACCATTCGCAGCGCGAGCAGGTGCTGGAACGACTCCCCATGATTCATAATGTCGCAAAGCACTTGTGCTAATGCCAAGCTCTCTAGCAATCTCAATCGGCTTGTAATATTCCATTTCCAGTTCCCCCTTAAGTAGATTTCCACTATACCAAACAGGCTTGTGTTAAACAAACATTAAATAAAAAGATTAAAGTACTGTGATAGACTTTTTGCTTCTCACCCGCGGGGATTCTCAAAAAACCTTATCATTTGCACGAATGTTGTAGGATTAATTCAGTAAAAGAATAACCTCCACGAGAAAGGGTAATGTTATAAAGAACATACCCAAGGAATCGGATAAGGAGTGAGTTTGGATGCAGAAGTCGATAGGAATATACTTGTTCGATTGCCCAAAGCAAGAGGGGATTACAGAAATCTTTGGTGTGCCTGGTGATTATAATTTCACTTTACTTGATAGACTTGAGAGATATACCGGCATTCGAAAGATTTGATTATTAAAGGAAATCTAATATAAAACACAGCAACATATAATACACTTAGGTTATCTAAATTCACGATATAAATGTTGTTTCTTATTTAACTAACGGGCAGGATAGTTGAAGATCAAACAGGGGGAACCGCATCAGAAATAGGGGAAAACATTCACTTTTTAATATTTTTTCAACTATTATTATCCACTAAAACTTCATTAGTCTTAGTGGATAATTTTATAGGTGAAAGTGACAATATAGTACAACATATTCCAGAATATGCTATGATAAATGGAAGTGCGAGTAAATATTATTCCGAGGTTAAATGATCATGATATTGAATTTATAAAAGGAGGGTTCTAGTTGATAAAGAAAATAAAATTCATTAAAAATATGGCTGTTTACAAAGATTTTGATTGGGATAAGCGCGTTCGAGAAAAGGATGGTAGACCTGCACAATTTCAAAGAGTAAATATTCTGTACGGGAGAAATTATTCTGGAAAAACTACGATTTCAAGAATAGTCCGTTCTCTCGAAATAGGGCACTTATCCGATAAATATATTAATCCTGAGTTTAGTATCCAGATGAAAGATGAGACGAATATAACACAAAGCACATTAATGAATCATCAACAGACTATTCGAGTGTTTAATGAAGATTTTGTAAGAGACAATCTTAAGTTTATTTCTAATCCTGATGAAAGTATTAAATCATTTGCTATTCTTGGAGACAATAACAACAGGCTTGAAATCGATATTAAAGAGAAAGAAAGGGAAATGGGCACGGAGGAATCTGACGAAGGGCTGTTAGGACAATTAAAGAGGAAAAGATTAGGGTCAAATAATGCTTCAAAAGTAGCTCAACAAGCTCAATCTATGTTAGATAACAAACTGTTTGATAAGGCAAATAAGGCGAATACAGGAATAAAACATAATAAACAATATGGCGATGCAAATTATAATGTTAAAAAGCTAAACGCGGATATAGCTAAAGTAACAATTACTAACTTCACAGCTACTGTGGAAGAAAACGTTGAGGGTTTTAAACAGTTATTAAAGTAAGAACCGAAGCCAGAAATAACTAATCCGAAATTATTAAATTTAAAATTCATACAATTTGTTCAGGAAACACAAAAACTTATAGAGAAGAAAATTGCTATTTCCGAGCCAATCCAAGAGCTTCTGGAAGACGTGTTACTTCAAGAGTGGGTTCGATCAGGAAGAGATTATCACGAAGGGAAACGAACCTCGTGTGGTTTTTGTGGTAACCCATTGCCAATAGAACTTATGGAAAAATTAAACAAGCATTTCAATGAGGAATCGGAAGACTTAAGATTAGAAATTACATCTCTAATTGCTCAGATTGAACAAGAGAGAAACGGAGTAAATTCGCTCATAGTATTTAATAGTATTGATTTTTATTCTACATATAAAACAGAAGTTGAGTTTCTGAGTGACGAGTTTGAAGCGATTTCAGATAAATACCTTGATGGCTTGTCACATTTAATAGGTATGTTGAGAGAAAGACTTACTAATATTCTTAGACCTATTACATTCATAGTAACCGAAGATGTGTCTAAGCAGCTTGAAAACATTCGATTTAGATTTGAAAATCTTGGCATACAGTGCAACAACTACACAAAAACGTTAAGTCAAAAGCAACAGGAAGCCAAGACTGCATTAAGACTTCATGAAGTATCAAGTTTTATTAGTGACATTAAGCATGCAGTTGAAATTAAAAAAATTGAAGAATTAAAATCGCTAGAATCCAATGCCAGAAATGAGCAAATCAATACCCAGTCAAAAGTTACAAATTTAAAAAAAGAAATCGAATCACTAAAAGCTCAACTTAAAGACGAGAGCAAGGGTGCCGATCAAGTAAACTATTATCTTAACAACTTTTTTGGTCATGAATCCTTATCATTATTAGCTAAAGAAGGTGAAATGGGATATCGTTTTGAAATAACTCGTAATGGCCAAAAAGCTCATCATTTAAGCGAAGGTGAATGTAGCCTAGTTGCTTTTTGCTATTTCATGGCTAAGTTAGAGGATCTAGAAACGAAGAATAATAATCCGATAATATGGATAGATGATCCAATATCCAGTTTAGATGGGAATCATATTTTCTTTGTATTTGGTTTAATAAACAGTGAAATAATAAAGAGTGGAAAATTCAAGCAGCTTTTTATCTCCACACATAATCTTGACTTCTTAAAATATTTAAAACGTCTCTTATCAAAGGATGAACAAGGGATTGATTTACAACGTCGGTACTTTGTAGTGGAAAGGTCCAGTAATGGAAGCAGAATTAACTTAATGCGTTAATGCGATTTTTTGGAAATGATACTCTTTCAACTGTGATAACTGATAGAATTAATAACGAGTATTCACACCTTGCTGGAGTATTTGAAAGAAGTATAAATCCTATTGATATTCCTGAGATGAAAAAGTCCGCACAGTTTATTTTGAGTAAAATAAAAGTTAAAGATCCTGATCAATACAATGCCTTACTTGAAAGCATTGGAATACCCAGTTAATATATCTGGATTTCTTAGACAGAGTTAATTTTATTTTTTAAAAGGTACTTTCGACAGCTAATTTCTCCCGGAATAGTATAGTATTAAATCTATATATATATATATTGTAGATAGATTTAAGGGCACACAATCGTGTGCCCTTAAATTTCGCCCTATAGATGTTACGGTGATGCGTATCGCGCATGCTGGTACAGCGGAAAATTGAGTTAAGAGTGGAAGCAGGAATGTTAAAAGTGACGGTAGGTACGTAGGTCATTGGACTCCATACATGTGGAGTGTCTAATATTGATGATTCGAAATCAATAGATGAGATGTGACAATATCCCTCAAGAATATTAGATGATAGGCGTACCAAGAACATAATGTATTTTTAGATGAGGTTTACCGCTATCTGGCTCATTTGAAATGTGTGGATATCAAATAATAGTAGTTAATGAGTAAATTGAATAGCAATAGAAATAATATATACTTTACCGAATTTAGTCTCTAGAAGAGTTAATACTTTAAAGTAAATGGATTGAATTATTGAAAGGAATTGCGAACTCTAGTTGCAAATCCATGAAGATGCACCTCGCATATGGTATTTTTGGTTGTTTAGTCACTTCCATTTCACCATTTTTTGCGGAGGCATTTTTACTTTTTTATCAAATTCAAGGGCTTTTTGAACAGGCTCTTTTATAGGGATTCCCAATATTAAAAAGGTACCTGTTCACAGTAGCCTGAGTCATTTTAGATCCAAGGTCACTGCGGAACTCTTTTATGAGATTCTATTCGATCTCATTGCACAAGCCTTGGAATTGAAGGACTTTTTGTTACCAATGCTAAGCGGCATCGATTCCAGACCCGTATGGGCCAATGTGAATGGCCGTTGAGTAAGGTCAACCTCTATTTTGTAACCCTTA
Organism: Paenibacillus sp. Y916; assembly: GCF_056786435.1. Classification (NCBI taxonomy): domain Bacteria; kingdom Bacillati; phylum Bacillota; class Bacilli; order Caryophanales; family Paenibacillaceae; genus Paenibacillus; species Paenibacillus sp. Y916. Next base: position 57,420 of record NZ_JBXCJA010000002.1, on the reverse strand, counting down.
CATTTCCAACTTTGGAATACCTAATTGCGAATTGTATTGTCTCGCGTGAGCTATATTTATACTATTTGAACAGGCTCTTTAAGATTCGATCGGAAATTAGAAACCTATTTTAATAACTATGACGGAACAATTAACGAACAAACTCACCTTGATCCTATTGTTTCTCCAATTGTTGCAAAAAGTGAGGGGATTACGATTAAATCGCTTGGGTTGAATGCCTTCGGATAGGCGCTGGCTCCATTGTGCTCTGCGCTGCGCTGAGCGCAAGTCTCATAGTTCACCATTCTCAGACGGGCGTTGACGTATTTTTGATGAAGCGCATCGTTCACGAGTACAATTATTTCTATGTTTCGAATGATGTGGCTGTTCCAATACGAAGACCCGTGATCCGGCGATGACAAGCCTTTATTCGGTAGAAAAGCTGTTCCAGATCGTTACGATTTATCGAGCTGCATCATTGCTGTCGAAGAATTCAAGAAGAGCATCTGCCATCTTCTCGGGTGCCTCCATTGCTGCGTAGTGGCCGACGCCATCGAGGGAGACCGACCGGACTTGGCCTGACGCAACCTGGCTCATCGTTGCGAAGGTAAACTCACCGCCTCCGGCTCCGATCGCCAACACAGGCATGCTCAGTTTGTGGGCGGCGACGAGAGCTGCAATGTCTTCGCCCTCCTGAAGCATAGACTGGTAGAGGCCAATCGCTCCGCGCCAGCCGTCGGGACGGGAGTAGGTGCGTACGAACTCTTCGATGTCTGCTTCGGTGATTGCTCCTGGTGTCGTGCTCATGGTTGGGAATACAAATTGTCCAAGGAACTCACGCTCGCGGCCGGTGAGCAGCATCTCGGGGATGTTCGGAGCGGCAAGAACGCCGATGTACCAGGTGCCCCCGTGTGTGACGTCGGCCAGCATCTCTAGGCCGAACCCAGGCAGACCCATCTCGATCGCGGTGAAGCTGAGCATGTCCTCCGGGTGGGTAGCCGCGAGGCGGAGGACGATTGCCCCGCTTATGTCTTGGCCTGTGAGGTGAACTGGGCCAACATTGAGCTCTTCGATGAGAAGGTGCAGGTCTTCGGCAGAGGTCTTGCTGTCGTAAGTACCAGGCCCATTGTCTGAGTCACCGAAACCACGAAGGTCTACAGCGAAGACACGGTGATTCTCGGCTAGAAGTGGAATTAGTTTTCGAAAAGTCCACCAAGTTTCAGGAAAGCCATGGACCAGTAGGACTGGAGAGCCAGTAGTCCCTGCTGATACGTAGTGAAGCTTTGTTCCGTTAACTTTTGCGTGGTGATGCGAGATACCGGTCAGTGTAGCACCTATTTTATTTATTGTCATTCAAAAATCCTCCTCCATTTTAATTCGACAACCCAGTTGTCTACATACACGATAGACAACCGGGTTGTCTTTGTCAAGCGCGATACTGAACACTCAGCTTCAAAACTTCTGGTTAAGGAATAGAGCTTCAACGATAAATGCTAACTTGATTAGAGAACTGATAGACGACAATACACTGAAACGATATATCAGGAATTCCATGAAGGAACAAGCCTCGTATTAACAGATAGCGAAAGAATTTGAGCGAGGTGATTTGGAATTTTGGAATATGGTATTTTTGACGATCTTCGTTAGCTATGTTATTATAATTTTACTATGACTAATACAGGCGCTACTCTCACAATGCTTTTAATTGGCGGCTTTCGTTCACTGGTGGAAGCCGCGCAAGTTGACCTTGCTGCTCGTGGCTACGAGGATGTTCGTCCCGTTCACGACTTAGCAATTCGGGCCATTGCCTCGGGTGCCGACAGCGCTTCAGAGCTAGGCCGGCGCCTAGCGGTCTCAAAACAAGCAGCGGCGAAAACCATTGGGGTACTTCAAAAACGCGGATACGTTGTGCGTGAAGTAGATCCAGTAGACGCTCGCCGCAAACGCCTTCGTGTCACCACACGCGGGTTAGACATGCTGCGAGAAGCTGAAGAGATCTTTGATGAGTTACGTAATAAATGGGCTCGGCAGATTGGAATCACCAAACTCGAGGAAATAGAGAAACACCTAGCGGAGTTGATTGGCACTGATCCCAATCGCCTCGATAACTCAGGATGGCTTGCACGAGACCTCGGCGAGTAGGTATAGCGTGTTAAACTTTTTACTCAGGACTTAGACTGGGAGTGGAAAGCTCGAACTAATTTATAAGAATTTCGTCGTCTTCCAAGAGGACTTAAGGGTCATTGCCCTATACGACACACGTTGAGTGCTATGTGTCGGTAGTGAGAAAGTATTGATATAACGCCACATTTACCCAACGTTTAAACGGACAAGGCTCAAGCGGAGATACCGCTTGGGCTTTTCATTTTCTTGGATTGAAATACTTGCAGAAACCTTCCACGGAAGTTATCATAGCAACACTTGATGACTGGGAGGCGTTTACAAATGAAAAGCAAAGACTCATTAATCGGTTTGGAAGTGGATGACGCTACATCGGAGCAGCTTCTGACGATTGCCCGATCTCACTGGAAATTGAGCCCTGAACACAGCCATTCGGCAACGTCAACAAGTCGACGTGCTGATATCAGGGCAGAAATTGAGACCTTACGAACTGTACGGCATGTTTTTATCGAACAATTGAAGGTAACCTCGAAATGTAAGCAAGTTTCGTAAGACTAAAGTTGTAACTAAAACAGGTATTGAATAAGCTTCTCTTCTACGGTAAGATCAACGAACCTTTACCTTAGGAGGGAACACCTTATTGGGACAACAACAACTGCCTGAATGGGCTAAGTCATCGTTTGATGGACGCTTTAATGAGTTGGCAACTCTCGCTGGGAAACAACAAGAAATTGAACCGTTGCGCCTGAAGCAGGTTGAACTAGAGGATCAGTTAAAGCAGGAAGTAGTTCCACGATTATACCAACTTCTACTCGAATGGGAGGCGACGTTAAACCGTCGGAATGCCTTAGAAAAGGAATTTATGTTTCTGGCTGGGATCTAATTAAGGAAGTCCATATGGAAGCTGACAGAAAAAGTATTAAGAATATCGTCTTCTGGTTTACAGAAGACGATTATTTTATAAAATCTGCTATACCAGTGAGCGAGTTACGGGGAACCGTATCGTAAATAAGGTAAAGCTCATTCCGCTAACGGGACACGTTAGTTTAATAAGCTAATAATTAGAAATAGAACTTCCAACCTTTTCATAAACGTTGTTGCAGCTCGACTCGATTATTTATCATTACGATAAAATATGTCCAATTCCCTGATCGGAGAGTTCTTGATTGGAATGGAGCGGATACCTGGGAAGTTGAGACTTTCAATCAATTGACTTGGTTGAATTGTAGCTCCAACGCCTTCTTTGACCAATTGAAGCGATGAAGTAGCAGATCCCGTCTCCATGATGGTATGGATAGTTATTTCGTGTTCCTTGCACCAATCATCAATTAAATCACGTCCATAAAAGCCTTTAGGGTACATAACTAGAGGAATCTTAGTTAAATCTTCAGTAAAAAAGGGGATGTAGTTCAGTCGGGGATCAGCTTGAATTGCTAAACCCACTCCAATATCAACTTCGTTGTCCAACACTTTATTCAAGATATCGATCGATGAGTAAGAATGTTAATCGATAATCCAGATCCGATGGTAATACAGCTACACGTAAGTGACCGGAGTCCAAATTTGCAAGATCAGCAATAGCATTTGAGCACGAACAAAGTCTGTTGGTGTATTCACAGGTATATCTAGGAAATATTCCAATTGCCATTTTTGAGTCTTTTGAGCCTGACGACTCGTAGGATTGTATATGATAAAATACAAGTAACGCATGCTAGATCAAATTAGGAGATGTTGCATATGAGTATAAGTGTTAGGCAAGAAGGATTAGAAGACTATAAACTGACAGAAAAAGTCGTAAAGAGTGCATTTGTTAATATGGAGCTTAGCGATCAAACAGAACATGAATTGGTGTCTCGAATTAGAAAAGACGACGTATTTATCCCCGAATTATCTCTAGTAGCCATTAGTAATGATACTAAAGAAATCGTTGGACATATTCTTGTATCTAAAATAAAAATTGTTGATGATGATCAAAGTGTAGAATCACTTGCTCTTGCCCCAGTTGCAGTCTTACCTAACTACCAAAATAAAGGTATAGGAAAGATGTTGATTCTTGAAGCATTACGAAGAGCAAAAGAACTTGGATATCCATCTATTGTTGTACTGGGACATGCAGATTATTATCCGAAGTTTGGCTTCAAAAAGGCTTCATTATGGGGAATAAAAGCACCTTTTGAAGTGCCAGAAGAAGCATTTATGGCATTAGAGTTGCAAGAGAATACACTCGCTCATGTTTCAGGAGTTGTTGAATATCCAAGCGTTTTCTCTGAATAAGTTCTTATAATAGATTAAACCCTCCAATCTCGTGAAAACCTAGATTTTATAGGCTGATTAGGAGGGTTTCGCTTATTCACGCTCTTTCAAAATAATGTTCGGTGTGTGTCTAGCATCTAATGTCATTTTTGAATTTTTGTCATTCTGATCATATGTTATAAGAGCCTTCTACAATGCCCAACCACGCGCCCGATTCCAAGTTCCTTCATCTTGTGAATGAGTAGAACCACATGGCTGTAATTTGAAATAGGGAAATGATATACTTTTCGATGTAAACTATGAAATGAATAAGGTTGCCCTAGTGGTAGCCTTTTATTACGCTAATATATTGGAGGAATCTTAATGAGTCAACGTTATCGAATTACAAGAGAGTTTCAGGAGAATGGTGCTTCGGCGCAAACGATATCTTTGGAGGAGTGCAAACAGTATTTCACGTCCAAACCTGATTTTACTTATTCACCCGTATTTACTGTCATAGGCGCTACTAGCATGTCCATCAATGGAGATTTCTTCATGTGGAGCTACAACGATACTCAGATCCCATTCAGGCATTATGATGGAGATATATACGTATCCGGCACCAATAAAGCAGTCATCCCCATGGTGAGTGAAGTTGCGAGTGAATTAGGCGCAGATGTGCTGGAAGAGTGACAATGACAGATATAATAAGTCTGTCGGCAGTCGCAGGTTATCCGAGTATAACTGTTCCAACAGGTACGTTATTTACTTTGGGCAATGGACTAGAAGTTCTGTGTCATAAAGACAATAGGAGGAATACTTATGTTTTCTAATGAAAATATAGGGGTTGGAATAGAGTTCGTTTACGATTATAAAGATAACAAAGTTTACAGAGATCGTTTTAATCAACTAGCAACGTTAGTTTTCGGTATCCATTTTGAAGATTGGTATGAGAAAGGATTCTGGGATGATCGTTATATTTGCTATTCGTTCTTTAAAGATGACGCAATCATTGCCAATGTGTCTGTTAGCCAAATGGATGTAGTGATCCATGGGTTGAACAAAAAGGCGATTCAAATCGGAACAGTGATGACCCATCCAGATTTCAGAGGGAAAGGGCTTTCTGCAGCATTAATGAGGCATGTTCTAGATATTTACGAGCAAGATTGTGATATCTTCTTCTTGTTCGCTAATAGCACTGCGATTGACTTTTATCCAAGGTTTGGATTTGAATCTTTTGGTGAATCACAATTCAATCTTAAGGTTCATCCCACTCCAAATGCGAGTACCACCTTACGTAAGTTGAATTGTTCCAATGAAGAGGACTTGGCATTGATCAAACGAATGGTGTTGTCCCGCAGGCCGATATCAGAACAATTTGGTGTGAGTAATAACCAAGGACTCTTTATGTTCTACGCCATAAAAGTATTTCCTGAATCCATATATTACTCGCAAGAGGACAAAGCCATTATCGTATATCAACAAGAAGGTCAGACGCTACATCTATATGATGTAGTTAGTGAAGGTGACGTTAATTTAGATAGACTACTTTCTCGTATCGCTGATGAGCAAACAGCCAATATTCAATTTCATTTCACACCAGACCAATTCACTGAGAAAGCGCAGTATGAGCCGATGGACACGAATAACGATATGCTTTTTATTAAAGCGAACTTTGATTTAGACAAGAATACAAAATTCTGTGTGCCTGTATTAGCACATGCGTAGCGTTTGATCCAAAATAAATGAAAGCCTAACCAACCAGTGGCAGGATGGAGAGATCAAGGGCAGGGAAGAGAATGAACTTGACGGCATCATTTTAGCAGCGGTAACTAAACTCCAAGAAGAATGTAAGGATGGGTTTGTCAAGACGGGTAGTGTAGTGGAGAAAGTATTCGAGAATGCACGTCAGTTTGTTGGAGCCTCATTTATAGAGTATAGGATTTGGACTTTAATTAGTGATGGTATTCTGACATTCAAAGGGCTTCCGGGCGCAATGCATCAGTATTCAGTTCGGATACAAGGTAGATTAGACGCCTAGCGAATATACTATTGAGAATCCTAAATATAACTCTGAGAATTCTCGGAATTTTCCTTGTATTTCCACCCCATTATCCATTATAGTTAATGAAACTTTCAATTGAGGTGAAATGGGATGGTTCTCCACTGTGTTCGAAGTAACTAGTTCTCGGGCTGGGTAAAACGCGTACCAGCTGTTAAGGGGGAAGTCTGTCCTTTTGACCTATGAGAACGATTACTTTAGATGAAGTGTCAGGCACATCTTTTTTGTAAGCCAGGACACAGGGACCTAAAGTCTCTATCGATCCTGGCTTTTTCATTTTAACTATTTGAAAGGTGGATATTAGATATGAGCAAATTTGATTATAAGAAATTCTACGATGAAGTCGGACCATTAAACGGTTGGGATTTCAGTAAAGTAAAGGTTGCAGCCGAAGGAGTTCAGTGGGATTTCTATAATGAAGTAACCCAAAGATGTAAACAGCCTGATCAATTGCTCGATATAGGTACAGGTGGAGGGGAAACGCTATTATCCATAGCTCATACGGTGTCACATATAGTGGGAATTGATCTCTCTTTAGGAATGATCCAAACTGCCAATCAACATTTAGAAAGTTCCAATAAAACAAATGTACGATTTGTACAAATGGATGCTGAGAACCTCGATTTTCCTCAGAACTTTTTCAATGTGGTATCGTGTAGACACGCACCATTTCATGCTAAAGAAGTAGCAAAAGTGTTAATGACAGACGGAATATTCCTTACTCAACAAGTAAGTGAAAATGATAAGCTGAATATTGCACAAGCATTCGGAAGAGGACAGCATACCAATTTGGATGGAACATTACAAAATAGATATATTGAGGAATTGAAAGTAGCCGGATTTACTGATATTCAGTCTTTTGAATATGATGCAACAGAATATTTTGAAACATATGAAGATTTAGTCTTCTTGCTGAAACACACACCGATTATTCCGAACTTTGGGAAGTATAATGATGATTTTGAAACACTCCAACAATTTATAGCTGATAATCAAACTGAAAAAGGGATTAAGACAAATTCAAAACGATTTATGATTATTTCAAAAAAGAGCAGAGATTAAACTGGATTTTCTCAACAATAAAAAAATTCAAATTTTAATTACACTCCTGTATCCTGTTATCATTTTCTGGATGTTAAGCATAAGTCAAACGTTAGATTCATGGCTTATCCCTATCATTGTTACGATTTTATTCTGTTTACTGTGGGGTAATCTACGCTATTTATTTATCTCTACCATTTTAATGTGGATCTTAGCGGTACCGACGTGGTGGTTATTAATAGAGCGTACCAAGGAAGGTCAGGGGGCCGCAATCTTCATTTCATCATGGCCGTTTATTATACTGGCATTCATAGGCGTGGTTCTGATACCCGAAATTCTAATGGTTACTATCAAAAATTTCATTATAAAGAAAAATCAGAAGAAATCTTAGCGAAAGGAGTATATAACGATGGAAAACTTGCATTACAGATTAAATTTTGGAGAGTTATGTGCAAAATTCAATCTAGGGCAGTTAACGACTGAACCAGAACAAGTATTTGGCGGTTTCCTTCATAGAATGTATCATTTGAATACAGACAAGGATCAGTATGCAGTGAAAGCATTAAATCCACAAATTATGCAACGTGAAACGGCCATGAACAACTATATTTTTTCTGAAAAGGTTGCAAACATGGCGTACGAAAATGGCATTAACGCACTTCCGGCAATGGTGTCGAATGGAAGCTGTATGCATGAAGTGGATGGTCAATATTATTTGTTGTTCCCATGGGTTCAAGGGAAGACATTACCCTCTGGGAGTATTGATATGGATTGCTGTAAAATGATGGGGGAAATCCTTGCAAAGATGCACAAAATTGATTTCTCTCAACTTATGCTGGATAAGCAAGATGAAAAATTGGATACATTAACAGTCGATTGGAATGATTATGCTCACAAAGGAAAACATGATAGCTTGGAGTGGTCATCCTTGCTATTAGATAACCTGGATAAGTTCTATCATTGGGAGGGTCTAGCTAATTCCTCTGGGGAATCATTGATGAACAATAGTGTTATTAGCCATAGGGATTTAGACCAAAAGAATGTGTTATGGGACGAGAATCAACTCCCCATTATTATTGACTGGGAAGCAGCAGGAACTACCAATCCAACACAAGAACTGATTGATGTGGCATTGAATTGGTCAGGATTTGAAGAGGGTAGTGTAAGTAAAGATGCTTTCTGTACTCTAATTCGTTCCTATAGGAATCATGGGGGTGAGATTCCAGATCAATTACATGATGTGCTGAACTATGGTTTTAGTGGAAAACTAGCATGGTTAGCTTATAATATCAGACGCTCTCTTAGACTGGAATGTACGGATGATACGGAACAAGAACTTGGAACGAGTGAAGTAATTAAAACAATACATGCTATTCATAACTATGCTGATTTCATTCCTGTTTGTATAGATTGGTTATCAGAAATTGATGCAGATGAAGCAGCGAGTCAATGATGAGTGAGAGATAGAAGAAGATAGCAAATATCAAAAGAAGTATATGTCTGTATGGAAATGATAGTTATATAATAATACAGCGGCAGTCCAGGACTTATTGTTACGTCCAGGCTGCCGCTGTATTATTGCATATAACCACGTTAAAAGCACGTATGTCATGAGTGCTGCGAACAGTTGATTAAATGCGGCATTCTTTGTCGTGCCAAAAAGAACAGGAATATTTAAGTTTTGCTTAATCCATCTAAAAAACACTTCGATGCCCCAATGTGCCTTGTACATGTCAGCGATTTGTTCAGGATACATGCATGAGATTGGTGACAACACGAATCTCATTTTGATTGTTATCTTGGAACATCACCACACGGTGACGAAGTTCTGACTGACACTGCGATGATCCTAAGTAGCAAGTGATATCTTTCGTTACATTCGAGTCTTTAACGGATTGGTGTTATAACGAATGAGGCTTTGCAAGCATGACATTTTCTTTGATACGAGTAACAAAATACTGTTGTTCTCTAGCATACCTGGATGGAACTTTTAAAAATAGATATATTGAGGAATTGAACGTAGCTGGGTTTACTGATATCCAGTCTTTTGAGTATGATGCTCAAAACGATTTATGATTATTTCAAAAAAGAGCAGAGGTCAATTGACATGACACCTTTTGGTGTCCTATAATTTAAAGACAATAAAAGATGTATTATTACGTAATTATGATTGATAAACGATGACATCTCAGGAAATATTAATGAAAAGGTGGAGGGGTGATTTTGAACGAAAAGAATCAGGTGAGAGATGTTTATGACGCTGTTGCCGATCCAACAAGGCGACAATTACTTCAAATATTGGCAGATGTTGAAGAATTACCTCTACATGAGATAACGGCTCATTTTCAGATAGGTCGTACAGCAGTTTCTAAGCATTTGGCTATTCTTAAAGATGCTGATCTCGTCATTGCTCGAATTGTTGGTAGAGAAACGAAGTATCGATTGAATGCCACTCCGCTACAAGAAATTCAAGATTGGGTATCTATTTACGAAGGATTCTGGAAAGAAAGGTTAGCATAACTGTAAACGTGATTTCTTCATACTCTAGAAATTGATAATAAAAGATAATAATGAGGTAGGATAAAATGATTGCAAAAACAGAAGAAGATTTTATTGGTTTGAAGGAAATTGGCAAAATTGTCGCTTCTATTAGGGACGAATTGGTACAAAGAACAACTCCTGGCATAACTACCAAAGAACTTGATGAAATAGCTGGAGAGATGTTAGAGAAAGCAGGGGCAGTCTCAGCTCCAAAAGGTGAATATGATTTTCCTGGCTATACTTGCATTAGTGTTAATGAAGAAGTGGCACATGGTATTCCGAGTCAACGGGTTGTTCATGAAGGGGATCTAGTAAATATAGATGTTTCTGGCTCCAAGAACGGTTATTTCGCAGATACAGGAATCTCGTTTGTAGTAGGCGAAGGAGAAGAAATATTAACGAAAATATGCGACGTTGCTAAACTGGCATTTGAAGCAGGTCTTCAGAAAGCAAAACCCGGTTCCAAAAAAAGTAGAATCGGAAAAGTAGTATTCCAAACAGCGAGACAGCATGGATTAACTGTTATCAAAAACCTTACAGGACATGGCGTTGGACGTGCAATACACGAAGCACCTGACCATATTTATAACTATAATGATACATCGGATGATGAATTATTAAAGGAAGGCATGGTTATCGCATTCGAACCATTTATCTCAACCTTGGAAGAAGAAGTATTCCAAAAAGAAGACGGCTGGACCTATGCTACAAAAAAAAGCTATGTAGCTCAATTGGAACATACGATTATCCTTACTAAAGATGGTCCGATTATTGTCACACTTTAATTCAAACATATTCGTGAGTTAAATAAACAAGAATTGATGGCAATATACCAATTCTTTGAGGACAGTAATTAAATTTGAATGATTGAAACAAGCGATATTTTAATACAGAGCTAGATGGCAGTTAGTGAAGAAAACTCATTTGCAATAATAAATTGCAGATGAGTTTTTTTTGTAGAGTATCGTAAAAAGAGAGGAGTGAAGACTTATCAGCATCTTTAGAGCTTTCTTGTTCGGTCCGAGCAAATTTGGCATTTCAGTTAGACGTGGTGTTGTGAGAGGCGTTCTGAATAGCCGTGATCTGGTCGGTCCTCTACAAGGTAAAACTCTCTCTGATTTAATCCGGGAGATCAGAACTGGGAACACTTATGTTAACGTGCATAACGTAGAGCATCCAGACGGTGAAATTCGAGGACAAATCAACAAGTAATTGAAAGTATCGACATAAAAAAGAACATAAACTGAGCCGAGTCCTTGCCTATGCTGAATAAAGTAATCGGCAAGCAGGGAGCATGAGCATGTATAAAAGTTAGCGTATGGAACAGCATATACATAATAAGCAAATTGATAGATAGGTTGGTGAACTTTATTCATGCGAAAAAAAATGAGTTTGTTTCTGCTGCTGATCTCTATTTTGATGGTAGCTTCTGGATGTCAAAAGTCGAATTTAGCACAGAAAGAACAAGATTTAGTCCGAGTAAAATCCATAGACAGTGTAAATACAAAGAAAGTTATCCTATTGGTGGTCGATTCTTTAATGGCTCAAGCTATTGATAAAGGCATAGCACAAAACGAACTTCCTACCTTACAATTATTGGTGAGTCATGGCCAATATTATAAGGATGTAGTCAGTTCTTTTCCCACCATGTCTGTGACGATTGATAGTTCTTTGGTTACAGGAACATATCCAGATGGTCATCGTGTACCTGGTTTGACATGGTATTCGACGAAAGAAAAGAAACTCATTAATTATGGAACCGGACCGATGGAGATTATCAAACATGGAGTTGACCCGGTATTAGTTGATGCGTTAGTTAACTTGAATGGTAGCCACTTAAACCGACAACTACCTACTATTTACGAAGACTTAAGCAGACTTGGGATGAAATCTGGTAGTATTAACGGGTTGATCTACAGGGGCACCGTTGATCATACGTTATCCATTCCTCCCTGGATTCAAGGTCCAACATCTTTACCACAATCAATTCCTGTAAAAGGACCGGATTATTTAGCGTTGGGTGCATTGTCTGATCCACTTAAAGGGATTGAAAAACTGCCTGATGGGTTAACCCATCGCATGGGATTAAATAACCAATATGCCATTGAAACTGCCAATTATTTAATAAAGGAAAATAAATTACCTGATTTTTTATATGTTTATTTACCTGATTTAGATCAAAAGATTCATAAGAATGGCCCTTCGGAGCTTGACGGAGTAAAGGAAGTCGATAGACAGCTTCAATCTTTATTGCAAAGCTTTGGTTCACTGGAAGAAGCTTTGAACAAAGCAATTTTTGTTATCGTTGGAGATAGTGGAATGACCCCAATATTGTCTGCCGAAGATAACCCGGTTATCGAATTGCCTTCCATTTTAAAAGACTATAACGTGTTGCGTCAGGGTGAATCAGTAACGGACGAAACAGAAATCGTGCTTGCCGTTAATGAAACCATGGCTTATGTCTATCATCTTAAAGCGGACAAGCTTAGAGACATTGCCTATTTATTAAAAGCTGATCCACGCATCGATATCATTTCATGGAAAGAAAAGGAGTGGATTTACGCTATTCAAGGTGAAACCTCCAAAGAGCTCAGATTTAAAGCCAATGGAAAGTTGATAGATCCTTATCAACAAAATTGGGTGGTCGAACAAGATGTAGAGGTGTTGGATTTGAAAATAAACGCTCAGCATCATACATTGAACTATGGTCAATATCCGGATGCACTGCAACGGTTATCAGGAGCTTTACATTCTCACCCTGGACAATTTTTGGTAGTTACCGCAAAGGCTGGTTATGAATTAGCAGACAGAAGCTCACCAACGCACAAAGGCGGTGGAGGTCATGGAGCTCTTGGTCAAATGGAATCCCTGGTTCCACTTATCGTGAGTGGGACTGATCAAAAGCCGCAATATTTGCGAATCATTGATTTGAAATCATTTCTGCTTAAGCTTCTAACAACGGAACAATAAATGGCTATCTATCGCTAGAATGAATTAAAGTTTACACTTCTCGTCTTTCATTCATTCTATGTAGATAGCCGACTTTTGAACAATTGTGATTGATTTATTATAGATCAGTAGGGTGTACACAACGTCTAGTATAAATATTAGAATATACATCATCGTTAATAAAAGAGAATGCGGATAGAACGAATAGCAGAGGATCGAAGCGCATAAGGTGCCTATCATTTTGAAGTAAGCGATAGATAGAGATTGACCTTGCAGATCCTTAGTAAATAGCATTCGTATGAATAAGATGGACATCAGTAGATTGATGCCAAAAGCCGAATACAGTCCCATTGCATCATGAAATTCAACGGTCATGCCATACTGCAATAGAAGAGCTATGACCATTAAAGAGAAGACAGAAACGTAAAGTGTACGTTTTGGATAAGTCTTTTTAGAATAATAGAGAAATTGGAGTAGAATGATACAGTCTAATAGGAACCACACCAAGGTTACGATTTGCTGAAGCGGGTGAAACGGTATAATAAAGGTTAATAGAAACTCCCAAGTCATGTTTGCGCATATAGCGGCTAGTGGCATTCCGCAGGATTGATCCTTGAACCCTCTATAAATAATGAGAACATAGGCAATAGACCAGAATAGAGCTATTCCAAACATAAGAAGATATTCTATTTTCAGCGGTAATAGATGAGTCATATGAGGTAATCGCATCCTTTTCATAAAAAAAGTTTTCAGCCATTTAGAATATGTATATTGGCTTGTCTATTTATATGAAACATACAATCTATGTAGAACATCATGAGGAGCATGTTACAATTAGAATAAACGAGAAGTTATTATAAATGGAGGAAGGCATAAATGGACGCAATCAGACAAAAAAAATATAAGGGTATTGAGATTGGGATTTACACGCTAGGAGATATCGTGCCCGATCCACGAAGTGGCAAAACCATTAGTGCCCAACAACGACTACAAGAGATTCTGAAAGCGTCCAAGCTGGCTGATGAGGCAGGGCTAGATGTATTGGGAATCGGAGAACATCATCGTTTAGATTATGCGGTGTCAGCGACATCAGTGGTCTTGGCTGCTATTGCCCAAATAACGAAGAGAATTAGACTCACGAGCGCTACAACCGTGTTAAGCACGGTAGATCCTGTAAGATTGTTCGAGGAGTATGCAACGTTGGATTTGCTATCGAATGGACGAGCTGAGATTATCGCTGGACGTGGGGCTTTCTTGGAATCCTTTCCTCTCTTCGGGTATAGTTTAAGTGACTATAATGAACTATTTAATGAGAATTTTGAGTTATTTCAACAATTAAATAATAATGAGACAATATCTTGGCAGGGTCAATTCCGATCCACACTAAGTGAAGTTGAAATCGCACCTCGACCACTCCAAGCGAAAATACCGATCTGGATTGGTGTGGGTGGCACACTTGAAAGTGCTGAACGAGCAGGAAGAATGGGAACTGGCATGGCTTTGGCCATCCTTGGAGGCGACTCGATCCGATTTAAATCGCTTGTGGATACTTATCGTTCAGCCGGAATAGAAAGTGGCCACGATATAATGAATCTAAAGGTGGGTATTACAGGGCATGGCTACATATCTACAACTACTCAGCAAGCTAAAGAGGAGTACTACCCTTATTATTCAAATTATCGTAAATATGTGGATGATCAACTTGGTAAAGCTGCGTTAAAGATGTCTCGTGCTGAGTTCGAGCAAATGGCTAGTCCGGATACTGCTTTATTTGTGGGTAGCCCACAACAAATTATTGAGAAAATTCTACACCAGTATGAGTTGTTTGGACATCAACGCTTTATGATGCAACTTGATATTGGAGGTATTCCTTTCGACAAAGTTGCTAAGAGCATAGAATTATTGGCAACGGAGGTTGCACCAGTTGTTCGGAGGGAAACAAGCCACTAATCTAAATAGGATGAATATTTACTTATCCATTGAGTTTTATCTTAATCATGCTTATAATATAACGAGAAAAATATATGAAAAAGGTGTCTATTCATGAGTATATTAAATGTTGAAGGATTAAGTCATGGCTTTGGAGATCGTGCAATCTTCAAAGATGTTTCTTTCCGCCTGCTAAAAGGCGAGCACATCGGATTAATCGGTGCGAATGGCGAAGGTAAATCCACTTTCATGAACATTGTTACAGATAAGCTGCAACCGGATGAAGGCAAGGTAGAATGGTCCAAAAGAGTGCGAGTCGGCTACCTCGATCAGCATGCTGATCTGACCAAAGGGTCTACGATTCAAGATGTATTACGAGGTGCATTCCAATACTTATTCGATCTTGAGCAAGAGATGAACGATATGTATGGCAGAATGGGCGATGTTACACCAGAAGAGCTGGAGAAGCTGCTTGAAGAAGTAGGTACAATCCAAGATACATTAACAAGCCAAGATTTCTATATGATTGATGCGAAGGTACAGGAGACGGCACGAGGTTTAGGAATCACAGATATTGGACTCGATCGTGATGTGAATGATCTTAGCGGTGGTCAACGTACGAAAATTTTGCTTGCTAAGCTATTGCTAGAAAAGCCAGATATTCTACTCCTCGATGAGCCTACGAACTATCTGGATGAGCAGCATATTGAATGGCTGAGACGCTATCTTCAAGAGTATGAGAATGCTTTTATTCTAATCTCACATGATTTGCCCTTCTTGAACAGTGTTATTAACCTAATCTACCATATGGAAAATCAAAAACTAACTCGTTATGTTGGCGATTATGATCAATTCCAACAAGTGTATGAGATGCGGAAACAGCAACTTGAATCCGCTTATACTCGGCAACAGCAAGAGATTTCAGAACTGAAAGACTTTGTTGCTCGCAATAAGGCTAGTGTAGCTACTCGCAATATGGCGATGTCTAGACAAAAGAAGCTCGACAAGATGGATGTCATCGAACTTTCGAAGGACAAACCGAAGCCGCAATTTAACTTCAAAGATGGAAAAACGGCCGGGAAAACTATATTTGAAGCAAAAGGACTTGTCATTGGTTATGATAGTCCATTATCTCGACCGCTGGATTTGCTGATGGAGCGGGGACAAAAAATAGCTCTTGTCGGTGCGAATGGAATCGGGAAAACGACGTTGTTACGCAGTATTTTAGGTGAAATCCCCGCATTGTCTGGCTCAATAGAGCTTGGTTATAACCAGGAAGTTGGTTATTTCGAGCAAGAGATGAAGGAAGGCAACTATAATACATGTATCGAGGAAATATGGGAGACGTTCCCATCCCTGTCACAATACGAAGTGCGTGCTGCACTTGCGAAATGCGGACTAACGACGAAGCATATTGAGAGTAAGATCACTGTTCTGAGCGGTGGGGAAAAAGCAAAAGTACGCCTGTGTAAGCTCATTAATCGTGAATCGAATATACTCGTACTAGATGAGCCAACGAACCACCTGGATGTGGATGCGAAAGAAGAACTCAAGCGTGCTTTGAAAGCATACAAAGGAAGTATTCTACTAATTTCTCACGAACCCGAATTCTACCAAGACGTCGCAACAGACATATGGAATTGCGAATCGTGGACGACGAAAGTATTTTAAATGTAAAAGCCTATGGAATGCTAACGCAATACGTTACGCATCCATGGGCTTTTATTTGTTGCGTGAATATCTAAGCTAGTAACACTTCACATACAAGATCTCAAACAACCAAAATTTACAACTATATCCATCTGTAAGATATTTACTGCTTACAAAGCCAGTCAGATGGTATAATATGGAGTGATCATGAATAGCTTCGTCTATCACTCTGTGGAGGGTGGATAAGCGAACTCGTATATACAGCTGTATAAGAGGGATAAACGAGTTCGTGGATTAGTAGTTAGGTGAAATCCTGCTAAAGACATATTATTAAAGGAGAACTCAAAGATGGATAAAACAAATGTAAAAGTCGAATTTAGTATATTCGGAGATGAGTTTGATCCAGATATAATAACGGATACTCTATTAATTACTCCAACTAGGACTTGGTTCAAGGGCGATAATATTAGAGGGAATTTATTTCGTAAGGAAACGTGTTGGGAGCTTGCCACAGGGTATGAAGAATCATTAGATATAAATGATCAAATAGATAAGATTAAGGAACTTATTAAGAATCAAAAAGACGAAATAGTAAAATTAATTAGACAGAATAAACTAGAATGTAAATTTGATGTTGTTATTAATATTGAGAATAATGAAAAACCAGCAATATATTTAAACAAAGAAACCATAAATTTTCTCCATGATCTTGGGGCAGAAATTGATATTGATCTATACATATATAGCTAAGAACAAAGTATTTGTTAGAAAATTCGCAGAAGAGCAGGACATCACCTAACATCACATTCCTACTGCGGGGCATTCGCCCCTTGGTCGCTAGAGGCGTTTCAGGGGAGAGGATTCAGGCGACACATTGATTTCCCTAAGATAAGAGCTATCTAAGGGAAATCAACGTCAGGAATGTACATACGTTAGACGAAATCACCTGAGGTATGAAAGGATGAAGAAAATTGATCTTAAATTTAATAACGGTACCGTCGTTTTGGAATACGGATTTAAAACAAAAACATTATAAAATTAAAGAGGGAAATTCAAAGTTAGTTGTTCTTTTTCCCGGAAAAAACTATCCGTGTGAGAAGCCTAGTTTACATTATGCAGGAACTTCTGCGATTCAAAGTGGGTTTGACTTACTGGTTTTAGAATATGGCTATCAAGCTGCAAGAACTGATTTGGATAATAAAGACTTACCTAGAGTATTAGAAGAAAGCGAAGAATCAATAAATGGTATAGTAAATAATTATGAACAAGTTGTTTTTATTAGTAAGAGCTTAGGAACCATAGTTGCTGGAGAAGTTCATAGAAGACTTGGGATTCCTATTAAACATATATATTTGACCCCGATCAAAGACACAGTTGATTATATTAACTCAACTGAAGGTATTGTAATTTATGGAACAAAGGATGTTTCGTTTAACGAAGAAATGGCAAAAAAAATTATAATATCCAATCATAGAAGAATAGTTAAAATTCCTAATGCAAATCATTCTTTAGAGACCAATAATGTTGATGAAAGCATATTAATTCTAAGATCACTTGCAAATATTTATATGGAAGTTCTAAACACTTAATGATTTTGAGAGTATTTCAAGGTGACTCCGTCTAACACTGTATTCTCGCTGCGGGTCATACGGCCCTTGATCTGCCAGAAGTATTTTCGAGGAAGAGAATTCAGGCAGATACATCCATTCCCCTAAGATAAGAGCTATCTAAGGGGAATGGACGTCGCGAATACCCAAACGTTATACGCAACTCCTTTGAGAATGTTAAAACATGAAACCAAGTAACAATCAATAATAAATGAAAGTGAAAGGAACAATTAAATAAGGGATAATTGAAGGAAGAGAAAAAGCATAAATGAATGGAATGAATAAGGATTCATTTACAAAGTAGCAGTTGAGAACCAAGTCACACGGAATAGTAGAAGGGGTACCTTTCCTGTGCGGAAACGGATTTGATAGAACCAAAAGATAGAACACATCAAGACATATCAAATACATAAAACGCACAAGACATATATGGATGTGGAATCGAAGAAGAAGGGGCAGCGTATAACAATGCATTTTTGCTTCGTCGCTGACGCTCCTTGGTCGCCAATAAGTATTACGGAGAAGTGGAATCAGGCGACACATCCAACCGGCTAAGTGGCAGAGCCACCCGGACCTGCGGTCCTTAAGCCGTTCGGAAGTCAGAAATGCGCAACGTTATACGCAACCCCTTTGAGAATGTTAAAACATGAAACCAATTAACAATCAATAATAAATGAAGGTGAAAGGAACAATTAAATAAAGGATAATTAAGGGAATATAAAAAGCATAAATGAATGAAATGAATAAGGATGGATTTACGAAGAAGCAGTTGAAAACCGACAAAGAAGAAATAGGGAAGGGGGAACCTTTCCTTTGCGGAAACGGATTTGATAGGACCAAAAGATAGAATTAAAAAAAAACACGTAAAGTCATATCAAATACATAAAACACACAAGACATATATGGAAGAGGAATCGAAGAAGAAGGGGCAGCGTATAACAATGCATTTTTGCTTCGTCACTGACGCTCCTTGGTCGCCAAGAGGGATTATCTGAGAAGTGGAATCAGGCGACACATCCAACCGGCTAAGTGGCAGAGCCACCCGGACCTACGGTCCTTAAGCCGATTGGACGTCAGAAATACGCAACGTTATCTGAAATGCACAATACTTATGAAATTGAGGGATATTAAGATGACAAGTACAATGAAAAAACTGAATGAAGCTAAGTTTTTCTTAGATTTATTAGAAGTGAATTATTTGAAAGACCCTGATTTTGATTATTTTTTAAGTTCATATATTAGTTCTTCTCGTTCAATATTGTGGATTATGAGAGCCGAGTTTATTGAACTAGATGGCTGGGAGAAGTGGTATAAGTCTCTAAATCCACCGCAGGAAGAGAAGCTATTTTTGAAAAGAATTAACGAAGCAAGGGTAAGAACTGAGAAGATAGAGCCTCTTTCAACGAAACATTTAATGCATGTTGAAGTAGATAATAATGATTTTAAAAAAGAGATTGAGGATCAACTTGAAAGATTCAAAGGAAAAGAAGTTAAATTTACTATTGAAACAATCGATCATGAAACTGTAGATACAGAAAATGAAAAATACGGTTTACTAGAGGACGGTACTGTAAGACTCAAAGGTAAAGTAGACAGTGTTTTTAGAACTATTAAAGAGTTTCCTGACAAAAATATACTAGATGTGTGTAAGGAATATTATTTTAAGTTAGAAACTATAGTGAGTGAATGTCATTTGAAATTCTCGGATAAGTTAGTAAGTAAAAACAACGGGAAGTTAGTAGTGAAGCTAAACAAAATTGAAAGTTGAACCAAAGAAGGGTGCACTTCAGATAACAAAACATTCCTACGTCGTCGCGTACGCTCCTCGGTCGCCAAGAAGTATATCGTAGAAGTGAATTCAGGCGACACATCCAACCGGCTAAGTCTAACGACCCGTTCCCTTCTGTCACTTAAGCCGCTTGAACGTCAGGAATGCGCAACGTTAGCCGAAACTTCCTAGGTCAAGAACATATGGGTAAACCCTCAAAGCCAGAAGCATCTAAGGTCAAGATCGGATAATGGCATATGAAGGTCAAGATCGGATAATGGCATATGAAGGTCCGAAGTTGAGAAGTCAGGTAGCAGATTCAACCGGACACATCCTACTCCGTCGGACGTCGAGAATGCAAGAACGTTAGACGACACTTCTTCTAAAGTGATTAAATCATAAAAACTATCAATAAACAGATTTAATTTGCAGACTAAGAATCAAATATCTCAATGAAATTAGAAAGGAAAGATCATTTGAAGACTGATGAGTTTGTATCAAGAATTATAACTGAGTGGGATCCGGTTGGCTTATTAGCTGATGGTGCTCCAAACAATGAATATGATATAGAGATTAAAGACATATGTGAAAAGATCAAATTAACAACTAATGAAACTGAATTATCGAAGATAATATTTGACTCCTTTAAGAAAAAAATGGGAATCAGATTAAATCCATTAAGTTGCCTAAAGTATTCTTTTAAAATCGTCGAAGAGATAAAAAAAATTGAACAAACATAAAGAACGATTGTAAGAGGATTCGAAGAAGGCAGAAGCATCGTCTAACATAGCATTCCTGTGTCGTCGCTGACGCTCCTAAGTCGCCAAGATGGATCTCAAGGAAGTGGATGCAGGCGACACATCCAACCGACTAAGTGGCAGAGCCACCCGGACCGACGGTCCTTAAGCCGCTTGAACGTCAGGAATGCCGAACGTTATAGGAAATCATCGCACTTCATAAAAAATCAAATTCATAATAATATTTCATAGAAGTGTAGCTACCTTGGTCGATTGAATAGATAAGTTTAAGGGGATGAATTAATATTAGCAGAATTAATATATGGAAGTCTTTTTATTTGATTTCGGCAGTAGTGGTTGGAATTGGCTGCTTTTGGACATTTGTATTTTTTATATTAAATATTAGTGATGGCTTTATGAGTAGGGATAATAAACCAGTTTCCTTTACAGTTGCTATGTTAGCGTTATTTGGGACTACAGGGTTTTTACTTATGGGTAAGTTTCTATATAAATCATTCAAGCATATCCCCATGACTCTCGGGATTATCATCTGTTCTTCTATTTTATATTTACCAATAATCCAGATGGTAAACGACATTAAGAAGTTCTTCAGGTAGTACTATGAAATCTCTTATGAAAAGCTAAGTTAATAAAAATGAATGGCGAGAGAATTACAACTGAAGATATTGAGAAAGTAATCGCTCTATTGTTTGATGCAAAGAAAGATATCAGAATATTAATATATTACGAGAGCTTTAAAGAATCTGAGTTTTGAGAATACTTTTTCAATTTTGTAATCAATAAAGATAAAGCACCAACAACCTATTACTACGTGAACGATTATGATCATTTTGATATGTGCGACAAATAATTAAGTCACACTTAGTTGCAACGATGACAGGGAAATAACTTGAAGATGATTGGAAGTGTAGGAATTTCAAAGAAGGCAATGACATCCTATAACAATGCATTCTTGCTTCGTCGCGTTCGCTCCTTGGTCGCCAAGGGGAATATCGGAGAAGTGAATTCAGGCGACACATTCAATCGGCTAAGTGGCGGAGCCACCCGAACCTTCGGTCCTTAAGCCGCTTGAACGTCAGGAATGCGCAACGTTATAGGAAATCAGCGAAAAACTATAAAATGCAGGAGTGATTACAATCAAATTCATTTTAATATTTGGACCCCAGGCCGTTGGAAAGATGACAGTTGGTCATGAACTAACGAAGATTACTGATTTGAAATTGTTTCATAATCACATGTCGATTGAGTTATTTCATCCTTATTTTGGTTTCGGAAGTGAAACATGGAGGTTAGCTAATCTCTTACGAAGAGAGTTTTTTGAATCATTTTCTAATAGCAATCAATATGGTCTTATATTTACCTATGTATGGGGATTTGATCTTCAGGGAGATTGGGATTTTGTAAGACAAACCTGTGATATTTTTGAATCAAAAGGTGCAGAGATATATTTTGTTGAACTTGAGGCAGATATTGAAGAAAGATTAGAACGGAACACAACTCCTTTTAGACTTGAACAAAAGCCAACAAAAAGAAATATTGAACAATCTGAAAAAGATTTATTAAAAACCATGGAAAACCACAGGCTGAACTCTAGCCAAGGGGAAATTTTAAGAGAAAACTATCTGAGGATTAATAATACAAATTTAAGTGCAGAAGAAGTGGCAAAATCGATTAAAGAAAAATTAAATTTATAATGTGATCTATGAAAGTTAATCGAAGAAGACGCTGACATCCTATAACAATGCATTTCTACATCGTCGCTGTCGCTCCTTGGTCGCCAAGAGGAATTTCGTGGAAGCCAATTCAGGCGACACATTCAACCAGCTAAGTCTGACGACCCGTTCCCTACGGTCACTTAAGCTGCTTGAACGTCAGGAATGCCAAACGTTATGCGAAACTTCCGAAAGTGTGAAGAACATATTAAAGATTCTCATAAATGCATGAAATCAATTACTTTCGAAGTACCATTAACAATATATTTTTACACAAGGAGTGGTAATTATGATAATAGGTTTATATGAAGCACATTTACCTGTTAAAAACCTGAGGATCTCAATAGATTTCTATAATAAATTAGGATTGAAATTAGCATGGAGTGATGAAGAAACGGCTTTTTTTTGGATTGAAGAAGGCAGAAGTTGGTTGGGGTTGTGGGAAGGAGAGGAATATAAAACACCGTACCATCCTTCCTTAAGACACATAGCTTTTAGAGTATCTTTTGAAGATCTTAAAAAGAGCCTAGAATGGTTATCTTCAATTAATATAAAGCCTGTTCCTTTTGGAACTAGGAAAAGTATAGAACCCTTTATTCGCCCATATCAAGAAAATGCGTCGGTATATTTTAATGATCCAGACGGAAATAGCTTAGAATTAATGTGTTTTGTTAATGCACCTGAAGAACTGAAAGGTGTGACCGAAAAATTATCATTAGAAGAGTGGGGAAATTAATAGGTTAAGAACTAGTCATAATTAAAGTTGAGTATTATGAACGGTAATAAGATATGAAAAAAACTTTTTAAAGCACAAATTTAAGAACGTATAAAGCTATTGTAAGCATATCAAGAAGTCGGAAGGATCGCATAACACCGCATTCCTACTGCGGGCATTCGCCCTTGATCGCCAAGAAGGATTTTCAGGGAGATTATTCAGGCGATACATTCAACCAGCTAATTCTGACGACCCGGACCTACGGTCCTTAAGCTGCTTGAACGTCAGGAATGCCAAACGTTAGGTGAAATTAATGCAGATATGGGCTTAGATAAGAAGAATCAAAGGAGATAACAAAAATGAATCATATTGAGGCAGCTGAAGAATTCATTAGAAACCATTTTAAAGATTCTATTTTTGTATTAGTTGCTGGAAGTGTGATAAGAGGTGAGGCAACTAGTACATCAGATTTGGATATTTTTATTATTAGAAATGATATACATAAGGCATATAGAGAATCGTTTTTTGAAAGTGGATGGCCAATAGAAGTATTTATTCATACCTTAGATAGTTACAAGGATTATTTTATGGGTGATATTAAACGGAGACGTCCATCGTTACCTCAAATGTGTTCCGAAGGGATTGTAATAAGAGATACTATTGGTTTGACGAGCGAAATTAAAGATTTGGCTAATGGTTTATTAATGAATGGTCCAATCCCATTTAGTAGTGAGGAGTTAATAAGTCAACGATATGTAATTACAGATATGCTGGACGATTTAATTGGCGCAGATAAATTTGATGAACAATTATTTATTATCCATGAGCTTTCTGAGAAGTTATGCAATTTTATATTAATTAATCGTGGAGAATGGATGGGAAGAGGAAAGTGGATACCACGTTTAATAAGAAATCTTGATGAAAGACTGTACAAAGATTTGATGAATTCATTAGAACGTTTTTATAAATATGATGATAAGGAATTGTTTATTGAAGTTGTACTTGGTGAATTAAATAAGTATGGCGGTAGATTATTTGAAGGATATTCATTAGGAAAGACAAATTGATTTGTTTGTAATTCAAAGAAGGCATTAACATCACCTAACAAAGCATCTGCGCTGCGGGGCATTCGCCCCTTGGTTGTCAGGTGTATAATCTTAGGAGTAAGCTTAGACAATACACGACCCGGCCTAAGATAAGAGCTATCTAAGGCCGGGTCGCGTCGCAGATGCGGAAACGTTATGAGAAATCAATGTAAATACGGATTTAGATCGGAGGTCAGCTAATGAATAATAAGCATTTTATTATTACAGGAACATCAAAGGGAATCGGAGAGCAACTAGCAATGATGCTCCTAGAGAAGGGTAGTTATGTATTCGGAATCTCAAGAAGTATTTCTGATAAGTTAGCAAAGTTCTCGAAGTACATTCACTTCAATTTTGACTTGAGTAATATATTAGAAATTGAGCAGTTGCTTAATGGAGTTCTCGATCAAATCGACATAAATACTTCCGAAATGATATGCCTGATTAACAATGCTGCGATGCTCGAACCTTTGAAATCAATAGATCAATGTAGCGCTGAAGAAATTAATAAGAACTTACAAACCAGTCTTGTTGCGCCAATGATTTTAACATCAAGCTTTATTAAAGCAACGGATAACATTTCAATAAGACGAAAGATTATTAATATATCTTCAGGGTCAGGGAGCAATCCAGCCCCTGGAATGAGTGTATATTGTACAGCTAAAGCTGGAATAAATATGTTTACTCAATGTATTGGATCAGAGCAATCGAAACGGAAATATCCTATTGAAATAGTAGCTGTTGACCCAGGAATGGTCGATACAGAAATGCAGGAAATCGCCAGAAGTAAGAATGATCAAGATTTTGAAATGGTAAAATTCTTTAAAGAAGCACATCAAACAGGAAAAATACATTCTACAGAACTACTTGGAAAGCATCTATTAAAAATTATTGATAAGAAGTTTGAACATGGAAAGCTAGTAAAGTACTTTGAAGGTTAGTTCGGAGAAGACATTGACATCACCTAACAAAGTATTCGAGCGGCGGCTACGCCTTGGTCACTTTGATGCTTTTGACAGTGAAGTAAATTCATGTGACAACTTCCTGCAGAAGTTCGTGAATACCTGAACGTTAGGCGAAACACTTAGCACATTTATTTTAAAGAAAAAGGAAGATCATATGATCAAGTTCTATAAGGATAGTATTGAATTTACTGAATATCCATTTTCGGCAGCATCAATTTTTACCCATGGAACAATTAGAATTGAAGAGATTCGTGAGGTTCTATTAAACCAAATACCTCCTGAGATTCGAACTAATGAAGGTGAAGTGATATTTGTTGAAGCAAATTATAAAGAAAGATTAAAACAATTTGCCCAAGATAATAACATTTCTATGGTGAGTAGGATAGATACATGGGGATTAATATTAGATGAATTTTTGGATACGGAATTCAGTGAAGAAATGAAGGTCAGAGTATTTAATATACTAGAAACATGTGGATTTAGCAGGGAAAAAGTAGTAATGATAAGACACTCTGTTCAAGATGTGATGATGGTATATAATTTCACATCAATGTTATGGGAATGGGTCCATCTGGGATTATATGATTTACTCAATGCTCACTCTGGTATTTTAACAGGGGACAAATATAAGTTAAATAAAGAAGATTTTAAAGAAGTATATAAGAATGCTATGAGCATAGCGAATAAAGGGATCTTGAGAGATTAGCATGACGTGCATCGCCTAACACCGCATTCCTACTGTGGGCATTCGCCCTTGATCGCCAAGGGGGATTTCAGAGAAGTTAATTCAGGCGATACATTCAACCAGCTAAGTCTGACGACCCGTTCCCTTCGGTCACTTGAGCTGCTTGAACGTCAGGAATGCACAACGTTATACGCAATAATGCCAAACCACATATAAATAATAGTTTGTTCGAGGAGGATAAATTTGAACCATATTGGACAGGGTAGGACGGCTGACATTTTCGAATACAAAGAAGATAAAATCATAAAACTTTATAAGAAGGATTTTCCCGAGGATGCTATAAATCAGGAATTTCTTATCAGTAACTTCGCTTATTCTCTTGGTATTAATACTCCCCAACCGTTCGAATTAACTTACCTAAACGATAGGCATGGTATTGTATTTCAACGTATATCAGGATTTTCTTTACTCAAAATTATGACTAAAAGGCCTTGGTCAATCAATAAACATTCAAGGACATTAGCGACATTACATTCTGAATTGCATACTCATGATGTGGTCGGAGTACTTAGAAAACAGAAGATAGTACTAAGTGGAAACATAAAGGTTACTCCACTCCTTACAGAAGAAGAGAAAGAAAAAATAATTAATTACTTAGAAAATCTACCTGACGATAATAAGCTGTGTCACGGTGATTTTCATCCAGATAATGTGCTACTTGACGGTGATAATTGGATTGTTGATTGGATGACGGGAATGTCAGGTAATCCCGCTGGTGGTGTTGCTAGGTCAGTTATTCTATTCAGTCTTGGTACGATGCCTGATGGTAATCCCAATATAATTAAAACCATTGTTAATATTCTAAGGAATAGGATGAAGACAGAATATATAAAGGAATACCTGAGTATTACGGGAAAAGATTACTCCGAAATTGATAAATGGGTTTTACCTGTGGCTGCAGCAAGATTAGTAGAGTGGATACCTAAAGATGAACAAGACAAATTAGTACTATTAATAAAGGATCGATTGATGGCGATTTCATAGAAGGGCAATACTGCGTATAACAATGTCTTTCAGCATCGTCGCTGACGCTCCTTGGGTCGCCAGAGGAATTTTCTGAGAAGTGGAATCAGGCGACACATCCAACCGGCTAAGTGGCAAAGCCACCCGGACCTTTGGTCCTTAAGCCGTTTGGACGTCAGAAATACGCAACGTTATGCGAAATATGGCTGAAGATTAAGGAGTACATGAAAAGTGAACATAGAACAATTAAAAGACTGGATTAAGAAAAACAATATAAAGGAACAAGTAACTGAGTGTTTTTGGGAGAATTTCAATAACTATATAGAAGAAGAATCGATAGAATTTCAAGAATATTTTAAGGACTATAATAAAGAACATATAGAACTAACGTGCAGTAAGATGAGTATGTGTATTAGATATTGGGATGAATTACAGCTTGAATACAATGAAAACCATGAGTATATAGAAGCAATAATGGATGTTAGGTATAGCAAGGAGTATAAAGGATATTACAAGTTAATATACAATTTTAAGGGCGAAATCATAGATGATTATTTAGTATGGAATGAATAGGATTTTTAAGATGATTCAAAGAAGAACCATAAATCGCCTAACAAACCATTCCTACATCGTCGCATTCGCTCCTCGGTCGCCAAGAGGGTTTTCAGAGAAGTGTATTCAGGCGACACATTCAACCGGCTAAGTCTGATGACCCGTTCCCTGTGGTCACTTAAGCTGCTTGAACGTCAGGAATGGCAAACGTTAGCAGAAATTAATGTAACATAATATAAGTGAGAGTGAATCGACGATGCATACCATATTTAAGAACCTTACAAAACATATTGAGTTTTCAAGTGATTTGAAGAGAAATATTCATCTATTTTTAACGTCTAATAAATGTCCAAAAACAGCAGATCATTGTATTGACGTTGGTACGGAAGCAAGGAGAATAGCATTAATGTTTGAAGCTAACCATGAAGCAGCTGAAATTGCAGGTTGGTTGCATGATATCAGTGCTGTTTTTTCAAGTATTGAGCGTATTGATGTATCAAGACAATTACAAATTGATGTTTTACCTGAAGAAGAGCTATTTCCAATGATCATTCACCAGAAGATATCAAAGGTAATGGCTAGAGATATCTTTGGAATTACAGATCAAGAAATATTAGACGCCGTTGGCTGTCATACGACATTGCGGGCAAATGCTACTTTACTTGATCAAGTATTATTTGTTGCTGATAAGATTGCATGGGATCAGTCTGGGGAGCCTCCGTATATTAAAGAATTGAATAGAAATTTAAAGAAATCATTAACACATGGAGCATTTGCATATATCAATTACTTATGGGAACGGAAAGAAACCTTGAAAGTTGTTCATCCCTGGTTGAAAGAAGCCTATGAAGAACTTGAGGATAAAGTGTATAAAATGCAGATAATTCGAAGAAGACATTAACTTCTGCTAACAAAATATTCGCACATCGGGCCGTTTGGCCCTTGGTCTGCCAGAGGAATTATCGGGGGAGATATTTCAAGCAGACACATCGATTCCCAAACGTTATAAGAAATTCCCGCTAAACATGTTAAGTTCCTTAAGAGAGGAGAGATCACCATATCCTTAGAATTCTCTGAGATCTGTCTCCAAATTGACCAACTCATAATAAATAATGACATTGAAACATTAAATAATATTTTCATGACGTTGGTTACCTCAGATCAATTACAGCTCAATAGTCAACTTCACTTTGAATCATTAAAGTTTATTTTAGAACATAGAGATCTACTGAATTTACCAGATGATGCAATCGAACATATTATTTGGTCTCATTATTCCAGTCAGGAATGGACTAATGAACTGTTATTAAGAATCATTGAAGAATACAAAAATAAACCGATGATAACACTTGAAAGTCTAATTATTAGTGCATTGAAACACGATAAGATCACAACTAATCAATACGATACAATTGATAAATTCTTTTCTGCTAAAGAGATAAAACGACAATTATTTTTTTGGATATTAGGTAGGAAGCTTTATCAAGAAGAAGAGCTAACAAAGAATGAAGTTGAGAAAACGTTAAAATTACGAGGATATAAATATTTGGAGGAAGCATTTGAGAAAGGATTAATTAATGAGTCGTTAAAAGTGCTATTCTCAGCTCCAATACCTGGAGAAGACGATAAAAGGCACAAGGAATATCTTTATAAAATAGCAAACAACTTAAAATAGAATTAATAAATTTGTTTGGATTGCATCGAAGGGGGAACATCTTATAACACAACATTCCTACTGCGGGCATTGCCCTTGATCGCCAAGAGGGATATCAGAGAAGCAGATTCAGGCGATACATTCAACCAGCTAAGTCTGACGACCCGTTCCCTTTGGTCACATAAGCTGCCTGAACGTCAGGAATGCCAAACGTTAGGTGAAATCCCCTAAAGGCTTAAAAAGTGGATACTAAAGGAGATTCTATGAAGCGAACAATAATGATTAGCGATATTCATGGGTGTATCGATCAATTAAATCAGTTATTGCATATTATCAAATACAATTCGAAATATGATCAGTTAGTTTTGCTTGGTGATTATGTAGATAGAGGGCCTAACAGTAAAGAAGTAGTTGATAAAGTAATCGAATTAGTAAGTAAGCATAATGCTATTGCATTACGAGGCAATCATGACCAACGTTTAGTTGACTTAATAAATAATGATAGCAAATTGATTAGATCAAAATTTATAGAACATGGGGGAATACAAACCCTTCAAAGTTATTGCAATATTAATAATGAAATCTCTGATGAAATCATGAACCTGGCGAAAGATACAATTAATACATTTTTTAGTCATCATATTGACTTTTTAAGTAAATTGCCTTTATATCACGAAGACCATGATCACATTTATGTTCATGCAGGATTGAATCCCAATTTTGTTGATTGGAAGAACCAGCCAGAACACGATTTTATGTATATTAAGGATGAATTCATTCGATACATTTTTAAGAATCTAAATAAAAGAGTCATTTTTGGACATACAAGAACAATAGATATCCACGGTACATCGAATATTTGGTTTAGTGAAGACAAGATAGGTATTGATGGCGGATGCGCATATGGAATGCAGTTAAATTGTTTAATTTTCCAAGATGGATCCTATATAACGGAACAAATATTGAACTGTTGAAGTGATTCAAGGAAGTGGGGGACATCACCTAACAGAACATTCCAGCTTCGTCGCTGATGCTCCTCGGTCGCCAAGAGGGTTTTCGGAGAAGTAGATTCAGGCGACACATTCAACCGGCTAAGTCTGACGACCCGGACCTATGGTCCTTAAGCTGCTTGAACGTCAGGAATGCCAAACGTTAGGCGAAACTAAGCTAAGGGGGAAGATTTATTTATGCAGCTAATACATAGAAGAGGATGGGGAATATTCGAGGATGAAGATGAGGTCTATTTTTACATAATAGGCGAAAAAGGTGAAGATCTGGGTTATGCTACGTGGTCCAATACACAAGTAAATACTATTTCTAAACAAGAATATTTTTATCACAAGTACGGTCCGTACTATGTTGAAATTATGAATTACTTTCAGGACAATATTACGGACACATGCAGGACATTAGATGGCTCCGTCTATGTGTCTCACTATCAACAATCAGACATCCATAAGTTTGATAGTAACGGGATTCTAGAATTTATCCATCAAGATATGTTTGATACAGTCTATGGATTTGCTGTTTCTGAAGATCTTATATGGGTTACGTACCCAACAAGGAATACTATAAAGTGTTATGACCTTAAAACATATAAAGAGCTATATTCTATAGGAGACATTGAAGGATCCTTATTTGACTTACCGGAGAGTATTTATTATTGTGATGAACTTCTTTACGTCTGTGATATGGGAAATCAACGAATATGTACTATAGATCCAAAGAGTAAATTAATAAGTACTTATAAAGTATTTGAAGAACCTGTATGGGAATATATAAGATGTAATAACTATGAGATTGTAAGACTGCAGTCAGGAATTTTTCGGGTATAACTGTCCGCATCGCCTAACATTACATTTCTACGTCGTCGCTAACGCTCCTTGGTCACCAAGAGGCATTCCAGTGTAGTGAAATCAGGCGACACATTCAACCAGCTAAGTCTGACGACCCGGACCTACGGTCCTTAAGCTGCTTGAACGTCAGGAATGCCAAACGTTAGAGGAAATTAATGCAGGTCATTGTAAACATCTTGAATTATTATAAAAGGGGTTGTAGTATGGAAACAGAAATAAGAGAAGATATTCTAAACTTAATAGAGAAAATTTCTCCACAAGGAAGGAATTTTGTGAACGAAGCACTTAATGATAACATGGTGACAGTATTCTATTACAATAAATCGATTGATGATCATGGTGTGTTTTGTATAGCTGAGAATAATGATTGTAATATAGCCTATTTTTCATTCTTAGATGAACCAAATAATGTGAAATACAAAGATTTAATTATGTTAAAGATGAAGCCTTTCATTGATGGAGTGAATGAAAAAGAACTATGCTTCAATGTGTATGGAAAAAATATCGAGGTTATAGAATTCCTACAAAACCTTGGGTTTAAAGTGGATATGGAAGGATATCATCTATTTTATAATAGACAAGAAGCACCAGTAATATCACAATCAGAATTAATTGAAAAACAATTTGAAGATAGCATGTTGGATCATTTAGTCGAATTATTTGACAAAGGGTATTTTCAATTAAATAAAGACAATGGATGGCAAACAGATTGGTACTATGCGAATACAAAAGTATTCCAAGCAGGTCTTCAGGAAAAAGTACGAGATGATGAATTTCGTTCGTTTTGGATAGGGAACCAATTGATAGGTGCATACATAATAGATGAGAACTATATTCGGGATATAGTAGTCTCCCCAGAATATCAGAATCGTGGATATGGAAGTACAATCTTAGCGAATTGTATTAGACACATGATAGAAAATAAAAATGTGAAAAAAGTTTGTTTGCGTATTACAAAGTCTAATTTAAGGGCTAAAAAACTATACGAAAGGAATCATTTTGAGGAATTAGCTTGTTTCGCCGAACATACCTTTATATCAAAGATTAATACTTAAAATGAAAGAGAAATATATTAATTGCGATTCAACACAGTACGGGGGGATTTCAAAGGAGGCATTAATATCCTCTAACATTGCATTACCACAGCGGTCGCTACGCTCCCTTGGTCACCAGGAGGAAGTTTCGTGGAAGATAATTCAGGTGACACATCCAACCAGCTAAGTGGCAGAGCCACCCGGACCTTCGGTCCTTAAGCCGTTTGGACGTCGGTAATGCGCGAACGTTATAGGAAATCACAGCAAATTCATATAAGTCCACAAATTCAATCTTTATGAGGTGAATATTGATGAATAAACAGATTTCTCTTTTGTACGAATACAATACTTGGGCAAATACAAGATTGCTTAATCATCTCAAATCATTGCCAGACGAGATATTTAAAAAAGAAGTAGATTTAGGTTTCAATTCATTAGCGGAAGTCATTGGACACATTGTCTCAGCTGATGAAATTTGGTTTGCGCGGATGAAAGAAGAAAGTCCCTCATTATTCGAATCAAAACAATTCAATAATCTTGAAGAAGCCAGTAATTACTTTTACGAATTACAAACACAAATTCATGAGTATCTAGTATCGATTAATGATATTGAGAAGAGAGTGACCTTTAGGAACAGAATGGGGCATGAATTTCAATTTTCAATTTCAGAAATAATTCAACATCTTGTGAATCATGGAACCTATCATAGAGGCAATATCTCGACAATACTTAACTACTTAGGTTACAAGGGTATAAAAACCGATTATATTGCCTTTTTAGGAATGTGACTTCGAAAGTGATTCAGAGAAGGTTGTGACATCCTATAACAATGTGTTCACGCATCGGGGGACAAGCCCCCTCGGTCCCGGAAGAATAGTCGAAGAAGTTGATGCCGGGACACATCCGCACCGACTAACTGCGCAAGCGCAGCCGCCATACGAGCTTAAGTCGGTGGGACGTCGTGAACACGGACCCGTTAGGCGAAATTATTGGATAATGCGTCTAAATGAAAGAAGGATGCAGATTGGATAATAATCTTGAAATAATTAAAAAAGTCATTCACAAAAACGAGCAAACCAGAGATATCCTATCCGAAGATAATTATAAGATTCAGATAAGAAAGAAAGATGCAATTTATATAGCTGATAATAAACAAAAAGAATTTGTTTGTGTTTACTTGAAAAAGGGTTTGTTTGGATGGGAAGTTAGAATGAAATTTACATTTGAGTTAATAGATTTTGAGTCACAGCATGAACCTCTAACAATAGAGGTGTTAAATTTAGATCGTAGTTCACTAATAATTTGTCGGTACCATATGGATGTTTATTTTAAGGTTAATGTTAATGGTCAAGAACTAATGAAATTTGAATATGACGAAATAAATAAATCTATGGGCTTCTACTTAGAGGATAACAATAAGAAAAAAGTAATTGAGGGAATAAATAGGACTGGAATTAAAATATATGAAGAAGAGATTACAAGGTCAGGAATTTCTTTGGGTTGATACTACGAAGTCAATAACTTCGCCTAACAAAGTATCTGCACTGCGGGCTGACACCCTTGGTCTGCAAGAGGGATTTCGAGGGAGTGTAATCAGCAGACAACCTTCACTGCCTAACCGCATCGCGGCCGGGACATTCGTCCCTTAAGGCAGTGAAAGTTCGCAGATATCCAAACGTTATGTGAAATACTCGAAATTGGTTTAATATCCTTAAATGATTATATTTTTAATAATAGGAGTAATAGTATGACAACTGATAATTTCGATTACTATACTAATGATCAATTTGAATGGACTGGAATATTAAATTACTATCAGGCCCCTAATTTTATACATAAGAAGGGGACTGTTTTTAGTGTTGAAGTAATTGTAAATAAAGAAATAGATGAATCTGATAGTAACTTGATACCTGGGTTTAGTAAGGGGTGGACTTGGGGAGAAGACAGAAGAATTAAAGCATTTAAAATGGAAGATCCAATGATTGTTGGAGATCGTATATTTTTGAAATTTCTTACCATTCGAAAAAGTAAAAGATATGATGAAATAAAGTATTTTCTTTTTGATTTAGGGGCTTTTTTAGATTTGAGTGACTATAAAATCATTGAAATAAATGTTAATGAGATATTGTAAGTAGATGCTACGAGCTCGAGTACATCACATAACATTACCACAGCGGTCGCTAAGCTCCCTAGGTCACGAAAAGGTAGATTCGTGGAAGTTAATTCAGGTGACACATCCAACCAGCTAAGTGGCAGAGCCACCCGGACCTACGGTCCTTAAGCCGATTGGACGTCGGTAATGCGCGATCGTTATATGAAAGATGTGTGGTTCAAATAGTTAATAGTTCTACAAAAACCAATTAAAAATTAAGGAGATTGCTATGAGATTGAGGGGGAGTATTACAGAACTTGAGTTTAGAGAAAGACTGTTAGCGGGCTCAATAGCTTTATTCAAGAATAAAAAAGAGACAAGATTACTAGATACTTTAACACAAAAATATAAAATAATTGAATCAGCATATTTCTTAGAGCATATTCCTGATCAAGGTGAAGATACATATATTCTTCTTATCAATAATGAAATCATCTCAAGAGTGGAATTAGACCATGACTTAAATATAGATCCGGTGATTGACACTTTTCAGATTAAAGAATATTTAAAGGGACTCAGTAAGATAAATCAAATTAGATTTGCAGTTGCCAGAGATTTAGGATCACGAAAGATAATTGAGTGATTATTTAGCATATCGAAGAAGACACATCCTTCATATAACAATGTTTTTCAGCATCGTCGCTAGCGCTCCTTGGTCGCCAAGTGGTATTTTCTGAGAAGTGGAATCAGGCAACACATCCAACCGACTAAGTGGCAGAGCCACCCGGACCTACGGTCCTTAAGCCGGTTGGACGTCAGAAACACGCAACGTTATGTGAAATTCGACAATACAAACACTGGGGGATATTTCATGGAGGAAGAAGCACCGAAAAAACTAGTTGAAATATTTGATTATAATTGGAAAATTAAAGCATCGGAATATACTAATATTTTTCATTATACTAATGCGAATGCCTTTCATAGTATTCTTGAAACTAAACAATTATGGGCATCAAAAAGTAATTTTTTAAATGATTATACAGAGACTGAATACATTAAAGATATTTTCTCAAGAGTTTATAATTTTGTGAAGGATAAATACAATAGTGATATCGTTGGATTTTTTGATTTAATTAAAAACAATATTGAGGACTATTATAACAAGAAGCTAGCTGGTGAGGATAATAATGCAATCTTTATTATTTCTCTGTCGGAGAATCATGATTCACTAGCTCTTTGGTCAAATTACACTAGCACTGATGGTTACAATATAGGTTTTAATATTGAACAATTAAAAGAGTCGCTTGCTAGATTAAGCAACTCTGATGATAAACCTTTTGATCATTATCTCGTGGGCAAAACAAATTATGATGAAACTGAACAAACTCAGATACTGTTTGAAGAGTTAATGAGAATATACGATTTGTTTAGATCTAGTGGCAATATTACAATTGAAAGCATTCATGAAGCAATTGTACTCTGTCAAATTGCAATAGAAACGTATTCAATGTTTTTTAAGAAACCTGGATTTTCACAAGAACAAGAATATCGAATTGCATTTGTAATTTATAGTAAAGAGTTATTGGAGAAGACTGTACACTATAAAACTAACAATGGAGTGCTTGTCCCTTTTATCAAAATTCCATTCAATAATGAATTACCGCTTGCTAATATAACTATCGGGCCAAAGAATAACATGGATACAGTGTTGTATGGATTAAAGCACTTTTTAGAGCATAGAGGTTATAAGCATTTGAAGCATCAAATTTTCAAGTCGTCAATACCATTAAGATTTTAGTAAGTATTTCAATGTAGGTCGAACTTCACATAACACAATATTCGCGCTGCGGGCCTTTCGGCCCTTGATCTGTCAGAAGTATATTCGAGGAAGAAGATTCAGACAGATACATCCATTCCCCTAAGATAAGAGCTATCTAAGGTGAATAGACGTCGTGAATACCTAAACGTTATGTGAAATTGGGGCGAATTATTATTTTGGAGGGGTTCAAGATGAGTATTTCTGTTTTTCTTAGCTATCCGAAACCATATTTAAAAAGACAAGAAGAATTTGTAGAGCAATTAAGTAAATATTTGAGAGATAGAGGATTTTTACCAAGAACTTTAAGGGTAACTGATTACGACATGGATGCTCCGCTTACAGCAATTCGAAGATTAATGTTAGAATCTAATGGTCTTATAACTATTGCATTTAGAAGGGCATTAATTGAGAAAGGGACAGGAAAACCCAATAGTGATTTAGGGCAAGATGCTTATGACATTTCAAATAAATGGATAACAAGTCCTTATTCTCAAATAGAACCTGCAATGGCATTTCAAATTGGATTACCAATTCTAATTTTTAGAGAAAGTGGAGTAATTGCTGATGGCATACTTGAACATGGTGTAACAGGCTTGTATATGCTAGAATTTAACCTTGATAACCAATCAAGTTATTTTGATACACAAGAATGGATACAAGTTATAGGGAAATGGGAAGGACATGTACGCGCTGTGGTTCAAAATAAGGGTTGTCCTCCGAAGTTATATTAATAACTATTCTAGATATTTCAAAGAAGGCCCAACTACACATAACACCATGTTCCCGCTTCGGGGCAAAAGCCCCTTGGCCTGCCAGAAG
Organism: Paenibacillus sp. Y916; assembly: GCF_056786435.1. NCBI lineage: Bacteria > Bacillati > Bacillota > Bacilli > Caryophanales > Paenibacillaceae > Paenibacillus > Paenibacillus sp. Y916. The sequence goes on along the minus strand of NZ_JBXCJA010000002.1, from coordinate 20,772 downwards.
CATTTCGAAGAAGCAATGTCAGGCAGACACATCCATCCCCCTAAGATAAGAGCTATCTAAGGGGGATGGATGTCGGGAACACACAGACGTTATATGCAATTGGGCAACTTATTAATGAGGGGGAAATCGAAGATGGGGAATTATGTAGTTCCAAACCTTCGGAATGCAGCCGTCTTAACGATCGATGTTCAGAACGATTTTAGTTTGCCGGGCGCTACCGCTGAAATTTATGGAACATATGAAGTTCTTCCTAACTTGGTCAAGGTGTTAGAAGCATGTAGAAAGAATCGGCTACCCATACTTCATGTCATTCGACTATACAAGTCTGACGGTTCTAATGTGGATATCTGTAGGAGAGAATTAATCGAATCAGGAAAAAGAATTGTAACTCCAGATTCGGATGGCCCAGATCTTGTAGATTTAATAAAACCAAAAGACTCTCAAGAACTTCTATATGATCATTTATTGGAAGGGAATATCCAATCAATTGGATCCAATGAATGGGCTGTGTATAAGCCTCGCTGGGGGGCATTCTATCAGACAATATTGGATGAATTTTTAAGGGGACAGGGAATCGACACTTTGATTTTCACTGGATGTAACTTTCCAAATTGCCCTCGCACCAGTATTTATGAAGCGAGTGAACGCGATTATAGAATCATTATGGTCGAGGATGCAGTATCTGGCGTATATGATAGAGGAATTAAAGAAATCACTAATATCGGAGTAAGTGTATATAAAACAAATGAATTGATAAATGAAATAGATAGTATATTCGAGGATGGCCCCAACAGCATATAAACAATGTATTCACGCATCGGCGGACAAGCCGCCTCGGTCCCGGAGGAAAATTCGAGGAAGCTTATGCCAGGACACATCCATTCACCTAACCGCATCGCGGCCAGCCGATCGAACTAGTCGTTCGCTCTAGCAATTTAAGGTGAATGGACGTCGTGAACACGGAAACGTTAGATGAAATCGCCAAAAGAAAGGGAGGTATCAAGTATGAGTATATTACTTGGAAACAAGATTGGTGAAGGTGGTTGCTCCGAAGTTTTTGAGTGGGAGGACAGCGGTAAAATAATCAAATTAGCAAAGGCTAATACAGACTTTGAAGCTATGCGAAGAGAATTTCATAATAATCTAATTGCATGGGATAATAGGCTTCCTGTAGCTCGACCATATGAGTTGTTGGAGATTGATGGTCGACCTGGTATTGTATTTGAAAGGATTTATGGAGAAACAATAATGGAGCGATTTTTTAAACAAGCACTAACTCCCAATACAAGCACAATAGATACTGATGGAGTGGACATCCGTATAACTGCTCGAATACTAAATGAAATACATAATAAATCTGATGTCAGTTTACCATCATGTCAAAGAAATAATATAGAGCACTCAATACGTAATGTTGGATATTTATCTTTAGCGGAGAAAGAGGCAGTTATCTCCATCCTAGATACCTTACCTTCCAAACAATTATTATGTCATGGGGATCCAAATCCAGGGAATATACTAATAAAAAACGATGGCAAGGCTGTAGTTATTGATTGGATGGATGCTTCAATAGGGAATCCTGAAGCAGACTTAGCTGAATATATTATTATGATAAGATATGCGATATTACCATCGTATCTCCCAAATAGTATTTCGGAATTCTTTGATTTAATAAGAGAGCCTATAATCAATATTTTTATGGATGAATATACTAAATTAACTGGTATTACCTATGATGAAGTTCTTCCGTGGATCACACCTGTTGCAGCGCGAAAATTATCAGCTGATGCAATTTCAGATAGTGAAAAGAACCTATTAGTTCAAGAAATAAGAAGAAACCTGAATGAAAAACAATAAGCTTAAGTATCTCAGAATGAGGCGACATCAGCTAACAAAACACTCCTACATCGTCGCCTTCGCTCCTCGGTCGCCAAGTTGAATTTCGGTGAAGTTAATTCAGGCGACACATTCAACCGGCTAAGTCTGACGACCCGGACCTATGCTCCTTAAGCTGCTTGAACGTCAGGAATGCCAAACGTTAGCTGAAATTATTGGAAATAAAATGAGATAACAAGTCACTATATGAATTTGGCGACTAATTATACTTTAAAGGAAAATACTTAAATCTAGCAGAAACCTTCAAAGACTGTATATTTCAAGAAATCGAGATCCATTAGGAACGATTTTAACAACTTCTGCTGCCGGAGGGGATTGGAAGATTCGACTATAACATTGTATAGAGGGAAGTGATTCAATGAAAGTAGATAAAGGTACTGTCGCTATAATTTCTATTATTATTCTTGCGATCGGAATTATTGGCGGTACGTTTATTGTAAAGTTTTCTGAGGACAAGGATTCGGTAATTTCAGCAACACCAGTAGGTAACGAAATCTCGAGATCAACAGCAACTTCTGCAAACGGGAATCGTTTGATCAGTGAATACAATTCTGGAGATATAGTAGATATCGCTAAAGCGAAATTAGCACATTCAGTAGTTACGGTCGCAGATAGTTTTATGGACGCGGATGGTCATAGCTATGAAATCTATAATCAACAGGATGATACAGCAAACAGCATTGTTATTCATTTAAATAAGGAACTTTCTAAACTGAAATACTCTGTATATAATAAGGCGATTGTAACGGGCAGTGGTTCAGAAGGTACAAGCATTATAAGTGAATCCACGAAAGACGGAGAGCCGATTGGCAATCCGATCCTATCAACAACTGTGCCAGTAGATGAAATTTACCCTAAAAATATCGCAGTGGATGTAACAGGTTTAGATTATGTAGTAATAGTTGATTTAAAGCAAAATCTACAAGCATATAATTTTAATGCGATTGCCAAGTGATGTTTAAGTAGTTCAGGAAGCCAATAACTCCAGCTAATACCATATTCACACTTCGGGGCATTCGCCCCTCGGTCCGGACCGATGTGGAAGAGACGAGGGTGAATTCAACCGGACACATCCATCTCCCTAAGATAAGAGCTATCTAAGGGGGATGGACGTCGTGAATACAAGCACGTTAGCCGAAAGAAGTTCTTACATGTTTAGGAGGAGTCTATATGATATTAGAAAAAGTTATAAATAGAATTGTAATACAAAGTGAATATAAGGATTTTGTTGATAAGTATATAGATAATATACTTACCGAATTTAAAGGTAAGATTCATAGCATTTATATGTGTGGCTCGATTCCAAAAGGAACTGCTAAACCTTTTAAGTCAGATGCAGACTTTACTATTGTATGTGTAAATCCCAAAGATATTGATTACGAAAGATTGTCAAATATTAAAGACAGGCTTTTGGAAGAATATCCAGTAGTAACTAAGATTGATACGATAATTTGCTCGATTGACGATGTATTAAGTAAACCGAATGAGTGGGGTTTTTGGGTTAAGATAATTTGTGTTTGCATATATGGTCATGACGTTGGTGAAAAAGTACCACCGATAATTATTTCTCCAGAGTTCATTTTAGACTTAAATACAGAGACCAAGCAGGAAGTAGATCGTATACATAGTTTACTTTCTAATGCTAGTGATAACACAATGAAAACTAGATATATTAAAGGTTATTCTAAGAGATTAATTCGTGCATTATACTCTTTGGTTTTAGAAGATACAGGTGTATGGCAAGATGACATTATTAAGATGAAAAATTCCATATTAAACCAATGCGAGATTGACTCCGCTTTAGTTGATTATCTGTATGCTTGTTACTTGGATAGTAATGTACTTGTTGAAGAGTTTCTGGGAATTGCAGATGAAGTATATAGCTTTTTTGAGAACGCCTTAAATACAATGGCTGCTTCCAGAACTTCCTTAGGCTAACACCATATTGACGCTCCGGGTCACTCTGAGAAGCGAGTGACCACATCCAGCCCCCTAAGCCCGTCGAGACGTCACTGCATTAGGTGTTCGGCAAGCCTCACAACTATAAGCATCGTCTAACATAGCATTCCTGTGTCGTCGCTGACGCTCCTAAGTCGCCAAGATGGATCTCAAGGAAGTGGATGCAGGCGACACATCCAACCGACTAAGTGGCAGAGCCACCCGGACCTACGGTCCTTAAGCCGCTTGAACGTCAGGAATGCCGAACGTTATATGAAACCGCCGAATACAAATTGGAGAGATATCAAGAATCATGAATATATTTGCAGGGGAGTGGAAGTGCAATTGAAATGGGACGGACATACTCATACCCAATATTGTTACCATGGGAGTAGTGAACGACAAGAAATGTATATAGATCGGGCGATAGATTTGGGATTTGAAAGATATACACTTAGCGAGCATTCACCATTGCCTATAGGATTGATTGAAGACACTGATTTATTTAAGAGACTAGCTATGCCAATTGAAGAATTACCATTATATATCCAGTATGCGAAGAAGATGAAGTTATTATATGCAAACAAGTTGGATATTACTGTTGGTCTCGAACTGGATTATTTGCCCGCTCACTTGTCATTTACTGAGCGTATCGTAAATGACTGGTATGGAGACTTGGAGGATGTTATTTATTCAGTACACTATTTACCAGGTGTTGGAGGTATTCATTGTGTAGATCATACAGTAGAAAATTTTAGAGAAGATATCTTGGCTTTTTACGGTTCAATGGAGAATGTTGTGAACGAATACTATGATCACATGGAAGCAGCCATTACTTGGGTAGCTCAACTTCCTATTAGAAAACGAATTGGACATATTAATTTAATAGAGAAATTTTCTCATCAATTGCCTCCAATTGATGAGAAACAGGTTAAAAATCGCCTTGAAAGAATTATTCCACTTTTGATTAAATCAAATGTAGGAATTGATGTGAACACAGCAGGGCTTCGAGTCAAATCATGTGGAAAGCCCTATGTTCCTGAATGGTTTTTAGCTGAATGTATGAAACAAGGAATTGAATGTGTCTATGGCTCAGATGCTCATAAACCTGAGCACGTAGGTACAGGCTGGGATTGGTTTGCGAAACATATTTAATATTTTATTGCAAACTTTTTTATATGCAAGTTAATTGATAGATTAGAGTAGAGCATTGAGGGATTATTCTAAGAAGCGTCGGCATCATATAACAATGTTTTTCAGCATCGTCGCTACCGCTCCTTGGTCGCCAAGAGGGATTTTCGAAGAAGTGGAATCAGGCGACACATCCAACCGGCTAAGTGGCAAAGCCACCCGGACCTTTGGTCCTTAAGCCGTTTTGACTTCAGAAATACGCAACGTTATATGAAAGGGACGTAATAACTATATTGAGAGGTGTATTATGGCTGAAAAAATTATTTTCCCCGATCCATCAACACACCCTGATTGGGTTACTCCACATAGTTCTGAATGGTATTCATTATTAAATGACTCCTTAGGAGAATATAGATATCCATGGAAGTCTATATTTAAAGAACCAACCGCAGAGAGAGTTCTCGCTAAAAAGATAAGTACATTTGTTTCTGAAAAATCCAAAATATTAGACGTTGGTTGTGGACATGGAGAATTCACAATACAGTGGGCTGAAAAAGTAAAAGAAGCAATTGGTATTGATAATAGGGATAACTTTATTAAAAAAGCTAAATCCTTTGAAAAGGATATAACTACTAACATTAGATTTTTAGTAATTAACGCTGATGAAAAATTACCATTTGAAGATAATTATTTTGATTTAATTTACACTAAAAAAGGTCCATGGCTATATCATGAAGCATCTCGTATCCTAAAGCCAGGAGGGATCATTATTGGATTATATCATAGTGGAACGGATGGAGGTTTAAGAAGTTATTTTCCTGGCTTATTTAATCCTTTGAACGAGGATCCATATAATCTTGAGCAAATAGAAGCAAAACATCAATTTAAGAAAAGTATTGGAATAACTGACTTTAAGATAGAAGTAATAGAAGAAATTGAATACTTAGAAACTGCAGAAGATATATTAATTAAAAAATGTTATGGACAGAAAGAATCAGTAAAAAACTTTGTGTGGAAGCAATGTCTAAAAGATGTAGAAATAATATTTAATAAATATTCTACAGATAAGGGGTTAAAAGTCATTAACTATCATCATATCGTGATTGCTACGAAATCTTGATAAATTTGTAAAAGTAATTCTTGAAGACATCCCCATCATATAATACTTTGGATTGGTTGCGCAGTTGCCCGAGAAAAGGACCTTCATAAGCACTGCATGAAGGGATTCAAAATCGTGATCATATGAGCAGCAAAGTGATGTGGCAATTGCGCAAATCCATGTTGAACGATGCCGCGAATATTTGCTAGCCTATGGGTTTTGTTATTTACTTCCTTCTCTTAATGTAGCACAATATAAGAGACTTCACTTTCAAACTTCTAAGGTCAGCCCGTTCATTCACGGATGAAAACATACCTCCCTCCTCCCCAGATCAGGCATCGTAGTGAAAAGTATGCTATTCATCGCGCTTACCCACCGCCAGGAGTCAACGTCAGTATTTGACACCAAGTTCCTCCACAGGAGGGGCAAAGCGAAATATCCACACCGGTTAATTTGAAGTAGTTGATCGCCACATCCATGTGGCTTGAAGCAAAAAATATTAAAAGGGGATTAACCATGAAAAGTTTAACGTTTTGGAGTAGTGATATTGATGATGAAACTTTATTAAATGAGGTTATGGCAGGTTTGAAAACAGCTACTTGCACACCAATAATATGGTACTATAACAATCCAGAAGAAGAGTCGACTGAAGTTGGTGACTATGTAGCTGTATTTAATAATCATGGAATTCATAGATGTACAATACAGATAACTGAAAACTATGAAGTCCCTTATGGAATGATTGATATTAGGGTTGCTAAGGGAGAGAATTATACCTCACTTGAAGAATTCATTGATGATCATAATAAAAGTTGGAAATATGATTTTTTAAATGCGGGAATGGCATTAACAGAGGATACTGTAATCGTGGTAGAGCATTTTAAACTAATTGAAGTAATATAAACCCTTGAATGAAACCTAAAAAAACGACAAGAGTTTGTTTATTTGAATATGGTCGATGTCCTGTCTTAATTCGAAGAAGCGAGCGATTCATCATATAACAAAATATTATTGCTGGGGGCCATCCGGCCCTTGATCTACCAAAAGTATCTTCGAGGAAGTGAATCAGGTAGACACATCAATTCCCCTAAGATAAGAGCTATCTAAGGGGAATCGACGTCACTAATACGCAACGTTATACAACATAAAGGCTCGGAATCCAGAACCCAAGAAACTTCGCAAATCGGAGATTCACAAAATTTCTTGGCCGGCATGCCAAAGGCAGCCGCCATTTTGTTAGATGATATAGAATCATAAAAAAGAGAAAATAAAAATACAAAAATGAAAAGAAAAAAGCAAGAACTCTATAAATAAGGGACAGGGGGAGAAAATTCATTTTTGTATCGAGTCCCTTATATATAGAGTAAACGAACTAGGAAGGCGAACGCAAGTTCAGTATTTGGGCATTTACAATGACAAATAGGTGTTTTCATTCGACATTTACATATTTTAGGTTTTCTCATAGAATTAGAAATAAATCTAAAAACAAAAGGAATAACAAAAGAGATGTTAAAAATAGAGATAAACCGAGAAGACTATTGGAACTTTAACAAATTTGTGTTACTTCAACGGTATAAAGTAACCGTTTATTCGTTTATTGTAGGATTGCCTATTATGATGGTACTAATTTTCCTTGGGATGAAACTACCTTTTTGGTACAGTGTAAGTGTGGGAATTATTGGTGGAGTATTCATTAATTATTTTGCATATAAACGCATTAAACAAAGAATTAAGAAATTATTGGAAGACAACAAAGGAATATTAGGAGTACATGAAATAGAGATAACAAATGAGGAATTAAAATGGAGAAATTCAGTAACAGAAGGAAGTACGAAATGGGAAGGGATTAATAGCATTGAAGAAGATAAAGATTATTTCTATATTTTTATAGATAAGATCATGGCACATATCATACCTAAGAGAACATTTACAACACAAGTCGATATGAATCGTTTTTTTGATCAAATTAAAACATGTCTTAAGACAAATAAATGATGTGTCAGCTATTCGAAGAAGGCCCCAACGACATATAACATTGCATTATCACAGCAGTCGCTACGGTCCTTATACCGTTTGGACGTCGGTAATGCGCATACGTTATCGGAAATAACATGAGTATAATATATAAATTAGGGCGGAGAACTTCAAATGAAATTTGATATAATACAAGCAAACAAAGAACACAAGGAAGTGTTAGCTAATTTAATGCAGTTTTATATTTATGATTTTTCCGAATTTATAAAATGCGATGTAGAAGAAGACGGACTATATGGAGCGTATCCATTAGAAGATTACTGGAAAGAAGAGAATCATAGATTTGCGTATATAATTAAACAAGATGATAAGTATGTAGGATTTGTATTGGTAAGGTTAATTGAAACAGTTGAACGTGATTACTATTCAATTGCTGAATTTTTTATATTAAAGAAATATAGACGAGAAGGAATTGGGAAAGCTGTAGCTGCTCGTATTTTTAATTTACATAAAGGACAATGGGAAGTCTATCAGATCGAAGGAAACAAATCGGCCCAGATATTTTGGAACAAAGCCATTGATGAATATACAAAAGGGCAATTTAAAGAGCGGATAGAGAATGGTAGAAGAATACAAGATTTTGTTAGTTGATTCAAGGGGTCATGTTACATCCGATAACATTGCATTACCACAGCGGTCACTACGCTCCCTTGGTCACCAGAGGGGAATTTCGATGAAGTTAATTCAGGTGACACATCCAACCGGCTAAGTGGCAGAGCCACCCGGACCTACGGTCCTTAAGCCGCTTGAACGTCAGGAATGCGCGAACGTTATCAGAAATTACCGAGAAAAATAATTAAAAGAAAGGACAAACAAAAAATGATCTATAGAAGAAAAACATATTTAGTTGAACCATCGTTCACTGAAGAGTTTAATCAATTATTTAATGAGATATTATTACCGTCTCAGTTGAAGTATGGCGCTAGATTAATTGGGCGATGGATGATCGAGAAGGATGAGAATAATACTGAGATATTTGCTATGTGGGAATATGACAGTTATGAAGATTATCAAATGATAGAAAGTCAAATAAAATCAGATAAAGAACATGTAATAAAGGTGCAAAATCGTTTTGATCGAATTGGTAGAGATCGATTGAAACAGGTACTTAAGGAAGACATTAAACAGGAGTTTGTAAAAAGCACAGTACCAAGAGAAAAAACAATATTGGATTAATTTATTATTTGATTATTCTACGAATTCGGTAACATCCGATAACATCGTATCTATGCTGCGGGCTTTGCCCTTGGTTCGCTAGAAGAGGTAAGCTAGGATGTGAAACCCTGCGAGGCTAAGTCCGATGGACCCGGTCGCATTCGCTCCCTTAAGCCTCTCGGGTTCGTAGATACCCAAACGTTATCGGAAATTACTGTACTGATAGAAAGGAATAAGAAATGAACACAAAACAATTATTAGAATGGTCCGATAAATATACCATCCAGGAAAGGACGATTTTAGGATTTTGGAATTATCTAGATAATTGGAAGAAAGAAGACAAATCGGAATTTTACGACACATTTAGAGGGAAGCTTGACCCAAGATCAATACGAGTAGAGATATATTCAATTCAATTAACACATATCTGATTTTCCTCTTGCGGGGACAGGTCAGAAAAAGTCACTTCGCGTATCTGCTGACGCTTCGTGTCCTTGTGGGCGTTGATAGGTTCATTCATGCTATTCACCTCCTTTCGCAACCGCGAAAACGGGTGATTTCCCCTTTCACAAACCCTCAACAAACAGAATTTGAAAACTGCCAAAGATTGAAGTGCATTTTTGAAAAAAAGTTTGAAAAGAACGCAAAAATGCCCGACTGAAAAAATCCAGTCGGGCATAGAGAATATATTTCCTATGGTATAGTACGTGTAGATGCATTGGGGGCAGGATATACCGCTATAAAATGCAGACTTTTTAAATAGTTTATCTAACGGCGGTGATACATAACAAATAATGGACATAGTGATATCTCCTCGGATGCCGCCGTGTCCTAAAAAAGGGCGCACTTAATACGCCCGCCGCGCTATGCGGTTAATATGGATAGATCTTAAATTAATAGGTCATTCAAACAAATAATTTTACTACCTTTACTTTCATAATAACGTAGCATTTCGTCAATTTTCCTTTTATCATAACTAGTAACGCAATCTGATAGGACATTAACGCCATAATTTGCTTTGCGTAAGTTGTAACAGGTTGATTTAACACAAGCAACAGCATCTGCTCCTGCTATGTAGAAATCACATATTTCATTTTTACTAATAAAGTCTGTAAATTCTTCACAGCTTAATGCGTTTCCTTTGTATTTTGTAAAAACATTTTTTGATACTATTTTCAAGTCTGAAGCTAATTCAGACCCATATGTACTGGGTTTAAGAGTCCTCGTGCCGGCTGATAAATTTTCATGCCTTATATAAATAACATGAATATTATTATTGACTGCCCAATCAATAGCTTTATTGATATTGCCAATAACATCCTTGTAATTCTTTGTTATGTCATTTTGAATATCGATTATTACTAAGGCTTTTTTCTGCATAGTGTTTCCTCCTGATAGGTAGATTGATTTGTTTACTTTTTAATTATACCTTGTAATTGTTGACAACAGTATGGCAACAATCTAATGATAACAAGAAATTGTGGAAGGCGGCTATCCAGATGAAAGTTGACAGGCTTATTAGCATTATTATGATACTCCTTGATAAAAAGCGTATAGGCGCACAGGAGTTAGCAGATATGTTTGAAGTTTCACCCCGCACAATCTACCGCGACATAGACACTATCAACATGGCGGGTATTCCTGTTCGCTCAACATCGGGAGTGGGCGGCGGCTTTGAAATCATGCAGAAATACAAGATTGATAGAAAGGTTTTTTCGACTGCCGACCTTTCCGCTATCTTGATGGGGCTATCCAGTCTTTCCAACATGATACGAGGTGATGAACTGGTAAACGCCCTTGCGAAAGTCAAGAGTTTTATCCCCGCCGACAGAGCGAAAGACATTGAATTAAAAGCAAATCAAATATATATAGATTTAAGTCCGTGGATGAGTAACAAGAACATACAACCATATTTAGAAATTATCAAAACAGCTTTACAGGAAAGCAAGCTACTTTCGTTTGAATATGCAGACCGCTACGGAAATAAAACCGCACGAACAGCCGAGGCATATCAGCTTGTATTGAAAAGTAGTCATTGGTATTGGCAAGGGTATTGCCATAAAAGAAATGATTTTCGCTTATTTAAACTATCCCGCACATCAAACCTACAAATACAAGAGGAATTTTTTACGCCACGAGATTATCAAAAACCGCAGTTAGATTTTACTGATATTTTGGCAACTATGCAAACAAGAATCAAAATTCGTATTCATAAATCTGTCATGGACAGGGTACTTGATTATTGCACTTATGAACACTTTTCGCCAGATGGTGATGAGCATTGCATTGTTAGTTTTCCTTTCATAGAGAACGAATACTACTACAATATTCTTTTCAGTTTTGGGGATAAATGCGAGTGTTTAGAGCCGTTACATATCCGCACAGAAATGAAGCGTAGAATACATGATATAGCTACCATATACGAAAGTTAATACATGGAGTAAGACGAAAAAGACAAACGAGTTGCCTTGCCCTTTTTATTCCGTTCTAACTATCAAGCCTATCAATGGACGGGTAGTTAAGGATTTACTTTTTTGGTGAATCGATTGGCATATATAGAATGGTATTTGATTTAGAAGGGAAAGTAGAGGGAGTGAATATACAAATATTATCAAAATTAATTGATACTAAGGAAGAAATAATCAAGCCATTTTTTGAGGGGGAAATCAAAGAAGACAGTAACTTCCGATAACACTTTGGATTGGTTGCGCAGTTGCCCGAGAAAAGGACCTTCATAAGCACTGCATGAAGGTCTTCAAAATCGTGATCATATGAGCAGCAAAGTGATGTGGCAATTGCGCAAATCCATGTTGAACGATGCCGCGAATATTTGCTAGCCTATGGGGTTTGTTATTTACTTCCTTCTCTTAATGTAGCACAATATAAGAGACTTCACTTTCAAATATCTAAGGTCAGCCCGTTCATTTACGGATGATAACATACCTCCCCCCTCCCCAGATCAGGCATCGTAGTGAAAAGGTTGCTATTCATCGCGCTTACCCACCGCCAGGAGTCAACGTCAGTATTTGACACCAAGTTCCTCCACAGGATGGACAAAGCGAAATATCCACACCGGTTAATTTGAAAATGAGTTCCATCGCCATCAGCCGATTGTTATAAATCGCCGTTTTGTGTGTATATCGATTTAAATATTTGACGACGTGAAAGGAATTATTGAAAGGTTTTTTGCAATAGACGACCCAATCCGGTTCATAGAGTGCATCTATTAGCTCGAGAAAAGAGGATTCCTCTGCATACGCCTTTTTCAAAATATAAGGGAGTATAAGTTTCACTAGATACTCTAATCCTTATATTTCCGATGGAAAGTACATAGATGAATACTATATGGGAAAGACATTTGAATGATTGCAACCCAGGAAATAGCGGGTATACTTGGTTCTGGTAAATTAACACTTAGCAAATTCTTATAAAAAGGGTGAAATATATATGTTTACTAACTGTCTTCAAATTTTTCCAAGCTCTGATATGAATAAGACTGCAGAATTTTATGAACTTATTGGCTTCAGAGCAGTAAGTTATCTTGATTCTTTGGAACCACATATTTGTCTGTACAGGGATCGAATAGAGATCGTTGTAATAAAATCAAATCAAGAATATATAGTACCTAATCGAGAAATACATGGATATGGATATGATGCATATTTAATAACAGATAACCAAGAGGAAATGGAGAAAGGTTTTAGTGAATTAGGAGTTAGGATTGTACGACCTCTATCAACGACAGATTACAACAATAAAGAATTTGTTTTTGAAGATATAGATAGAAGATGGATTGCGGTAGGTAAGAAACAGTGAACGAATAGAAACATTAAGGACGAGTGATAGAAATTTAAACCCCTACAATGTGAAACGTTATAGGGAATCAGCATAAATCGTAATAACCATATCCTAGATCGTAAGGTGGGAGATTGATGGAGAAACAGAAGTTAATAAGTGTTTTTGATAGGCAAGCAACCCAATATGATAGAAAAAGAGAAGACCCGAAACAAAAGAGTTGGCGTCAGAATCTTTTAAGTCATGCTAAGGGCGAGGTGCTTGAACTTGCAGTAGGGACAGGTGCAAATTTTCCATTCTATCCACTGGACGTAAAAATTACCGCAACTGACTTTAGTGAGGCGATGATTGAGAAAGCACAACAGGCAGCAAGACACTATTGCCTTAATGCAGATTTTATGTGTTCTGATATTGAAGAAATGAACTTTCCTGATCAATCGTTTGATACTATTGTTTCAACGTTATCATTTTGCAGTTATAAGAATCCACTAATGGTGTTGGATAAAATCAACAGGTGGTGTAGACCAGACGGGAAAATCCTGTTCATGGAGCATGGAATTAGTTCTAACTTTATGGCTTCTGCTATCCAAAAAACTCTTAACCCACTTTTATATCGTGTTTATGGATGCCACCATACAAGGGACATTCTTGGACTGATCTCAGAGTCAGGTATCAAAATCGATAAAACGGAAAGCTACTGGCTTAATATGGTTAATCTTATTTGGGCGAAACCGAGACAGTAACTCGATGAAGCAGGACACATTAGGGAGGACAAAATGTACAAATATCAGAAAACGGAGAGCCCGTTGCACGTAATGTGAACCGATTTTGTAAAAATGGACAGTTTCCAGCATTAGCCATCGGGATAGTGAAGGACAACCAAATTTTCTTTGCTGGTGAATATGGAACAGCTAATTTATCGACTGGTGATCCTGTTGTTTGTAGCACTTTGCAATCGGTTGAGCGGTACTAACATATTACTATAAGGCAGCTTTTGAACCATACTTCTGGCAAGCCAGATGAAGACGATTATGCATGGGACCGGCCCGAATACGACGAGCAAAGTCTTGAAAGATACGTAAAAAGTATCCGTCATTACAAGCTTCGAGCAGTATATGAAAAAGCATATTCTTGAACGCCAGGAATGTACATAAGTTATAAGAAATTGATGCAAATAAATATTTAGGAGGGTAATTAATGGCAGTATTCAAAGTAATACCAGACCGATCTAATTTATACGGTTCTATATCTGCCGAGTTTGATCCTATATTAATAATCAATTCGGGAGATACCGTTCAATATTCATGTTTAGACGCTGGTTGGGGTACTCCCTCAGATGAGGGGAAGAGAACAAAACCCTTTGAGAATCGAAAAGAAACAGATTGGGGTCATGCACTACTTGGGCCTATACAAATAATAGAAGCAAAAAAAGGGATGACACTTGAAGTAAGAATAAATGAAGTTATCCCTGGTCCTTATGGATTTACATCTGCTGGTCAATATCCGAACTGGCAGAATCAGAAACTGGGTTTAACCGAAGAAAAGGAAATTAATCTTCAATGGGAATTGAACAATAGAAGCATGATCGGAAACACAGAAATAAATGGTCGAACATTTTCAGTGGCTTTGAAGCCTTTTATGGGAATATATGCAATGCCGCCAGAAGAGAAGGGGGTTCATATTACATGGCCACCTCGATTTTGTGGTGGTAATATTGACTGCAAGGAATTAACAAAAGGAAGTGTTTTATATCTCCCAATTCCAGTAGATGGTGCATATTTTTTTGTTGGAGATGGTCATGCTGCACAAGGCGACGGGGAAATCAGTTGTCAAGCGATCGAATGTTCAATGGAATCCGTAGAACTAACTTTTACAGTCAATAAAGACATGAAACTTGAGTTGCCGATTGCCAATACTCCTAGTGGGTGGATTAGTTTTGGATTTCATGAAGATTTGAATGAAGCAACTGTTCAAGCAATGGACGGGATGTTAAACCTAATGGGTAATCTTTTTGATTTAAATAGGGTTGAGGCTATTGCATTAGGAAGTGCGGTAGTTGATTTAAGAATTACTCAAGTAGTTAATGGAGTCAAAGGGGTTCATGCTGTACTTCCGCATGGGGCATTAAGATGATTAATAATTATTTGGTATAATCAGAGAAGGTACTCGGCAATTGCGCAAATCCATTTTCCAAATTCTAAGGTCAGCGTATTCATTTATGGATTAATACATACCTCCCCCCTCCCACATTAGGCATCGCAGAAAAAAAGTATGCTATTCATCGCGCTTACCCACCGCCAGGAGTCAACGTCAGTATTTGACCCCAAGTCCCTCCACAGGAGGGGCAAAGCGAAATATCCACACCGGTTAATTTGAAAATGAGTTCCTTTTCCATCATCTTTGTAGTCTCGGAAATGGAAGGTTACGGTCTGGTCGTCCATCGCCATCAATCTGTTGTTGTAAATCGCCGTCTTGTGCGTATATCGACTTAAATATTTGACGACGTGGAAAGAACTCTTGAAAGGTTTTTTGCAATAGACGACCCAATCGGGTTCATAGAGTGCATCTATTAGCGCGAGAAAAGAGGATTCCTCTGCGTAGGGCAGAGAGGATCCAGTAAATATCAGGGAGTATAAGTTTCACTAGATACTCTAATCCTTATATTTCCGCTGAAACGTGCGTCGTCCTTGAAAAAAGGGACGGCGAAACCGTTTCTACTTGAGAAACTTTGTCCCCATGTATGCAACACCAAAGTTACTCCGATTTGCGCACCTAGAAACTTAGGATCCAAGGCCAGCTTGGAAAGCGTTTGGGAAGCAGCTTTAAAAAGAATACTGTTCATCAGCTTGGGGTTTGCTAGAAATAAGGGATTCAATGTGTGAGGAACCGTGAAAACGGTGTGAAAATAAGGAACAGGTAGGAGTTCAGAAGTCCTATCAAGAACCCATTGCTCTTTTTTTAAATTGCCACATTGGGGACAATTGCGATTGCGACAGAAATTGTAGGACACTTTCAAATCTTCGCAAGAATTACATTGGTCAACATAACCGCCTAACGCTGCAGTACGACATGTTTGGATAGCATGAGTTGCCTCGATGCCTGGATGGGATGCAAGAAAAGGTTCAGCGAAGCATACAATGAGTCTTTAAAAACAGACTGAATAGTTCGTACCGAAATGGGCTTCGTATCCGGGAAACCTGGAAAGAGCCAAAGCTCAGGGCGATAGGCCTTCCAGTATTGACGAAGTAGCAGAAGATTATGGTCGGATAGAATGGAATAACGATCTTTACCCCATTTGGCTTGGCGAACTAAGAGTCGCATCGAGGATGTGGCATACTTCCTGAAAGGTCAGTATCGTGGGAAGAAAAGCACGAACTTCATCTTATCCAACGGATACAGGCGACTTACCACAAAACGAATAGAAGCGTTTCATGTGCGCTAAATGATTAACAATACAATGTATTGTAATTCGTTTATTAAAAGAATCTAGATATTTAAATTTAATAGTTTTGAATTTTAGTTTGTTGAACACAAAATTTTGAATTTATATATGGAGATGATAACTATGGAACAATATCATTGGAATAATAAGGTCGAATATTTGAAGTCGTCTAGAAAATCATTGTGGAATGATGACTACTTAGAATTTTTAGTCGAAAAAGTATGGGAAATAAATAAGCCAGTAAATATAGTGGATTTTGGGTGTGGAATTGGCTTTTTAGGTGCTATGTTATTACCGATTCTTCCAAAGGGAAGTACATATACAGGTATTGATAAGGGATCAAAGTTAATTGAGGAAGCAAAATCAATATTTTCTGATTCTGAGTATCAGACCTTTTTTATTGAAGCAGACTTAAATCATTATGTACCTGAAGAAAAGTATGATATCGCTATTTGTCAATGTGTGCTACAACATATACCAAATGAAATTAATATTTTAGATAAAATGAAAGCATCAGTAATCCCAAACGGTAAGGTTATTTGCATTGAACTGAGCAGAGATATTGATAGTGCTGGGTTATATTTTGACGGTCTAGATTACAATAAACTAAATGTTTTAGGTGTTGTGCAGAAGTTGAGACGACAAGATCTTGAAAGAAGTGGTAAGGACTTTTCTGTTGGGATTAAGTTACCACACTATATGCAAAAAATTGGACTTAAAGATATCGGTGTGAGGGTGAATGATTATGTTAATTTTGTTAATCCTTTAGGGAACCAGGTAGAACATCAAGTGAATTTGGAGTCTTTTTTATCAGCCTATGATACGGTGATGGGAATAAATGAAGAGAACAGAGATTCTATTGTACAAGCTTTAATCAATCGTGGACTTACTGAACAAGAGGCGATCTGTGCCTTTGAGTGCGAACTTCAAATTTCCAAATACATGAAAATCAATAAAGAGAATACATTCGTTGTAGATGCAAGTTGTATGTTGATTTCATATGGTACAAAAAGTTAATTATTTAAAGTAGAGAAACTCATAGTGAAAAATTAAATTTTGAATATTTCTAATCAGGGATATGTAGAACTCTTAGATTAAGAGATAGTTTTAGAAAAATCATAATAGAGAAGAATATGTGTGGGTATATTCAACAGGGCATCCGATAACAAAAGATTCAAGCTATCTAGGGGATATCAATGCAAAAACACATTTGAACTAACTGGCAGTAAACTGCAATATAAAAAGCAAAGGATGAAGCCTAGTGACTCAGGAAGAAGTGTTAAAAGGTGGTAATGTTAATCACATTGTCCGCATGGCGAATACTGTTCGCCGCCCCACAGGTTATTGGAGTCCATGTGTTCATGAACTACTCAAACATTTGGAGAAAGAAGGCTTTGAGGGAGCACCAAGATTTCTTGGAATCGATGACTCTGATCGCGAAATATTGACATTTATTTCTGGAGAAGTGCCAGGAAATGATTACCCTGAACTTGAACCGTACATGTGGTCGGACGAGACGCTTGTGGGTTTGGCACGCCTTTTGCGCCGTTTTCATGATGTGACTAAAGAGTTCACTCTCGTGACGGAGGGCAGATGGCAGCTTAGCTACGCCGACGATACCAAGCACGAAGTGATCTGTCATAATGACGCTGCGTTGTATAATGTGGTCTTTCAAAAGGGGGCACCTGTAGCGTTGATTGATTTTGACATGGCAGGACCTGGTCCGCGTATGTGGGATATTGCGTACTCCCTTTACACATCGGTTCCGCTTTCGAGTTTCGCACCTGACTATTCTTCAGGATCTACGGTAGCATACCAATCAGATTTACATGCCGTAGAGCGCCGTCGGCGAATTCATTTGTTTTTTGAATCGTATGGAATTCCCGTTTCTAATGATCTGCGACAGTGGATTATTCAACGGTTGACTGCACTGTGTGATACGTTGAGTAATGGTGCTGCCGACGGAAATCCTGCCTTTCAAAAAATGGTTGATGAGGGACACTTGGTGCACTATGAGCGCGAGATTCGATTTGTAACAGATTATTTCGAAGATTGGATATAGAATTGAATATTACTCTATTGAGTACGATAGTTGATTCGAAGCAAACATTGACATCCGATAACACGATATTCACACTGCGGGGCATTCGCCCCTTGATCTACCCGAGGTGTTTTCGAAGATGAATAATCAGGCAGATATATCAATTCCCCTAAGATAAGAGCTATCTAAGGGGAATTGACGTCGTGAATACGACAACGTTAGCTGAAAGAAAAAGGCCAATATAATGCAACAAAACCAAAGTCTTTGAAAGGAAGAGGGGGATTCTGGGTTCAGGTTGGAGATAAAGAACTTCATATTGGGACGGAAGATTTTGATCGAAATAATACCAAAGCACATATCGCATACGAAGTAAGCGACTTATGTGAAATGGAAAAACTATTAAATGATATTGGGATCCAAAGATTAGAATCCATAGCAATACCAGGTTATGAAAGATTTGAATTCAGAGATCCATTTGGAAATCGAGTGGAATTCATTAAGCATGTGGTAGATCAAGGTTCCATCATCTAACATTACATTTCTACGAAGTCGCTGGCGCTCCTTAGTCACCGAGAGGGATATCGGAGAGGCATATTCAGGCGACACATTCAACCGGCTAAGTCTGACGACCCGTTCCTTGAGGTCACTTAAGCCGCTTGAACGTCAGGAATGCCAAACGTTATATGAAATCAATGAAAAAAATCAAAACCAATAAGGAGAAAATGATGCTTAATCCTACTATAGAAGCGATAAATAGACTATTTTATTCTCAAAAGATTAATGATGAAATTGTGGATATTGAAAGAATGAAAGGAACGACAGATGGTCTTATTTTTAGATTGGAATCTTATAAAAACAAAAAGTATATTTTAAAATATGATTCCCCTAACAATATTCAATTAGTTGAACAGTTATTGAATACTTACAATGAAAGTTTACTACCTAAAATTCTATATGTTCATTCTGATAAATCATATTATATTTATTCTTATATTGATGGGAGAACACACTTTGATCGTGGTAAGAAAAAAGAATGGTTAACCGTCCTTATCCAGGGATTATTTAATAAATATATTAAATATCAAGCCTCGAACAACTGGGGGAGGATAGAATATCCTTGTGACTCTTGGAAAGAATTTAATGATATAAGTATTGAGGAAGCAAAAGATAATATAAGAAATAATCTAGCTGAGGAAGATTACTTATTTGTAAAATCACTCAGTAATACATTATTTGAGAAAGATAAAGAACAAGATAATAGATTTTTATTACATGGTGATACTGGCGTCCATAATTTTGTATATAATCAATCGAAATTGGTTGGTGTTATTGATCCCTCTCCGATGGTAGGGCCGTTAATTTATGATTTTATATATGCTTTTTGTTCATCACCCGATGATCTTAATGTGGAAACTTTATACACTGCATATGATCAACTTGAACAAGGATTGATTGACAGAAAAAGATTAATAGATGAAGTAACCATTCAACTCTATTGTCGTATAGGTCTGAGTGTAAAGCACCATCCAGATGATTTAACTGAGTACTTAAAAGCATGGAAACAGTGGAAAGAACTTAGTTAGTAATTCGAAGAGGTCATTTGCATCATCAACACAGCATTCCTACTGCGGGCATTCGTCCTTGATCGCTAAGAAGGATTCCCACGAAGTATATCCAAGCGATACATTCAACCAGCTAAGTCTGACGACCCGAACCTACGGTCCTTAAGGTGTTTGGACGCCGGTAATACCGAAACGTTATCTGAAACAACATGAATCATAATTAAAACCATGAATCATTCCGATTGGAGTCTAATATCAATGACTGAGAGAAAACCAATATTCTTAATTACAGGTGCAAGCGGATCAGGAAAAACTACTATTATCCCCGAACTTCTTAAACAGTGTGCTGAATACATAATACTGGATTTGGACGCAATATATGGTCCAATAAATGAATGGACGTTAATTAAAAATGTTTGGATTCATCTTGCCAAACAAATAAGCTTGAATGGTCGGACTACAATTTTATCATTTTCCGAAAGAAGACTTCCACCTCAATGAATGTGAAGGGCGAAGCTCAATGAGTAGGTGGGAGATGAATTTCGGTTGGCGATAGCCAAATACTTCCTTTGTATGATATAATAGAACAAACGTTCTCGATATGATGGAGGTATGACTCATGTTAGTACATAAAGCATACAAATTTCGTATCTATCCAAACAGAAAACAAGCAGAACTC